>NZ_BONQ01000077.1 GCF_016862795.1 Dactylosporangium siamense | reverse complement strand
TGCGTCCTCACTCCGCTCCGGGCGCATGCCCTGACACTGAACTCCTGATGACCGGCCCGAGACGCTCCGCTGGCCGGTCATGACCGCTCCCCGCTGGCCTTGGTGTCGCCGCCGACCAACGACAGGAACGCGTCTTCGAGCCGCCGCCGCGGTGTCACCCGGTCGATCCCGATGCCGGCCCGCACGAGCGCGGCGACGACCTCGGACCTGGGCACGCCGTCGATGTCGACGACCAGGCCGCTGCCGCCGGACCAGGCGACCGAGCGGACCCCTTCGAGCTCCTCGAGGACCTTCTCGGCGGCGTCCACGTCGGACACGTCGAGCTGGACGGTCGGGGAGTCGCCGACGATGTCGTCGACCTTGCCGGCCGCGACGACCTCACCCCGGTGCATGACGACGACGTCGGTGCACGTCTGCTCGACCTCGGCGAGGAGGTGGCTGGAGACCAGGACGGCCCGGCCGCCGGTCGCGTACCGGCGCAGCACCTTGCGCATCTCGGCGATCTGCGGCGGGTCGAGGCCGTCGGTGGGTTCGTCGAGGACGAGCAGCTCCGGCAGGCCGAGCATGGCCTGCGCGATGGCCAGGCGCTGGCGCATGCCGTGGCTGTAGGTCTTCACCCGCCGGTTCACGGCCGTGCCGAGGCCCGCGATCTCGAACGCCTCGTCGAAGTGGGCGTCCTCGGTGGGGCGGCCGGTCGCGGCCCAGTACAGGCGCAGATTCTGCAGACCGGTCAGGTGTGGCAGGAAGCCCGGCCCCTCGACCAGCGCGCCGACCCTGGACAGCACCGGCGCACCGGGCAGGAGCTGGTGGCCGAAGACGAGGATCTCGCCCTGGGTCGGCCGGGTCAGCCCCATCAGGACCCGCAGCGACGTCGTCTTGCCGGCGCCGTTGGGGCCGAGGAGGCCGACGACCTGGCCGCGCTGGACGGTGAAGTCGACCTTCGCGACGGCGACGAAGTCCCCGTACGTCTTGCGCAGCCCCCGCACGACGAGGGGCGTGTCGGCGAGGTCGGCGTCGACGCGGCGTTCGATGCGCCGGCCCCGGGCCCGGGCGATCAGGATCGTGACGGTGAGCCCGATCGCGATGAGCGCGACGAGCGCGGCGAGGACGTATCGCCAGATGACGTCCGGGTTGGCGATCGGCGTGCCGGCGACGTTCGGCAGTGTCAGCGTCCCGTCGGCGGCGACCTGGTAGACGACCGGGTCCACCGGCGAGGAGTAGGCGGTGTCGGCGGAGGCGATCGTGATCCGCACCCGGCTGCCCGCCTCGAAGCGGTGCACGACGGCGGGCAGGGTCACGGTGACCGGCCGCGCGTCCGCGATGCTCGTGGGCAGCCCGGTCAGCCGCACCGGCGCGATCAGCCCGTCCGGGATCGACGGGGCGCCCTTCGCGGGCACGTCGTAGAGCTTGACGAAGAGCACCGCCTCACCCGTCGGCGACGCGGCCCGGATGCGCACGGTCGGCGCGCCCGCCACGTCGAGCTTCGCGGGCAGCGGCTCGGAGGTGTAGTCGGCGTGCTGCCCGTCGATCTCGGCGGAGACGCCGGCGCCGAGCAGGCTCGCGATGTTGGCGATCGGCAGCGAGGAGATCGCCGCCGGGTTGCCGTTGGGCGGGTTGGCGATGTCCTGCGGCCCGCCGGTGAGCGCCACACCGGCGGTGGACGTGCCGGCGACGCCCGGATACGTGTCCAGCGACGAGGCCGCCGTGACCAGCCCGCGGCCCTGGGCGTTGAGGCCGGACACCCGCGAGTAGGTGAAGCTGTTCTCCGGCGCCTTGCCGTTGCCCTTGACGTAGTGGTCGAGCCACTGCGCCGTCAGGAACCGCAGCCGGTCGACCTCGGACTGCGGGCCGGTGCCGCCGTCGTGGCCGCCGGTGAACCAGGCGACCCGCACCGGCGTGCCGGCGGCGGCGATGCCACGGGCGTTGGCGTCGCCCTCGCTCAGCGGGAACAGGGTGTCGACCTGCCCCTGGATGAGCAGCGTCGGCGCCTTGATCCGGTCCAGGACCGGCGCCGGGCTGGACCGCCGCAGCAGGGCGATCGCGTCCTCGTCGGCCTTGCCGGTGGTGGCGATGTCGAGGTAGGCGTTGCAGATGTCCCGGGCGAACCGCCCACACTGCGCGTCGCCGGTGGGTGTCCGTTGCGGCGCGGCATTCAGCAGGTCGGTCGTCGCGCTGCCGGAGCCGAAGAACAGGCCGGCCCACTGCTTCTTGAACACCCCGGCCGCGGGGCCCTGGCCGGTCGACTCGGGCAGGAAGACCCGGGACAGGTCGTTCCAGGTGATCATTGGGACGATCGCGTCGACCCGCTGGTCCTGCGCGGCGAGCAGCAGCGCCAGCGCGCCGCCGTAGGAGCCGCCGACCGCGGCCACGCGCGGGTCGCCGGCCGCGTCGGTCTGGATGTCCGGGCGGGCGGCGAGCCAGTCGAGCAGCCGGGCCGCGTCCTTGACCTCCCAGTCGGGGCTGTTGACGTGGATCTCACCGGTCGAGCGGCCGAAGCCCTGCGCGGTCCAGGTGAGCACCGCGTAGCCGAGGTCGGCGAAGTCCTCGGCGTCGGACTTCACGCTCTGCTTGGTGCCGCCGAAGCCGTGCGCGAGCAGGATCGCCGGTTTCCGGCCGCTCTTCTTGGGCAGGTACAGCGTCGTGTCGAGGGTCACCTCGGTCGCGTCGTCGGGGCCGGTGCGCACGGTGATGCGCTGCTCCTCGGTGCGGAACGTGGCGGGCGAGGGGATGACCGCCCAGCCGACCAGGCCGACCAGCAGCAGGGTGACCACCGACCCGGCGATGACCCTGCGCCGGTTGAGACGCGGTAAGAGACGCATCGGCCAAACGTACGCAACCGATGTTGCCGCCTGACGCATTCCTCAGCCCCTTCTCAGCAAGCGGCCGCCTCAGGCGCCCTTTCCGGCAAGCGGTCTGGTTATACGCTCGGTCCCGTGTCCGCGACGTTGACGCTCACCGCCAGCCTGCGCCCAGCGGCGCTGGACGCCCGCCGTGGCGTGGTCCGGCTCCACCCCGAGGTGCTCGCCGCGCTGGGGCTGCGCGCCGGTGACCCGATCCTGCTCACCGGCCGGCGCGGGTCGGCCGGGATCGCCGCGGTCGCCGAGGCCACCGCCAGCCGCGCCCTGCTCTACGCCGACGACCTGCTGCTGGGCAACCTGGGCCTGCGCGACGGCGGCCAGGTGACGGTGTCCGCCGCGCCGTTGCGGGCGGCGGCGACGGTGACCCTGGCCGGACCGGCGCAGATCGCCGCGGTCGTGTCCCCGGAGATGCTGCGGCTGGCGCTGCTCGGCAAGGTCGTCACCGTCGGCGACAACGTGTCGCTGCTGCCGCAGGACGTGTCGCTGACCTCGCTGGACCCCGGCGTCTTCGAGGCGGCCAGGCGCAGCCTGTCCAACACCGTCGGATACGCCTGGACCAGTGCCCTGCTCACCGTCGTGGCCGCCGACCCCGACCCGGGCGCGCTGGTCACCATGGACACCGCGGTCGGCTGGCAGCACGGACACGCCACGCACGCCCCGGGCAGTGTGATCACCACGACCGGCTGGCAGCACGCCCCGGGCAGTGTGATCACCACGCCCGCTGTCGAGGAGAGCGCACCGTCGCTGGACGACCTTCCCGGGCTGCGCGCGCAGGCGGAGCAGCTGATCGAGCTGCTCGACCTCGGCTTCCACCACGGCGACGTCCTGGCGAAGCTCGGCACCACGGTGTCGCTGGGGGTGCTGGTGACCGGCCCCGCCGGCTCCGGCAAGTCCGACCTCGTCCACGTCGTCGCGACCAGCGTGCAGGCCCGGGTCGTGCCGCTGTGGGCCCCGGAGCTCGCGGCGCTCACCAACAACGACGCCGCCGCCAGGCTCCGCAAGGCCGCCGGCGAGGTGCGCGCGCCCGGCCCGGCGATCCTGCTGGTCGCCGACGTCGAGGCCCTCGCCCCGCGCGACCAGCCCGGCCCCCTGTCGACCGTGTTCCGCCAGCTGATCGGCGAGCTCGTCCGCGAGGGCGAGGCCGTCGTGTGCACCACCAGCCGCCCCGAGTCCGTCGACCCCGCCCTGCACTCCCCCGGCCTGCTGGCGCACGAGATCGCGGTCCCGCTCCCCGACGCCGCCCGGCGCCGCGAACAGCTCACCGTCCTCACCCGCGGCATGCCCCTCGACGACGGCGTCCAGCTCGACGAGGTCGCCGCCCGCACCCCGGGCTTCGTCGCCGCGGACCTGGCCGCGTTGGCCCGCGAGGCCGGTGTGCGGGCAGCGCTGCGCCACCGCCGCGAAGCCGAGCCGCCTAGCGTGCTGATGGCCGACTTCGAAGCCGCCCTGGAGGTCGTGCGTCCCACCTCGATGGCCGAGTCCTCCCTGGAGCTGGCCAAGGTGACCCTCGACGACGTCGGCGACATGGTCGAGGTGAAGCAGACCCTCACCGAGTCCGTCCTGTGGCCGCTGTCCTACCCGGACGCCTTCTCCCGCCTCGGCGTCGAGCCGCCGCGTGGCGTCCTGCTCTACGGCCCGCCCGGCTGCGGCAAGACCTTCCTGGTCAAGGCGATCGCCGGCACCGGCAAGGCCAACGTCCTGTCGGTCAAGGGCGCCGAGCTGCTGTCGAAGTGGGTCGGCGAGAGCGAGCGCGCCGTCCGCGAGCTGTTCCGCCGCGCCCGCGAGGCGGCGCCCACCCTTGTCTTCCTCGACGAGGTCGACGCTCTCGCCCCGACCCGCGGCCAGGCCACCGACGGCGGCACCACCGACCGGGTCGTGGCCGCCCTGCTCACCGAGCTCGACGGCGTCGAGTCCCTGCGCAATGTCGTCGTCATCGGCGCCACCAACCGCCCCGACCTGGTCGATCCGGCGCTGCTGCGCCCCGGCCGGCTCGAACGCCTCGTCTTCGTCCCGCCCCCGGACGCCGACGCCCGCGCCGAGATCCTCCGCGCCGCGTCGAAGTCCGTCCCCCTCGCCGCCGACGTCGACCTGAAAACCCTGGCGGCGAGCCTGGACCGGTTCTCGGCCGCGGACTGCACGGCCCTGATCCGCGAGTCGGCCCTGGCCGCGATGCGCGAGTCCCTGGAGGCCACCGAGGTCACCGCCGCCCACGTGGCCCTCGCCCGCGAACGCGTCCGCCCCTCGCTGGACCCGACCCAGGTCGCCTGGCTCGCCGCCTACGCCGAGCAGCAACAGTCCCGCTGACCCCTACTTCTCATGATCCGGAAGACCTTGTGTACCCCTCTGGGTGCACAAGGTCGTCCGGATCACGGAAGTCGGGTCAGCGGCGGCGGGACCTGGAGGCGCGCAGGCGGCGCAGGCGCTGGACGACGATCGGGTCGTGGGCCAGGGCCAGGGGATTGTCGAGCAGCGCGTTGAGCAGCTGGTAGTAGCGCGTCGCGGACAGGTTGAACGTGTCGCGGACGGCCTGCTCCTTGGAGCCCGCCTGGCGCCACCACTGCCGCTCGAAGTCCAGGATCTGCTTGCTCCGGTCGTCCAGGTCCGGCGGCTCCTCGGCCGCCGCGACGTCCAGCGCCGCGACGTCCGCCGCCTCGACATCCAACGCCTCGACGTCCAGCGCCTCGACGTCCAGCGCCTCGACGTCGTCGCCCGGGTCCACGGCCAGGTCGGTGTCGACGAAGTCGTCGGGGTCCTGGGACGGCTGCGTCGGGATACGAGCGGCGGCGAGGTCGTCGCGCTTCATCGTCGCTCCAAAGCTGCGATACGAAAGGCCGGAAGGCCGGAAAGGGCCGGCAAGGGGTCCGCCCAGCCTACCGGCGCGTCCCGGTGATCGCCCGCACCCGAGGAGGGCTACGCGGTCACGATCTTGACGCCGGCGGCGGTGAAGGCGGCCAGGGTCTCCGGCGTCGCGTTGAAGTCCGTGACCAGCGTGTCGATACGGTCGATCGGGCAGATGCGGGCGAACGCGTGGCCGCCGAGCTTGGAGCTGTCGGCGATGATGACGACCCGGCGGGCGCGGGCGACCATGAGGCTGTTCATCGCCGCCTCGCCCTCGTGGTGGGCGGCCGCGCCGAGGGTCACGTCCAGCGCGTCGACGCCGAGCAGGGCGATGTCCAGGGTGACGTCGCGCAGGATGTTGCCGCCGAGCGGGCCGACGAGCTCGAAGGACTGCGGGCGGACCACGCCACCGGTCACCACGATCTTCATGCGGGAGCGCACGAGCAGCTCGTTGGCGATGTTGAGCGCGTTGGTGACCACGGTGAGCTGGGCGTCGTCGACCCCGCCGGTCAGCTCGGGGCGCACGGCCAGGGCGCGGGCGACCTCGGTGGTCGTCGTGCCGCCGTTGAGGGCGACCACCATGCCCGGGGAGACCAGCGCGGCCGCCGCGGCGCCGATCCGCTGCTTCTCGGGGGCGTGCTTCGCCGTCTTGTACCGCAGCGGCAGGTCATACGAGACGCCGTTGGCGACCGCCCCGCCGCGGGTACGGGTGATCATCTGCTGCTGCGCGAGCTGGTCGAAGTCGCGGCGGATCGTCGCCTGCGAGACGTCGAGGCGTTCGGCCGCGTCCTCGACGCTGATCCGCCCGCTGTCGGTGAGGATCTCGAGGAGCGCGTTCCAGCGCGCATAGCGGTCCACGAAGCCCCTCCCTGCGCGTACGGTGCGAGATGTGTGCACAATAATGCGCGAAACTACGGGTAAACGCAAAGGCAACTGCTCGAACTAACCCGAGGGCTACGGTTGCCAGCCGGCGGAGGAGTGCGCAATGATGCGCGAACCCGCCCGGTTTCATGCCCTATCGATCAGCGCGAGGACGAGCTACACATGACGCAGACCGTGATCGCCCTCGATGTCGGGGGCACCGGGATCAAGTGTGCGCTGGTCGGCGCCGAAGGCGACACGACGGTGTTGCACGCCGAGCGGCACGCCACCGGCCGGGAGCGCGGACCCGAGGCGGTGATCGCGACGATCCTGGACATCGCCGAAGGCCTCGCCACCACCGCGCGCGCGAAGGGCCTCGAGCCGCGAGCCGCCGGCCTGGCCGTCCCCGGCGTGATCGACGAGCACAACGGGATCGCCGTCTGGGCCGCGAACGTCGGCTTCCGGGACGTGCCGCTCAAGGCCCTGCTGGAGGAGCGCCTCGGCCTGCCCGCCGCGCTGGGCCACGACGTGCGCGCCGGCGGGCTCGCCGAGGCACGGCTGGGCGCCGGCCGGGGCCACTCGTATGTGCTGGTCATTCCCATCGGCACCGGCATCGCCGCGGCCAACGTGGTCAACGGGCAGGTCTACACCGGCGCGCACGGTGCCGCGGGCGAGATCGGCCACATCGTGGTGCGCCCCGACGGACCGATGTGCGGCTGCGGTCAGCGCGGCTGCCTCGAGTCGATCGCCTCCGCGTCGGCGGTCGGTCGCCGGTACGGCGAGCGGGCCGGCCGCCCCGCCACCGCCGAAGAGGTCGCCCGGCTCGCCGCGCTCGGCGACGAGACAGCGGTCGCCGTGTGGCAGGAGACGATCGACGCCCTCGCCGACGGCCTGATGACCGGCATCGCGCTGTTCGACCCGGCGGTCATCGTCCTCGGCGGCGGGCTCGCCGAGGCCGGCGAGGCATTGCTCGCCCCGTTGCGGGCAGGGGTCCATGCGCGCGTGACGTTCCACCGCGAGCCGACCATCACCCGCGCCGCGCTCGGCGACGAGGCCGGCTGCCTCGGCGCCGCCCTGCTCGCACTGGACAGCCTGCACGACAACAGCACAGGAGGAACGCGATGACGGTGGTGTCCGGCGTACGGGTGATCGCGGGTGACCGCGTGATCGAGGACGGCTTCGTGCGGATCGAGGGTGACCGCATCGCCGAGGTCGGTCCGGCCGAGCCGGGTGCCGACCGGTCCACCGTCGTGCCCGGGTTCGTCGACATCCACGTCCACGGCGGCGGTGGCGCCACCTTCACGACCGGCGATCCGGACGCCGCCCGCACCGCGGCCGCGTACCACCTCCGCCACGGCACGACCACGCTGCTGGCGAGTCTCGTCACCTCGCCCCCGGACCTGATGCTGTCGGCCACGAAGGCCTTCGCGCCACTGGTCACCGAGGGTGTGCTGGCCGGCGTGCACTTCGAGGGGCCGTACCTGTCGCAGGCCCGCTGCGGCGCGCAGAACCCGGCGTTCCTGCGCCACCCGTCCCTCGACGAGCTCACCGCCCTCATCGACGCCGGCGACGGCGCCGTGCGCATGGTCACCGTCGCCCCGGAGCTGCCCGGCGCGCTCGACGCGATCAAGCTGCTCGTCTCCCGCGGCGTCGTGGCCGCCATCGGCCACACCGACGCCACCTGGGAGGAGACCCTCGCGGGCGTCGAGGCCGGCGCGACGGTCGGCACCCACGTCTTCAACGGCATGCGCCCGCCGCACCACCGCCAGCCCGGCCCGGTCTTCGCGCTGCTCGGCGCCGCCCCGATCACCTGCGAGTTCGTCGCGGACGGGGTGCACCTGCACGACGGCACCCTCGCCTTCGCGGTCTCCGTCACCGGCCCGGCCCGCGCCGCCCTCATCACCGACGCGATGGCCGCCGCCGGCATGCCCGACGGCGAGTACGACCTCGGCGGCCAGGGCGTCGCGGTCGCCGACGGCGTGGCCCGCCTGACCCGCGACGGCTCGATCGCCGGCAGCACCCTCACCATGGACGCCGCCTTCCGCCGCGCGGCCGGCGCCGGCCTGTCCCTCGTGGACGCCGCCCGGATGGCCTCGACCACCCCGGCCGCCGCGATCGGCCTCGGCGACGAGCTCGGCACCCTGCGCCCCGGCCTGCGCGCCGACCTCGTCGTCCTCGACGAGTCCCTTCACGTCGCCCGCGTGATGCGCGCCGGCACCTGGCTCTAGCGACTCAGGTTGACCTTGGAGACTTTGTCTTGCCAGGACGAGACAAAGTCTCCAAGGTCAATATGCGATCGGGCCGGACCAGCCGCGGGTCGTGAACCAGGACGGCAGGGGGATGGCGTTCCAGGGGACGCGTTGCAGGACGCGGTCCAGGACGATGCCGAGGCAGATGGCGGCGAGGCCGTCGGTGACCCAGTGGAAGCTCAGGTACGTCGTGGTGAACAGCACGACGGCCGGGGCGCCGTAGCGGATGACGCGCAGCTGGCCGGGGCGCAGGAGACCGCCGAGGAGGATGGCGAGCACGCCGTACCAGACGATCGCGTTGACCACGTGTCCCGAGGGGTATGACATCCCGGTCGGCACGTGGAACAGGTACTCGGGGTGGACGACCTTGTGATCACTGGCCGCGGTGCGGTCGGTCCACAGCTTCAGCGGGCCGATCGTCAGGTACGTGATGGCGTAGCCGGCGATGACCGGCAAGGCGGGGCGCACGGAGTGGGTGCGCCAGCCGACGTACACCGCGGTCAGCACGGCCAGGGGGGTGAGGACCTGGCCGCCCTGGCCGAGGTAGTTGAAGACGCGGGCGGTCCAGTAGGCCCAGGTAGGGCGGTGCGCGTCGACCAGGTCGCGGACGGCGAGGTCGACGGACAGCAGCGGGGTGCGCAGCGCGAGGGCGACCGTGATCGCGGCGAAGAGTGCCAGGAGCACCAGGTCGAACCACAGGGCCGGGCGCACGTTCCGCATGCCGGAAAACCTACCCGACGGCGCGAAACGGACCCGGCCCTGAACACGAGACCTCTACAGAAGATTCCTGATGTCCGCGGCGATGTGGTCCATGCGGACGCCGGAGTTGGGGCAGCCGCCGAAGTGGTGCAGGGCGATGACCTTGTTGGTGCGGCGGGAGATGACCGGCGAGCCGGAGGAGCCGCCGTCGGTGTCGCAGTAGTACGACATGTCGGTGTCGACGTCGTAGCCGTCGTAGGCGGGGTTGGCGACGGCGCAGTTGCCGCTGCGCTCGCTGGTGTCGTGGGTGGTGATGACGGTCGGCATGCCGCGGGGGTGCTGCGGGATGTACAGCTCCTCGCCGCGGACCGGGGCACGGTCGTCCAGCTGCAGGTAGCCGAAGCGGGAGATCGCGTCGAAGTTGCGGACCGTGAACAGGGTGTAGTCGAGGACGTCGTCGGTGGAGAGGACCTGGTCGGCCATGACCTTGGTGGGGCGCAGGGTGGCGCCGCCGCCGCACTGGGCGCACTCGTAGTTGAACCAGACCTCGGTGTTGCGGGCCTCGCGGGTGGTGGTGAAGCAGTGGGCGTTGGTCATCATGCGGTTGTTCGCGCCGAGGCGCCAGGCGGTGCACAGCTCGACGCCGTTGATGAGGATGCGGGCGACGGGCCTGGCGTTGGCGTACGCGATGGGATCGCTCGACTTGTAACAGACGGCGTCCTGCTTCTCGTCGCGGCCGCAGATGCTCTCCTCGTGCCGGGCGGCGGCCGCGGCGGCCTTGCGCTTGGCCTCGGCGTCGGCGCGTTCCGTGGGCGTCTGGCCGCGGGCGACCCGGTCGACGGTGACGCCGAGGCCGTCGAGCTTCGACCGGATGCCCAGCGGGTCCTTCTCGGCCCGCTCGACGGTGACCGTGGCCGACTCGCCGGAGACCGACATCGTCCAGTTGTCCGCGTCGCGCAGCTGCTCGCCGCTGTACCGGTGGACCTCGGTGCCGCTCGCGTCGGCGACCTTGACCGTGTCTCCCGGGTCGAGCTGGAGCCGGGAGAAGTGCACCTTCACGTAGTCGGCGCCGGGGTAACGGAACGTCGAGGTGCGTTCGACGCTGCCGCCCGTGATCGCCTCGAGGACCCCTGACGGCTCGGGTGCGGGCTCCTCGTGCGCGGGCGCCGCGAACGCGGTCGCCGGCGGGCGCGCGGGGACGAACGACGTCGCGGCCGCGACACCTGCCCCGGCGAGTGCGACGACGGCGCACACCCCGGTCACCAGCAAAACCCTACGGCGCATGAGCGCATTCCTCCCGATGGTCCGCATGAAGGGACCGCCCGGACTGTTAGGGGTAAATCGGGCGATCCGCCCCATTCAACGACGGATCCCTGGGTGAGGAGGCGGGAACTCAGGGAGTTGGGTCGACCGTGCCGCCGGTCTGAGCCAAAAGGTTGCCCAGGCCCAGCCGGGTCGCTACCACGATGAGCAGGTCCCCTTCGCACAGCACGTAGCTGGCCGGGGGTCCCCAGACGGTCTGCCGGCCGCCGCCGGTGGTGACCGCGAGGACCCGGACCTCGCCGACGTCCTCCGCCGCCGCGACCTGGCCACCGTCGAGGTCGGAGGCCGCGACGACCGGCACCTCGGCCAGCAACAGTACCCGGCGGTCGACGGGGATCGTGCCGATCACCTCGCGTTCCAGCAGCGCGGCCGCGAAGGCCGGCGCGGCGAGGTACGAGACACTGCGCGACGCGGTGATGCCGAACGCCCGCTGCACCCGGTCGGCGAAGGCACCGTCGAAGAGCCGCAGCACGACCCGCAGGTCCGGCTTGAGCTCGCGGCTTTCGAGGGCCGCCTCCAGGTTGGCCTGGTCGTCGGTGGAGACCACGACGAGGGCCCGGCTGGTGTCGACGGACGCGGCCCGCAGCGTGGCGATCCGGCTGGCGTCGCCGACGATGAACGGCACGCCGCGGTCCCGGGCGGACTGGGCGCCGCGGGCGTTCTCGTTGCGGTCGATGACGACCACCGGCACGCCCAGGTCGACGAACGCGTGCATGACCCGGGTGCCGACGTTGCCGAGGCCGACGAGCACCACGTGGTCGGACAGCGGCTCGCGCAGCCGGCCGAGCGCGATCGCCAGCTTCGCGTTCACGACCGCCTCGACGACCGCGGCGGTGATGACCGGGATCAACGCGATGCTGACCAGGCTGAGCAGGACCGTGACCACCTTCTCGGGCCAGCGCGCCTGCAGGTCGGGCCCGGCGCCGACGAGCTCGGACAGCAGCGTCACGTAGGCCGCGTCCCACCAGGAGATCTGTTTGTAGTGCGCGATGATGGCGGTGCCGACGGCGAGCAGACCGAGCATGATCATCGCGGTGGTCCACAGCCGGCGGCCGACCAGGCCCCGGTAGGCCCGGAAGGGGTTGCGCAGCCAGCGCCAGCGGCGGGGCCGGCGACGCACCGGCGCGTTGTCCGGGCCGTCCTCGCGGGGCATGACGGTGCTGACCCGCTCACCGGTCGCGACGGCGAGGACGAGGTCGGCGGCGCCCTGGTCGGCGGGCAGCAGCGTGGGTTCGTGGTCCTCGGCGGTCACCGCCAGGCCGCAGATCACGTCCTCGGCGCGGACCTCGGAGCGGCGGGCGACGAAGAGGGTGCGGCGCGCGACCCGCACGTGGACCGGCGCGACCTCGCCCAGCGCCTCCGACACGAACGCGGGCGCCGCCATCTGTGCGTCGGACAGCACCCGGGCGTCGGCGAAGTGGCGGCGGAGGCTGTAGCCGAGGCGCAGGTTGAACATCCGGATGACGAGCCGGAGCCCGGGATTGATCTCCTGGGCCTGCAACGCGGCGTCGAGGTTGCCGATGTCGTCCTGCCTGACCAGCGCGAGCGCGTCGGCGCCGGCCAGGTCGGCGCGCTGGAAGGCGTCGCCGTCGGCGTGGTCCGCCTCGACGATCCGCCCGCCGCTGTTGCGCACCAGGCGGGCGATCTCGGGTCCGTGCCGGCGGTTGACGCTGGGCAGGATCGCGGTGACGTGCACCCCGTACTGGTTGACCAGCTCCTCGATCAGGCGATACGCGAGGGGGTCGTCACCCCAGACGACGATCTGTTTCGTGGCGGCCGTCCGGGGCGGCCGGCTCGGGTCGACGGCGGGTCCGAGCCGCCACGGACGGGTGATCGCCTGAGGGCGGGGCAGCCCGCTGCGGAGCCGACGCATCAACCAGGATTCGGACTCCACGGGACGATCCTAACGATGATCACCAACGCCCGATGACCCGTCCGATCGACAACTGCCGCGTCACTTTGTCCGGGTTGGTCGTTGAACTGACGATCGGATTTGTCGACCAGATTGGTTTACGAGGATGAACACGTGGTTTCGCCGGGCGGTCGGTACCGTCGGTTTGGCCGGGGGCATGTTGCTGCTCGGTGCCGGTGCCGCACATGCCGATGACGCCTCGCTGGTACCCGGCCAGCTGGACGATCTCTTCTCGCCCGCCGGGGGTCCCAACAACCAGTCGTTGCAGCTCGAGGCACACGGCTCGCGCATCGACACGAGTGCGGCCAGCAGCTCGCAGGCGGGTCGCCGCACCACCACGACGCAGATGGGGAGCCAGCAACTTCCCAACGTGCTGGACATGATCCCGACGGAGATGCTGGGCCTGCCCCGCACCACGTCGAGCAAGGTCTCCAACATCTCGGCGGTGCCGGGCCGGACCCTGCCGACCAACGCCCTGCCGACCAACGCCCTGCCGGCCGAGGGCTCCGTCGCCGCGCTGCCGCTGGTCGGTTCGCTGCAGCAGTTCGGCCTGCCGGGCATGACCGGGATGCCGGTCGACGCCGGCGACACGCTGCGGGGCACGTCGATCGCCGACACCCGCACCGCGTTCCCGAACGTCGGCACCGAGGCCACGAGCCTGCCGGTGGGCAACACCGCGGGTGGCGGCCTGCCGCTCGTCGGCGGTGCCGGCGGGGCGGGTGGCGGCCTGCCGCTCGTCGGGGGTCTCGCCGGCGGCACGGGTGGCCTGCCGCTGGTCGGCGGCCTGCCGGTGCAGGGCACGCTCAAGCCGGTCGACGACTTCGCCATCCCGGTCGGCGCCAAGGGCCAGCGCTCGGGCAACCAGCGGGTGCAGCGGATCCAGGGCACCGAGGCGGCCGGTGGCCTGCCGCTCGTGGGTGACCTCCCGCTCGGCGGCAGTGACGTGCTGAAGAACGACTCGGTCACCGGCGTCCCGGTGATCGGCGGCGTCGGCCCGACCCCCGGCGTCAGCACCACCGCGGTCGCGAACCGCTTCGTGCCGACCACGGGCGCCCTGCCGCAGGCGGCGAGCCAGCTGCCGCTGGTGACCGAGAAGACCTACGCGCCGAAGCACTCGACGGCGTACAGCCCGCGGCACTCCGCCACGGAGGAGGCGCTGCCGGTCGTCGGCGGGCTTCCCCTGCTCAACGGCATCGCGGGCGGCAACCTCCCGCTCGTCGGCGGGCTGCTCGGCGGTCGCTGACCCTTCGTGAAAAGGCCGGCCCCTGCGCGGGGCCGGCCTTTCGCATGTTCACGGGAGCTGCAGCCGGGTGTAGGTCAACGCCACGAGCAGGGCCGGTCCGGCGAGGGCCGCGAGGGTGCCGGCAAGCGGGGCGGGCCGCAGCCATCCCACGGTCATCCGCAGCAGCGCCCACGACAGGACCAGGCACAGCGACAGCACGATCACGCCCACGATCGCGGCCACCTTCAGGATGAAGGTGTCGCCCTCTTCGTCGCAGAAGAGGTCGCCCGGATTGCAGGTGTCGGAGAAGGTCAGGTTGGAGTAGTACCAGACCACCGCGACGATCCACCCGACCGCGTATGCCGCGTACCAGCCGAGCATGATTTTCCAGCCCCTGCGGTACCGCTCCCCCGTGCCAAGATCCATGGACGTCACCGTAGCGGCGCTACTTGCGCAGCGGTGCCCCCGCGGCGTGCAGGTGGCGCAGCGCCTGCGAGTACGAGTCGACGAACGACGCGGACAGGTACGAGACGCCGATCTCCGCGCAGTACTTCTCCACGATCGGCTGGGCCTTGCGCAGGTTCGGGGTCGGCATGTTGGGGAACAGGTGGTGCTCGATCTGGTAGTTCAGGCCGCCGAGCAGCACGTCGACCCAGACCCCGCCCCGCACGTTGCGGGAGGTCAGGACCTGCTTGCGCAAGTAGTCCAGCTCGTCCTCACCGGTGAGGGTGGGCATGCCCTTGTGGTTCGGCGCGAACGTCATGCCCAGGTACAGGCCGAAGAGCCCCTGGTGCACGGCGATGAACGCGACCGCCACGCCCGGCGACAGCAGCGCGAACACGGCGACCAGGTAGAGCACGAAGTGCCCGTACAACAGGAAACCTTCGAGTTTCGAACGCTTGATCTTGCCGATCGCCCGGGCACTGGCCACGTGCAGGTTGAACCCCTCCAGCAGCAGCAGGGGGAAGAACAGCAGCGCCTGCCAGCCGCCGATGAGCCGGGCCAGGCCCTTGGCCTCGTTCGCCTGCCGCGTCGACCAGACCAGGATGTCCGGCGCCACGTCCGGGTCGTGCTCCTCGTGGTTGGGGTTGGCGTGGTGGCGGGTGTGCTTGTTCATCCACCAGCCGTAGCTCATCCCGATGCCGAGGTTGCCCACCAGCATGCCGATGACCTCCGAGGCGCGCCGCCCGCGGAACACCTGCTTGTGCGCGAGGTCGTGCGCCACCAGGGCGACCTGGGCGTACGCGATGGCGAGGACCGCCCCGACCAGCAGCGCCCACCACGACGATCCGGTGAGTGCCAGGGCCGCCCACCCGCCGACGTACAGGGCCGCGACCAGGGTGAACCGGATGGCGTAGTACCCGGGCCTGCGGTCGAGCAGACCGGCCGCACGGATGTGTTTGGACAACGTCGTGAAGTCGGACGTGCGGTCGGCCAGGATCGTCATGTGTCCAGCGTCTCGGCCCTGCGCGGATACAGCGAGCCGGGCAGCCCCGCTGTTTGTGGTAGGGCTGGCCCTACCATCGGGGACCGTTAGGGTGGGTGGGGTGCCAGTGCTCATCGGCTCCTACGCCGACCAGATCTCGATCTTCGACGACGATTTCAAGCCCGCGGGTCCACCGATCCGCGCCTCCTCGCCGTCCTACCTCGCCGCGGGCCCGACCGGTGTGATCTACACGGTCGCCGAGCTCGACGAGGGTCACGTCGCCGCGTTCCGGCCCGACGGCACCCCGCTGGGCTCGCTGCCGACCGGTGGCGCCTCCCCGTGCCACCTGGCCGTCACCGACGGGTTCGTCCTGTCCGCCAACTACCAGGGCGGCAGCGTCTCCGTGTTCGCCCTCGACCCCGACGGCGGCCTGGCGGCCCGCACCGACCTGGTGCAACACGCCGGCCACAGCGTCCACCCCGTCCGG
Organism: Dactylosporangium siamense; assembly: GCF_016862795.1. Classification (GTDB taxonomy): domain Bacteria; phylum Actinomycetota; class Actinomycetes; order Mycobacteriales; family Micromonosporaceae; genus Dactylosporangium; species Dactylosporangium siamense. The sequence continues at coordinate 219,948 of NZ_BONQ01000077.1, read as the reverse complement.
CAGTCCGCTCCGCACGCCCACCAGGTGACGGTCCGCGATGCCATGGTGTACGTGGTCGACCTCGGCCTGGACGAGATCATCCACTACCGGTTGACGCCCGGCGGCACCCTCGAACGCCGGCGCGCCACGAGCACGACCCCGCTGGGCAGCGGCCCGCGGCACCTCGCGCTGCACCCGGACGGCCGGGTCCTCGTCGCCAACGAGCTCTCCTCGACCGTCGCCACCCTGGGCCCGGACTTCGACGTCCTCGACGTCCAGCCGTCCGTGCTGGTCCCGCCCGCGGGCGACAACTTCCCCAGCGAGCTGCTCATCTCCCCGGACGGCACGCGGCTCTACGTCGCCAACCGCGGCAACGACACCATCACCACGTTCGCGGTGCACCCGGCCGGCCTTTCGCCCCTCGACGAGGTGTCGACGGGCGGCACCTGGCCGCGCCACTTCACCCTGATCGACGGCGCCCTCGTCGTGGCCAACCAGCACTCCGACACCGTCACGCTGCTGGAGCTGGACCCGGACACCGGTGTGCCCCAGCCCGGCCGGGTCGTCCTGGAGCACCCGTCACCGAGCATGGTCCTGCACCTGCCCTGAGCGGGTCAGGCGCTCTCCTCCCGCACCACCGTCGGCTCGGCGTCGAACGCCATCGCGTCGAGGGCGGCCCGCAGCCTGGGCAGGTCGCCCTCGGCCAGCTGGAACGACGCCCGGCAGATCTTGTCCACCCACAGCGAGACGACCACGGTGCCGCGCATCGGGTGACAGGTCACCCGCATGGTGCGGTCATCGCCCCGCACGTCTTCGAACACGTCGCCCGACTTGGGCAGCGCCACAAGCTCACCCATACACCCCATGCTGCGGTACTGAACGCTCGTTCTTCAACCCTTGCGTCCCCTTCTCCCCCACGCACTCATCCGCGCGGCCGTCCGCCACCCCGCCACGCGCACCGCACCCACGTTGGTCGATACCCGCAGTTCAGGCCGGGCGGCGGGGGACGAGCAGGGCAGCGGTGGTGGCGAGCAGGCCCGCGGCGCACAGGGTGGCGTCGGTGATCGCGGCCGGTTGAAGATCTTCCGGCACGCCGGCCTCGGCGATCTGCGGCTGGCCACGCAGAGCATGCAGCTGGCCGGCACCCCCGAGCTACGGATGATCGTCTACACCCCGGCCGACGCACCGACGGCGACGGCACTGGCCACCCTCGACACCCCGCTGACCGGCTGCGAAAAGCACCGCACAACCGACTGACGCCGGTTGCGAAAAGCACCGCGCAACCACCGGGCGCCGGCCGCGAAAGCGCCGTACAACCACCTGGAGCTGGCTGGCGAAATGCCACCAGGCAATCAGCTGACCGGCACAAACCATCGCGGAACCGGTCGACCGGTTTCGAAAACCACGGCGAAACCGTATGACCACCAGACGACCCTTCCGCGCGGCGGCCCTCGCGGCTAGTTTGTTAGGTAACACAACGAACCACCGCGAAGACCGGACGACTCCTCGGCGGGAGAACCCCGGTTTTTATCCGCACACCGGTTTTCGGCGAACCGTTGCGCGCAGCGACCTGTGTCCACCCCGCACAAGGAGCTCCGTGTTCACCACCCGCCAGCGCGCGTCACGCGCGCTACTCAGCCTTGCCTCCATATCCCTCATCGCCACCGCGGCCGTCGCCCTTCCGGCCGTCGCCGCACAAGCCGCCCCGGTCCAGGCCCCCGTCCAGGCTCCGGTGCAGAACCAGGCCGTCGAACCGTTCGACGTCCTCGTCTTCTCCAAGACGGCGGGCTTCCGCCACGACGCCATCCCCGCCGGGATCGCCGCCATCCAGCAACTCGGCGCCGCCAACGGCTTCACCGTCGACACAACCGAGGACGCCGGCGCCTTCACCGACGCCAACCTCGCAAAATATGAAGTTGTCGTCTGGCTGTCCACCACCGGCGACGTGCTCGACGCCGACCAGCAGGGCGCGTTCGAGCGGTACATCAAGGCCGGCGGCGGTTACGCCGGTGTGCACGCCGCGAGCGACACCGAATACGACTGGCCGTGGTACGGCGAGCTCGTCGGCGCCTACTTCACCAGCCACCCGGCGCAGCAGCAGGCGACCATCAAGGTCGAGGACCCGGCGCATCCGTCCACGAAGGACCTGCCGGACCGGTGGAGCCGCTACGACGAGTGGTACAACTTCCGCGCCAACCCCCGCGGCAAGGTGCACGTCCTGGCCAGCCTGGACGAGAGCAGCTACACGCCCGGGACCGGTGCCATGGGCGCCGACCACCCGTTCGCGTGGTGCCGCGACTACGACGGCGGGCGCTCCTGGTACACGGGCGCCGGCCACACCCAGGAGTCCTACACCGACCCGCTGTTCCTCGGGCACCTGCTCGGCGGCATCGAGACCGCCGCGGGCGTGCTCAAGTCCGACTGCAGCGCCACGCTGACCAGCGGCTTCGAGAAGACCACGCTGGACAGCAACACCAACAACCCGATGGAGCTCGCGGTCGCGCCCGACGGGCGGGTCTTCTACATCGAGCGCGACGGGCGGGTCCAGATCGTCAAGCCGGACACGCACACCACCGTCACCGCCGCGACCGTCCCGGTCTTCACCGGTAACGAGGACGGGCTGCTCGGCATCACGCTCGACCCGGGTTTCGCGCAGAACCACTGGGTGTACCTGTATTACGCACCCAACGGCGGCGGACCCCGCAACGTCCTGAGCCGGTTCACGGCGGTCGGTGACACGATCGACCTGAGCAGCGAGAAGCAGGTCCTGCAGGTCGACACCCAGCGCAACACGTGCTGCCACGCCGGCGGCACGATGACGTTCGACAGCGCCGGCAACCTGTACCTCGCCACCGGTGACAACACCAACCCGTTCGAGTCCGACGGTTACGCGCCGATCGACGAGCGGGCCGGCCGGCAGGACTACGACGCGCAGCGCAGCGCCGGCAACACCAACGACCTGCGTGGCAAGGTCATCCGGATCAAGCCGCAGGCCGACGGCACGTACACGATCCCGTCGGGCAACCTGTTCCCGGTCGGCACCGCGAAGACCCGTCCCGAGATCTTCGCGATGGGCTTCCGCAACCCGTTCCGCATCGGCGTCGACCCGAAGACGAACACGCTCTACGTCGGTGACTACGGCCCGGACGCCGCGCAGGCGAACGCGAACCGCGGCCCCGGCAACACCGTCGAGTGGAACATCGTCGGGCAGCCCGGCAACTACGGCTGGCCGTACTGCACCGGCGCGAACGTGCCCTACCGCGACTGGACGTTCCCGTCCGGCCCGGCCGGACCGGCGTTCGACTGCGCCGCACCGGTCAACAACTCGCCCAACAACACCGGCCTGACGAACCTGCCGCCGGTCATCGCCGCCACTGTCGACTACGACTACGACGGCAACCCGCGCTTCCCCGAGATCGGTGGCGGTGGCGCACCCATGGGCGGCCCCGTCTACCGGTACAACGCGGACTCCACCTCGGAGAGGAAGTGGCCGCAGTACTACGACGGCAAGGCCATCTTCGGCGAGTGGAACCAGAACAAGCTCTACACGATGCAGGTCAGCGCCGACGGTAAGTCCCTTGTGGACATCAACCAGGCGTTGGTCGGCATGAGCACGATCCGCCCGATGGACATGGAGTTCGGCCCCGACGGCGCGCTCTACCTCATCGAGTGGGGCACCGGCTTCGGCGGCAACAACGACGACTCCGGCGTCTACCGCATCGACTACATCGCCGGTGACCGGGCCCCGATCGCGCAGGCCGCGGCCAACCCGACCAGCGGCCCCGCCCCGCTCGCCGTGCAGTTCTCGAGCGCCGGGTCCCGTGACCCGGACGGGCAGACGATCACCTTCGCCTGGTCGTTCGGTGACGGGGGTACGTCCAGCGACCCGAACCCGTCGCACACGTACACCAGCAACGGCAACTTCACCGCCCAGCTGACCGTCACCGACTCGGAGGGGCGCAGCGCCACGGCGAACGTGCCCGTCACGGTCGGCAACACCGCGCCGAAGGTCACCATCACGCTGCCGCCCGACGGTGGCTTCTACCAGTGGGGCGACCAGGTCGCGTTCACGGTGACCGTGACCGACCCCGAGGACGGCCCGGTCGACTGCTCGAAGGTCCAGGTCCAGTACCTGCTGGGCCACGACGAGCACGCCCACCCGCTCAACCAGTACACCGGCTGCAGCGGCACGGTCCAGACCTCCCTGGCCAGTGGGCACGGCGCCGACGCCGACGTCTTCGCCGTCATCGAGGCCTCCTATGTGGACGGTGGTGGCGCCGGTGGCGCCGGGCCGCTCACCGGGCGGTCGCTGGTCCAGTTGCAGCCCAAGCGCAAGCAGGCCGAGTACTTCGCGGCCACCGGGCGGGTGCCGGGCTCGACCGCCGGCGGCGACCCGGGCGTGCGGACGGAGACGACCGGGGACCCGCAGGGTGGGTTCCAGAACATCGGCTTCGTCGAGGAGGGCGACTGGTTCTCCTTCGCGCCGGCCAACCTCACCGGCATCAGCCAGCTGAAGATCCGCGCCGCCAGCAACAACGCCACCGGCGGCACGATCCAGATCCGCACCGGCGCACTGGACGGCCCGATCGTCGGGTCCGTCGCGGTCCCGGGCACGGGCGGCTGGCAGACCTATGTGGACCTGACGGTGGACGTCACCGCCAGCACCAGCTCCGGCCCGCTGTACTTCATCGCCACCGGTTCCGGAGCCGGCTACAACATCAACTGGGTCGACTTCATCGGCAAGGGCGTGACGGACAACGCGCCGCCGGTGGTCACCGCGACCGCCACCCCGCCGACCGGGACGGCGCCGTTCACCGTGGCGTTCACCGGCTCGGCGACCGACGCCGAGGGCGACACGCCGCTGACCTACGCGTGGGACTTCGGCGACGGCGGCACGGCCACGACGGCCAACGCCAGCCACACCTACACGGCCGCGGGGAACTTCATCGCGACGCTGACCGTCACCGACGCCCGCGGGGCGAAGGGGTACAGCAGCGTGGCCGTGAAGGCCGAGGCGGCGAACACGTCGTGCTTCGGCGCGAAGTCCGACGACTTCCTCGGATCCGCGTTGGACCGTGCGAAGTGGACGGTCGTCCGGGAGAACCAGACGTTCTCCGTCGGCGGCGGATCGCTGATCCTGCCGACCATGGCCGGCGACCTGTACGGCAGCCGCAACGACGCCACCAACCTGGTGCTGCAGCCGGCACCCAGTGGCACGTGGCAGGCCACCACGAAGATCACCCTGCCGACGACGGCGAACTACCAGCAGGCCGGTCTCATCGTCTACGGCGATGACGACAACTACGCCAAGGTCGACGTGCTCTACAGCGGCTCCCGGCGGATCGAGTTCATCCGCGAGAGCGCCGGCACGCCGCGCAACGAGGCTGCCGACGCGACCGCTGGCCCGGCGGGCGACACGTACTACGTGCGGATCGCCTCCGACGGCACCAACCTGACCGCGTCCTACTCGGCGGACGGCACCACGTTCGTCCCGGTCGGCCGGTCGGCGGCGCTCGCCGGCATCGCCAACCCGAAGATCGGTCTGTTCGCGCTGAACGGCGGCACCACCGCGCCGGTCGTCAACGCGAGCTTCGACTACTTCCAGCTGGCGCCGGACGAGGTCGCGAGTGTCGACCCGAACGACGAGTTCACCGGGTCCGCATTGGACCACTGCCGGTGGAACGCGATCGTGCGGGAGGACTCCACGAAGTACCGCGTCGCCAACGGTGTCCTGCAGGTCGACGTCCCCAACGGCGACATCTACGGCGCGGGCAACACCAACCCGACGAACTTCATCCTGCAGAAGGCACCCACCGGTGACTTCACGCTCGACACGAAGGTCGACGGCTCGCAGTTCAACGAGCAGTACCAGCAGGGCGGCCTGATCGTCTACGGCGATGACGACAACTACGTCAAGCTCGACTTCGTCGCCGACAACCAGCCCGGCCAGGCGGTCACGCGGCGGCTCGAGTTCCGCAGCGAGATCGGCGGGGTCGTGCAGAACCCGCAGCCCGGCGCGAGCAACCTGACCGGCTCGGTCTGGTACCTGCGCCTGGTCAAGGCCGGCAACGTCTACACCGCCTCGTACTCGGCGGACGGCGTCACCTACACCGCGTTCGAGACCCTCACCAACGCGGCGGTGGCGACCGGGACCAAGGTCGGTCTGTACACCCTCGGCGCCGGACAGACGGCGTCGAAGCCGGCGGCGTTCGACTACTTCCACCTCAGCACCGCCGTGGTGGACACGACCGCGCCGACGGTGACGTCCACCGTCTCCTCGGACGTCCCACCGACGGCCGGCTGGTACACCGGCCCGGTCACCGTGACCCTCGCGGCGACCGACAACGCGGGCGGCTCGGGCGTCGACAAGGTCGAATACCAGCTCGACGCCGACAGCACCTGGACGGCCTACACCGCTCCGATCGCGGTCAGCGGCGACGGCACGCACACCGTCAAGGCGCGGGCAACGGACAAGGCGGGCAACGTCTCGACCGTCCAGACCACCACCGTGAAGATCGACGCGACCGCGCCGGTCACCACGGCGGCGTTCGCGCCGGCCACCGACGCCGGCTGGCACAACGGCGCCACCCCGGTGACGCTCGCCGCCACCGACGCCGGCGCCGGCGTGTCCAAGGTGGAGTGGTCGCTGGACGGCGGCCCGTGGACGGCGTACACGACGCCGGTCAACGTGACCGGCAACGGCCAGCACGAGCTGCTCTACAAGGCCACCGACGCGGCCGGCAACGTCGAGACGCTCAAGTCGGCCATCCTGAAGATCGACGGCACCGCGCCGACGGTCATCGTCGCCGGCCTCGCCGACGGCCAGCTCTACGGCGACAGCCAGGACGTCCGCGTCACCTGGCAGGCCATCGACCCGGTCTCCGGCATCAGGTCGGTCACCGGTTCGCTGGACGGCGGCGCCTACCAGACCGGCACCCTGCAGGCCATGTACGAGCTCGACCTCGGCATGCACGAGCTGGTCGTCGTCGGCACCGACAACGCCGGCAACGCCACCACCAGCACCGTGCGGTTCTTCGTCACCACCTCGTTCCGGGACATGCAGAACCTGCTGGACCGGTTCAAGGCGACGAGCCGGCTGACGAACAAGGCGTACACCCAGCTGTCGGACCAGCTCGCCAAGGCCCGCAAGGCCGAGGCGAACGGCAACGACACCAAGGCCCTGAAGGAGCTCAAAGCCTTCCGGGACCTGCTGACCACCAAGCTCGTGCCCGAGGCCGAGGTCCGCGACACGTTGACCCGTGACGCGGACGCGATGACGGTGCGGCTCGGTGGGACGCCTCCCAACAACGCCGGTGTGAAAGCCAACGCCGGCAAGTCACTGAAGGGCACCGGCCGGCTCGACGAGGACCCGAACCGGTTGAAGAAGAACGGCAAACTGTGAAGTTCGTTTTCGCTCTGCTCGCGTTCGTGGTGCTGGGCCTCGCGCCCGGCACCGCCTACGCGGACGTTCCCGGCGACCTCAAGCTTGAGGTCGCCGGGGACGGCGCCGAGGGGGTGACCGTCCGCGCGTTCAGCGCGGACGGCCGCCCGGCCGAGGGTGACCTCCGGCTGGTGCTGACCGCGTCCGCGGCCGGCGGCCGGACGATCGGCCCCCTGCAGCTCAACGCCGCGGCGGAGGGCCGCGGCTTCTACGCCTCGGGTCCGGTCCTCTCACCGGGCACGTGGACCGTCGTGGTCACCGGCCCGGGTGCGAGCCCGGTCAAGGCCACGTCGGTGGTGGAGTCGCGCCCCGCGCAGTCACCGCCACCGCCGTCGGCAAGGGCCGCTCCGCCCGCCCCGGCGGACTCCTCCCGCCTCTGGTGGTGGGGGCTCGCCGCAGCGGTCGCGGCGGGGGCCTTCGCGGTCACCGCCGTGGTGCGGCTGCGCCGAGCTCCCTGACCCTCGGTCAGGCTGAGGGTCACGACCGCCGACAGCAACAACCCCGCGCCGGCCGCTGACCACCCGGTCAGCGGCTCGTGCAGGACCAGGACGCCGAGCGCCACCGCGGCGAGCGGCTCGACCAGGGCCACGACCGATGCGGTCGTGGCCCTGACCACTGTCAGGCCCGCGAAGAACAGCGCGTAGGCCAGGGCGGTCGGCACCGCGCCGAGGAACGCCAGCAGCCCGGCCGTCACCCCGATCCCGCCGCGCGTGGGCAGCAGCCCCTCCATCAGGGCGAGCGGCAGCAGCACCACCGTGCCGACCGCGAAACCGCCGAGCGCCGAGTCGTACGGGTCGTCCTTCGCCGCCCGGTTGAGCAGCGTGACGGCGGCGTATCCGGCCGCGGACACCAGTGCCACCGCGAGGCCCTCGATCGGGTGTCCCCCACCGCCGTCCTGGTTGACGTCGCTGGTCAGCAGCACCAGGCCGGCGAGGGAAACGGCCACGGTCGCGGCGCCGGTCCGGCCGAGCCGCTCGCCGAGGAACACCCGCGCGCCGAGGGTGACCAGCACCGGCCCGGAGCCGAGGACGACGACGGTGGCGACGGCGACGCCGGCGAGGTCGATCGCCACGTAGTACGCCGTCTGGTAGAGCGCCATCCCGAGCCCGTTGACGACCATCCACGTCTTGGTCGGCTTGCTGAGGCGGGCTTTTCTGAGGGGGCGCATGGCCGCGAGCAGCAGGAGGCCACCGAGGTACCGCCAGAAGGTGACCGCGATCGGGCCGAGCCCGCTGTGGTCGTACAGGACGGCGGCGACGAACCCGCCGACGCCCCATGAAGCGGCCGCGAACGCGATGAAGAACAGTCCCCGCCCGACGGGCAGAGAATGGTTATGTCCCATTTGTACTTGACTCCCGAATTGTCGTGAGAATGCCGACCTTCACGAAACGCGGGCAGCCGTCACCGGCACCGGACCCTTGTCATCGGTGCGGTTTCCGGGGTCGTTCGCCTGCCCGCTAGCGGATGGGCGGCGAGAGCACGACACGCAAGCACATGTGGCGCAGGCTAGCGATCACCCGCCGGCAGGACACCTGAATTACCGTTCACGATCACGTTCTGGTGACAAGTCCCCGACAGCAACCTGATGATCATCACCGTCCGCCACCACGTCACCCCTGCTGACCGGCACTTTTCCAGGTGGCCGTGACAATTCGTGTCCGGCTTTTCATCGAATTGTCACCCTTCGATGGGTCGACCGGCCCAGCGCACGACCATTACGCTGTAGCGACACGCACAGCCGGAGGTCGTCCCGTGGCTCTTTCCGCACCCGCCACGCACGGGTCATCCACAGGCGAGGGCCTGCCCTGGACCCTCGACGGCGGCAGGGGCATCCTCGGCCTCGACCCCATCACCGGCGCCCTCGCCGTGTGGGCCGCACTGATGGGTGTCATCGTCCTGTTCATCCTCTTCGCCGCGATCCTGTCCCGGTGGAGCCTGCACCGCATCAACCGGGCCGAGCGCCGCGCCGAGGTCGCCGAGGCCGACGCCAGCCTCAGCCCCGCCGAGCGCGCCCGCCTCCGCGTCGAGGCCGGCGAGCTGATCCGCCAGGCCGCCGCGACCGCCACCGCCGCCAAGCGCGCCCAGATCGAGGTCGTCGAGGCCCAGGCCCGCGCCCTCGCCGCGCAGCAGGCCCGCGAGGTCGCGTGGACCACGTTCGACGTCGCCCAGAAGGCCTACGAGGAGGCCCTGCGCATCGCCGCGGCCGTCGACCCTTCCGAGCCGACCGACGCGGAAGAGGAAGACAAGCGCGAGGTGTCCCGGGCCGCCCTCGCCGCCTTCAAGCGCGGCGACATCACCGTCGACGCCCTCGAGTCCGTCTTCAAGGGCGCCTCCGGCTGGGACCAGCTGCACGAGCTGCAGGCCCGCGAGATCGAGCTGCGCCGCTCCGCGGAGAGCCGGGCCCGCCGCCTCTACGACGCGGCCGCCGCAGCCGAGCGCACCGCCGTCAAGGCCGCGGACGTGGCGGTCGTCGCCGCCCACGCCCTCGCCGAGGAGGCCGCCGGGGTCGCCGAGGAGGCCGCCGAGCTGCGCGACACGCTCGACGCCGCCCGCCAGTCGGCCATCGTCGCCTCCACGATCTCCCGCAAGAAGCGCCGCGTCCCACAGCAGCGCGCGAAGAACACCCGCGCCGTCGAGACGAGCCGCCCCGGCCTCGACATCACGGTCACCCCCGTCGACGCCGACCGCACCCAGGACATCCGCGCCGTCCTCGACTCGATCCCGGCCAACAGCAAGACCTCGCTCACCGAAGCCGCCTGACCCCCTGCCCCTGCGGGCGAAGCCGCCCCGCGACGTCCGGCCCTGCGAACATTCGCCGCACACGGCGAGGGGCTCGTGGTTCCGCCCGTGGTGCGACCGGGGGAACACGCGTGATCCGGAAGACTTCTTGCCGCCCGCGCGACCACCCGGCTCTTCGATCACGCGCGCAAGATCCTTCGATCGTGGTGCGGGTCGCGCTCGCGCGCCGATCTGGGTGTTTTGTCCACAGCGCCTGATCCAACGGCGGTGTGGCGGCACCGGATGGTGACCTCGACGGCGCTGGATCATGCCGGTTGATCCAAGGCGCCCTGGGGCCGTCCGGACGACCGACCCGCGCCTTCGATCACGACAGCGGCGGCGGGTGACGGCCCGGTGGCGGCCCGGACGTGGGACGGTCCGCGTCAGTAGGCCTGGACGGTCCACTTCTGGTTGGGGGCGCCGGAGCAGTCCCAGATGATGACGGGGTTGCCGGCGCCGGTGCCGCCGTTGGCGACGTCCAGGCAGCGACCCGAGTGGGGGTTGCGGATGGTGCCGTCGGCGAGGGTCCACTTCTGGGCGACGGTGCCGTTGCAGGCGTAGAGCTGCACGGCGGTGCCGTTGCCGGTGCCGGCGTTCTGGACGTCGAGGCAGGCGCCGTCGGCGCGGACGGTGCCGTCGCCCTGGAAGGTCCAGCGCTGGTTGGTGCTGCGGGACCCGCGGGGGTCGCAGTTGTCGATGACCGCGCGGTTGTTCTCGCCGGAGCGGTATTCCAGGCACTTGGTGGAGCCGGTGCCGCGCAGCTGGCCGGTGAGCAGCGGGGGCGGCGGCGCCACGGAGGTGGCGGACTTCGACGGGGACGCCGAGGCGCGCGCGGAGGCCTTCGTGCGGCTCGGTGAGGGGCTGGCCGAGGACGGGGCGTCCGACGGTGACGGCGACGTGGCGGCGCTGGTCAGCTCGGGCAGGCCGCCGACGCCCGGGTAGCGCGGGCTGGCGTCCACCGCGGCCGGGACCGGGTTGTCGTCGGTGTGGCGGACCAGCTGCAGGACCACGGCGGCGGTGACCAGGAGGATCAGGACGGCGACGGCGACCGCCCCGACCGGATACCGGCGCCAGGGCGCGGCCCGCCGGCGGGCACCCCGGTAGTCGGGGCCGTCCTCCTCGACCTCGTCGGTGACGATCGCGAAGGCCGGTGGCACGTAGTCGGCGACGGTCGGCGAGTCGTCGGCCATCATCACGACCGGCGCGACCCCGATTGGCTGCGGGTCCGGCGCGGTGGCCTCGGCGGCGGGGTCCCCGGTGGTGGCGAACACGGCCGGGTCCACGAGCGCCGGGGACTCGACGAGCGCGGCCGGCTCGCCGGCGGGCGGGGCTTCGAACGACGAACCGGCGGGCGGAGCTTCGAACGACGCCTCGGCCGAGCTGGCCCGGACCTCGCCGGCCAGCGTGCCGACCGTCGCCGGGTCGGGCACGTCACCGAACGCATCGCCGGCAAGGCCGTCGGCAACATCGCTGACAGCACCGTCGCGGAAACCGTCAGCAGCACCGACCGCGAAACCGGCGGCGGGCAGCAGGTCCGCATCGGGAAGCGAACCGGCGTCAGAACGCGGGTCCGGGTCCACACCGGAAGAGCCGGAAGGGTCGGAAGCCAGGTCCGCGCCGGAAGCGAGGTCCGCGCCGGAAGCGAGGTCCGCGCCGGAAGCGAGGTCCGCGCCGGAAGAGCCGGAAGCGAGGTCCGAGTCGACAGCGAGGTCGGCGTCGGAAGGCAGCTCGGCGTCGGACGGGAGGTCGGCGTCGGACGGGAGGTCGGCGTCGGACGGGAGGTCGGCGTCGGGCTCACCGATGTAGAAGGTGTCCGGCTCGTCGTCGGTGACGGGAACGAGCGGAATCGAGGCGGTCGCGATCGCCGTGGGGCCTCCACGACGTTGGCGGGGAATCGCCGAGCCTGTCGGGAACGTCGGCTTCGCCGGGTTGAACGGCTCCGGCAGGACGGGGATCTTCGCGGTGGCGGAGGCCGTCGGCGAGACGCGATGCCGAGCCGCACGGTCCGCACGCCGCGGCGTTTTGCCCGGCTGCTCCTGCTCGTTGCCGTCTTCAGCGACGGACATACCCGACGTGCTCCTTCCAGTGGCCATCATTGCCCGCTGCACCGTAGCTTGCGCACGCAACAACGCGCGACCGGCCGTTCGGCCCCAACAGGAGCGGTCCGTTGCCATTGGCCGGTAAGTTTTCCCGCATGGCTCCTGACGGCTGGGAAACGTTCGCGGCACAGCACACGGTGTGGGGCCGGGTGACCGACGGTGCGTCACATCGCGACCGGGCGGCGGCGCTCGTCCGCCAGCTCGCTGCGGCACGCAAACGATCGGCGGCCGACCTGAACGACGATCCGTGGCAGGACGGTGACTTCGCGCAACGGATGTCGGCGCAGGTGGCGAGCCTGATCGAGTTCCTGCCGCAGGACGTGCGGTTCAGCGGGGCCGAGGCGGCGCTGCTGGTGACGACGCCGTTCCTGCACGACGCGCTGTGGGCGGGCATCGCCGCCGCCGAGCGCGGGGTGCAGCCGGGCGACCTCGAGCCGTCGCAGGACGCCTCCAGCGACCGGGCCGCGTTCGAGCGGTTCTCCCAGACCTACGCCCAGCCGCACCGCCGCGCGCTCGCCGCGATCCGGACCGGACGGCGGGAGGCGGCCGCGGAGATCGGCTGGTGGCTGCTGCACCGGTGGATCGGCCGGCGGCCGGCCGCGTATCAGCCGGCCACGATCGAGGCGCTGATCCGGGGACCGGAGGGCCAGACGCAGGACCTCGCGACCGCGCTGGACGACGAACCGCAGAAGCGCCTGGCGGAGCTGCTGCGGGCGATCCGCGCGGACCCGGCGTTCCTGAACCGGCACGACCGGCCGGAGTCGCTGGTGTCGGAGGACCGCAACGGCACGCGGGAGCGCCTCGTAGCGTTCCTGCTGACGATCGCGCGGTGGCTGGCGATCGAGGCGACGGTGCTGCCGGAGGTCATCGGCGAGCACCTCGGCATCGGTGATCCGGTCACGCCGGGTCAGGTGATCGACACGGTGCACGCGACGCGGTGGGATCTGCGCGGGGCGACCCTGGTGCTCAACGCCGACTGTGCGCACCCGTCGATCGAGGTCGCGCTGCGCGTACACATCGAAACGCTGAATCAGCTGCTCGCTGAGGCGCAGCGGGCGGCCGCGAGGGACGAGACACTCAAAGCGCTGCAACACCTGCCGAACCGGGCCGCGACCGACGAGGTGCGCCCGGCGGTCATCGACGGAGCGCCGGCGTATCAGTCCGCGGGTGTGCGGTTCCGGCTGGCCGAGGACCGGGTGCGCGAGCTGCTGATGGGCGAGCAGCTGTACGGTGACCCCGCCCTCGCCATCCGTGAGCTGTACCAGAACGCCCTCGACGCGTGCCGTTACCGCGAGGCCCGCACGGAGTTCCTGAACCGGACCGGACCCGAGCAGCAGCCGTGGGACGGCCGGATCCGGTTCGAGCAGGGCGTCGATGACGCCGGCCGGGGCTACCTGGACTGCGTCGACAACGGCATCGGCATGGGGGTCCGCGAGCTGAGCGAGGTGTTCTCGCAGGCCGGGGTGCGCCTGGCGGACCTGCCGGAGTTCCTCGAGGAGCAGACCGAGTGGGCCCGGCTCGACCCGCCGGTGCAGCTGTTCCCCAACAGCCGGTTCGGCATCGGCGTGCTCAGCTACTTCATGCTCGCCGACGAGCTGACCGTCGAGACGTGCCGGATGGGCCGCGACGGGCAGGCCGGCGAGCGGTTGCGGGTGTCGATCGCCGGGCCGGGCAGCCTGTTCCGGATCCAGGTGCTGGGCCCGGGCACCGACTCGGGCACGACGGTGCGGCTGCACCTGCGGGAGGGCGTGACCGTCGCGTCGGTCGAGGAGCTGCGCAAACTGCTGTGGGTGGCCGAGTTCGGCACCGACGCGACCGACGGCGTGGAGACCCAGCAGTGGGCGCCCGGGCAGCTGTCGGAGGCGGCGACGGCGGTCGACGAGGACGACGAGGACGAGGAAGGCGTCGGCGCCGGGGTGGTCCCGGCCGAGGGGTCGCGGGTGTGGTGGTGCAAGGGCACCGGCGCGCTGCTCGCCGACGGGCTCTACGCCGGCAAGGAGATCTTCGGCGCGGTGGTCAACCTCAACCGGGACCTGGCGCCGCGGCTGTCGGTCGACCGGACGAAGATCCTGGCGTACCGCGAGGACGACGTCGACCGGCTGCTGTGGGAGGCGGTGCCGGCGCTCACCGCGCCCGGCACCACACTGCTCGGCTACGAGTGGCTGTGCCGCCTGGCGCCGATCCGGCCGCTGGTCGCGGACCTCGTCTTCGAGCAGGCGATCGAGCGCGGCCACGGCAAGTGGGACATGGACGGCGAGATCGTCGACGCCGCCGTCACCGGCTGTTTCGTGGCCAACGACGGGCCGGTCGGCGGGCCGGACGAGCTGGTCGAGTGGCGGCTGACGGCCCTCGCCGCCGGCGGGCGCTACCGCAAGGTGCTCAAGCCCGGCGCGGACTGGAAGCGGGCGCTGCGCTCCCGGCCGTCGGACGCCCTGCTGCTCAGCGTCGACGTCGACGGCACCGGGCCGTGGCTCGATCCGGTCGACATCGTGCCGCTGGTGCACCTGGTGCGGGCCGCGCGCAAGACCGGTCGCAGCGCCCTGGAGATCGCGGCCCGGCTCGACCAGCTCGGCTACGAGCCGTCGGTGGGTGCCGCGCACGTCGGCGTCGACCCCGACGACCTTGTCTTCACCAGCCGGGACGTGGACGGCACCCGGCCGTGGATGCATCCCGATCAGCCGGTGCATCTCGTGCACCTGCTGCGGGCGACGCACAAGACCGGCCGGCCGATCCAGCAGATCGTGGCCCGCCTGCGGCAGCTGGGCTTCGACGTGGACGTCGACGTGGACATGCTGCCGATCGAGCAGTTCGGCCCGAAGGACCTGACCATCGCCAGCCGGGACCTGGACGGCTCGCACCCGTGGCTCGATCCGCGGGAGCCGGTGACCCGGCTGCACGTGCTGCGCGCCGCGCACAAGGTGGACCTGCCGGCCGACGAGACCGCGGCGCGGCTGGCGCTGCTCGGGTACCCCCTCGAGCCCGGCTGGGAGTCGCTGACGGTCGAGTCCGACGACCTGGTGCTCATCTCCCGGGACCTGGACAGCACGTCGCCGTGGCTGGACCTACTGGAGGAGGTGGCGCCGGTGCACGTGCTGCGCGCCGCCGAGCGGACCGGCCGGCCGGTGGCGGAGGTGGTGACGCGGCTGCGCAGCTTCGGCTTCACGCTCGGCGGCAACCTCGACGCGCTGGACACGGTGAAACTGGAGCCGGAGGACCTGCAGCTGGCGAGCCGCGACCTGGACAGTTCGCAGCCGTGGCTGGACCCGGCCCGCCCGGTGCCGCTGATCCACCTGCTCCGGGCGACGGAGGCGACCGGCCGCGACGTCGCCGACGTGGCGACGAGGCTGGCGACGGTCGGGTACCGGGTCGACGTCGACCCCGACGCGATCCTCATCGACCACCTGGAGCCCGACGACCTGACCATCACCAGCGAGGACCTCGACGGCTCGGACCCGTGGCTGGACCCGATGAAGGCGGTCCCGACGATCCGCATCCTGCGCGCGGCGCAGCGGACCCGGCGCAGCGTGCACGACATCGCGGCGCGGCTGACGTTCCTCGGTTACGCGGTGAGCCTGCAGGGCTCGGGTCCGTCGCTGGACCAGGTGGAGCCCGACGACCTGCTGATCACCAGCCGGGACCTGGACGGGTCGCAGCCGTGGCTGGACCTGGACGAGCAGGTGCCGCTGCCGCACCTGCTGCAGGCGGCGCGGCGGGTCCGCCGGCCGGTGCACGAGGTCGCGGCCCGGCTGGAGACGCTGGGCTACACCGTCGACGTCGACCTCAGCAGCATCCAGGTCGACTCGGTGAAGCCCAACGACCTCCTCCTGGCCAGCACCGACCTGGACGGGTCGCGGCCGTGGCTGGACGCGAGCCAGCCGGTGCCGCTCAACCATCTCCTGGCCGCGGCGCAGAAGATCCGCAAGCCGATCGAGGACGTGTCGAGCCGCCTGCGGGCGCTGGGCTATTCGGTGCCGGACGTCGACTCGCGCCTGCCCCGGCTACGCCCGGGCGGCGTGTAGGAGACGCCTCCGCGCCGCGCCGTCGGCGCGGAGCCCGCCTTACGCGCCGTCGGCGCGCAGGGCGGGCAGCAGCTCCGACTGGGACCAGGCAAGGAACTCCTCCTGGTGCCCGCCACCGATCTGGACCAGCGCGACGTGGGTGAACCCGGCGTCGACGTACTTGCGGACCGCCGCGACGTGCCGGTCCAGGTCCGGCCCGCACGGCACGGCCGCGGCGACGTCGTCCTCGGTCACGAACGCGGACGCGGCGTCGAAGGCGCGCTGGTCGGGTAGCTCGGCGAGGACCGGCCACTGCAGGCCGAACCAGCGCCACTGGTCGAGCGCGCGCTTGCGGCACTCGGACTCGTCCGGGCCGTAGCAGAGCGCGACCTGCCCGTACGCCGGCTTGCCCGGCAACCGCAGCGACGCGTCGGGCGCGACGGCGACCGTGCCGTCCAGCTTCTTCGACAGCGCCAGGGAGTCCTCACCGGACACGGCGAGGACCACCGGCACGCCCTCGTCGGGCCGGTCCCACAGCCGTGCCTCGGGCACGTCGAAGTACGTGCCGCCGTGGTGGACCGTCTCACCGGCGAGGAGCGGCCGGATGATCTCTAGGGCCTCGGCGAGCATCTCGTGCCGCTGGGTGCGGTGCGGCCAGGCGCCGGCGATGTGCTCGTTGAGGTTCTCGCCCGCGCCGAGGCCGAGGGTGAACCGGCCCTGCGACATGGCGCCGATGGTCGCCGCCTGCTGGGCCACGACCGCCGGGTGGTAGCGGCGGATCGGGCAGGTCACCATGGTCATGAGTTCGAGGTTCTGGGTGGCGTACGCGACCGCGCCGAGCACCGACCACGCGAACGGCGAGTGTCCCTGCTCGACCAGCCACGGGTTGTAGTGGTCGGAGATCGCCGCGAAGTCGTATCCGGCTTCTTCCGCGCGCACCGCGTCGTCGACGAGGTCGCAGGGCGCGGTCTGCTCACACATCAGTGTGTAACCGAAGTTCGCCATGGCCTCTGGATACCCCGTGCGCGGGCCGTTACGCGCTTGTCGATCATCCTTGGAGAATGCCCAGCACGTAGGCGAGAATCAATCGATGTCTCCCTATCTACCGGTGATCCGGCACCCGGTGTTCAACCGGGTCCTGCCGGGGCTGGTGCTCTCCGCCCTGGGCGACGGCATGAGCGCGGTCGCCGTCGGGTGGCTGGCGTTGCAGCTGGCGCCGCAGCACGCGCGGGGACTGTGGGTCGGGCTCGCCGTGGCCGCGTACGCGCTCCCCGGCGCCATCGGCGCGATCGCGCTGGGGCCGCTGCTGCGCAACCACGGCGCCGCGCAGCTCGCCGCGTGGGACGGCATCCTGCGGGCGGTGTTCCTCGGCGCCGTCGCGCTGCTGTCCGCCTGCGGTGGCCTGTCGATCGGCCGGTACGTCGTGCTGCTGGCCATGTCCGCGCTGCTGTCGGCGTGGGGCTCGGCCGGGCGGTACACCGTCATCGCGCAGGTCCTGCCGACGACCCTGCACCTGCCGGCCAACGCGCTGCTCACGGTCATCGCCGAGGCCTCGACGGTGGCCGGGCCGGTGATCGCGGGGCTGCTGATCGCGGTCCTCGGCGCGCCCGCGGTCCTCGCGGTCGACGCCGCCACCTTCGCTGTCCTCGCGGTGTCGTTCCTGCAGATCAGGTCGCTGACGCCGGCCCGGCCGCCGACCGGCGACCGCGGTGAGGGCTTCGCCGCGATCGGCCGGGACCCGCACCTGCTCGGGCTGATGATCCTGACGTTCTGGTTCTTCCTGCTGTTCGGTCCGGTGCCGGTGGCCGTGCCGCTGTTCGTGTCGAGCGCGGGCGAGGTCGGGCTGCTGTACACGGCCTTCGGCGTGGGCGCGGTCACCGGCGCGGTCGCCACCGGACACCTGCGCCGGTTGCCGCTGTGGCCGACCACGATCGGGGTGGTGATCGGCTTCGGGCTGCTGCTCATGCCGCTCGGCCTGGCGCTGCCCCTATGGGCGCACATGGTCACGCTGATGCTCGCCGGGCTCGCGTGGGCACCGTACCCGGCGACCAGCATGTCGCTGTTCCAGCGCAGGGTCCCGGCCGGGCAGCTGCCGCCGGTGCTCGCCGCCCGCGGCGCGGTGCTCGTCGTGTCGACCCCGCTGGGCACGCTGCTGGGCGCGCCGTTGGTCCAGGCGGCCGGGGCGTCGGCCACCTTCGTCGTCTGCGGCGCGGCGACGGCGGCCGTGGGCCTGGTCGCGCTCGCCGTCCACCTGCGGACCCGGACCCGGGCACGGCGGCGCACCGGGCTTCAGGCGACCTCGTCCAGCACGTTGCGATAGGAGCAAAGGCGGCGGGTGTACTCCCTGAGCACGTCGATCGCCTCGTCCAGGTCCTCGGTCAGCACGTCGGGCAGATCCACCAGAAGGCGCCTGCCGTCGACGGTGCCGTAGCCGCTGACCTCGAACGCACCCTCCCGCACCCACAGGTCGACGCCGAGGTCGACGGTGGTCCGGTCATACCGCAGCACCACCCCGACGAGCGCGAACGGTGCCTCGCCCGGCCCGATCCGCCCGATCAGCTCCCAGTGCATGGGGCCGTGCGTGGCGGCGATCTGCTGGCCGTACCGCTGGAAATCCTCACAGGCGTCATTGAGGGCACCGAGCAGTGTGGCGGCTCCACCCGACCTCGCGTCCATGATCATCCTCCTGCTGCGCGATAGGCGGCGCCCACCCCGGTCGGGGTGGTGCCGTTGCTGTAGAGACCGGTGTCGCCCGCTTTGGAGCTGTACAGGATGAACCAGGCATACCGTTCGACGAACGACAGCCCTTCGAGCATCGCCGTGGAGCTCTTCACGAAGCTGACCTGCTGGTCCACGGTCGGATAGACGGTGCCGTTCTCGAACCGCATCAATGCGTACTCGGTCAGCCAGATCGGCAGTTTGTACTTGTTGTAGACGTTCTGCAGGTAGCGCTTGAGCTGGTTCGGGGCATCCGGTCCGAAGTCGCCGCCGTACCAGTGCAACGTGATGAAGTCGACCCTGTAGCCGCGCTGCCGCGCCCCGGTCATGAACCGGTCCAGCCAGCCGCCGGCGGTGTCACCGCCGTACGCGACCGACGGGCTGCCCAGGCGCAGCCCCGACGCCTGCAGCTTCGGCCACAGGTCCAGGACCTGCTCCGGGCTCATGTTCGACTGTTCCTTGAGGTCCGGCTCGTTGAACCCGAGCAGCACGCTGCCGCTCTGCTTGGCCTTGGCCACGTCCGCGTCGACGTTCGCGGTGCCCCAGACCATCGGCACGAACTCGACCCCACTGGTGGCGCCGAAGCTCGGGCTCGGCGACCAGTTGTAGTACCAGCCGGCCTTCATGTCCTTCACGGCCGCCTGGTTGAACGTCACCTTGCCGTTGGTGCTGACGCCCTTCTTCGGGCTCTTCACCGCCGGCGGCAGGGCCACCGGTGCGCTTGTCGACTTGCTCGGTGCCGCGCTGGACGGTGGGGCGCTGCTGGGCGCCTGGGCACTCGTACTTTGCGTCGCGGACGGCGATTCGCCCGGCTGGGACACCACCGCCGGCTTCTGCTCGCCGTTGGTGGCCACGTAGACGGCGCCGGCGGCCCCGGCGATCGCGACGGTCGCGGCAACCCCGGCGAGGGCGGGCTTCGCCGCGCCGAACCAGCCTGCTATCAGCGCTTTCAGGCCGGTTGTGTTGAAGCCGGTCACTGCCAGCGCCCCGGTCTTGGCGGCGGCCGCGCTGAAGACGAACGGCACCGGCACCAGCGAGATCCCGGCCAGCAGGCGCTCCGCGGCGACCATGTCCATCCACGCCCGGTCGCACCGCTGGCACTCCCGCGTGTGGCGGGCCAGGCGCTTGCGCCACAGCGCGCTCGGGCGGCCGTCCCAGCTGGTCACGATGGCGTGCAGCTCCGGGCAGCGGGGCCGCACGGCCAGCGCCCGCACCACCGCGCGGGCCGCGTCCAACTGCGCCTTCATCCGCTGGATCCGCACCGCGGCGTGCTGCTTGGTGATCCGCAGCGCGTCGACGACCTCTTCGCGCTCCAGCTGCCCGGCGGCCTCCAGCCACCACAGCGACAGCAGCTCCCGGTCGTCGTGGTCGAGCCAGCGGGTCGCCTCGGCGACCTCCTGGCGCTGCCCGGACAGCCGCAGCCGGGTGATCGCGAGGTCGGCGAAGTCGGCGCCGGGGTCCGCGGTGTCGGTCGGGTCGGCCCAGTCGCCGACCAGCGGCGCCTGGATCTGCCGGCGGTGCCGGTCCCTGACCTGGTGCATCGCGATGGCGACGGCCCACGAGCGGAAGCTGTCGGGCTCGCGCAGCCGGGGCAGCCCGTCGACGATGCGCAGCATGGTCTCCTGCACCACGTCGTCGACGTCGGCGTGCCCCTGCAACGCCCGCCCGACGATGTTGTAGATCAGCGGCAGGTACTCGGCGACCAGGGCGTCGAGCGCCCGCTGGTCACCTTCCCTCGCCGCGATCACCGTGGCCGTGCCCATCCGCACCTCCTGTCGAACTATTCAGGAGACGAAGCAGCTCAGGGTCAATAACGCTTTCTCCACGACTTTTTCCGGGTCACGTTGTGACTACCCTTTGTGTTACCGGCGCGCTGGCTTCGCGGGGTGTGTGGCGGGTGGGGCAGAATGCAGGATCGTGACGACCTCCATTCAGCAGCGGATCGCCGAAGAGCTCGGCGTCAGGGAGCGGCAGGTGACCGCGGCGGTCGAGCTGCTCGACGGCGGCGCGACCGTGCCCTTCATCGCCCGGTATCGCAAAGAAGCGACCGAGATGCTCGACGACACCCAGCTGCGCACCCTGGAGGAGCGGCTGCGCTACCTGCGGGAGATGGAAGAGCGCCGGGCCGCGATCCTCGAGTCGATCCGCAGCCAGGGCAAGCTCGACGACGCTCTCGAGGCGCAGATCATGGCCGCCGACTCCAAGGCCCGCCTCGAGGACATCTACCTGCCCTACAAGCCGAAGCGGCGCACCAAGGCGATGATCGCCCGCGAGGCGGGTCTCGAGCCGCTCGCCGACGGGCTGCTCGCCGATCCCACGGTCGAGCCCCTCGCCGCCGCCGCGGTCTTCGTGGACGCCGACAAGGGCGTCGCCGACGCCGCCGCGGCCCTCGACGGGGCCCGGGCGATCCTGGTCGAGCGCTTCTCCGAGGACGCCGACCTCATCGGCTCGTTGCGCGAGACGATGTGGTCGCAGGGCCGGATCGTGTCCCGCATGCGCGACGGCAAGGAGTCCGACGGGGCGAAGTTCTCCGACTACTTCGACTTCAGCGAGCCGTTCACCAAGCTGCCCTCCCACCGGATCCTCGCGATGTTCCGCGGCGAGAAGGAGGAGATGCTCGACCTGGTGCTGGAGCCCACCCAGGACCCCGACGCCCCGTCGCTCTACGAGCCGACGATCGCCTCGAAGTTCGGCATCCGCGACGAGGGCCGCCCCGGCGACAAGTGGCTCAACGACACCGTCCGGTGGGCCTGGCGCACCCGGATCCTCGTCCACCTCGGGATCGACCTGCGGATGCGGCTGTGGCAGGCGGCCGAGGAGGAGGCCGTGCGGGTCTTCGCCTTCAACCTGCGTGACCTGCTGCTCGCCGCGCCGGCCGGCACCCGCGCCACGATGGGCCTCGACCCGGGCTTCCGCACCGGCGTGAAGGTCGCCGTCGTCGACGCCACCGGCAAGGTCGTCGACACCCACACCATCTACCCGCACGTGCCGCAGAACAAGTGGAACGAGTCGATCGCGATCCTGGCCGCGCTGTGCCAGAAGCACAACGTGGAGCTGATCTCGATCGGCAACGGCACCGCCTCCCGGGAGACCGACAAGCTCGCCGCCGACCTGGTCAAGCAGTTCCCGGCGCTCAACGTCACCAAGGTGATGGTGTCCGAGGCCGGCGCGTCGGTGTATTCCGCGTCCGCGTTCGCCTCGCAGGAGCTGCCCGGCATGGACGTGTCGCTGCGCGGCGCCGTCTCCATCGCCCGCCGCCTGCAGGACCCTCTCGCGGAGCTGGTCAAGATCGACCCGAAATCCATCGGCGTCGGGCAGTATCAGCACGACCTGTCCGAGTCGAAGCTCTCACGCTCCCTCGACGCGGTCGTCGAGGACTGCGTCAACGGCGTCGGCGTCGACGTCAACACCGCCTCGGCACCGCTGCTGACCCGCGTCTCGGGCATCGGCGGCAGCCTCGCCGACGCGATCGTCGCGCACCGCGACGCACACGGACCGTTCCGCTCCCGCAAGGCGCTGAAGGACGTGGCCCGGCTCGGCCCGAAGGCGTTCGAGCAGTGCGCGGGCTTCCTGCGCATCCCCGACGGCGACGACCCCCTGGACTCCTCCAGCGTCCACCCCGAGGCGTATCCGGTGGTCCGGCGCATCCTGTCGGCGACCGGCGCCGACATGAAGTCGCTGATCGGCAACGGCACGGTCCTGGCCCGGTTGAAGCCCACCGACTTCGTCGACGACACCTTCGGCCTGCCGACCGTCACCGACATCCTCAAGGAGCTGGAGAAGCCCGGCCGCGACCCGCGCCCCGCGTTCAAGACGGCAACCTTCGCCGACGGCGTCGAGAAGATCTCCGACCTCACGCCCGGCATGCTGCTGGAAGGCGTGGTCACCAACGTGGCCGCGTTCGGGGCGTTCGTCGACGTCGGCGTCCACCAGGACGGCCTGGTGCACGTGTCGGCGCTGTCCTACACGTTCGTGAAGGACCCGCGCGAGGTGGTCAAGCCCGGCGACATCGTGCGGGTGAAGGTCCTCGACGTCGACATCCCGCGCAAGCGGATCTCGCTGACCCTGCGCCTGGACGACGAGGCCCAGCAGTCCGGCGCCCCGGGCGGCGGCAACGGCCAGCGCGGCGGTGGCGGTGGCGGTCAGCGTGGCGCCGGCGGACCCGGTGGGTCGGGTGGCGGTCAGCGCGGCGGGTCGGGCGGTCGCGGTGGCGCCGGGGCTCAGGGCGGTGGCGCCGGCGGTGGCCAGCGCAGTGGCGACTCGCGCGGCGGCGACTCGCGCGGCGGCGACTCGCGCGGCGGTGGGTCGGGTGGCGGTCAGCGCGGTGGGTCGGGCGGCGGTGGTCAGCGCGGCGGTTCCGGTGGCGGTCGCGGTGGCGACTCGCGTGGTGGCGGCCGGCAGCGTGACAGCGGCAGCCTGCAGAACAGCGCCCTCGCCGACGCACTCCGCCGGGCCGGCCTGGACAAGGGCCTGGACGGCCTCAACAAGTAGCCCCGCGTGATCCGGCAGGCCTCGCGCTCCGTGCAGGGCCCCGCATGATCCGGAAGACCTCGTGCACCCTGGCTGCACGAGGTCTTCCGGATCACGGGGACTCAGCGCAGGCGCCAGATCGTGGTGCGCATCGTGCACTGGTCCTCGAGCTTCACGCGGACCGGGACCTCGTACGTCGCCAAAGCCTCGAACAGCCGCGTCGGCAGATAACCGCGGCCCGGGTCGCCGACGAGGACCTCGGCACCGCTGCGGCGCAGGAAGCCCAGCACCCGCTCCGCGACCGGGCCGCTGTAGAAGACGTCGCCGGCGACGATGACCTCGGCCGCGACCGGGACCGTCGAGGTCACGATGTCCACGCCGTTGACCCGCGCGTTGCGGGCACAGGCCGCGAGGGCCTCGGGGTCGGTGTCGACGGCGGTGACCGTGCACGCGCCGGCGCGGGCGGCCGCGATCCCGACGAGCCCGGATCCCGCACCCAGGTCCATGACGCTGCGACCGGCCACGAACAGCGGCTGGTCGAGCAGGAACCGGCCCAGGGCCATGCCGCCCGGCCACGCGAAGGACCAGAAGGGCGGCGGCGCGTCGCTGCGGTACTCCCCGCCGGTCGCGTCGAACAGGCCGGCGTCCTCGTCGGCGAGGTCCAGGGTGAGTTCCGGAAGCAGCGGGATGATCATGCTGCGGCCGGGAAGCGGTGGATGTTGGACTCGACCCAGGTGCGGAGGTGGGCGAGCGGTGCGCAGGCGTCACGGCCGAGGGGGGTCAGCTCGTATTCCACCCGCAGCGGCACCTCCGCGAAGACCTCACGGGTGACCAGCCCGTGCTCCTCGAGCTTGCGCAAGGTCACGGTCAACACCTTCGGGCTGATGCCCTCCAGGCGGGTGCGCAGGCTGCCGAAGCGCCGCGGCCCGTCCTCCAGGGCGCCGAGGGCGAGTGCGCTCCACTTGTTGGCGAGCAGGTCGAGCATGTCGCGGCACGGGCAACAGGCCGCGTAGACGTCGTCGGGCACGGCCCAACGGTACCCAATGGAAAGTCATCACCCTTGCGGGTAACTAGGGCGTCGTGGATAGCGTCGTTCGCATGATGCCTTCTGTTGTCAGCATGCCTTCTGTTGTCAGCACGTCGAACGGCCTCCGAGACGTCGAGTTGCCGATCCCCGCACCGGGGCCGCGGGACCTGCAGGTCCGGGTGCGGGCCGTGTCGGTGAATCCGGTGGACCACAAGGTTCGCCGGGGCGGCGGCGACAAGGTGCTCGGTTGGGACGCCGCCGGGGAGGTCGTCGCGGTGGGCAGTGAGGTGAGCCTGTTCACGCCGGGCGACGAGGTGTACTACGCGGGCAGCATCGATCGCCCCGGCACCAACTCGCGGCTGCACCTGGTCGACGAACGGATCGTGGGCCGCAAGCCGCGGTCGCTGGACTTCGCCGGCGCGGCGGCGCTGCCGCTGACCACGATCACCGCCTGGGAGACGCTGTTCGACCGGTTCCGGCTGGACGCCGGGTCGACCGGCACACTGCTGGTGCTCGGCGCCGCCGGTGGGGTCGGCTCGATGGTGATCCAGCTGGCGAGGGCGCTGACGGGGTTGACCGTAATCGGCTCCGCGTCACGTGACGAGTCTCGCAAGTGGGCCCTGGACCTCGGCGCGCACGACGTCGTGGACCATCACGACCTCCCCGAAGGGGTGGATTACATCTTTTCGCCGAGCACGGCGGGCCGCATCGAACGGTTCGCCGAAATCCTCCGCCCGGGTGGCGCGATCACCGCGATCGACGAGCCCGAAGGGCTGGACCTGTTGCCGCTCAAGGCGAAGAGCATCAGCTTCCACTGGGAGTTGATGTTCACCCGGCCGCTGTTCCAGACCCCGGACATGATCGTCCAGCACGACCTGCTGGACCGGGTCGCGGACCTCGTCGATGCCGGCGCGATCCGCTCGACGCTCACCACCCGACTGTCGCCTATCAACGCCGCAACCATCACTCGGGCCCACGAAATGGTCGAAGGCGGACATATGGTTGGCAAGGTGGTCGTCGCGGAGCCGCTAGAGTGATTCCTCGAAGTCTCCCCATCCCCCGTGGGAAGGACCGTCGTGGACTGGCCTCCGTACCTTGAGTTCAGCGTGCCCATCACGCTGACTGCCTGGGTCGTCGCGGTGGCGGTGAGCCTGTGGCGCTCCCGTCCCCGCCTGCCCGAGCCTGGGCCGACCCGCACCGACCTGCCCGGCCAGGAGCCGCCGGCGGTGGTCAGCCTGATGGTCAACCGGTGGCGCTCCGACGAGGACGCGATCGACAGCACCCTGCTGGACCTGGCCGCCCGTGGGTTCCTGGAGCTGCGGGAGACCGGCGACGAGCCGGCCCAGACGACGGCCCGCCTGCGCAAGGGCGACGGCCGCAGCCTTACGCCGTACGAGCAGCAGATCCTGGACCGCGTGCACCGCTTGTCGATCAACGGGGAGACCTCGCTGACCCGGCTCGCCTTCGACAGCTGGACCGAGGCACGCAGGTGGCGGCGCACGTTCTACCGGGCCGTGGTGGAGGAGGCACGCACCCGTGGCCTCTCCCGGCCGCGCCTGTCCGCAACGACCCGGCGCGCCCTGCTGCTCGGTGCGATCGTGCCGTCGTTGCTGATGTTCGTGACCTGGTGGTGGGTGGACAGCGAACTCAGCGCCAAGGTCCCGGACCAGGTCACCGGCGCGCTCATCGGCACCGGCGCGATCTACCTGGCGCAGTATTTCCTGGTCGACTTCGGCTGGGCCGACCAGACCACCCAGGAAGGCGTGGCCGCGACGGAGAGCTGGCTGGCGCTGCGCGAGCACCTGACGACGCTCGAGGGCGTGGCCGATCTCGCCCCCGCGGATGTCGCGTCGTGGGGCCGGGAGATGGCGTATGCCTCAGCACTCGGCGTCCTGTCCGCAGACGAGGCCCTGGTGCGCCTGACGCCCGGGGCCCGCTCCCGCTGAGCCACCCCGGCGAATCCCACTCCCACCAAACCCGCTCGTGCGAGGCCCATCAGGCCGGCGCCGGCAGCGACTACGTCACCGGCGTGCTCGGGCCGACGCTGCTCGGGGCAGGGCCAGCAGGGCACCGTGCGCACCCTGCGGGGCGTGCCGCGGGGCCGCTCGCGTGAAACCCGCAGGCTCGCATGGAACCGAACAGGCGAAGCCACTCGCGAAGCCTGCTCCCCCGAGGCCGCTCAGGCGAGGCCCACTCCCGCCACGAGCCGCATGCGCGAACCCCGTCCTGCGAGGCCCGCTCCCGCTCTCACTGAGCCGCGGGTGGCTTTGGTGTCGGCGGTGCGGCAGGCGTGTCCCGGGGTGCCGGTGGCATCCCGCCGACGTTCGTCACCGCCCCCGTCGGGGACGCGTGCACGAACCGTTCCTACCGAGGCCCGCTCCCGCTGACCGCGCGCACGAAACGCGCTCCGCGAAGCGAAGCTCGCTCCCGCTGCGCGGCCGAGCGCTCCGCCGGCGTCGAACCGCTCGTCGACACCGAAACGACCCATCGGCGTTGCGTGAGGCCGTCGGCGTTGACCGGTGAACGGCTTCCGCTTTCAGCACCGTACCCTACGCCAAGAAATTGATCTCTAAATCGTAGGCGTGCCGTCACCTTCCGTGGTGGCGGCTCAGCTGGCGTTGCCGCGCAGGAGGAGGGTCAGGAACTCGGCGTTGGACTGGGTCTTCGACAGCCGGTCCAGCAGCTGCTCGGTCGCCGACTGGTTGCTGGCCGACAGCGCCTTGCGGAGGCGGGAGACGGCGAGCAGCTCGTCGGGGTGCAGGATGACGTCGTCGCGGCGGGTGCTGGACGCGTCGATGTCGATCGCGGGGAAGACCCGCCGGTCGGCGAGCTTGCGGTCGAGCTTGAGCTCCGCGTTGCCGGTGCCCTTGAACTCCTCGAAGATGACCGTGTCACCGGTCGAGCCGGTCTCCACCAGTGCCGAGGCGATGATGGTGAGCGAGCCGCCGTTCTCGATGTTGCGGGCGGCGCCGAGCAGGCGCTTCGGCGGGTAGAGCGCGTTGGCGTCGATGCCACCGGTGAGGATGCGGCCGGAGGCGGGCGCCGAGTTGTTGTACGCCCGGCCGAGCCGGGTGATCGAGTCGAGCAGGAGGACCACGTCGTGGCCCAGCTCGACGAGCCGCTTGGCCCGCTCGATGGCGAGCTCCGCGATGCCGGTGTGCTCCGACGGCGGCCGGTCGAACGTCGAGGCGATGACCTCACCCTGGATGGACCGCTGCATGTCGGTGACCTCTTCGGGCCGCTCGTCGATCAGCAGGACCATGATGTGGACCTCGGGGTTGTTCTTCGCGATCGCGTTGGCGATCGACTGGATCACCATCGTCTTGCCGGCCTTCGGCGGCGACACGATGAGCGCGCGCTGGCCCTTGCCGATCGGCATGACCAGGTCGATGAGCCGGTTGGTGAGCTGCCGCGGCCCGGTCTCCAGGCGCAGTCGCTCCTGCGGGAACAGGGCGGTCAGCTTGCTGAACTCGGGCCGGCTGCGGGCCCACTCGGGGTCGTTGCCGTGCACCGTGTCCAGGCGGGTGAGCGTCGCACCGTTGGCGCTGCCGGTGATGGCGTCGCCGTGGCGCAGCCCGTAGCGCCGGACCATGGCGGCGGGGATCGCGACGTCGTCGGGGCCCGGGCTGTAGCTGTCGACCCGGAGGACCATCTTGTCGCGGAAGACGTCGGCGATGCCGGAGACGTCCCGGGCCTCGCCCGACTCCGGGGGCTGAGGCTGGTTACCGGGGCGGCTGTGGTCCCGGTTGCGCTGCGGGGATCTGGTGCGGCGAGGCTTCGCCGGGTGGTTCTGCTTGGCGTTACGATCCAACACTTCGGTTGGGGCCATGGGCGTCCTCCTCGGGACTGGCGTGTGAGATGGCTTGTGTCCCTGAGAACACTGGCCGAAACGCGTGTGACTTACGGCTTCCTGCGAGAGGGCGTTGACACGCGTTTGAGAAAGGTGGTCCCCGGGCGACAGACTGCCGACTTCCGCGGGACTGGCTTGACCGTAGCTCGTCCAGCCGCCCAGGGCAAGTATCTGTCCGTAGTCGACACGCTACCTTCCGGCAACCAGGCGGCGGACCAACCCGCACCAACCCGGCGGAACTCTGATTGGTGTCAGGAAGCACACCAGCCAGGGGGTTGACATGAACAGCACGTTCGACACCGTCCGCGCCGAAGCCCTCTTCGCCTCCGCGCTGCAGGCCTCGCAGGCGCCGTCGCCGGTGCAGGTCCGTGCCGCCGTCACCTCGACGCTGCGCCGCTTCGGCATCAAGGGCTGCGCGGCGCGGGTCGCCGGCGAGTTCGGCGAGTACCCCGAACCGGCCGCCGCCCGCATGAGCTGGGCCCTTGCCATGATCAACGCTGCCTACCAGGAGCTCGCCGCCCGAGAGTTCGCCTACGCGGGCTGACCTGCGAAGCGTTTCGATCTCGCGGACTCGGTAAAACAGCAGATGTGGACCTGCGCCTGACCGTCGACCTGCCGCGCGATCTCGATCGCATGAACACCCTCAGGCACGTCCTGGACGGCGCACTCGCCGGCCTCGGCGTCGACGAGCAGATACGCACCGACATCGGCCTGATCGTCTCGGAGACGTGGGCCAACGTGATCACCCATGTTCGGGTAGGCGTCGCCTACCAGGTCCGCGCTACGGTCGATGAGAAGGCCTGCGTGATCGAAGTCACGTCGCCGCCGGATGCTCCTGACGCACTCCTGCCCTCGGAACCCTCCCTCCAGGTCGTCTCGTCTCTTGCCG
Organism: Dactylosporangium siamense; assembly: GCF_016862795.1. Classification (GTDB taxonomy): domain Bacteria; phylum Actinomycetota; class Actinomycetes; order Mycobacteriales; family Micromonosporaceae; genus Dactylosporangium; species Dactylosporangium siamense. Next base: position 190,699 of record NZ_BONQ01000077.1, on the reverse strand, counting down.
ACACGATCGATGTCGGCGGCGACGGCCTGCTGCTGAGAGTGGTGAAGCACCTGTGACCGCATTCGCCGCGATGGCCTCCCCCACCGGCGACGGCACGGTGACCGTGACCGCCACCGGCGAACTCGACATGACGAGCGCCCCCACCCTCATCGAGGCGCTGCGCGACGCCATCCATGCGTACGCGCCCTCGCGGGTCGATCTCGACCTCTCCGGCGTGCCCTTCATGGACTCGACCGGCATTCAGGTGCTCGTCGCCGCCCAGGCGGACGTGGGCGGCGACCTGCGCATCACCGGCACCAGCCCTGCCGTGCACCGGCTGCTGCAACTCACCGGCCTGCTCGAAACGTTCGGGCTAACCGTTTAGCAACCGAACAGTCATCACCTCGGCACCTGGCCAGGAGTTAGCTGGAACACAGCAGGGAGCAGCGAGCAGGAGGTCAACACCATGGAGTCAACATTCGAGGCGGTCCGCGCCGAAGCACTCTTCGCCTCCACGTTGCAGATGTCGCAGGGCGCCGAGGACGCCGATGTTCGCGCCGCGGTGACCATCACGCTGCGCCGGATGGGCGTCCAGGGCTGCGTCGCGCGGGTCGCGACCGAGTTCGGTGATCACCCGGAGACGGCGTCGACGCGGATGAACTGGGCGTTGCGGATGATCCGGCACGCCTACGCCCAGTCGTGCACGCCCGAGGTCTTCGCCCGCCCGGCCGCACTGGCCTGAGCGCCAAGAGCCAACAACCAAGAGCCAAGAGCCAAGAGCCAAGAGCCCGCCTCGGTACCGCGAAGCCCCTGAACCGCAAAGCCCCCGCCGGAAGCTCCGGACGGGGGCTTGCTACTCCTTCGGCCGTGAAGCGGGTCTCGGCCTACGACTAAGGGTGTGTCAGACCGGACGGATGTTGTCGGCCTGAGGACCCTTCTGGCCCTGAGTGATCTCGAACTCGACCTTCTGACCCTCGGTCAGCTCGCGGTAGCCGGTGGCCTGGATCGCCGAGTAGTGCGCGAACACATCGGGACCACCGTTGTCCTGCGAGATGAAGCCGTAGCCCTTCTCCGAGTTGAACCACTTCACCGTGCCTGATGCCACGTGTAACTCCTTAGCGACGACACCCCGATCCGCACCTCACGGATCAATGTTGAATCAGGTGCACGCCACGGGTGAGACGGTAGCTTGCGCGCTGCAAAAACGCAGCCCCGGTATCGGCATACGGACCCGATCGACTACCGAATCGAAATGCACAACCATTCCTTGCACATACACAGCGTATCGATCGCCTCCACGGTCAGTGATAGAACGAAGCCTCTTCAACTTCGTGGGAGCGCTCATCTCGCGCAGGGCGCATCGATCTAGTACAGTCGGCCTCGGTTGCCTCGTCCGAACGGACGATTTCGGGCCCCCGTCCAGCAGCGGCGGATCGGCCCCCTGGCTGACCTCGCAGGTCTTGCACCGGCACTCAAACAACGGGTGTCGAGAGCGATTCCCGACCGGCGCCGGCACAGAGCGCGACGCGCCTGCCTGGCACGGTGACGTAACCCCTTCCGCACGGCCTTCAGACCCGTGCCGTCACCGCTGATCCGGTCAACGCACCAAGAAGGGTCACTTCCCATGACGATCTCTGTCTCCGCGTCCCGTGACACGTCCCTCGACACGTCCCGTGAGACGTCGCACGACGTCAGCCGCGCCATCGCCAGGAGCCACGAGACCCCGACCGAGAGCAGCAGCACCAGGGCCAACGACGCCCAGGCCAAGGCCCTGCTGTCCCTGCTCGCCGACCTGCCCGCCGGCGTCGACCGGGAGCGCGTCCGGGCCCGGCTCATCGAGCTGTACATCCCGCTCGCCGAGTATCTCGCCCGGCGCTTCCGCAACCGTGGCGAGCTGTTCGACGACCTCGTGCAGGTCGCGAACCTCGGCCTGATCAAGTCCGTCGACGGCTACGACCCGACCCGCGGCGCCGCGTTCACCAGCTACGCCATCCCGATGATCGTCGGCGAGCTCAAGCGGCACTTCCGTGACAAGGGCTGGGACGTGCGTGTGCCCCGCCGCCTGCAGGAGCTCCGCCTGGAGATCTCCAAGGTCTCCGGTGACCTCGCCCAGGACCTCGGCCGCTCGCCGACGGTCGCCGACCTCGCCGCCCGCCTCGGCGTCAGCGAGGAGGAGATCATCGAGGGTCTCGACTGCGGCCAGGCCTACCGGGCCCTCTCGCTGGACGCTCCCGCCGGTGACAGCGCCGAGCCGGGCGCGGCCGGGCTGGGCGACCTGCTCGGCGGCGAGGACCCCGACATGGTCAACGTCGAGAACCGCGAGTCGCTCCGCCCGGTCCTGGCCAAGCTGCCCGAGCGGGAGCAGAAGATCATCGCGATGCGGTTCCACGGCAACCTGACCCAGTCGCAGATCGCCGCGCAGCTCGGTATCTCCCAGATGCACGTGTCCCGGCTTCTCGCCGGCGCCTTGAAGACGCTGCGCGACGAGCTCGCCGGCGTCGTCGAGTAGCCACCGCCGCACGCATTGCCGACAACCCGAAGGAATGGCGCGAGCCGGCCCTTCGGGTTGTTGCGCGTTGTACAGATGACGGTCAATGCACCATGTGCCCGATTCGCCGGATCAACGACGTGTGTCCGGACTCGCGCGACCATTCCCGGGCCATGAACCCGGCCATGAACCCGGCCATGAACCCAGCCATGAACCCAGCCATGAACCCAGCCATGAACCCAGCCATGAACCGGCGCCAAAAAGTTGCGCGAACAAGAAGCCGTCAGCCGCTGGAGCTGACGATGCCCGGGTTGGAGGCGACGAACGTCGGCACCGTCTTCGTCCGCACGGCGCTCAACAGGTCCAGGGTCGTCTGATCGAGAGCCTCGGCGCCGGGGTTCTCCGGGGACGAGTGGAAGCCGCCGTCGTTGGTCTTGAGGGTCAGCATCCGGTCGCTGTCGATGTTGCGCATCGCGAAGATCCAGTCGTCCAGACCGATCTTGCCCGTGTCGATGGTCATGGCCCGGCCGATGACCTCGAGGACCTTGTTCAGCATGCTGGGGTTGCCCAGGACCTCTTTGCTGGCGATCTTCTTCAGCAGGGCCTTGATGAACTGCTGCTGGTGCCGCTGGCGGTCGTAGTCGCTCTTCGGCAGGGTCTCGCGCTGCCGGACGAAGTCGAGCGCCTCCCAGGCGGCCAGGTGCTGCTGGCCCACCTCGTACACCTTGGGCGTGACCCCCTTGATCGGGATCAGGATCGTGCCGCCGTTGGGGTCGTCCCGCTGGTCGAAGGGGGTCTTGACGTTGCCCTTGGAGTCGTAGCCGACGTGGACCGAGACGGTGCGCTGGTCGACGTACATGTCGACGCCGCCGAGGATCTTCACGACGTCCTGGAAGCCGACGAAGTCGACGATCGCGGCCGCGTCGAAGGTGACGCCCCAGTTCTGCTTGATGGTGGCGGCGAGCAGCGTGGTGCCGTGCTTGCGCTGGTCCTTGCCGGTCAGGCCGTAGCCACCCTCGGCGAACGAGCTGTTGATCTTGCCCTTGCCGCCGCCGTAGGTCCGCTTGCCGTTGCTGTACTTCGGGATCGAGACCCAGGTGTCACGCGGGATCGAGATCAGGAAGGCCATGTCGTGGCTGGCGGGGATGTGCAGGATCAGGATGGAGTCGGAGCGGATGGCCTCGGTGGGGTCCTGGTTCGGGCGCGGGTCGATGCCGATGAGCAGGATGTTCTTCGCGCCGCTGACCGAGGCGTGCTGGGCGCCGTCCACGGGAAGCAGATCTTCCTTGGAGACGCTCCGGGTCGCGTAGCCGAAGACCACGTCCTTGAGCACGAATGTGGTGCCGGCACCGATCATCAGGAGTGCACCCGCGATCACGAGAATCCGCGCCCACAGTGGATCCCGCCGGCCGCGACCCTTTCGTCGCGCCACGCCCTTCGCCAACTCCCCGCCACTCCCCGTATTCGGCAATCACCTTCCGTCATGAAGGCCGGCCCCGGAAGCCTTCTGCACCGTACCCGGACAACGCGATATCGTCACGTCCCGGTCGCGACGTGCATCGCCAGTGGCCACGATGAATACGGAGCGTGTCGGTGATCCGGAAGACGGCGGTGGCGCTCGCCCTGGCCTGGCTGGTCCCCCTGGCGACGCATCCACTGGGGTTGGACTTCGTCCTGCCGGTGTTGATCCTCGCGGGCACGGTGGCCATCCAGCGGGGCGGCGTCACCCTGGCGGACCGGGTGATGGCGGCCTGCGCGCAGCTGTTCGGCGCGGCCTGCGTCTTCGGCCTCGCGATCACGCTGTGGCCCGGGCACCTGCATCCGACATTGATCGCCGGCACCGCCCTCACCGCGCTGATCCTGATCGCCGTAGCGACGCAAAGAACGCCGGAACTGCCCGGAATGCGCAAAGATGCGCTCCTCGCGATCGCGGTGGCCGGCGTATCGGTGGTGGCCCTCGTCCCGTACGCCGTCCGCGACCTCGGTGGAAGGCTCGGCCTGCCCCTCGCGGGCGAGGACATCGCCCGGCACTACCTGCTCTTCGACGTCATCGGCCGCACCGGCGGCTACCTCTTCATGCGACCCGAGGCGCTGCGCCCGTTCGTGCCCGACGCCGAGCTGACCGGCATCGCCAACTACCCCCAGGGCCTGCACTTCAGCTACGCGGTCCTGGACCGGTTCGCGCGATCGAGCGCGCACAACGCCGCCCCCGTGACCGCCGTCGACGTCATGATGTGGCTGCTCGTCGGCACGTACCTGCTGCTCGTCCTCGCGATCCTGTGGGCGGCCCGCCGCATCGCCGGGCCGGGCGCCACGAATGCCCGCCTGCTGCCGGTGCTGGCGCTCGTGGCCGCCTGGCTGGTCCTCGGCGACCCGGTGACGGTGCTGTCCCGCGGCTACCCCAACGAGCTCGCCGGTCTCGCCTGCGCCGCGGTGCTGACCGCGCTGGTGGCCCGCCCGCTGACCAGGCTGGGCGAGCAGACGGCGACGGTCGCGCTGTTGCTGGTCGGCATCTCGTTCACCTATTCGCTGTTCCTGCCCTACGCGGGGATCGTCGCCGCGCTGTGGGCGGTCCGGGCCCGGCTGTGGCGGCACTGGTGGGCGTGGGTGGTCGCGGTGACCGTCGGCGGCCTGGCCGCGATCGGCCCGCTGACCGCGGCCCAGGCCTCCAGCGGCGACCAGCTGCTGCTCAACGGCACCGCCCGGGTGGTGGACCGCCCGGCGACGGCGCTGCTCGTGGCCCTGGCAGCCGTCGCGGTGCTCCAAAGAAGACGGGTCGCGGTGCTCCAAAGAAGACGAGTCGCGGCGCTCCGGAGCAGGACGGACGCGGTGCTCCGGAGCAGCAAGGCGCTCCGGAGCAGCAAGGTGTTCCAGAGCCGGAACGTCGCGGCCTTCGCGCTGGCCACGGCGGGCGCCATGGCGGTCGGGCTCGGCACGTGGCAGATCGTCACCATCGGCCGGCCCGTCTACTACTTCGACAAGCTGCTGCACCTGCTGATCGTGGTCGCGTTGTGCGCCCTCGGTGGCCTGGCCAGGTTCCGATGGAAGTGGACCGCCGCCGCCGTCGCCGCACCGGTCGCCCTGTTCATGCTCGTCGCCGGCGGTGAGTGGCACACCACACCGGTCGCGCCCGGGGTGAAGCTCGCCCTCGGCCGGGACCGCGGCTCTCCGGAGGCGGCCCGCGACGCGCTGCTGATCGCCCGGATGTTCCCCGACGGTGGCAACGCGGTCAACGTCAACCTGATGGGCAGCCCGTGGCGTAACTGGTCCGGCACGCTCGGTGCCGCCGCCCTGCAGGGCCAGTACCGCCAGTTTCCCGGCTGGTCCGCACTGCTGTACCCGGGCGGCAAGGGCGGCACGATGGCCGACCTGGATCGTTTGGTAGCTAACAGTCCCGTGACCGTGCGCTTCTTCCTGCACGACCCGACGGCCAGCCTGCTCGTTGTGGATAAGGATCACCCGAACCGCCCCGCCGTGCGCGCCGGGCAGCCGCTCCCGGTAGCCTTCGGTGATCCCGCTGCACCATCGAATTTCGAGGCGGCCCGCCTGCTGGCCGCGACGTATCCGACAAAAGTGCAGCTCGTGTACGCTACGCCAGCGAACCCGTAAGGATCGCCGAGACGGATTGGTCATCGTGCAAAGACCCGAGGTGAGCGTCGTCATCCCGACGCGCAACCGGCCCGAGCTGGTGGTGCGCGCCGTCCGTAGCGCCCTGGCGCAGACCCTCGCGGAGCTCGAGGTCGTCGTCATCATTGACGGTCCCGACGCCGCGACGGTTGCCGCGCTCGGTGAGATCGGCGACGAGCGGGTCCGCTGGGTCGAGCGGGAGACGTCCGGCGGCGCGCCGACCGCCCGCAACCACGGCGTCGACGTCGCACTCGCCGACTGGGTCGCGCTCCTCGACGACGACGACGAGTGGTTGCCGGAGAAGCTGGAGATCCAGCTGGCCCGGGCCAAGGCGTCCGGGGTGCCGCTGCCGATCGTGGGCAGCCGCCTCTACATGCGCACCCCGCGGGCCGAGCTGATCATGCCGCGCCGCGTGCCGGCGCCCGGCGAGCCGATCAGCGAATACCTGGCCGTGCGGCACGGGCTGTTCCACGGTGACGGCTTCATCCAGACCTCGACGATCATGGCGCCGACGGCGCTGCTGCGGAAGGTGCCGTTCGCCGACGGGCTGCGCCGCCTGCAGGAGCTCGACTGGACGCTGCGCAGCCTGCAGGAGGACGGCGTCGACCTGATCTACGCCGAGGAGCCCCTGGTCATCTGGTATGCGGATGAGAACCGGCCCCGGATCAGCTTCGACGCGCCGTGGAAGCAGTCCCTCGACTGGCTGCGCGAGACCCGCCCGCGGGTGACGCCCCGGGCCTATGCCGCGCTCGCGATGAGCGTGGTCGGCTCGATGGCCGCCGTCAGCCGCAGCCCCCGGGTCTTCTTCGACCTGCTCGGCGAGGCCCGCCGGCACGGCAAGCCGAGCATGACGGACTACGTGACGTTCCTGCAGGTGTGGCTCGTCCCGGCCGGTCCACGGCGGGTGGTGCGCGACTTCTTCCTGGGCCGCAGCCGGCGCAAGGACAAGAAGCCGCTGCAGGCCAGCGCCCGATGACCCGGCGCACCGCAGTCACCGCGGGCGCGGCCGCCGCGGCGATCCTGGCGGTCCTCGCCGCGATCCTGGAGCACGGCCGGACCGGCAGCCTCAGCGAGTCGGCCGAGGCGTTCGCGGCCGCGGTCATCGCCGTCGGCGTCGTCGGCCTGGCGTTGAGCCTGCGCGGCAGCACGGTGCGCGGCGTGGTCGTCGGCGGGCTCTTCACCGCCGCCGGCATCCTCACCTGGACCTCGACCCAGCGCCCGATCGTCATCTGGGGCGTGCTGTTCGTCGAAGTCGTGGTCTTCGCCCTGTGGAGCCGCCCCTGGCTGCGTAACCTGCGGGAGCTGCCGAAGTTCGGCGGGGCCTGGCTCGGCCTGTCCTACTGGGTGTTCGGCGTGCTCGGCGCGCTGTTCGTGCAGCGGTCCGGGCACCTCACCGTGGCCGCGCAGCGCCTGGCGTATCTGGGCGTGTTCACCCTCGCCGTGCTCGCGGTCGTCGCGATCACCGCGAAGGACCGCCGCCGGGACCTCAGCATCGGCATGGCCGCGGCGATCCTCATCGGCATCGGCGCGCTGCTGTACTTCGGCGCCGGCAGCCTCTTCGACGAGTTCCACGCGATCCCGGACAGCGCGTCGGCCCGCCTGATGCGCAACCGGTTCTGGGGCGGCACGGGCGTGTTCTACCACCCGAACTCCCTCGCCGGGCTGGTCGTGATCGCCGCGGTGCGGGTCGGGTTCGACCGGGCGTTCGCCGCGTGGCAGCGCCTCGGCGTCGCCGCGACCGCCGCGCTGGTGCTGTCGATCAGCGACTCGCGGACCGGGTTCGTGTTCGCCACCGCGGCCGCCTGCGCGTATGCCGTCGTGGTCCTGCTGCGGCGCGGCGGGGCCGAGGACGTGGATCGCGGGCGGGCCCGCTGGGTCGCGGTCGCGATGCCGTTCGTGGTCCTCGCGACCGTGTTCACCATCGGCGGCGGCAGCGACTTCCTGTTCCGCGACCGGTTCACCGACGGTGGCAACGACGTCACCAGCGGGCGCACTGACACGTGGCGGCAGGTCTGGGTCGACTGGGAGCACGCCGGCTGGGCGGAGAAGGCGTTCGGCGACGCGCACACCTCGCGGGCCGTGGTGCACCGCGACAACGACGGCGCCCCGGTGGAAGGGCCGCGCCGCGACCTGAACACGGACAACGCCGCCGTCGGAGCGTTCCGCCGCGGTGGTGTGCTCGGTGCGATCGGCTTCCTGATCGGTGTCGCACTGCTGCTGTGGCATGCGCTGCGCGGCCTCTGGTACGCGCTGATCCTGCGACGCCCGGAAACGGCACAACCGGCGATCTGGTTCACCGTCGGTGCCGTCGCCGCGGTACCGACGATCATGACCGAGGACTGGGTCATCGGCGGCACCAACGGCGCGATCTGGCTGGTGCTGCTGGCCGGCGAGGTCCGGTCCCGGCAGAAGGCGGAGCCGGCCGCGGTCGTGCCCGGCCAGAGCCCGTCGACGGAACCGGCCGAGGGCCGTCAGAACGCCAGCACGTAAAGCGCGAGAGGCACGTCAGGGTGCCAGGGCGTACGCCATCTCGCCCTGGCGGATCACCTTCCAGGTCGGCGGCAGGTAGAACTCGCAGACCTTCGGCGGCTGCATGCACACCGCCGCGTCCAGGCCGGCGACGCCCGGCGGGGGCAGGTCCGGCTGCAGCGACTGCAGCGGCACGATCTGCGTGCCCGGCAGCAGGATCCACCAGGGGTACTCCCACGTGTTGTACCCCTGGATCAGCCCGACCTTCTTCGCCCCCGCCGCCCGGATCGCGTCCGCCGCCCACACGTAGTCGCGTCCCCAGGTCGGCTCCCGGATGAACCGCTGGTCGAGCTGCGAGGTCGTGAACACGTTGCCGGGCCCGACGAGGCGGCGCGGCCAGCCGTACGCGACGGCGAGGCCACCGGCGGCGACCCCGGCGACGAGCGCGCCGGTGGTGACCCAGGTGGCGACGCGCCGCCCGGTGAGCCCGGCGATCCAGAGCCCGGCGAGGGGCGCGCCGAGGACGAGCAGGAAGACGATGAGGCGGTTGCCCCACGGCTGCCACTTCACGGTGACGACGTACGCGAGGATCGCCAGCCAGAATACGGCGGCATAGAGCCTGGTGTCCTTGCGGAAGACCAGGACCAGCGCGCCGAGCAGGATGAGCACGCCCTGCGCGGGGAACGACACCCGGTCCTCGTCCGGCGGCCAGGACAGGTACGGGAACTGCTGGTTCCAATACGTGATGTCCCGCCCCTGCGGGTCCACGCCGAGGACGCCGGCCAGGCCGATGATCCCGGCGGCGACGGCGTCGTTGACCGGTGCGACCGGCGTCTGCAGCGCCGTCTCCGCCACGCGCAGCGCGTTGATCAGCACCGACGCCGGGTCGTGCCGTTGCATGGAGATCGACTCGCGCAGGTGCGCCGGTCCGAGCGGGTTGTCGTAGGTCTGCTGGACCCGCAGCAGGCTGGGCCCGGCGAGCAGCACCATCAGCGCGCCGACCGCGACCGCCCCGGGCAGGCCGCGCCACCTGGCGAGGCGCAGCTGCGCGACGGCCCAGACCGCGAGCAGCAGCCCGGCGGCGAGCAGCCCGGTCGCCTTCGTCAGCAGGGTCAGGCCGGCGGCGGTGCCGATCAGCAGGACGTCGAAGGGCCCCGACCGGGTGCGCAGGCCGTCGAGGGTGAAGGTGGCGACGCAGGCGACCCACAGCGCGACGACGAGGTCGGTCTGGGTGCTGGTCGCCTCGAGCACGACCATCGGGGTGGTGCCGACGATGAGCGCGGTGACGAGCTGTGCCCTGGTGCCGCCGCCGAGCTGGCGGGCGATGCGGGACGCGGCGAGGACGGCGCCGACGCCGGCGGCGAGCTGGACCAGGTTGTAGGCGCCGTCGCCGCCGGTGAGCAGGCGCAGGTGCAGCAGCAGGTACTCCGCGCCCGGGGCCATCGCCAGCTGCCGGTCGATGACGGTCGGGTAGAAGTTGACGTCGCCCTGCTGGACCCAGTGTTCGATCTTCGGCAGGTGGTAGGTCTGCGAGTCGAAGTTGTTGGGCGGGGCGATGACGGCGACGACGAGGTCGAGCAGGAACAGCCCGCCGAGCGCGGCCACCATGACCCGGTCCACGCGCGCGAGCCCCGCCCAGCGGGCCCGCACCCCGGAAAGGTCACGGAGGCGGGAGGAGCGGATCGCGAACCCGCCGGTGATCAGCAGGGCGAGGACCCAGCCGGTGATGATCGCGGGCCGGTGCAGCGCGTGCAGCGCCGACAGCGCCTCGACGCTCAGGCACGCGGCGCCGCCGACCAGGACCGCGGCGCGCAGCAGCGCGAGCCGGATGCCGCCCTCGCGGGGCAGGCACAGGCACGCGACGGCCAGGAAGGTGAGCAGCGGCACCACGATCACCGGGCCAAGCTACCCGACGACCGCGATGCCGCCGCATGTCGAGCGGTTACAGGCGTTCGACGGCCTCGCCGTGGCAGCGGGCCCGGGTGTCGAAGATGTAGCCGGCGTGCCGTTCGACCATGTCGTAGTCGAAGTCGTCGTGGTCGGTGAGCAGCACGACGGCGTCGGCGGCGGCTAGTTCGGCCGGGGTCAGGTCGACGACGGTCACCCCGGCGACGTTGCCGGTGTCGCGCTGCGACGCGTGCGGCTCGACGGCGTGCACGTCGGCGCCCTGGGCGACGAGCAGTTCGGCGACGGCGCGGGCCGGTGACTCGCGCAGGTCGCCGACGTTGCTCTTGTACGCCAGGCCCAGCAGCAGGATCCGGCTGCCGTTGACGGGTTTGTAGCGGGTGTTGAGCCCGGCGGCGAGGCGCTGCACGACGTAGCGGGGCATGCCCTCGTTGACGTCGTTGGCCAGCTCGATGAACCGGAACCGCTGCCCGACCTCGCGCTTGACCTGCCAGGAGAGGTACGACGGGTCGATCGGCAGGCAGTGCCCGCCGACGCCGGGGCCGGGGTCGAACGCCATGAACCCGAACGGTTTGGTCGCGGCCGCGCCGATCGCCTCCCGCACGTCGACGCCGAGCTGGTTGGCGACGATGGCGAGCTCGTTGACCAGGGCGATGTTGATGTGCCGGAAGGTGTTCTCGAACAGTTTCGTCAGTTCGGCGGTCCGCGGCGCGGAGACGGGCACCAGCCGGTCGACGAACCGCTGGTAGAAGCGCATCGTGGCGGCCAGGGACGCCTCGTCGATGCCGGCGACGAGCTTCGGCGTGTTGTCCAGGTGCCAGGTGGGGTTGCCCGGGTCGATGCGTTCGGGGCTGTAGCCGAGGAAGAAGTCGTCCGGCGCGCTGAGCCCGGAGGCGTGTTCCAGCAGCGGCCGCAGCACGGTCTCGGTGGTGCCGGGGTAGGTGGTCGACTCGAGGATGACGGTGCAGCCGGACCGCAGGTGCGGGGCGAGTTGCAGCGCGGCCTGCTCGATGTGGCTGATGTCGGGCGCGCCGTCGGTGAGGGGGGTCGGCACGGTGATCGCGCACGTGTCGAAGCCGGCCGCGTCGGCGTAGTCCTCGCTCGGGTGGTACCGGCCGGTCTCCAGGGCCCAGGCGAGCCGGTCGTCGGGGACGTCCTCGACGAAGGAGATGCCGGCACCGAGGGACTTGATCCGGTCGGTGTCGACGTCGAGCCCGACGACGTCGTCGCCCGCCTCGACCGCTCGGATGGCGAGCGGCAGGCCGACGTAGCCCTGCCCGATGATGACTGTTTTGCCCATGATCATCCTAAGGGTGGGAACACTCGACCCGCCGGCCCCAGGCCGACGGGTCGAACGCGGGTGAAGAGGTGGACGGCCGTTCGTCAGGAGACGCGGCGGCGGCGCAGGATGAAGCCGCTGCCGATCAGCGCGGTGATGCCGAGCAGGCTGGCGACCATGTCGGCGCCGTGCGCGGTGCCGGTGCTGGTGTCGGTGTCCGCCGCGAGGTCAGTGGCCTCGGTGGACGTGGCGCCGGCGAGCGAGGTCTCGTTGGCGGACAGCTTGAACGGGCTCCAGCCGCCGAAGAACGGTCCGTAGAAGCCGGCCGGCCGGTCGCCGCCGTCCCACCCGTGGTTGTCCTTGCGCACGCCGTTGCCCAGCGGCGTGCCGGCGAAGAAGTCGTCGCCGCCGAAGTCGTACGAGCCGCGCCAGGCGAGCACCCGCACGGTCACGGAGGCCGACTGCCCCGACTTCTTGCCGGTGACCTTGATGGTGGCGTAGCCGGGTGAGGTGAGCCGGACCTTGGCGGAGAACTTGCCGTCGTCGCCCGCGCGGCGGTCGCCGCTGACACTGGCCGGGAACGGGCTGTCGAAGCCGCCGGAGTGCCGGGTGATGCGGTACTTGACGCGGATCGAGATCGGCTCGCCGGGAAGGAATCGCTTCCCCACGATGCGGACCGCGCCGCCGGTGCTGACCGAGCCGGAACTCACCCTGATAGCAGGTTCGGGTGCCGGGTAGGCCTCAGCGGCAGCCGCGGCTCCACCGGGTTCGGCGTGCGCAGCGGTCGGTGCTCCCAGCACGGCCGCCGCGACGAGTGCCCCCGCGAGGGCGGTCAGTGCGGATCTTGTTCGGGGTCGCATGAATTTCACCGTAGACTCCACATCACCCCAATATGGGCATTTCTCATCATTTCCCGCATGCTCCGGCGGATTGCAACCGAAGCGTCCACGGCCCGATGCCGGGGGTCGTGAGCAGGCGCGGCGTGAACGCGGAGCCCGGCACCGGCAGCGGTCCCGTGATGAGGTTCAGCTCCAGCGTGCTGCTCTTGCCGGGGGCCAGGTCGACGGTGAAGACGGCCACGGTGCGGCCCAGCTCGACCCCGCTGCCGTAGTCGACCGGCGCGCCGTCCTGCGTGGCGTCCACGGGCGCGCCACCGGTCGGCAGGTACACCATGACGTTCGTGCGGATGGTGTACTCACCGGCCAGCCCGAGCCCGAGCACGCTGCGCGGCAGCCCCGAGCGGGGAGCGTTCGAGGCGAGCCGGACGGTGAGCCGGAGGTGCCGGGAACCGTCCTCCAGGCACTCCCCCGGCACCAGCGAGGCCTCCCGGGTCATGTAGTAGCCGAGCTTGGCGCCGGTGCCGTCGTTGAGGAACACCCCGACGGTCGGCCGGTCCCCGTCCTCGACCGGCAGGGTCCCGGCGAAGACGGTCGCGGCGATCTCCGCCTGCTCCGGCGGGTGCGCGCTCCAGGCGAGCAGCCGCCGCTCGCCCGCCGCCTGCCGCAGCGCCGGCACGAGCTTCGTGGTGGAGAACGCGGCACCGGTCAGCTTCTCGAAGACGGCCTTGGCGGCGCCGGCGAAGAACGCGTCCTGGGCGGCCTGGTCGGCGATCGTCAGATACACCTCGGACAGCAGCCGCCGCACCGCGGTCGGACCGGTGAGGGCGGGGCCGCCGGCCACGTCGACCGGGCCGGTCGCCTGCAGCAGGTAGGCCAGCGCCACCGGGTCCGTGGCCAGGACGCCGTCGACGGTCCGGCCGGAGCGCAGCCGGTACATCTCGCGATACAGCGCCGCCGCGGTCGGGAAGTCGGGGGTGAGGTTCACGTCGGCGGGGAAGGTGCCGAGCCTGGCGGTGTGCAGGTCCTCCTGGTCGGGGTCCAGCGGCAGCACCGGGGTCTGAAACGAGCCGATGCCGGTCGCGGCGGCGCCCTGCTCCACGATGCTGATCGCGCCCTTGTCGGCCTGGAGCACCACGTACGCGCCCATCATGCCGCCGGTGGCGCGCACCTCGGCGAGGTTCTGGAAGAGCACCAGGTAGGTCCGTGGCCCGGCGGCACCGAGCATGGCGGGCAGCAGCCGGGCCGCGCGCGCGACCGGCTCCAGCAGCGGCACCACCCGGCGCAGCCCGTCGTCGAGCCGTTCCACCGCGGCCCGGACCCGCGGGTCGAGGCCGCCCCGGTCGAGCTTCGCGAGCCGGTCCTGGGCCGAGCGCACCAGCTCACCCGCGGCCGTGATCTTCGGCGCGGCCGCCGTGACCGCGGCGAGGCCGTCGGTGCCGGTGAAGGTGGACTGCAGCCCGCCGGCCGCGTCCAGCAGCGGCGGCAGGACCCGGTTGGCGAGGTCGTCGACGATCCGGGCGACGGCGCCGACCGCCGTCAGGTCGTCGCCGGCCACCGGGGCGGAGCTGCCCAGCCCCCAGGTGAGGCCCTGCGTGTCGGCGCGGGCGGCCTTCGTCTGGCGGCGCAGGTCGGCGGTCGTGCGGCGGGCGGCGGTCAGGTCGCCGGCGCGCAGCGACCGCTCCAGCGTGCCGACGAGCGTGGCGGCGCGCTGCAGGTGCCCGGCGGCGGAGCCGGCGACGGCCATCAGCCGCAGGCCGAGCACGGCGACGAGCACCAGCGCCACGGCGGCGGCGAACACCGCCCTGCGCCGCCGGGTGCGCAGCAGCGCGCGCAGGTGCGACCGGACGCCGGTGATCTCAGTCGAGCTGTCGCGCACCGCCGACGACCTCCTTGACCTGTTCGGGTTGGGTGATGACGCGCAGGGCGCGGTAGAAGTCGGTGCGGCGCCGGGCCAGGGTCTCCGCGGCGTAGCTGCGGGCGCGGGCCAGGTTGCGCTGCGACGCCGCGGCCATCGCCCCCGGGTCGGCGACCAGGGCGGTGATCGCGTAGGCGAGGGCGACTGGGTCGTCCGGCGGCACCAGGTGCGCCTGGTCGAGCAGTTCCGGGGTGCCGCCGACGCGGGTGCCGACCGCCGGCAGCGCCCTGGCCATCGCCTCGATCAGCGCCCTCGGCAGGCCCTCGGTCCGCGACGGCAGCACGTACAGGTCGGCGTCGTCGAGGAACAGCCGCACGGCCGCGCCGGGTGGGACGGCGCCGGCGAACGCGACCCGCCCGCCGAGGCGCCGCTGCCGGACGAGCCGTTCGAGGTCGGGGCGGCAGCGGCCGTCGCCGAGGTGCACGAGGTGCGCCTCCAGGCCGGCCCGGACCAGCATCGGCAGCGCCTCGATGAGCGTGTCGATCCCCTTGTAGGGCAGCTCGAGCGAGCCGACGGACACCAGCCGCACCGCGACCTTCGGTGCGGCGGCGGCGCGCGGCCGGTCGACGAACGCGGCGTCGTCGAGCTGGATGCTGGAGTACGCGGCGGTCACCGCGCCGCTCGCGGCCGGATACCGCGACTGCAGCGCCCGCTCGGTGACGTAGGCGACGGCGACGGCGGTGCGGCACTGGAAGCGCAGCCGGGCGGTGAACCACGCGCGCAGCAGCGGCCGCAGCGGGTGGCGCAGGGCCTCGGGGGCGAACACGTCGTAGGGGTCGCCGACGACCTCGAGCCCGAACGGCATCCCGCGGCGGCGCAGCGTGCGGTGCAGCAGCGTGCCGATCGGCGACGGCACCCGCAGCAGGGCGGCGTCGCCGGGTTCGACCGCGGTCCGGACGGCGGCGCGGACGCCGCGCAGGCGCCGCAGGTACTGCAGCGGGCCGACGTAGTGCGGCACGGCGTGCACGGTGACGTGGTCGCCGTCGACGCGTTGCGCGTCCGGCGGGCGGCCCGGCCGCTCGGCGACCCTGGCGACGATCCGCACCTCGGCGAAGACCGTCAGGTAGCGTTGCCAGAAGTCGTACGTGCCGCCGGTGGTGCTCCACACCCGCCCGTCCGGGGTCCGCACGTATCGTTGCTCGCAGCTCACGACGAGACGCATGCAACCGTCACCTCCTCTTCACTGCCGGCCGGCACCCGGACCGTCACCAGGCGCAGCACCCCGTAGAAGACGAGCCCGTAGACGCACGTCTTGAGCAGGCTGGCGCTCTCGCCGCGGAAGCCGTACATCCAGGCGACGGTGAACAGCACGCTCGCGTAGGCGTAGACCGGCGCCCGGTCGATCCGGTTGATCAGCAACCGGTGCAGCACGGTGAGGGCGGCGAACAGCACCGGGATGCCCCACAGCCCGAAGTTCAGGTACGCCTCACCGGTGAGGGAGAAGCCGTACCCGGACGCGCTGCCGGGGGCGTAGCGGTCGACGAGCCACTGCGCGAGCGGCGGCTGGGCGTGGCCGGGCACCAGGTTCAGCGCGGCCTGCCAGTAGGTGGCGCCGTGCGTGAACGGGTCGACGGCCGGCACGTGCGTCATCACCCAGGTGTCCACGAACAGCACGGATCCCTGGTTGAGCACCTGGGTGGTGCCGGTGGGCCCGCCGCCGCGGAGGCTGAAGATCAGGGTGGCGCCGAGCAGCAGGGCGATGCCGTAGCCGACGGGCTTGGCGAACGAGCCGCCGCGGGCCAGTTCCCGGTGCAGGACGATGCTGAACAGCACGAAGACGAAGTCGCGCTCGCCGGTCGACAGGCAGTAGGCGATGTAGACGACCAGGTTCAGCCGATACGTGAAACGTCCGGCGTGGCTGCCGTCGGCCATGAAGTACAGCGCGCAGGCGAACATCTCGAACAGCAGGTAGTCGTAGTGCCCGGGGCCGGCGACGCCGATCCGGTCGATCTTGGTGCCGGCGAGGAATCCGGTGCCGCCGAGGACGAGCACCGTCGTGGCGTACACCGTCAGCGCGACGAGCACCACGGGCAGCAGCGGGAACCGGTGCGTCACGGTGGGCCCGCCGAGGTCGGCGCGCTGGCGCACGAGCAGGCCGCCGGCGAGGACCCCGGCGAAGGCGAGCAGCAGCCCGACCGCGGCCCGCCCGATGAGCGCGGTGTTGGTGCCGAAGTAGATCGAGCCGCCGAGCAGGTAGCTGACGACCGGACCGAAGCCGAAGAGGAAGAAGTACGCGGTGACGTAGGCGAGCACGTCCCGCGTCCCGCCCACGAGCAGCAGCACCGGGATCACCAGCCCGGCGAGCAGCACCGCGTACCACGGGTCATAGGTCACGCCGCAGCAGCTCCCATTTCAGGCCGGCGTGGACGGCCGCGGCGGCGGTGGCGGCCCAGGCCGCGCCCGTGATGCCGTAGCGGGGCACCAGCACCAGCGCGGCGAGCACGGCCGCGGCGAGGACGGCGGCGTTGACGGCGAGCTGGCCGGTGAAGCGGCGCACCGCCGACAGGGCGGCGTCGAGCACGAAGCAGGTCGCGGCGACGGCGGTGGCGACGGTGAGGACGGTGAGGGTGAGGGCGTCCCCGGCGTACTCCTCGCCGTAGACGGTCCGCAGCACCGACGCGCCGAACAGGTCCGCGGCCCACACGGCGAGCACCCCGGCCACCGCGACACCGACGAGCGCCTGCCGGACCAGCGTGGCGAAGCGCTCCCGGGCGCCGGCGGCGCGCAGCTCGACCAGGCGCGGCAGGAGGGTCTGCGCGACGGCGGAGACGAGCACGTTGCCGGTGAGGACCAGGTATCCGGCGGCGGCGAACGCGCCGAGGGCGGCCGCGCCGAGCCGGTCCTGCAACGCGTAGCGGGGCACGTTGGCGGTCAGCGAGGTGATCCCGGAGGCGAGGCCGAGCGGCAGCGCCGTCCACACCAGGGCGCCGGGGCCGGGCGGGCTGAAGCGGTGCGTGTGCCGCCTGGGCACGCTCCGGCGGGCGTCGGCGTCCAGGACGCGGGAGGCGAGCGGGGCGCAGCAGCCGAGCCAGGCGATCAGCGAACCCATCGCGGAGCCGGCGGCCGCCCAGGCGATGCTGCCCGTCGCGGCCAGCAGCAGCGCGGTCAGCCCGATGGTGAGCGCGCCGTTGGCGAGCTGGGCGAGCGCGACCGCGCGCTGGTCGTGATGGCGCTGCAGCAGGCCGAGGTAGATGTCGCCGACCCCGTCGAACGCCTTCGCCAGGCCGACCAGGACGACGACTGCGGCCGGCAGGTCGAAGACCCACACGGCGGCGCAGATCGCGGCGGTGGCGACGGCCATCCCGCCGGCGCGGACCCGCAGGTACCGCCGGAACGGGTGCTCGTGCGCGGTGTCGGTGACCAGGACGGTCCGCAGCGACAGGTTCGCCAGCAGCACCAGCGGGGCGCCGACGGCGAGGCCGAGCGCGTAGTCGCCGACCATCGACGGGGTGCCGAGCCGGGCGACGACGACCAGGACGAGCCACTGGCACAGGGCGTAGCCGGCGTTGCCCGCCACGCCCCAGCCGACGTTGCCGGCGAAGGACGGGCGGCGCGCGTGCCGCACCGGCGGGCGGGACGCCGATCTCGATCTGGGTTTGGCCGTCGCCGTCATCGCCCGACGACCCGTTCCAGCACGTCGGCGACCGCGGCGGCGGCCCGGTCCTGGGCGAACCGCGCCTCGGTGCGCTCCCGGGCGAGCTGCCCGCGCCGGCGCAGCGCACCGGTGCGGAACTCGTGGTGCGCCTCGTGCAGGGCGGCGACGAGCGCGTCGACGTCGTCGCGGGGCACGGTCCAGCCGGTCGAGCGGTCCACGGTCTCCGGCAGTGCCCCGGCGTCGGAGACGATGCTCGGCACGCCCATCGCGCCCGCCTCCAGGGCGGCGCCGTGGTTCTCCGACAGCGACGGGCTGATGCTGACGTCGGCGGCCGCGTAGCAGTCCCGGACGTCCAGGGCCGAGTCCTGCCAGTCGACGCTGGGGTCCGCGGCGACGCCGAACCTGGCCATCAGCTGCTGCCGGTGTGCCTCGCCGGCGGGGGTGAAGCCGCCGCCGAGCAGGATCAGCCGGGACGCGGCGGCGCTGGGCGTCTCGCGGCGGAAGCGCCGCCACGCGGCGAGGAGCACGTCGTGGCCCTTGATGCCGCGGCCGCGGTGGGTGAGCCGTTTCGGCGGGTACACGTAGGCGACCAGGCAGGCGGTGAACGTGCCGGCGTCGATGCCGAACGCGTCGCGGCACGCGGCCCGGTACGCGGGCGACGGCGGCGTGAAGTGTGCGGTGTCCACGCCGTACGGGATCGCGGTGACCCTGACGGCGGGCAGGCCGAGGCGGCGGTAGAGGGTCGCGGTGTGGTCGCTGCCGCCGATGACGACCGCGTCGAGCCGGCACAGCAGCCGCTCGACCAGGCGGATCAGCGGCGACTCGAGGTACAGCGGCCCGGCCACCATGTGCACCCGCCGGGCGGGCAGGCCGAGGCTCGCGATCCGGGTGGCGAGGGCGGAGGCGTACAGGTGGTAGTGCAGCACGTCGGGGGCGAGGGCGCGCAGCTGGCCGCGCAGGCCGAGCAGCCCGGTGACGGTGGCCGCCGCCGGGCGGAACCGGAAGTCGAACGCGGACTGCACGACGTCGATCCCCCGGTCGTGCAGCGCCTTGCGCAGCTGCCCCTCGCTGCCGGGTGGCAGCACGGCGACGACCTCGTGGCCGCGGGCGCGCAGCTCGTCGAGGTGTGGCAGGGTCCACCGGCCGCCCTCGTCGGTCTTGATGAGCATGGCGACCTTCACCGCGCCGGTACCCCTTTCACTGTCGTCTTCGGCTCGACGTCGCGGGTGACGCACGCGCCCGCGCCGACGGTGGCGCCCTCGCCGACGTGCAGGCCCTGCAGCACGCAGGCGGTCGTGCCGACAAGCACCTCGGGGCCGATCCGGCAGTCGCCGGAGATCGCGGCCAGGGGGTTGACCTGCACGAAGTCGGACAGTTCGGTGTCGTGGCCGACGGTGCAGTTCTGGTTGAGGTGCACGTGCCGGCCGATGCGGACGTTGGTGGTGACGCGGGCGCCGGCGAACGCGACGAACCCCTCGGCGATGCAGGCGTCGGGTCCGATCGTCGCGGCGGGGTGGATGAGGGTCGCGGCGGCGAGGCCGTGCAGCCGCAGCTGCTCGTCGAGCCGGGCCCGGATCCGCGGGTCGCCGATGCCGATGATGTAGCCGATCGACGGTCGCTCGTCGCCGAGGCGGGCGCTGGGCCCGAGGAACGGCACGCCGAGCGCCGACACCCGGTCGAGGTTGCGCTGGCTGGGGCTGTCGTCGACGAAGCCGCGCACTGGCATGCCGGCCGCCCGCGCGATGGTCAGGATCTCCCGGCCGTGGCCGCCGATACCGACGATGACCAGGCCGTTCTTCATGCCTGCCGGCCTTTCTCGACGGGCCGGAACTCGTGGTTGGTGGCCGAGCCGGTGGCGGTGACGCCGTCGCGGCGCACGACGGTGCGGACGGTCGCGACGAGGATCCGCAGGTCCATCCGGAGCGAGCGGTGCTCGACGTAGTGCAGGTCGTGGGCGAACTTCTGCTCCCACGTGAGGGTGTTGCGGCCGAGGACCTGGGCCAGGCCGGTGATGCCGGGGCGCACATCGTGCCGGCGCGCCTCCTGTTCGCTGTACCGGCCGAGGTACGCGCTCGGCAGCGGCCGCGGGCCGACCAGGCTCATGTCGCCGCGCAGCACGTTCCACAGCGCGGGCAGCTCGTCGAGGCTGGTGGAGCGCAGGAACCGGCCGGCGGGGGTGATCCGCTCGGCGTCGCTGCCCGGGTCGAAGCCCTTCGGGGACGGTCGCATGCTCCTGAACTTGACGAACGTGAAGGGCTCCCCGTGCAGCCCGGTCCGCTCCTGGCGGAACAGCACCGGCGTGCCCATCGTGCAGCCGACGAACACGGCGGTGGCCGCGATGACCGGGGCCAGGACGACGGCGGCGACCGTCGCGCCGGCGAGGTCGACGGCGCGGTTCACCGGAACCCGTCGATCGCGTCGAAGATGCGCTGCTGCGCGGTGTCGGTCAGCTGCGAGCCGCTGGGCAGGGCCAGGCCGGTCGCGAACAGGCGGTCGGCGGCGCCGGTCAGCCAGCTGCGGGCGGCGCGGTACACCGGCTGCTGGTGCATCGGTTTCCACACCGGCCGGGTCTCGATGTCGTGCCCGGCGAGGTGCTCGCCGAGCCGCGCCGCGGCCCAGCCGGACTCGCGCTCGTCGACCGCGATGACGGTCAGCCAGCAGTTGGAACCGTGCTCGGCCTCACCCACGATGCGGACGCCCGGTGCACCCGCGAAGGCCTTCGCGTAGCGCTCGCGCAGCTGCCGGCGGCGGGCGATCATCCCGTCGAGCCGGGACAGCTGGGCCCGGCCGACCGCGGCGAGCAGGTTGCTGAGCCGGTAGTTGTACCCGATGTCGGCGTGCTCGTAGTGCGCCACCGGCTGGCGCGCCTGGGTGGCGAGGTAGCGGCAGCGGGCGGCGAGCGCGGCGTCGCCGGTGACGAGCATCCCGCCGCCGGACGTGGTGATGATCTTGTTGCCGTTGAACGACAGCGCGGCGGCCCGCCCGAACGACCCCGCCTGCCGGCCGTCCCGGCTCGCCCCGAGCGCTTCGGCCGCGTCCTCCAGGAGTGGTACGTCCAGCGCCTCGAGCCTGGCGTTGTCGGCGCACGCGCCGAACAGGTCGACCGGGATGACGGCGCCGACGTGCCGGCCGTCGCGGCGCAGGTCGGCGACGGCCCGTTCGACGAGGGCGACGTCGACGTTGCCGGTGTCGGGTTCGCAGTCGACGAAGACGGGCTCGGCGCCGGTGTAGACGACGGCGTTGGCGGTGGCCGCGAACGTCAGCGTCGGCACGACGACCGCGTCGCCGGGCCCGACGCCCATGGCGAGCAGGGCCAGGTGCAGGGCGGCGGTGCCGGAGCTGACCCCGACGGCGTGCGCGGTGCCGCACCGCCGGGCGATCTCGGTCTCGAACGCGTCGAGATCCGGTCCGACGGGCGCCACCCAACCGGAGCGTAGGGCGTTGACCAGGTAGCGCTCCTCGGTGCCCGAGATGTCGGGGGCCGACAGGTGGATGCGCGTGTTCGTCTTCATCGGGGGCTTTCCATGTTGTTCGTCTGCCGGGCCAACCTGTGCCGGTCGGCCATCGCCGAGCGGCTGGCCCGGGCGGCCGGTCTGGACGCCGCGAGTGCGGGCACCCACGCGGTGCCGGACCTGGACATGCCGGAGAACGCGAAGGTGGTGCTGCGGGAGCTGGGCGCGGACCCTTCGGCGTTCGCCAGCCGGCGGGTCGACGCCGCCCTGCTGGCCGGCGCCGGCCTGGTGCTGACCGCGACCCGGGCGGAGCGGGCGCACTGCGTCACCCTGGCGCCGGCGGCCGCGGCGCGGACGTTCACGCTGCGGCAGTTCGGCAGATACCTGGAGGCGCTGCCGCCGGCGCCGACCACGCTGCGGGACATCGCCCGGGTCCGGGGGCGGCTGCAGCCGGGTTCGCCGGCCGACGACGACCTGACCGACCCGTTCGGCGGCCCGATCGACGGGTTCCGCGACTGTGCCGCGACGATTGCGCGCATCCTCACCCTCCTGGCCGACCGGCCGCGTCGAGATCCCGGCTGAGCGGCACCGGCTTGTTCGGGCCGGCGGCCGCGAGCAGCGGCGCGCCGGGCCGGGTGCCGTAGTAGGCGTAGGAGTAGGCGTCGTCGCCGCCGGGCTTGGCGCCGTTGAGCACGCAGCCGAAGAGCCGGGCGGAGACCGCCTCGATCGCCAGGACGGCGGAGCGCACCTGGGTGACGGTGGTCTTGCCGGCGCGGGTGACCAGCACGGCGCCGTCCGCGCGGCTGGCCACGACCGCCGCGTCGGTGACGACGAGCAGCGGTGAGGTGTCCACGACGACGTAGTCGTAGTCCTCGGCGGCACTGGCGAGGAGCCGGGCCATCTGCTGCGAGCCGAGCAGCTCGCTCGGGTTGGGCGGGATCGAGCCGCTGGCCAGGACCCACATGTCGCGGTCGCCCCAGGGCTGCGCGGCGGTGTCCAGGTCGACCTGGCCGACGAGCACGTTGGTGAGGCCGACGGCGCCTTCGAGGTCGAGGTACTCGGCGAGCTTCGGGCGGCGCACGTCGGCGTCGACCAGCAGGACTCGGTGCCCGTTCTCGGCGAGGACGATCGCGAGGTTGCAGGCGATCGTCGACTTGCCCTCCTCGGGCAGCGCGCTGGTGACGACGATGCAGCGGGCCCGCCGGTCGGGGTCGACGAACTGCAGGTTGGTGCGCAGGTGGCGCATCGCCTCGCCGCGCGGCGACCAGGCGGCGTCCTCGACGAGCAGCGGCTCCTGGCGGGCCCGGGGGTCCATCGGCACGGTGGCGAGCACCGCCTTGCCGCCCGCCTGGCGCAGCGCGGACGCGGAGCGCACGCTGCTGTCCAGGATCTCCCGCAGCACGGCGCCGGCGGCGCCGACGAGCAGCCCCATGAGCAGCGCGACCGCGAAGTTCCGGGCGGGCTGCGGCGAGACGGGGTCGGTGCCGACGCGGGGGCCGGTGACGACGTCGACGCGGACGGTCGGGTTGTCCGCGCCGGGCGGGGTTTCGAGGACCGCGACGAGCGCGGCGAACTTCGCCGCGACCGCCTCGGCGACGCGCAGCGCACGGTCGCTGCTGGTGTCCAGCACGGTGATGTCCAGCAGCACGGTGTCGGGCACGGTCCGGGCGCTGATGCGCTGCTGGACACCGTCGGCGTCCAGGCCGACGGACGGGTCGGCCGCCACGGCCCGGGCCAGCCGGTCGCTGCGCACGAGGTTCACGTAGGACCGGGCGCGCTGCTGGGAGAACAGGCCGCCCTGATACGCGTCGGTCACGCCGCTGCTCGGGGTGCTCACGAAGAACGTCACCGAGGCGGCATACATCGGCGCGGTGCGCGCGGTGACGAAGACCGCGGCGACCAGGGCCAGGCAGGCGGTCGTGGCCACCAGCCACCAGCGTTTCCGGACCGCGCTGACATAGTCGCGCAGCTCCATACGCCATGACCTCCCGTACTCGCTTCTTTACGAAGAGTGACAGGTTGTCATGACGGAAGAGGTGAAACGGTCTAATTTCCCCGATCTACTTTTTACCCGGATGTCCCACCACAAATCGTGAAGAATGGTCGCAGTCCGAAGGCATCACTCACCACTGGACTCGCCACTGGGGGACACCGATGGACGACCACAGGCCCTCAGGGCCCGCCGACTGGCCGGCCGACCTCTGCGCCTGGGCCGGCGGCCTCGCGCTCGCGATCACCATCGCGCCCGCCCCACCGTCACTGTTCGCCGTCGGCACCGCGATCGTCGTCGCCGCCGCGCTGCACACGGTGATCGCCTGGCCGATCCACCTGTACCGGCGCCGCTACGGCCGCGGCACGCTGCCCGAGCTGCGGGTCCTCGCGCTCACCGTGGCCGCGACCGGGGCGCTGCTGTGGCTGCTCGCCGAGGTGCCGGCCGCCGTCGCCGTCGTCGGGGCGATGACCGCGCTGCTGGCGATGGTCACCGGCCGCGCCGCCGGCCGGCTGCGCCGCGAACGCCGGCTGCGCGTCTCCCCCGGCCCCGCCGTGCCGGTGCTGATCTTCGGCGCCGGCGCCGCCGGGCACCGCCTGCTGCGCTCGATGGCGCACGACCCGCACTGCCGGTACCGGCCGGTCGGCATCGTCGACGACGACCCGGCGAAGCGCAACCTGCGGATCGAGGGCGTCGCCGTGCTCGGCGGCCGGTCCTCGCTGACCGCCGCGATCGAGCGCACCGGCGCGCAGGTCGTCATCTTCGCGATCCGGGCCGGCGACGGCGTCCTGTTGCGGGAGGTGCGCGCGGCGACCACCGCGGCGGGCCGGGCGCTGAAGGTCCTGCCGTCCATCAACGAGAGTCTGGACGGCCCCGTCGGCGTGGCCGAGGTGCGCGACGTGCGCCTGTCCGACCTGCTCGGCCGCCGCCAGATCGACACCGACCTGGGCGCCATCGGCGACTACCTGACCGGGCGGCGGGTCCTCGTCACCGGCGCCGGCGGCTCGATCGGCTCCGAGCTGTGCCGGCAGCTGCACCGCTTCGGCCCGGCCGAGCTGATGATGCTGGACCGCGACGAGTCGGCGCTGCACGCGGTGCAGCTGTCGATCCACGGCCGGGCCCTGCTGGACAGCCCCGAGCTGATCCTCGCCGACCTGCGCGACGCCGCGTCGATCACGGCGGTCTTCGCCGCCCGCCGGCCGGAGGTCGTCTTCCACGCCGCCGCGCTCAAGCACCTCACGCTGCTGGAGCGGCACCCCGCCGAGGCGGTGCAGACCAACGTGCTCGGCACGCTCAACGTGCTGTCGGCCGCCGCGTCGGTCGGGGTCGAGCGGTTCGTGAACATCTCCACGGACAAGGCGGCCAACCCGGTCAGCGTCCTCGGGTTCTCGAAGCGGGTCACCGAGCGGCTCACCGCGCACCGCTCGACGGTCGCGGCCGGCACGTACCTCAACGTCCGCTTCGGCAACGTGCTCGGCAGCCGCGGCTCGGTGGTGACCGCCTTCCAGTCGCAGATCGCCGCCGGCGGGCCGGTCACCGTCACCGACCCGGAGGTGACCCGCTTCTTCATGACCGTCCAGGAGGCGGTGCAGCTGGTGATCCAGGCCGCCGCCCTCGGCGCCGGCGGCGAGGCGCTCGTGCTGGACATGGGCAGCCCGGTGCGCATCGACGAGCTGGCGCACCAGCTCGCCGCGCAGGCCGAGCGGCCGGTCGACTTCGTCTACACCGGTCTACGGCCGGGCGAGAAGCTGCACGAGGAGCTCTTCGGCGACGGCGAGACCGACCTGCGGCCGCTGCACCCGCTCATCTCGCACGTGACGGTGCCCCCGCTGGACCCCGCCCTCGCCCTGGCGCTGGACGTGCGCGCGGCGCCGGGCGCACTCGTGGGTCAGCTCGCCGACCTGTGTGTGGTCCCGCACCTGCCTTTGATCATCGCGGTGCCGTCGCTATCTGCCGCTCGTACCAGCTGACGGTCTCCGCGAGCCCCACGTCCAGCGGGACCGGCTCGTGCCCCGGGAACAGCTCCCGCAGCCTCGACGACTCGGCCTGCGAGTCGCGCACGTCCCCGGGGCGCGCCGGGTCGTGGACCACCTCGACCGGCCGGCCGGCCAGCCCGCGGATCTTGTCGATCAGATCGATGAGTGAGGTACGGGTTCCGAACGCCAGATTCACCGGCGTGGGACTGGTGACCCGGCGCACCGCGGCATCGGTCAACAGCCGGGCCACCGAGCCGACGAAGGTGAAGTCCCTGGTCTGCCGGCCGTCGCCGTGCACGTGCAGCGGCTGCCCACGCAACGCGGCGTCGGCGAACGTGGGGATGACCGCGGCGTACGCGTGCCCGACGGACTGCAGCGGCCCGTACACGTTGAAGAACCGCAACGCGAGCACCGGCAGCCCATAGGTGGCGCCGTAGGCCAGCACCGCGGACTCGGAAGCGAGTTTGCTGGCGGCGTACGGGCTCTGCGGCCGGGTGGGCAGCTCCTCGTGCTTGGGCAGGACCCGGGTCGGCCCGTACACCGACGACGAGGACGCCGTGATGATCGGCGTGCCGGCGCGGCGGCACGCCTCCAGCACGTGCATCGTGCCGGTGGCGTTGACCAGGTGGCTGCGCAGCGGATCGGCGACGGACCGCGGCACCGACGGCCGGGCGGCCAGGTGGATGACGGCGTCCACGGCACCGACGGCGTCGTCGATCGCGGGCCGGTCCAGGATGCTGCCGGTGATCAGCGTCGCGCCGACGCCGTCGAGGTTGCCCTCACTGCCCGTGGTGAGATCGTCGAACGCGACGACCTCACTCACGGCCGAGTGGTTGACCAGCTCCCGGCACAGGTTTCCCCCGATGAACCCCGCGCCGCCGGTGACCAGAACTCTCATCAACGGACCAACGCCAGGATGCGAACCAAGGTGACGCCCCGTGCGAGGTCGCCGCTTTTGCGGATGAACCAGTCCTTTCGGACAGCCCCCGGGAGCACCTCGGACAGCCCGCCGGGCGGCATCGAGGGCAGCGGATCGGGAAGATCCGTGAAAGGTTGGGCTCCATGAACTCGCAGGAAGAGGTCCTCGCGGGCGGCGGGATCAACCGGGTCGTGCGGGTCGGCGCGACGGTCCGGCGGCCGGCCCAGGCCTGGAGCCCCCGGGTCCACCAGCTCTTCGAGCACCTGCAGACCCGCGGCTTCACCGGCGCGCCCCGGTCGTTCGGCACCGACCCGGCCGGGCGGGACGTGTTCGGTTACCTGCCCGGCGAGGTCGGGCACGACCCGTGGACGCCGGAGGTGGCCGGTGACACCGCACTGACCAGCGCCGCCCGGCTGCTGCGGGCCTACCACGACGCGACCGCCGACGTCGCCGCGAGCTGGCGCGACGGCTGGCAGAAGCCGGCCGTGGAGCCGATCGAGGTGATCTGCCACAACGATCCCGCGCCGTACAACTGCGTCTACGAGGGCGGTCGGGCGGTCGGCCTGATCGACTTCGACACGGCCGCGCCGGGGCCGCGATCGTGGGACCTGGGCTACGCGATCTACCGGTTCGTGCCGCTCGGCTCGGCCGCCGGGCCGCGGGTCGAGGAGCGGCTGGCGCTGTTCTTCGACGCGTACGGCGCCGACGATGCGCTGCGCCGGGCCACCCGCGCGGCGGTGGTGCCCCGCCTGCGCGACCTGACGGAGCACATGCGCACCGCGGCCGCCGCCGGCGACGAGGCGTTCGCCGCCCACATCGCCCGCGGCGACCTCGACCATTACCTCGACGACATCGCCCTGCTCAGCGGAGACGGGTTCACGGCAGCCGGGGGATGATCTCCTTCGCCAGGGCGTTGGCGAACTCGACCGGGTGGCGGTCCGGCATCGTCATGACCTCGGCGATGCTGAGCCGGCCGTACGCCTCGACGTCGCGCAGCCACGCGTCCGGGTCGGCGAGCGGCGGCCGGGTGACGACCGCGGTCTTCAGGATCGTGTCGTAGTCGCGGCCCTCGGCGGCGCAGTGCCCGCGCAGCACGTCGAGCTTCGCCGCGACCTCGTCCGGGTTGTTGGCGAAGATGTTGCAGGCGTCGGCGTACTTCGCGACCAGCCGCAGCGTCTTCTTCTCGCCACCGCCGCCGACCATGATCAGCGGGCGCGGGCGGCCCAGCGGCGGCGGGAAGTTGAGCGTCTCCGCCAGCTGGTAGTGGGTGCCCTGGTAGGGGCCGTTGTCGTCGCTCCACATCTGCAGGCAGATCTGCAGTGTCTCCTCGAGCCGTTCGAAGCGCTCCCCCATCGGCACGACCGGCACGCCGAGGCCGCGCTGCTCCCGCTCGTACCAGGAGGCGCCGATGCCGAGGCGGGCGCGCCCGGCGGACAGCACGTCCAGCGTGGTGACGATCTTCGCGAGCAGGCCCGGGTGGCGGTACATCACCCCGGTCACCAGCAGGCCCAGCGTCATGCGGTCGGTGAGCGCCGCGAGGTAGCCCAGGGTGGTGTAGCCCTCCAGCATCGGCTCGTCCGCCGGTGCCATGGCCTCCATCTGGAAGTAGTGGTCCATGACGGTGAAGGAGTGCACGCCCGACTGCTCGGCGATGAGCGCGGTCTCCTTGAGCGTCGGTGCGATGGCCGCCGGATCGGCCGGCGTCGAGAAGTTCCAGTAGTGCAGACCCAGCTTCATGAGCCCAATCATTGCTCCGGACCGCCGGGACGGTACGGCGATCCGGAGCAAGATCCCACTACAGCAACCCGCGGGCCACGAAGGCGGCCCAGGTGGCCCGCGCGGCCGTCGGGCCGTAGAGCCGGGCGGCCGCGTCCACGGTGGCCTGGGCCGCCGCCGCGAACGTGGTGTCGACCGCGAAGGCGAACTGCGCCTCCACGATCAGGGTGCTGGCCCTGGTGTCGCCGAGCGCCACCCGGATGTCCCACAGGGCGCGGGACCAGATCTCGCCGTCGGCGTGGACCTCACCGACGACGTCCTGCGGGTAGTGCTTGGCGCCGTCGAGCCGGCGCAGGCAGTGCGGCACGGTGCTGGTGTAGGACACGGCGTCCCAGTCCGCGACGCACGCCTCCGGCGTGCCGGTCGGCGCGCCGGCCGCCCAACTGCTGACGGCCACCGCGAGGTAGTCGCCGAACGCCTCACCGATCGCACCCGACTCCAGCGTCGTGCCGAAGCCCGGCACCTGGCCGTCCTGCACCGAGTGGCCGTACTCGTGCACGATGACCTCCGCGTCCTCCGCGTCGTCGACCCCACCCTTGCCGAGGGTGATGTTGGCCTTGTCGTCGCGGAAGAACGAGTTGTCGCCGCCGTACTGGTCGATCCGCAGCTCGATCCGGCGCTGGTTGACAGGGCGCAGCGTCGAACCGAAGCCCAGGTGCTGGAGGTACAGCTGGGCGGTTGTCACCCAGTAGTAGCCCATCACCTGCTCGAACTGATCGGCGTCGCGGTGCCAGGCGGGGAATGCGCCGTCGACCGCCAGTGCCGCCTTGCCGGTGGAGCTCTTCACGGTCACGTATCGGCCGGACAGCCCGCCCGATCCGTCGAGGCCGGTCAGCGTGACCCGGCGGTAGGCGGGTGCGAACGCCGGGCTGTCGGCGTCCTTGCCGTCCGTCAGGTATTGCAGGCCGAGCGACTGGACCGGGTTGGGGAAGAACACGGTCGCGGTCGCCGAGCCGGTCGCAGTGGCGTACGCCGGAGCCGCCGCCCCGGCAGACACGGTCGCCGCCACAACCATCGTCAGTGCGAGCACCCGTCGCATGCACCACTCCTTCCTCTCGCATTCGAGCGGAAGGAGCGCCGGAGCCCGCCGACGCGTTACCGGACGGCCGGGATCAGGCGGCGGTCGGATGCCGCGTTACCGGACGGCCTGGTGGATCAGCCGGACGTCGGGTTCGTGGTACACGGCGAACCCGCCCTTGCTGCCCTGCTTCACCTGGTACATGGCCATGTCGGCGTCGCGCAGGAGCTGGTTGCCGTCGCGGCCGCCGCCGCTGATCGCGACCCCGACGCTGGCGCCGACGCGGACCTCGGTGCCGGCGATCTCGAACGGGTCGCCGACCGCGGTGACGATCCGCTCGGCGACCCGGACCGCGATGCCGGCGTCGCCGCCGGCGATCACGATCGCGAACTCGTCGCCGCCGAGGCGGACCACGGTGTCGTCGGCGCGCACCGCGGACAGCAGCCGGCTGGAGACGCCGACCAGGAGGTCGTCGCCGGCGGCGTGGCCGAGCTGGTCGTTGACGGGCTTGAAGTTGTCCAGGTCGACCAGCAGCAGCGCCTGGTCGTGGCCGCCGCTGCCTTCGAGGAGCTCGGTGAGCAGGCGCCGGTTCGGCAGCCCGGTCAGCGGGTCGTGCGAGGCCTGGTGGCGGATCAGCGCCTCGTGCTCGGCGAGCGTGTCGAGGGCGATCTGCTGCTGCTCGAGCATCTCCTCGTTGGCCTTGGTGGTGAGGCGGTGCTCGCGCTCGAAGCGGTACAGCAGCCGGCCGATCGCGGCGACGGCGACGGTCATGGCGATGCCGAGCGCCAGGTCGGCGATGTTGTTGGCCAGGTCGGCGGCGTCGGCCGCCTGGTCCTCGAGGCTGTGCAACCGGGCGTTGAGCCGGCCGAACCGCGGCTCGGTCTCCCGCTTCTCCAGCGCCTTCGCCTCGCTGATCTTGCCCACGCCGAGCAGCCCGAGCTCGGTGTCCAGCACCGCCCGGTACGCGGCCACGCTCTTCTCGAGGTCCGCGAGCGTGCCCGCGGGCAGGTCGCCCTGCAACGCCTTGAGCAGGGCGCGTTCCCGCATGCGGCTCTCGCCGAGCTCACGGGCGACGTTCACCGGCGAGTTGCGGTCGGCTACGGCCTTCCACAGCACCGAGCTCTCCTCGTGCAGCAGCATGTTGAGCTCGCTGAGGTGCGACCGGGTCGCCTCGTGGACCTGGCTCTTGCCGTGCAGGTGCACGTTGGCGAAGGTCACGCCGCCGAGCAGCACGACCGCGAGCGCCAGCACGCGCGGCCACCGCCACCTGAGCTTCCCGACCTGTCGCATGGCTTGGAGATCGGCACGCGCGGCCCGACCTTCGGGTTTTGAGCTGGGGATTTGCTCTCAGTAGCGCTGAGGCCGCGCCGATGGGTCAGCTGAGGAACGGGGGGTGCCCAGTGCAGCGCAGCCTCAGCCGTCGCCGGCTGATCATGACCGCGGCCGCCGCCGCCGCGACGCTTCTGCCCGCGGCCGCGTGCGCGAAGAAGGACGGCGAGGGCGCCGGCGGCGTGGGGTACGCCGCCGACCAGCCGCCGGTCACGATCGACTTCTGGTACATGCCCTACGGCGGACCGGTGCAGGACCAGGCCGTGGTCACCGAGACCGAGGAGTTCCACAAGGCGCACCCGAACATCACCGTCAACCCGGTCCGGGTGCCCTGGGACGAGGCGCTGACCAGGCTCAGCACCGCCTCGACCAGCGGCGAAGGGCCGGACGTGACGGTCCTGGGCACCACCTGGGTGGCGGGTTTCAGCTCGATCGGGGCGCTGCGCCCCTACAGCATCGAGGAGATCGCGGCGGTCGGCGGCGAGGACGTGTTCGCCAAGGCGAGCTGGAGCTCCAGCCACCTCATCACCTCCTCGGACATCACCGCCATGCCGTGGCTGATCGACATCCGGGCCCTGTTCTACCGCACCGACGTCCTGCAGCAGGTCGGCCTCGACCCGAAGGCGGCGTTCGCGACCTGGGACTCCTTCGAGACGACCCTGCAGAAGATCAAGGCGTCGGACGTCGGGGTCGCCCCGCTCGCCATCGGCCTGCAGAACAACTTCGGCATCATCCACAACGTGGCCCCCTTCATCTGGGCCTCCGGCGGCGACCTGATCAAGGACGACGGCACCAAGTCGATGCTCGCCGAGCCCGCCGCGATCGACGGGGTGAGCTACTACCAGCGGCTCATCGGCCTCTACGACGACCCCAAGGCAATGGCGCTGTCCTCCAGCGACGTGCCCCGGGCGTTCGCCGAGGGCACCGGCGCGATCACCATCGACAACTCGCAGTCGGTCGCGGAGTTCGCCTCCGACACCAGCCGGGCGGGTCTCAAGGCCGGCTGGTCCACCGCGCCGATGCCGGCCGGCAAGGCGGGCACGTTCGGCTTCCTCGGCGGCTCCAACCTCGGCATCCTGAAGACGGCCAAGCACCCCGAGGCGGCCTTCGAGTTCGTCCGGTACCTGACGGGCAAGGCCAGCCAGCAGCGCTACAGCGTCAACTCCGGCCTGTGGCCCGCCCGCACCGAGGCGATCGAGGGCACCAAGCTGGCGACCGAGCCGGCATACGCCGCGTTCCGCGAGATGATCCCGCACGGGAAGATGTATCCGTCGGTGTCCGCCTGGATCATCGTGGAGTCCATCATCGCGAAGGACCTGCGGGAGCTGTGGAGCGCGCCGGGCGCCCTGACCCGGGACCAGGTCCAGGCGATCATGTCGAAGACGACCGCCGACATCGACGAGGCCCTGCAGGACCCGACGAACACCGGCATCACCCCGTAACGCCCATCACCCGTAACGCCCGTCACCCCGTAACGCCCCGAGCCCCGTAACGCCCGGAGGGGCTGCACCGCTCCTTCTCCCGTGAACCTGGTCGACCCGGTCTTCGTTGACCGCAGCGGCCGGCGTCGCAGGCTGTTCACCAGCCTCGGCGCCGGCCTCGGCGTGCTGCTCGCGGCCGGCTCGCTGCTGCTGGTCGCCGGGCTGCTGGGCACCTCGCCGGTGCCGCTGCCGGGGCTCCCGCAGAGCGGCCAGGGCGGCGTCCATCGCGACGGCGCGGAGCCCGGCGCCAGCCCGGCCCCCCGGGGGACCGGCGCACCGGTCCGCCCGTCGCCGGCGAGGA
Organism: Dactylosporangium siamense; assembly: GCF_016862795.1. Classification (GTDB taxonomy): domain Bacteria; phylum Actinomycetota; class Actinomycetes; order Mycobacteriales; family Micromonosporaceae; genus Dactylosporangium; species Dactylosporangium siamense. The sequence continues at coordinate 158,361 of NZ_BONQ01000077.1, read as the reverse complement.
GCGCCGGCGGCACCGCGACCACCGGTCCGGCCGGCCCGGGCAGCACCGCCGGGTCGCCGTCGGCGAGCGAGCCGCACGACAACCGCAAGACGTCGCACCCGGGCAACCCGAAGCCGAGCCGGACGAAGTAGCCGTGGCCAGACACGTCTCCCGCCGGGCGCCGCGCGCGCACTGGCTCCTGCTGCTGCTCGGGATGGCCGTGCTGCTCGCCGAGCTGTGCCTCAACGGCTGGGTGACCGGGGTCGGCGGCGAGCAGGGCCCGGCGCCCGTGACGGGCGCGTCGGTGCTGCCCGCCGGGACCGGCCCGGTGCTGCAGGTCGACGCCGGCGGCGCGGTGCGCTCCGCCGCGATCCCGGCCGGGGCGGTCGCGCTCACCTTCGACGACGGCCCCGACCCCAGATGGACGCCGCTGATCCTGGACGCGCTGCGCCGCCACCACGCCCGGGCCACGTTCTTCGTCGTCGGCGCGCGGGTCAACCAGCACCCGGAGCTGGTGCGGCGCATCGTCGCCGAGGGCCACGAGCTCGGCGTCCACACCTTCACCCACGCCGACCTCGCCACCCTGCCGGCCTGGCGGCAGCGGCTCGAGCTGGACCTGACCCGCAACGCGATCGCCGCCGCCACGGGCCGGACGGTGCGGCTGATGCGACCGCCGTACTCCTCGACGCCGTCGGCGCTGCCCGACCTCGCGACGGTCCGCGCCGCGTCCGGCTACCTCACCGTCCTGACCGACCGCGACACCGAGGACTGGCGCCGGCCGGGGGTGGACGCGATCGTCGCGGCGGCGCTGCCCGCTGCCACCGGCCCCGGTGCCGTGGTGATGCTGCACGACGGCGGCGGTGACCGCTCGCAGACGGTGGCGGCGGTCGAGCGGATCGTGTCCGGGGCGGGTGGCCCGCGGTTCGTGACCGTCTCCGAAGGGATCGGCCTGCCGCCCGACGAGCCGGCCGGCGCCGGGACGGTCGCCCGCGGGCACGCGCTGCGCTGGGCGCAGGCGGGTGCCGGCTGGGTCAGCGCGGCGATGTGGTGGCTGATCGTCGCCGGCACCGCCCTCGCCCTGCTCCGGCTGGCCGTCCAGGTGATCGCGGCGCGCCGGCACGCCCGCCGGGCCGCGGCGCAGGGCCGCCGGCCGTTGCGGAGCTTCGGGCTGGTGTCGGTCGTCGTCCCGGCCTACAACGAGGCGGCGAACATCGCCGCGACGGTCCGGTCGCTGGTCGGCAACGACTACCCGCAGCTCGAGGTCATCGTCGTCGACGACGGCTCCACCGACGCCACCGCAGCGGTGGTGACGCGCCTCGGCCTGCCCGGGGTGCGGCTGATCCGCCAGGCGAACGCCGGGAAGCCGGCCGCGTTGAACGCCGGTGTCGCGGCGGCCCGCGGCCAGCTGCTGGTCCTGGTGGACGGCGACACCGTCTTCGAGCCCGACGCCGTCGGCCGGCTGGTCCAGCCCTTCGCCGATCCGTCCGTCGGCGCGGTCAGCGGCAACACCAAGGTCGCCAACCGGGGCGGGCTGCTCGGCCGCTGGCAGCACCTGGAGTACGTCGTCGGTTTCAACCTCGACCGGCGCATGTTCGACCTCGGCGAGTGCATGCCGACGATCCCGGGCGCGATCGGCGCGTTCCGGCGGGCCGCGCTGCTGGACGTCGACGGCGTGCCGGGCGACACCCTCGCCGAGGACACCGACCTGACGATGGCGGTGCTGCGGGCCGGGTGGCGCGCCGTGTACGCGGAGCGTGCCGTCGCCTGGACGGAGGCGCCGGCGACGCTGCGGCAGCTGTGGCGGCAGCGGTACCGGTGGTGCTACGGCACGATGCAGGCGGCCTGGAAGCACCGCCGGGCGCTGCGCGAGCGCGGGCAGCTCGGCCGGCGCGGGCTGGTCTACCTGGCGGTGTTCCAGATGCTGCTGCCGCTGACCGCGCCGCTGGTCGACGTCTACGCCGTCTACAGCCTGTTCTTCCTGCCGCCGGCGCAGGTGGCGGCGGTGTGGTGCGGCTTCACCGCCCTGCAGGTCCTCGCCGCCGGATACGCGCTGCGGCTCGACCGGGAGCGGCTGGGGTCGCTGTGGACCGTGCCGCTGCAGCAGGTGGTGTACCGGCAGCTGCTGTACCTGGTCGTCGTGCAGTCCACGGTCGCCGCCCTGCTCGGCGGGCGGCAGCGCTGGCAGGTCATGGCGCGCACCGGCCTGGCCGCGGCCGCCGTCCCGCCGCAGCGCGGACCTTCGGGGGCCGCACCGGGCCATGAACCGACGGGGGTCGAGCCGGTCCATGGCCCGGCGGGATTCGCGCCGAGTCAAAGCCCGGCGGGGATCGCGCCGAGTCATGAACCGGCGGGGATCGCGCCGAGTCAAAGCCCGGCGGGGATCGTGCCGAGTCATGAGCCGGCGGGATTCGCGCCGAGGCGGAGGACGACGCCGGACCGGCCGGGTCGGCCGGGTCGGCCGTGACCGCGTTGGCAGAGACCTGTCCGACGCCGTTCGCCCACGGCGCCGCCCGGCGGGCGGCCGAGGCGGCGGCGCTGGACGACCGGCTCGGGGCCGCCCTCACCGGCGCGATCGCCGGCGACGCCGTGGCCTTCACCGAGCTGTGGCGCGCGTTGCAGCCGCTGGTCCTGCGATACCTGCGGGTGGTCTGCGGCGACGCGGCCGAGGACGTGGCGTCGGAGACGTGGTTGCAGGCATCGCGGGACCTGTCCCGGTTCAGCGGTGACACGACGGCGTTCCGGGTGTGGTTGTTCCGGATCGCCCGCAACCGTGGCATCGACGAGAACCGGCGGGCGTGGCGCCGCCGTGAGGAGCCGCACGAGACGGTGCACGACGTCGGCGAGGCGGCCGGCGCGGTGGCCCGCGACGCGGCGCTGGACGCCGGCGACCGGTCCGGCACCGAGTGGGCGCTGCGGATGATCCGCACCCTGCCGGCCGAGCAGGCGGAGGCGGTCATGTTACGGGTCGTGGCCGGCCTCGACGTCGCCGGCACCGCCCAGGTCCTGCGCAAACGCCCCGGCGCGGTCCGGGTCGCGACGATGCGGGGACTGCGCCGGCTGGCCGAACATCCCGAGGTCCAGGCACACCGCGACACGGATCCGCGGGAAGGCAGCTGATCATGTCCGATTCCCTTGCCCCTGACATCGCGGAGCAGCTGCGGGAGCTGGACGGCGGGCGACCCGCCGGCGTCACGGCGCTGCTGGTCGCGGCCGCCGGGCCGGCCCTGCCCGCCGAGCTGGCCGGGGAGGAGTCCGCGCTGCGCGCGTTTCGGCTGGCCCGCCGCGCCCGGCGGAAACGGCGCCGGGCCGGGCTGATCGCGGGCGTGGCCGTGGTGGTCGCGTCGCTGGGCGGCACCGGATACGCGGCCGCCGGTGATCACCTGCCGGGACCCGTGCAACACACCGTGGAGTCGCTGTTCGACGGCCAGGACGCGGCACCGTCCACGGTGCCCGGTGCCGCCGGCCGGCCGGCGACCGCGCCGGCGCCGGCGCCGCCGGCGAGCTGGAGCCCGCCGGGTCGCGTCGAGGCGCTGTGCCGTGCGTGGGAGGCCGCCCGCGCGGACCCGCACGCCGCGCAGGTGACCGGCGAGGACCGGCGGGCCCTGGCCCACGCGGCGAGCGGCGACACCGGCATCAACGACTTCTGCCGGGCCGTGCTGGGCACCCCTTACGTGACGACCGCGACCGCGGCGAACGGCCGGCAGGGCACCGCCAAGCCCGGCAACGCCGACCCGGGCGGCGGCCCGAACCGCACCCATCCGGTCAAGCCGTCGCATCCCTGAGGTCCGTCATCCCCGGGCGCCGTCGAGGGTGGCCCTGACCTCGGCGAGCAGCTCGACGAGGTGGATCAGCCGGGCGTCGTCGAGGCCGGCGAACGCGACCGTCGCGTCCGGGTGCATCGCCTGCATGGCCTGCCCGATCAGGTCGCCGCCCAGCGGGGTGAGGGCGACCTCGCGGCGGCGGGCGTCGTCCGCGGCGGCGGCCACCGTCACGGCGCCGCGCTCGGCCAGGGTCTTGAGGGTCTTGGACACGGCCGGCTGGTTGACCTCCATCGCGGCGGCGATGTCGCCGACGGAGCAGGGGCCGGCGTTGGCGAGGTGCAGCAGCACCGCGGTGTGGGTCATGGTGAGGCCGAGCGGCCGGAGCGCCCGGTTGAGCCGGGTCTCGGCCAGCTGGTGCGCGATCGACAGCTCGCGCATCGCCCGCCCCTGCAGCTCGGCCCGCTTCTGTGGGTCCATCCGGTAAATATATTCCAAGGAACACTTGACGTCACGGGCATCCCGTCGGCAAGATGCATTCCATGGAATTCAAATTCGTCCAGCGCGCGAAGCTCCCCGTCCTCATCGGCGCCACCGTCGCCGGGTTCGTGGCACAGCGGGTCAGCCAGACGATCCTCGACGGGTTCTACGCCCGGTCCGGCTACCCGGTGCCCTACTACGTGGGGCAGCTGTCGTTCAGCGCGGACAGGCTCTCCGGCTGGTACACCCAGATGCGCCAGGCCGGCACGCTCGGCATCTACTGGCAGACCCAGTTCGTGGACTTCGCCTTCATCGCCGCCACGGCATTGGTGTTCACGGCCGCGCTCGCGCTCGTCGCCCGCGCCTTCCCGGCCGGCACCAGGGGCCGGCGGGTCGCCACCGCCATGGTCGCCCTCGGACCGCTCGGCCCGCTGTGCGACGTGGTGGAGAACCTGTTCTCCTTCGCCATGCTGCCGGACCCGGGCTCGATCAACCCGGTCGTCGCGGTGCTCTACTCGACCGCCGCGGCGCTCAAGTTCGCCGGGTTCTTCGCGGTGTACCTGTGGATCCCGGTCGCCCTGATCGCCGCCGTCATCGCCCGGCGCCGCCGCTAGTGTACAGCTGTACACAACCAGTGTACGGTTGTACACATGACGGAGAAGAGCATGCGCGAGCGGATGCTGGCCGGGGAGCTGTACATCGCCGACGATCCGCAGCTGGGCGCCGACGACGCCCGCGCGCAGCGGCTCACGTTCCAGATCAACACCACGGATCCGACCGACGCGGCCGCGGTCCGGGCGCTGATGACCGAGCTGCTCGGCGGCTACGGCGAGGGCAGTTACATCCGGCCGCCGCTGCGGTGCGACTACGGCTACCAGACCACGTTCGGCGCCCGCTCGTTCGCCAACTGGGGCCTGGTCTGCAACGACGTCGCCACGATCACGATCGGCGACGACGTGCAGATGGGCCCGGGGGTGCAGCTGCTCACCTCGACCCATCCGCTGGAGCCGGGCCCGCGCCGGGACAAGTGGGAGGCGGCGAAGCCGATCGTGATCGGCGACAACGTCTGGCTCGGCGGCGGCGTCATCGTCTGCCCCGGCGTCACGATCGGCGCCGACACCGTCGTCGGGGCCGGCTCGGTCGTGGTCCGCGACCTGCCCGCGGGCGTGCTCGCGGTCGGCAACCCGGCCCGGATCGTGCGGCAGCTGGTCGCCGACCGGGACGCACAGGATCGCACCGACCCGGACCCGCACGAGTGAAACAACCCGGCACCACTGGAGCGCAACGACCCGGACCCGCACGAGTGCAACGACCCGGCACCACGGGAGCGAAACCGGTGGCGACGCGGCGGCACGACCCGAACCGCAAGGACCGCATCGTCGACGCCGCGATCGGGGTCATCGCCGAGCATGGCGTGGCCGGCACGACCCACCGGCTGATCGCGGCGGCCGCGGACGTGCCGCTCGGGTCGCTGACGTATCACTTCAGCAGCCTCGACGATCTGCGCGCCCAGGCGTTCCAGCGGCACGCCGAACGGATGTCGGTGGTCTACGAGTCGCACTTCCTGCAGGTGCACACCCACGAGGCCCTGGTCGAGGCGATCACCGACCTCATCCACGGTGACGCCGGCGCCGACACCGCCGACTGGGCGATCGCCTATGAGCTGTATCTGGCCGCGCTGCGGGACCCCGCGCTGCGCACCATCACCGAGACCTGGATGCGCACCAGCCGCGCGGTCCTCGAACGCTTCGTCGACCCGACCACCGCGCGGGGCGTCGACGCCCTGATCGAGGGCCTGGTCATGCACAAGACACTGTCAACGGCGCCGGTGCCGCGTGAGCAGATCCGCGTCATCGTCGAACGAACCCTCGGAGAGCCACGATGATCGTCACCGCCGGGCCGGCATCCACGACCGACCAGCCGTTGCGCGCCGCCACCCGCGCCGTCTACTTCGCCTTCATCGGTGCCGGCGTCGCGATGGCGAGCTGGGCCACCCGGATCCCGGGCATCCGGGACGAGCTGCGCCTCGGCCCGTCCGAGCTCGGCCTGGTGCTCGTCGCCATCGCCGCCGGCTCGATCATCTCGCTGGTGCTCTCCGGCGCCATCACCGCGCGCCTCGGCTCCCGCGCGACGGTCGCGGCGATGGCGGTCCTGCTGACCGTCAGCCTGATCATCGTCGCCGGCGGGTATCACCTCGGCGTGCCGCCGGTCGTGCTGGGCCTCTTCGGGTTCGGGTTCGCCAACGGGGCGTGGGACGTCGCGATGAACGTGCAGGGCGCCATGGTCGAGCGCCGCCTCGGCCGGGCGATCATGCCCCGCTTCCACGCCGGCTACAGCGTCGGCACCGTCATCGGCGCGCTGCTCGGCACGGCGATGGTGGCGCTGAAGGTCCCGGTGACGATCCACCTGAGCGCGGTCGCGGTCCTGGTCGGCGCGATCACGTTCGTGGTGGTCCGCGCGTTCCTGCCGGACACCGACACCGACACCGACACCCCGGCCGAGAGCGCCGGCGGCACCGGTGGCAGGACCAGGTTCCTGCAGTTCTGGACCGAGCCGCGCACCCTGCTCATCGGCGTCTTCGTGCTGGCGTTCGCCTTCACCGAGGGGGCCGGCATCGACTGGATCGCCGTCGCCGTCATCGACGGCTACGACACACCGGCCGTGGTCGGCACCCTCGCCTTCACGGTCTTCCTGACCGCGATGACCGTCGGCCGCTGGTTCGGCCCCGGCCTGCTCGACCGGTTCGGGCGCGTCCCGGTCCTGCGCACGCTCGCCGTCATCTCCCTGGCCGGCCTGGTGCTGTTCATCTTCGGCCCCAACACCCCGACCGCCTTCGTCGGCGCGCTCCTCTGGGGCACCGGCGCGTCCCTGGGCTTCCCCGTCGGGATGAGCGCCGCCTCCGACGACCCGGCCAAGGCCGCCGGCCGGGTCAGCGTGGTCGCCTCGGTCGGCTACTGCGCCTTCCTGGGCGGCCCGCCGCTGATCGGCCTGCTCGGCGACCACATCTCCGTCCTCCGGGCACTCATCGCGATCGGGGTCCTGCTCACCGTCGCGTTCTTCCTGGCCGGGGTGCTGCGCCCGCCCGCAGAGGAGTCCAAAGAGGACTGACGGTGTTTGGTGGCGTCCCGGACCGGGCACCCCTTGGACAGCGGCACATCGACGCCGCTACTTGGGACACGAGGAGGAACAGTGACCGTCACCGGAATCATCACCGCGCTGATCGTCGGTCTGATCGTGGGCGCGCTCGGCAGGCTGGTGGTCCCCGGCCGCCAGAACATCCCGATCTGGCTCACGATGGTCATCGGCGTCGTGGCCGCGCTGATCGGCACCTTCATCGCCAACGCCGTCGGCATCGCGACCGACACCCCCGGCGTGGACTGGGGCGAGCTGGTGGTCCAGGTCATCGTGGCCGCCCTGGGTGTCGCGCTGGTCGCCGGCTTCGCCGGCCGTGGCCGTCGAGCCCTCTGACACTGAGATCGTCCAGGAACCCCCGGCCAGGTGGCCGGGGGTTCCTGGTGTGTGCTTCCGGTCTCCGACCAGGGTCGGAGATCACATGTAGTCCGCGGGTTGATGACCGGGACCGCCCCTGAGCGGGACCGTTGCGGGCATGACGGAACGACCTCATCTCCCCGAGCCTTCCGCGGTGCTGACAGCGGAGCGGCTCACCAAGCGGTACCGCCGGGTGACCGCGGTGGAAGACGTCTCCTTCGACGTCCGGCCCGGCGTCGTCACCGGGTTCCTCGGACCCAACGGCGCCGGCAAGACCACGATGCTGGCGATGCTGGCCGGCCTGGTCCGTCCGACCTCGGGCCGCGTGCTGCTCGGCGGCACACCACTGGCGCAACGCCGGCCCGAGGCACGCACGGTCGGCGTGGCGATCGACTCGTGCGGCGCCCACCCGGGCCGCTCGGCCCGCCAGCACCTGCGAATCCTGGCCGGGCTCGCACGGCTGCCCCGGACCCGGGTCGAGGAGGTCCTGGCGCTCTCGGGGCTGGCCGACGTCGCCGGCCGGCGGGTCGGCACCTTCTCGCTCGGCATGCGCCAGCGGTTGGGGCTCGCCGCGGCCCTGCTCGGCGACCCCGAGGTGCTGCTGCTCGACGAGCCGACCAACGGACTCGACCCCGAAGGGATCCGCTGGCTGCGCACACTCCTGCGGGAGCGGGCCGAGCGGGGCCGGGCGGTGCTCGTGTCCAGCCACCTGCTCAGCGAGGCGGCGCAAACCGTCGACGACATCGTCGTGGTGCGGCAGGGCCGCGTGGTGCACGCCGGCGCGATCGCAGCGCTCACTCCGGCGAGTGGCGTGTGGGTGCGCACCGACGAGCCCGGACGGCTCGCGGAGGCAGTTGTGCCCGCCGGCGGCCGGATCACGCCGGACGCGGCCAGCGGGCGCTACCTGATCGAGGGCCTGGACGCGCCCGCCGTCGCCGAGGCGGCCCGCCGGGCACAGGTGGATCTGCATGAGCTGACGCCGCGGTCCACCTCACTGGAAGACGTGTTCCTCGAGCTGATGGGAGCCCGGTCATGACCTTGATCGTCGGTGAGGTGCGCAAGCTCCTCACGATCCGCACCGCGCTGTGGTTCGCGCTGGCCTCGGTCGCGCTCGCGGTCCTCAACGGCATCCTGGTCTCGCTCGCCTCCGGAACGCTCGACGAGGTCACCGAGAAGGAGGAGGCGCTCGGCGGGATGCCGTTGCTCCTGCTGTTCTTCGGCGCGGTGGCCGTCGCGGCCGAGCACCGGCATCGCACCGCGGCGCCGGCGGTCCTCGTCTCCGGCCGCGGTCCGGGCGCCGTCGCCGCTGCCCGGCTGGTCGCGACCGGAGCCGTCGGACTGGGCCTGGCGGTGCTCACGACGGGAGCGGCGTTCGCCGTCGGGGTGCCCATCCTCGCCGCGCACCATCCAGGCCCCGATCTCACGGCGGCACAGCTGATCCCGCTGGCGGGCGGATGCGTCCTCGCCGGCATGCTGTCGGTGCTGGTGGGCGCCGCCCTCGGCGGTCTTCTCCGCAACCAGATCGCCGCCGTGGTGGCCGGCATCGTCGCCTACTTCGTCGCGCCGTCACTGATCGGGATGATCAGCGCGTCGGCGGTCGACTACACGCCCTTCGGCAGCCTGCAGGTGCTCACCCGGGGAGTGCACGGCTCGGCGCACTCCGTGCCGGCCTCCGCCCTGGCGCTGGCGGTCTGGGCCGTCGGGCTGGCCGTGCTCGCCGTGCTCGCCGAACGGCGTCGAGATCTAGGATGACGACCATGAGCTGGTTGACCGCCCCCCGGTGGCGCGCCCAGCTGGGGGGCGGGCGGTGGCTCAGTCCCAGGGCCGAGCAGACGCTGGTCGATGTCCTCGCGGTCGTGGTGGGCGTGGCGGGCGAGCTGACCCTGCTCTACGACGACGAATCCCCGGTCCGCCCGGTCCCGGTGCTGCTCACGGTGACCGCCGGCACGGCACTGTTCGCTCGGCGCCGGCACCCGATCCTGGTGCTGTCGGCCATGCTCACAACGACCGCGCTCCTGTTCACCCTCGGCGAGTCCCCGGGTGGCATGCTGGTCTGCGTCGGACTGTTCACCGTCGCCGAACGCTGTCCAGCCCGGGCGTCGGTGGTGGCACTCGTCGCCGCCACGGTCGTGCTCGTCGCGCTCTCGGTGACCTCGGTGCCTCCACCGGTGGCCGTGTGGGCGGTCGGCGCCGCGTTCCGCGGCCGCCGCCGGCACCTCGAGGACGAGCGTGCGCGCGCCACCGCCGCGCGAGCCGAACGGGAGCAGCGGGCAGCGATCGCCGCACACGAGGAGCGAGCGGCGATCGCGCGTGAGCTCCACGACATCGTCGCGCACTCGGTCACGGTCATGCTGGTGGGCGTGCGCGGCGCGCGGGACGTCATTCCGACGGCGCCCGACGTCGCCGCCGACGTGCTGGGCCGGGTCGAGACCAGGGGCGAGCAGAGCATCGTCGAGCTGCGCCGGCTGCTGGCCCTGCTGCGCTCCGAATCCCCCACCACGACGTCCCCGGTAACACCGCACCAACCCCTGCCGGGCCTGGCCGACCTGGCCGAGCTGGCGGCCACCTTCCGCGCCGTCGGCCTCTCGGTCAGCCTCGAGATCGACGGTGAGCCGCCCGTGCTCGACGAGGGAACCGGCCTGTCGGTCTACCGCATCGTCGAGGAGGCCCTGACCAACGTCCTGCGGCACGCCGGGACCGACCACGCGCTCGTCCGGCTCACGACCGGGCCGCAGCACATCGACCTCGAGGTGTCCGACCACGGAAGGGGGCCGACGGGACAGCGGCCTCCCGGCGGCCACGGCCTGGTGGGCATGCGCGAACGCGTCCGGCTCCTCGGCGGGACCTTCGCGGCCGGGCCCAGGCCCGGCGGCGGCTTCCGCGTCGGCGCGCACGTGCCGATCCCGGTGGCGCCGTGAGCATCCGGGTCCTGCTGGTCGACGACCAGGAACTGATCCGCACCGGTCTCCGGCTCTTCCTCCAGACCCAGAACGGGTTCGAGGTCGTCGGCGAGGCGCAGGACGGTGCGGAGGCGGTGGCGCGCGCCGCCGAGCTCCGACCGGACGTGGTCGTCATGGACGTCCGGATGCCGGTCCTGGACGGCGTCGCGGCCACCGCCCGCCTGACCGCGCCCGGACGCGACCACACGCCGCGGGTGCTGATCCTCACCACGTTCGATCTCGACGAGTACGTCTTCGGCGCCCTGCGCGCGGGCGCGGCGGGATTCCTGCTCAAGGACGCGCCACGCGATCGACTCCTGGAGGCCATCCGCGTGGTCGCCGCGGGCGACGCGCTGCTCTCGCCCACCGTCACCCGGCGGCTGATCCAGGAGTTCGCCGCTCGTCCGGCCGTCGCCGCACGGCCGTCGCCACTGCTCGGCTCGCTGACCACGCGCGAACGCGAGGTGCTCGTCCTCGTCGCCCGCGGGCTGACCAATACCGAGATCGCCGGCCGGCTCGTCGTCACGGAGGCGACCGCCAAGAGCCACCTCGGCCGGCTGCTGGCCAAGGTCGGCGCCCGCGACCGCGTCCAGTTGGTGATCTTCGCCTACGCCAACGGCCTCGTCGCCCCCGACCCTGAGGGCCTCTGATCGGACCACCGGAGTTATCCACAGGGACTGACCAGGCAATACATGTTCGTACACATGTGCTATCCACAGGCTGTGGATAGCACATGTGTACGACCGGCCCTCAGCTGAACGCCCGATGAACGTGAGACGACATCGCGTCCCGCGGATCACCGATCGTCCATGTTGGGCGTCCTACGGTTGGCACTGGCGGATGCGCGGCGCGCGGCTTATCCTTGGAGGCAGTAGACCGGCGCCTTCCCCCGTGGGTGCCGGTCTCACTATTTTCCCGGCCTGGCTCCCATCAGCGCCGCAGCGACCGCGATGAGCGCGGTTCCGCCGATCAGCGCACCCAGCGTCGTCCACGGCACACTCACCGTCACCGGCCCGGCGACCCGCAGCAGCGTCGCCCACAGCCCGCCGACGGCGACCACGGTGGCCCCGACCGCGAGCACGATCCCCAGCGCCACGGTGACCAGCACCTCCACGGCCGTCCAGGCGAGCACCTGGGCTCTGGTCGCGCCGAGCAGGTGCAGCGAGCGGCGCTCCCCGGCCCGGTCCGGTGCCGCCATCAGCAGCGTGTTGACCATGGCCAGGGTGGTGTACGCCAGCACGATCCCGAGCACGATGAGCAGCCCGAGCCGGCTCGCCGACCCAGCACTCCCCCGCGCCGCTGCCAGCCACGCGCCGCGGGGCACGGCGCGGGCCCGGTGCCCGTCGACGGCGGCCCGCAGCGCCGCGGTGGTCGCCTCGACGGAGGTGCCGGGACGCAGGTGCACGTAGGCGACCGACGGCAGCACGCCGAACGTGCGGGACGCCGCCACGTAGGCGTCCGCCGGACTGCCGGGTGGCAGCACCTCGAGCACCCGCAGGCTCGCCTCGCTGCCGTCGGCGAGCCAGACCCGGGCCGTGTCACCGACCCGCAGGTTCCAGTCGGCGGCGACCTTGATCCCGCCGTCGGGCACGCCGTCCACCGCCTCGGCCGGGCGCCGGATCAGCGCCGTGTCGCCTTCGAGGGTGTAGACGCTGGTGTCGGTGCTGACCGTGACGTCGACGCCGGGGACGGTGCGCAGGGCGGCGACGAGCTCCCGGTCCAGGCCGAGCGTCCCGTCCGGCAGGACCAGGAAGTCGGCGCGCACGGGCCTGGCCCGCAGGACGTCCTTGGCCCCGTCGGTGAGGTCCGACGCGATGAGCAGCGACGCCGCCAGCCCGACGGTGACCAGCACCGGCGCCGTGACCGCCGCCGTGCGCCGGGCAGACGCGGTCACGTTGCGCAGCGCGAGCAGCAGGCCCGTGCCGGCCGGTTCCGAGCCACCGAAGCGGCGGGCGACCAGGCCGACGAGCGCGGGCGCCAGGAGACCGGTCGCGGCGATGAGCAGCATCACGACCGGCATGTAGCTCTTGCGGTTGGTCGCCGACGCGGGGTCGCCGACCGCGGTCACGATCATGGTGACGAGGGCGGTCGCCAGGGTGAGGCCGCCGACGACCCACCGGGCGACGGGCATGGTCCGGGCCTCGACGACCGTCTCCCGCAGCGCCTCGCCGGGGCGGACCAGGCCCGCCCGCCACGCCGCCGTGACCGCGCCGAGCAGGGCGACGGTGACGCCGGTGCCGAACGCGGTCCACGCGGGCCACCCCGCCGTGCTGACCGTGGTCACCCAGTCCGGTGCCATGCCCCGGTCCCGGAGCAGGTCCAGCAGCGCGGGTGCCAGCGACGGGCCGGCCAGGGCACCGATCGCGGCGGCGCCGAGGGCCACGAGCAGGGCTTCGCAGTACACCAGTCGCCGGATCTGGCCGGGCAACGCTCCGCCGGCCCGCAGCAGGGCGAACTCCTGCCGCCGCTGACCGACGGCGAACGCGAACGTCGAGGCCACGACGAAGATCGCGACGAAGGCGGCGAACCCGAGGGCGATGCCGACGATCGTGTTGGCGTTGTTGCGGGCCCGGCCGTCGGTGCCGCGGCCGGGATCCAGGCGGGCCCGGTCGTCGCCGGTCAGCACCCTGGCCCGGTCGCCGACCGCGGCCCGGACCTGCGAAGCCTCGGCAGCGGCCGGCAGCAGCGCGTCCACCTGCGGCCGGAGCTTCGCCGCCGTGGTGTCGGCGAAGTACAGCCCGTCCGGCACGGTGCCGACGACCGTGTAGCGGCGCGGCCCGTCGCCGGTCACGACGCTCGTCCGGGTGCCCACCGGGTCACGGGTGGCGATCTCGTCGTCGGCCACCGGCGGCCGGCCGGCCAGCAGCGCGGGCGCCACCGCCCAGGGCCGCCCGACCCCGCCCCGAAGAGAGCCGTCCGCGAGCTGCGCCGGGACGAGCCGGTCGACGCGGGCGCCGGGCAGCGCCGCGACCAGGTCCGCCGGCAGGCCGGGCGGCACGGCGAGCGGCTCGCTGTCCCCGCCCCGCCAGGTCGGCACGGTCAGCGTGTCGTGCGGCGCGACCACGACGGGGAAGGCCGCGTAGCGCTGCGGGGCACGGTCCGGTGCGGTGGCGGTGGTGGCGAGGACCTGGCCCATCGCCGCGATGAGGGCGCTGCCCAGGGCGAGCGCGATGAACGTGCCGACGAACGACACCCACCGCAGCCGCAGCGACGCGAACGCGATGAAGATCATGACGCCACCCCGAGCCCCGTCATCCGGGCGGCGACGGCGGCGGCGGTCGGCGCGTCCAGCGATCCGGAGCACCGGCCGTCGGTCAGGAACAGCACCCGGTCCGCGTGGGCGGCGGCGACCGGGTCGTGGGTGACCATGACGATCGTCTGGCCGTGCTCGTCGACCAGGGTGCGCAGCAGCCGCAGCACGTCCCGGCCGGTGGCGGTGTCCAGGGCGCCGGTCGGTTCGTCGGCGAAGAGGACCGCCGGGCTGGTGACCAGGGCGCGGGCGATCGCGACCCGCTGCTGCTGGCCGCCGGACAGCTCGTGCGGGCGGTGTCCGGCCCGGTCGGCGAGGCCGACCGCGGCGAGGGCCCGGTCCAGCGCGCCCCGGTCGGGGCGGCGGCCGGCGAGGCGCAGCGGCAGGCCGACGTTCTGCCGGGCGGTGAGCGCGGGCAGCAGGTTGAACGCCTGGAACACGAACCCGATCCGGTCCCGGCGCAGCAGGGTGAGGCGGCGTTCGCTGAGCCCGGTGAGGTCCTGCCCGGCGATCGTGACCCGGCCCGAGGTGGGCCGGTCGAGCCCGGCGGCGCACTGCAGCAGCGTCGACTTGCCGGATCCCGAGGGGCCCATGACGGCGGTGAACGTGGCCGGCGCGAACGCGACGGTGACCGCGTCCAACGCGGTGACCCCGTTGGGGAACTGCCTGGTGACGGCATCGAGCTCAACCATGCTCAGCACGGTAGGGACGGCGGGTGGGAGCCCGGTACCGGACAGGTGACCAGTACCCTCGAATGATCATGCTGTGGGGACGGGAAGCCGATCGGGCCGCGACGGGCTCGGTGCTCGACCGGGCCCGCGCCGGGCACAGCGCCGTGCTGGTCGTGCGCGGCGATCCGGGGATCGGCAAGAGCGCCCTGCTCGACGACGCGGCCGCCGCCGCGACCGGGATGACCGTGCTGCGCTGCTCCGGGGTGGAGACCGAGGCGGAGGTGCCGTTCGCGTCGCTGCACCAGTTGCTGGCGCCGGCGTTGGCCCGCGCCACGAACCTGCCGGACGTGCAGCAGGCCGCGCTACGCGGCGCCCTCGGGCTCGGTCCGGCGGCGGGCGGCGACCAGCTGCTCGTCGGGGTGGCGGCGCTGAGCCTCCTCGCCGAGCTCGCCGAGGAGCGGCCGGTGCTGTGCCTGATCGACGACGCGCACTGGCTGGACCGGTCCTCGGCGCAGGCGCTGCGATTCGTGGCCCGCCGGCTGCAGGCCGAAGCCGTGGCGATGCTGCTCGGCGCGCGGGACGAGTTCGCCCTGGAAGGACTGCCGGAGCACCGGCTCGCGGGGCTGGACCCCTCCACCGCGGACGCCCTGCTGCGGCAGCTGCGGCCGGACCTGCCGCAGCGGATCCGGGTGCGGCTGGTGCGCGACAGCGCCGGCAACCCCCTCGCGCTGCGGGAGCTGCCGCGCGGGGCGCCGCCGTTCGTCCCGGCCGCCCTGCCGCGCCGGATCCAGGACGCGTTCGCGGCGAGGATCGACCGGCTGCCACCCGCCGGGCGGGCGATGCTGCTGATCGCCGCGGCCGCCGCCGACGCTGATCTCGGCGTCGTGCTGCGCGCGGCGCGGGAGCTCGGCGTCGACCCCGACGGGCTCGGCGCGGCCGAGGAGGCGGGCCTGGTGACGGTCGCCGCCGGGCGGATCAGCTTCACCCATCCGCTGCTGCGGGCCGCCGCCTACCAGCAGACGACGTTCGACCGGCGGCTGGCCGTGCACCGGGCGCTGGCGGAACTGCTGCCGGCCGATGACGACCGCCGGGCCTGGCACCTCGCCGCCGCGGCCACGGGGCCGGACGAGGAGGCGGCGCTCGCCCTGGAACAGGCCGCCGACCGGGCGCGCGGCCGCAAGGGCTACCCGGCGTCGGCGGCGGCGCTGCAACGCTCGGCCCAGCTGACCGCGGACCCGGTGCGGCGGACCCGGCGGTTCGTCGCGGCCGCGGTCGCCGCCAACGACGCCGGCCAGCCCGACCTGGCCCGCAGGTTCCTCGCGTCCTGCGACCCGGTCGACGCCGACCCGGTGCTCACCGCGCAGGTGTGCGAGCTGCGGGCCCGGCTCGCGTTCGACGAGGGTTCGGCGGCGTCGGCGCACGACCTGCTCGTCGCCGGCGCGCTCGCGCTCGCGCCAGTGGACCGCCGGGCCGCCGGGCTGCTGCTCGTCGATGCCGCCCGCAACGCCTGGCAGCTCAGCGACCCGCCGCGGGTGCGGGAGGCCGCGGCCCGGCTGCACGAGCTCGACCTGTCCCCGGACGACGGGCTCGGCCCGGCGGTCGACGCGGTGACCGCGGCGGCGCGGCTGCTCGCCGACGGTCCGGCGGCCGGTGTACCGGCGATGCGCGCGCTCACCCGCACCCGCACCGGCCCGCCGAACCTGCGGCTCAACGCGGCGTTCGTGGCGGGGCTGGTCGGCGACTTCGAGGCCGGCCGGGAGATCTCGCAGGCGGTCGCGGACGAGTCGCGGGCCGGGGGCACGATCGGCTGGCTGCCCCTCGCCCACGTCACCCTCGCCGCCGCGGAGCTCTACCTGGGCCGGTTCCGGGACGCGGTCGCCACCGCGACCGAGGGGCTGCAGCTGGCCGCCGACACCGGGCAGCCGAACCGGGCCGGCTATCTGGAGGGGATCCTCGGCTGGATCCATGCGGCCCGCGGTGACACGGCCGAGTGCGTGAAGCTGGCCGGGAACTGCCACGACCGGTACACCCGCAACCGCATCGCCAACGGGCTCGCCTGGGCCGAATGGGCTCTCGCGCTGCTCGACCTGGGGCTGGGCCGGCCCGCGGAGGCGTCCGACCGGCTCGACGCGGCCCTGGCCGGCCCGGTCCGCCACCAGATCCAGGCCGTGTACAGCGCCCCGGACCAGGTGGAGGCGGCCAGCCGGATCGGCGCGTACGACCGGGCCGAGGCCGCCTGCGCCCGCTTCGCCGAGTGGGCCGGCGCGGCCCGCCTCGACTGGGCCGACGCGGTCGCGCACCGGTGCCACGCCCAGCTGGAGCCGTCCTGGCCGGACGCGAACCGGCACTTCGAGGCGGCGGTCGCCGCGCACGCCGCGAGCGACCGCCCGTGGGAGGCGGCCCGCACCCACCTGGCGTTCGGCGAGCGGCTGCGCCGGGAGCGCCGCAAGCACGAGGCGCGGACCCAGCTGCGGACGGCGGCGGAGATCTTCGACCGGCTGGACGCCCGCCCCTGGGCCGACCGGGCCCGCGCCGAGCTCCGCGCCGCCGGCGCCCAGGATTCGGCAGCGGCTCCGAGCGCGGTGTCGGGCCTGTCACCGCAGGAACTGCAGATCGTCCGCCTGGTCGCGGCCGGCCTGACGAACCGCGAGATCGGCGCCCAGTTGTTCCTGTCGCCGAAGACGATCAGCTACCACCTGTACCGGGCGTTCCCGAAGCTCAACGTCTCCAGCCGTACCCAACTGGCCCGTCTGGACCTGGCAGGGTGAAGGGCCGGGTCCTGGCGGAGACCCGGCCCTTCATGGAGTGACCCCGCTCAGACGCGGTGCCACTTCTGGTTGGCGCCGCCCGTGCATTCCCACAAGTGCAGGACGGCGTCGTTGTTCGGGTTCCAGCCGGCGATGTCCACGCACTTGTTGGCCTGGGGGTTCACCAGGTCACCGGCGGCGGACAGGACGAACTGCTGGGCGGCGTTGCCGCTGCAGGTGGCGAGCTGGATCGCCGCGCCGTTGGCGGTGGAGCCCCAGGCGACGTCCATGCACTTGTTGTTCTCGGTGCGCAGGGTGCCGTTGACCCAGGTCCAGCGCTGGTTGGTGCCGCCGGTGCAGTTCCAGACGATGAGCTGCTGGCCGTCGTTGAAGTTCCAGTTCGGCACGTCGATGCACTTGCCGTGCCAGTTTGAGGCGATGCCGCTGACGTTGCCGGCCGGCGGCTGGGTGGTCGGCGGCGGCGTGGTCGGCGGGGTGGTGCCGCCGACGAACGGGCTGAGCGTGATCCCGGCCGAGCGCGGATCGCCGGAGTGCACCAGGGACTCCTGGTTCTGCACGTCGTCGAAGGCGAACCCGTATGCCTTCCCGTCGGCCATGTTCGCGTGGATGATCCGCGAGTAGTGGTTGGTCAGCGAGCTCTTGTAGAAGTCCGCCGCCCCGCCGCCGGGCTGGGTGTCGATGGTGCCGAGCGTGCCGCGGTGCAGCGCCGCGCAGAGCGTGCGGGCGATGGGCCCGACGACCTGGTCGTTGGGGGCGCCGAGCGCGCCGTCGCAGCCCCAGACGTTGCTGGTGCTGGGCTTGTTGAACGACGCGACCTGCTGGCCCGAGCCGTTGGTGAAGGTCATGACGTTGCCGCTGGTGCGGCCGAAGTACTTGATGCCCGGCTGGTCGGTGAACGGCACCACGGTCAGCGTCTTGGACGTGTAGGCGTTCCAGGCGTTGGTGATGTACGGGTCGAGGTACGTCGCGCTGAAGAGCCCGGCATCGGCGGCTTTGCCGGGAGCGAGAACGCGAAGGACCGTGCCGTCGGCGCGGGTGACGACGGTGTTGCCCCAGCCGGCCTGGGCCTTGACCTGGTTGATCACGTTCTGCCGGCCGTTGGCGACCGGTGCGCCGGTGCGGGTCGTGACGCCGTTGCTGCCGGTCACCGTGACCTCGTGCGGGACGGCGAACATGTCGACCTGCGAGCTGTTGAGCCACAGCCCGGCGTCGTTGTAGGTGAACTCGCTCCAGTCGAACAGGATGTCGTGGTTGGGGTCGCTGGCGGACCACGGCGCCGGCTGGACGAGCCCGTCGGGGGTGAGGAAGAACTTCAGCTTCTGGCCCAGGGACATGTACACCCGGCCGGACAGGTTCTTCGGCAGCTGGATGGTGGTGCTGCCGCCGTTGGCGGGGCCACCGATGGCGACGTCGGGCGCCGGGGAGGGCGGGTTCTGCCCCGCGGGCCAGTTGTTGAAGGTCCCACCGGAGGTGACGTAGCCGAGACGTCCGGTGGTCAGGTTCACCCCGAGCACGTAGAGGTAGACCGCGTCGCCGCGGCCGGTGGTGTTCGTGACCGTGAAGGGCAGCAGGCTGGGTCCGACCGCCGACGCGTTGGGCATCGCGGCGATGCCCACGGGCACCGCCACGGCCAGCGCGGCGGCCGCACCGAGCAGTTTTGTCCTGAGACGCACCGAGAGACTCCTTCGTGAGAGCGCTCTCAGCAGCATTCGTACCGGCGGTAAACGTTGTCAACGACCGAATAGAAACTTAAGAATTCGTTGAGCGGAGCCCAACGTACGCGGGCTCCGCTCATCGAAGGTGACTACTTAGCGCAGCAGGGACAGGACGTTCTGCGGCGCCTGGTTGGCCTGGGCCAGCATGCTCGTGCCGGCCTGGGTCAGGATCTGCGAGCGGGTGAAGGAGACCATCTCCTGGGCCATGTCCGTGTCCCGGATGCGGGACTCCGAGGCGGTCAGGTTCTCCGTCGCGGTGTTCAGGTTGTTGATCGTGTGCTCGAAGCGGTTCTGGTACGCACCGAGCGTGGCCCGAGCGGTCGAGATGCCCTTGATCGCGGTGTCGATCGCGGTGATGGCCGCCGACGCGCCGGTCACCAGGCTGAGCGAGTTGACGCCGAGGCCGGTGGAGTCGAAGCCCGTCACGCCGGACACGCTGCCGAACGCCGCCGTCCCGAGGTTGACCGCGATCTGGTCCGCGCTGGACGTGTTGGCGCCGACCTGGAACGTGCCGGTGTACGAACCCGCCGGGTCGAGCAGCTTCTGCCCGCCGAAGCTGGTCGTGGTGGCGATCCGGTCCAGCTCCGCGTTCAGCTGGGTGAACTCGGTCTGGGCCGCGGTCCGCGCGTCGGTGTCCTGCGAACCGGTCGACGAAGCCTGCACGGACAGGTCACGCATACGCTGCAGGATCGAGTGCGTCTCGGTGAGCGCGCCTTCAGCGGTCTGCACGACCGAGATGCCGTCCTGCGCGTTGCGCACCGCGACCTTCAGGCCACCGATCTGCGACCGCAGACCCTCACTGATCGACAGGCCGGCCGCGTCGTCCGCCGCCCGGTTGATCCGGAAACCCGACGACAACTTCTCCAGCGACTTGCTCATCTGGCTGTCGGTCACCGACAGGTTCCGGTAGGCGTTCTGGGCAGCGATGTTGTTGTTGATACGAAGACCCATGATGTTTCCTCCTTGAATCGGGTCGTGCTCCGGGGCCGTCCTTGGCCCGCTCGGGACTGACATCGGCGCCGCGCCGTGGGGCATGAGCCCTTTTTCGACAGACATGGCAGGGTCTTTCGTATGGGCATGTTCGGGTACGTCGACGGGGTGTCGTTCTGGGAGCCGGGCCGCAGCACCGCGCAGCTGTTCGCGGCGCAGGTGCGGGTGATGGAGGACCGGATCCAGCGCTCCAGCGGCATCCTCGGACCCGAGAGCGACGAGCTGCACTTCGACCCGTTGAAGCTGCGCGAGTTCTTCGTGTTCCTGCTCAACGACTGGAACCGGCAGCACTCGCCGGCGGTCCGCGCGATGGCGCTCGGCACGATGCAGGTGCTGGCCGCGCTCGACCAGCACCTGAACGGTCCGCTGCGGGAGCTCGGCGGCAACCCGGAGATCCGCGACGGGATGCACGCCGCGCTGCCGGCGGCCGGGCTGAAGCCGGTCGCCTGGGGACCGCCGACCGCCCGCGAGCTGCCGCCGTCGGTCCGCTTCGAGCTGGCGGCGATCGTGTTGGACCTGGTGCGGGGCTGGTATCAGACGATCGACGCCCGCACGGACGGCCAGGGCTGGCAGGGTGACCGGCTGCGGGAGATCGTCGACGGCTATCCGGTGCCGCTGCTGCTGCCGCCGCACCGGATCCCACCGGACCTGATCAGCACCGACGAGGGATACCGCCGGGTCAGCGTGATGTCGTTGTGGGACACCGTCTACGGGGTGTCGCGGCTGCGCCTGGAGGTGGTGCACGACGGGCTCGGCCACCGGATCACCTGGCTCGGCTTCGGCGACCCGCCCATCGTGCCGTAGTTGTCGACCTCGATCGTCAGGGGAGCAGCAGGCCCCACTGGACCGCCCAGACGGCGAACAGCGCTCCGGTCGCGGTGAGCAGGCCGAGCCGGATCCGGCCGGCGGTGGCGAGGTCCCGGTGGCGCCGCCAGGTCGTGGCGACCGCCACCGCCGCCGCGACCGTAGCGACGGCGAGCAGCTGCAGGAGCAGCCACGGCAGCGGCCGGCCCAGCACCACCGGGCCGGTCACCTTGGCCGCCACGACGAGCAGGAACATCAGGTAGAGGTAGGTGGCGACGAGCGTGACCGGCGTGAGCACGGCCAGCCACCGGGCGGGGCGGCCCAGCCTCGACCGGCGGCCCACGACCAGGAACCCGGCGAAGGCGACCAGCAGGGCCAGCACGACACCGGAGGACACCCAGGCATGGTCGCCGGCCGCGAACACGGGCGGGGCGGGTTCGTCGGCCGGGGAGGCGCTCGGGGCGGTGCGGGCAGGATCGGCGATCCAGGCGGTCTCGAAGTCCGCGTAGTCGGCCGGCAGGTCGGGCAGCCGGTCGAAGCCGTCGGCGGCGGTGCGGTGCAGGTTGTGGTTGGTGCCGGCGACGATCCGGATCGTGTGGCTGGTGTTGCCGCCGCGGTCCAGTGCCCCGCCGATCAGCCGGCTGCTGAGTCCGGGCACCGCGTCCCGGTCGAGCCGGCCCCACTGGGCGAGCACCGGCTGGCGCACCCGCTGCCAGGCGGGCACCGGGTCGAAGTCCGACTCGGCGAAGAGGCCCAGGTCGATCGTGGTCCGCACGACGGTGCTCCGCATCGTGCGGGGCAGTGCGCCGCGGACGCCGGCGTGCCGCAGGTAGGTGCCATACGCCCAGGCCGTCTGCGCCGCCGGGGTGATGCCGACGGCCCCGACGGTGATCAGGAACCTGACGTCGGCGGAGCGGTTCGCGGCGAGCGGCGCGACCCACGCGCCCTCGGACAGCGCCCACAGTCCGAGGTGTGAGGGGTCGACGTCGGGCCGGTCGCGCAGCAGCCGCAGCCCGGCGAGGGCGTCGTCGGCGAGCAGTGAGAAGTCGCGGTGCACCGCCGAGTACCCCTCGGTCCGCTTGTCGTAGATCAGGGTCACGACGCCGTGCCGGGCGTACGCCTCCGCTTCCGGGCGCAGGTAGGACCGGCCGCGGTTGCCGGCGCCCTCCAGCATCACGATGCCCGGCCGCCGCGCCGCGCCGCCCGATGCCGCGGTGAGCACGGTGCCGTGCAGGACCACGCCGTCGTTGCCGGTGAACGAGACCTCGGTCGACGTGAGACCGGTGGGGGCCGCGTGGGCGGCGGTTGGGGTCGAGGCAAGCAGCAGCGCTGCCAGTACCGTGGCGATCCGACGCATCACAAGCTCCCTGTCGTTCATGGATGTCGCGGCTCAGACTGGCCGCCGCACCATCCGCCGGCCCAGGGCAGCGGCACCCCGGCGCAATCAGGTGCGGGCACCCTGTCGAGCGCCGTGGGTGCGGCCTACCGTCGGGGTCGTGAACCGATTGCAGGAACTGCGCTGGCTGGCGGTGGGTGCGGCGATCGGGCTGCCGGCGCCCGCGCTGCTGGCGGTCGTCGCCGTGGCAGGACCGACCAGCCTCGTCGGGGTGGGCATGCTGCTCTTCGCCGGCGCGGTATGGGCGTGCCGCCGGCTCGCCGGTGCGCAGCGCCGCCGGGTGACCGGGCTGCCGTCGCCGTACCGGCCGCTGACCGGCACCATGTGGGCCCGGCTGCGCACCGTCGTGCGGGATCCGGCCACGTGGCGCGACCTGCTGTGGCTGCCGGGCCAGTTCGTCGCCGGCGTCGGCGGCCTCGTCCTCGCGGTCGGGCTGTGGCTGGCCGCCGTGCAGTGCGCGACGGCCCCGGCGCTGCGGGTGCTGCTGCCCGAGCCGACCGGGTTCGATCCCGCGGTCCTGGAGTGGACCGGCCGGTCCGGGCCGCTGACCTGGGTGCTGGTGCCGGTCGGTGCGGGGCTGGCCGTCCTCGCGTATTGGCTGCCCCGGCACCTGGTCGAGGCGCAGACCCGGCTCGCCGGTGCGCTGCTGGCGCCCACGGCCCGGGCCCGCCTCGCCGCCCGGGTCGACCGGTTGACCACCACCCGGGCCGCCGCAGTGGACGCCTCCGCCGCCGAGCTGCGCCGCATCGAACGCGACCTGCACGACGGCGCGCAGGCGCGGCTGGTGGTCCTCGCCATGCACCTGGGGGTGGCCTCCGACGTCATCGACGCCGACCCGGCGGTGGCCAAGGCGCTGCTGGCCGAGGCGCGGACCGGCGCCGGCGCCGCCCTGACCGAGCTGCGCGACCTGGTCCGGGGCATCCACCCGCCGGTGCTGGCCGACCGGGGCCTGGCCGCCGCCGTGCACGCGCTCGTGCTGGGCAGCGCGGTCACGGTCGAGCTGGACCTGCGGCTGGACCGGCGGCTCGCCGCGCCCGTGGAGGCGGCCGCCTACTTCGCCACCGCCGAGGCGCTGACCAACGCCATCCGGCACAGCGGCGCCCGGCAGGTCCGGATCGCCCTCGTCGACGAGGGTGCGGCGGTGCGGATCACTGTGCGCGACGACGGCCACGGCGGCGCCGACCCGTCCCGCGGCACCGGCCTGCTCGGCATCCAGCGGCGGCTGTCCGCGTTCGACGGTGGCCTGCGGGTCAGCAGCCCGGCCGGCGGGCCGACGGTGCTGGAGATGGAGCTGCCGTGCGCGTCCTGATCGTCGAGGACCAGGTGCTGCTGCGCGACGGCCTGACCCGCATGCTGACCGCGTACGGCTTCGACGTCACGACTACCGGGGCCGACGGCGGCGGGCTGGCCGAGCGGCTCGTCGCGGCGCGGCCGGACGTGGCGGTGGTCGACGTCCGGCTGCCGCCCACCTTCACCGACGAGGGCCTCCGCGCCGCCGTCGCCGCCCGCCGCGCCCGGCCCGGACTGCCGGTGCTGGTGCTCTCGCAGTACGTCGAGCGCCTCTACGCCCGCGACCTCCTCGCCGACCGGGCCGGAGCGGTCGGCTACCTGCTCAAGGACCGGGTCGGTGAGGTCCGCGAGTTCGTCGACGCGATCCGCCGCGTCGCCGCCGGCGGCACGGTGATGGACCCCGAGGTCGTCGCGCAGCTGCTGCACCGCCCGGACACCGTGGACAGCCTCACCACCCGCGAGGGTGAGGTGCTGCGCCTCATGGCCGAGGGCCACTCCAACGCGGCCATCGCGGCCCGGCTCGTCCTCGCCGAGAAGTCCGTCAACAACCTCATCAACTCGCTGTTCGCGAAGCTCGGCCTGGCCCCGTCCACCGACCAGCACCGCCGCGTCCTCGCCGTCCTGAGCTACCTCGACCGCCGCTGAGCGGTCATGATTGAGGGTATGGAAGCTCCGCTGGACCGGGCCGCGGTCGAGGCAGCGCTGCGGCCGTTCGGGTCGTCCCGGATGCTGCCGGCGCAGGCGTACACCGACCCCGCGGTCCTCGCGTGGGAGCGGCGGCACCTGTTCGCCGACGCGTGGACGTGCGTGGGGCGGGTCGGCGAGCTGAGCGACGGCTGCACCCAGCGGGCCGTCACCGTCGGCGACGTCGGGGTGCTGCTGACCTTCCAGGCGGACGCGGCCCGGGCCTTCGCCAACGTCTGCCGGCACCGGGCCCATGAGCTGCTGCCCGACGGCGGGTCGAACGGCCGGCCGGCGGCGGTGTGCCCGTATCACGGCTGGGCGTTCCGGCTCGACGGCGCCCTGGCCACGGCGCCCGGAATGGGGGCGCTGGACGCGAGCGAGTTCGGGCTCATCGAGCTGCCCGCCGCGGTGTGGGAGGGGTGGCTGTTCGTCAACGCCGGCGCGCCGGCGGCCCCGTTCGCCGAGCACCTCGGGGCGCTGGACGGGTTGCTCACGCCGTACCGGATGGGCAGCCTCGAACTCGGCGCACGGCACGAATACCGGGTCGCCGCGAACTGGAAGGTGATGATCGACAACTATCACGAGTGCTACCACTGCCCGCTGATCCACCCCGAGTTGTGCAAGGTCTCGCCGCCGACGTCCGGGGACAACTGGTCGCTGCCCGGCGCGTGGGTCGGCGGCTCGATGGACCTGCGCCCGCACGCGTCGACGATGTCCTTCGACGGCAACGGGCCGGGCGTCTACATCCCCGACGCCCCGCGCCGCACCGTGCTGTATGTGGGGCTGTTCCCGAACCTGCTGGTGTCCGCGCACCCGGACTACGTGATGACGCACCGGCTCACGCCGCTGGAGCCGGGGCTGACGTCGATCGAGTGCAGCTGGTTCTTCCCGGCCGGCTTCGCGGAGACGGCCTACGCGGTCGACTTCTGGGACCTGACGAACCGGCAGGACTGGGCCGCGTGCGAGTCGGTCCAGCGGGGCCTGAGCTCCCCGCACTTCGTGCCCGGCCCGCTCGCCCCGAACGAGGACGCGGTGTATCAGTGGACGACCCTCGTCGCCGAGGCGTACCTGGGCCGCGGGCTGCGGTTGGATTCTTAGGGTTGAGCGCCTGGGCACTCGTGTTCAGGTTCTCAAGCCGAAGAATCAATCTTCTTGGTCAGCGTCTCGAAGGCCAGGTCGTCCCGCAGTGGCCGGCCGAAGCGCTCGTCACCGTAGGGGAACGGGGTCAGCTCGCCGGTCCGGGCGAAGCCGCGCCGCCCGTACCAGCCGATGAGGTCCTCCCGCTGGACGATCACCGTCGTCCGCAGCTCCCCGGCGCCCCACTCGTCCCGCGCGATCCGCTCCGCCTCGCCGAGCACCGCCCGGCCGAGCCCGTTGCCCTGCTGTGCCGGGTCGACCGCGAACATGCCGAAGTAGCCGTAGCCGTCGCGCCGCTCCAGCTGGCAGCACCCGACGACGACCCCGTCCTGCTCCGCCACCAGCACCAGCGTGCCGGTGATCGCGGCCTCGACCATCGCCGGGTCGGCCCGCTGCCCCTCGAGCAGGTCCGCCTCGGTCGTCCAGCCCGCGCGGCTGCTGTCCCCCCGATACGCGGACTGCACCAGTGCGACCACGGCCGGGACGTCTTCGATGTGCGCGGGGCGGAACATGACCATGACGGCATTCTAGGATCGCCGGTGGAGACGTCGTCGGGCACGGAGGTTCGCGGGTGAGTTCGCAGGACTGGCAGTCGCGGATCGACACGACGGTGGCACACCCGGCCCGGCGGTACGACTACTGGCTCGGCGGCAAGGACAACTTCGCCGCCGACCGTGCGTCCGGCGACGCGATCGCCGCGAAGTTCCCCGCGATCCGCACCGCGGTGGTGGAGAACCGGCGCTTCCTGCGCCGCGCGGTGACGTTCCTGGCCTCGGAGGTCGGCGTCCGGCAGTTCCTGGACATCGGCACCGGCCTGCCGACGGCGAACAACACCCACGAGGTCGCCCAGGCGATCGCCCCGGAGTCGCGGATCGCCTACGTCGACAACGACCCCCTCGTCCTCGTGCACGCCCGGGCCCTGCTCACCAGCGCCCCCGAGGGCGGCACCGTCTACGTCGACGCCGACCTGCGCGACCCCGGGAAGATCCTCGACGACCCGGACCTGCGCCGAACCCTGGACCTCACCCAGCCGGTGGCGCTGCTGCTGCTCGCGATCCTGCACTTCGTGCCGGAGGAGGACGACCCGTATTCGGTGGTGCGCCGGCTGCTCGCCGCGCTGCCCGCCGGCAGCTACCTGGTCGCCTCCCACGCCACCAGCGACTACCTGCCGCCGGAGCTGGTCGCCGACATCTCCTCCGGCCGGCACGGCCAGGGCCGCCTGCGCACCCGGGCCGAGTTCGCCCGGTTCTTCGACGGCCTGGACCTGGTCGAGCCGGGCGTCGTGCCCCTTGCGGAGTGGCGCGCCTCAGCCGAGCCGCAGCCCCGCCCGACCGCTTCGGAGACCGCCATGTACGCGGGTGTCGCCCGCCTCACCTGAGGCTCAGGTGCCGATCCAGTCGGAGTTGGCCACCAGGTCGGTGTCGGCCTTGCCGACGAGGCGTAGCAGCGCGTCGCGGTCGAGGGTGGCGCCCACGGCAGGCACGAACCACACGGTCAGGATGTAGCGGCTCGCCGGTGGTTGGAGCACGACGATCTGGCGGGGCCGGCCGGTGACGGGGTCGGTGTCGGCGGTGACGCGGCCCATGTCCGTGCCGACCGGCACCGGCTCGCCGTCGGCGGGGGCGTCGGTCGTCGGGGCGAGCATCACGGTGAAGGTGCCCAGGGCCTCGACGTCGACGACGAGGGTGGCGTTCCAGTCGACGGGCGTGTCGCCGCTGAGTGAGTACTGCAGCGTCGCCGGCGGGCTGGGCAGCCAGTCGAGCTTGAGCGGCGGCGGGACGGCCACCTCGTCGTGGCGCACCGAGGCGGCGACGCGCAGCAGGTCGGTGCGGGACACCCCGCGGGCACGGAGCGTGGCGAGGTGGGTGGCGTCGACGGCCCAGACGAGCGAGGACCCGCCCACGGCTTCGACCAGGGTGCCGGTGACGCCGTTGACGTCGGCGGGTGTCCCGCTGGGCGGCGCGGCCTGCCGGTCCTGGCGGCGGATACCGAGGTTGATGGCCGGGTCGGGATCCGTGCGTGGAGGCCGTCCGACGCCGGGCCGCTGGGCGGTCCAGGTCTGCATGGCGAGCGCCTCGTCCGCGGTGATGAAGCCGGAGCGGATCGTCTCCTTGAAGCCGGGCGGGATCCAGGTGGGCCGGAACGTGAGGGTCGGCACCGCCGGCTCGGCCGGGACCGCGACCGAGGGTGGGGCCGTCGGCGGCACCGGCGTGGTGCGGTCGACCAGGACCGCCGGCAGCACCACCGCCAGGACGGCGAGGGCGGCGAGGGCGGCCAGCCCGGTCCGCCGGCGGCGGCGCCGGCGGGCGGCCAGGGCCGGCAGCGCACGGAGCACCCGGTCCGGGTCGGGCGCCTGCCGGGCCCGCTCCTCCTGGGCGCTGCGGACCAGCGCTTCGAGTCCTTCGTTCACGACCTCTCCCCTGCCATCAGCGGGCTGCGCAGCGCTTCCATCGCCCTGGTGAGATGCGTGCGCACGGTGCTGACCCGGCAGCCGAGCACGTCGGCGATCTGCTCGACGGCCAGGTCCTCGTAGAACCGCAGCGCGATCACCGCCCGCTGCCGGGGTGGCAGCGTGCCGATCAGGCGCACCATGGCGTCGCGTTCGTCGTAGCCGCCGGTCGGGTCGGCCTGCGGCGGCAGGTCGAGCGCCTCGCCGGGGTGCAGCAGCCGGGCGGACCGGCGGCGGCGCCAGGAGAGGAACTCGTTGACGACCATGCGCCGCACGTAGCGCTCCGGCTCGTCCAGCGACCCGATCCGCGACCAGCGGGCCTGCGCCCGGACCAGGACGTCCTGCACGACGTCCTCGGCCAGGTGCGGGTCCCACGTGACGACCGTGGCGTACCTGACCAGCGCCGCGAGCCGGACGGCCACGAACTCCTCGAAGGTCACGGTGGAAGAACGTAACCGGCGGGGCGAAACTGCTACATCCCCTTTGGATTTTCTTGTTCGTGCAGGTCGCGGTTAGGGCGGTGGCATCCGGGTAGTCGGCGGCCTGGCACCTGACCGACCGACACCGCACGGGGCACCCGATGACCGTCAAGAAGACGCTGACCTACGCCGCCTGGGCGTTCCTCATCTATTTCATCGCCTTCCGTCCGCAGGCCGCGGCGAGTGTCGGAAAGGGCCTCGTCGGCCTCATCGGCTCGGTCGGCAAGGGCTTCGGCGACTTCTTCAGCAGCCTGATCACCTGACCGGAGCGGCCTGATCACTCGATCGGAGCGCCTGATCTCCCGACTGGAGCAACCTGATCTCCCGGCTGGAGCTACGGTCGACCGATGTCCCGGATGCGGCAGCGGCTCGTTGACGACTTCATCGCCTGGGCGCCTTCGGGTGACGCCGGCCGGCGGGGCCGGATCGAGGTCCTGCTGCGGCGGCGGCCCGATCCGACCCGGTGGCGCAGCGGCGACGTGCACACGCTGCTCATGGACGCCGTCGCGCCCGGGCAGGTGGACGCCTGGCAGCTGAGCGAGCGGGGGCTGGACACGCTCCGCGACTTCCTGCGGTTTCTCGACGACACCGGCCGGCTGCACCCGGCGAGCGCCCGCCCGGCCGCGCTGCTCAAGGAGCTGGACCGGCTGACGGCGAAGTTCCCGGCGGCGATGGCCGACACCACCCGGTGGGACCTGACCAAGCGGATCTTCACCGCCATGCTCCGCGACGGCGTCCGGCCCGACGGCGACCCGGCCGAGGTCGGCGCCTGGGCCGCGCGGTTCAGTGCCCGCGGGCCGCAGGAGCGCCGGGAGGTGCTCGGCAACCTGATGGAGCAGGAGCGGCACGCCACCGGCACCGTCCTCGTCACCGGTGACCAGGTCACGATGGCGCCCCCGGGACGCCCGGCCCGGACCCGCCCGGCGCCGGACAGGTCCGGTCCCGTGCCGACCGACGACGCGGCGCTCGCCAAGGCGGTGTCGAACGACGGTGCCGCCCGGCTGCGGGACCTCGCCACGCTCGCCGGCTGGGTCGGACCGGAGGGGCACGCCGTCGACGGTCGCGGCGAGGTGCGCAAGGCCGACCGGCCCGCCCTGCTCGCCGCGCTGGGCCTGCCGGAGGACGGCGAGCCGGTCCTGACGAACCTGTGGCAGACCGGGCTCGAGTTCGACGTCGTCCAGCTGGTCCGCGGCCGGGCGGTGCGGGGGCCGGGTGCGGACCTGGTCGACGCCGTCCTGGACGGGACCGCGCCGGTGCCGGCCGCGCTCGAACTGTGGACGGACCTCGCCGACGTGCTCATCCATCCGATCACGCCGCTGCACGCGGAGAAGGGCACCGAGCCCCTCCGCCGCTGGCTGGCCCCGTGGGCGCCGATGTTCCTCGACCTGCTCGGCGCCACCGCCGGCCCGGCCGACCTGCAGGCGCTCACCGATCGGCTGCTGGCCGAGCAGGCCGGCCACCTGCCGCGCCGCGAGCCCGAGCTGTACCGCCGCATCGCCGGCACCGCGATCCGCAACATCCTCGCGACCCTGGCCCGCCACGGCGCCGTCACGGTCACCGGCTTCACCGCGGATCCGGACCGCGAGGCCGCCGCGGCCGCGGCCGGCACCACCACGTGGGCGATGGCGCCGGAGCCCGGCCTGACCGTCGAGCTGACCGATCTCGGCCGGCACCTGATGTCGGTACGATCGGCGCCGGCAGGGCCGTAGCGCAGAGGTGGTCGCGTCCGACTCATGATCGGGAAGACGCCGGTTCGAATCCGGTCGGCACTGCCCCCGACGGTCGATAGAGTGGCCGGCGGCAGGGCCGTAGCGCAGAGGTGGTCGCGTCCGTCTCCGGAACGGAAGAACGCCGGTTCGAATCCGGTCGGCACTGCCCCGACGTGAGGAGCTCCCGATACTGCCACTGCATCCGGCCGCGGTCCCGGCGGAGATGATCGAGCGGGCGACGGCGCGCCGGTTGGCCGGCGACTGGCGTGGTGCGTGCGCCGCCGCGGCCGTCGACGTGGACTTCGACCTGGCCGCGATCCGGGAGGTCCACGGCGCCGAGACCGCCGCGCGGGTCGAGGACGAGCTGCGGCATCTCGTGCCGGACCTGCTGCGCTGGCACCTGCCGCGGCGCCCCGCGGACGGCCTGCTGCGCCCGGGGCTGCTCCTGCCGCTGGCGCTGTTCCCCGACGTGCACGCGCTGGTCGCCCGCACGCCGGACCGCTTCGACCTGCCGCCGCAGCGGATCACGCTGCGCTTCGAGCGCCTGGACAGCGCCACCGCCGGCCGGCGGGACGCATCTCTGCTGCACCTTCGCGATCGCTGGGATTCCAGGTGTACGGGTGAGCTCCTGGCCCGCTGCGGCGGGGTTACGCGGTTGCCGTTCTTCACCACGACAGGCCGGCCGGCAACCGGCGACGGGCCGGAGGCGGCCGTCGAGCGGGCCGTGCTGCTCGACGAGGACGGCCGGCACGCCGACGCGTGGGCCGCCGCCGGGTTCGACCTCGAGGTGCTGCTGTTCGAGCCGGGCTGGAGCCGGGACCGCATCGACCCGGCCGCGTTCCGCGACGAGGGCGGACGAGACCGGGCGAGGCGAAACGTGGTCGAGCGGTCGCTGGCCTGGCTGCGGCCCCTGCACGCGGCGCTGGCCGGGGCCGCCGGCCGGATCGCGGCGCACCTGGACGACGTGCGCGCGGCGGCGCCGGTGCCCAAGGAGCCGGAGCACCGGCTCATGTTCACACCGTCGGGCCGCGAGGCTGGCCAGGTGGTGCCGGAGCCGCGGCCGGACGCGCTGCCGCTCCACGTCGACGAGCACGCCGGCCTGGTGCGCATCGACGTGCGCGGGCGGTGCGTCGTGCTGGACCGCCTGGACACCGGGCGGCCGCGGGCCCGGCTGGTCGCCGGGGTGCCGTACCACCGCGTCGACGACGAGCGACGGCGCGCCGAGGTGGCCGAGTTCGGGCTGGAACTGGACCGGGTGCCGCGGCTGCCGCACGTGCTGGCCCGCCGGCCGGCCGAGCTGACCGCCCTGTTCCGGGGGGCGATGCGGCCGGACCAGCTGCATCCGCTGGTGCACGCGGCGCTGTTCCCCGCCGGGACGGCTCCCGCACCGGTCCCGCCGCCCGGGCTGCGGGACCGGGTCCGGGTGCAGTGCAACCACGCCACGCACGAGGTGCTCCTGCGCGACGGCACCGTCCACATGCCACACCCGCCGGCCGAGATCCAGCGGGAGCGCATGATCGAGGCGCTCGGCGGCCAGGTGCAGGGCTGCGTCGCCGCCCACGACGGGTGGCGGAACCCGGCCGTGCGGATGCCCGGCCCGATGCGTGGCCTGCGCCGCGAATTCCTGACGCTGGTCCTGCACGGCAACGCCGCCGCGGTGGCCGCCGCCCTGGACGGCGGCCTGGACCCGCGGGTGCGCGACGAGCGCGGCCGGACGCTGCTGCACCTGCTGCCGTGGCTGACCGGGGTGGACCTGCTGCCGCGGCTGCTCGCCGCCGGCCTCGACGTGCACGCCCGCGACCTCAACGGTGAGACGCCGCTGCACCCGGCCGTCGACTACGGCTCGCCGGAGCTGGTGCGGGCGCTGCTGGGGGCCGGCGCCGACCCGCACGCCACGTCGCAGCGGCCGTATGCCCGCGCCCCGATCTGGACCGGCCGGCAGGACCTCGCCTTCCTCCGCGACCTGATCCAGCGGCGGTAGGCTGCCACCGGCAGGGCCGTAGCGCAGAGGTCGACGCACCGCCTTACCAAGGCGGAGGACGCCGGTTCGATTCCGGCCGGTCCTGCCCCTGCCCCTCAGTCCCGGTCGACGGCGTATTCGAACTCGCGGCCCGCCGGGACGGCCACGGCGACCCCGGTGCGGGTGAAGCCGGCCTTCTCGTACAGGGCCCGGGCGCGGGCGTTGTCCTCGTGCACGTAGAGCCGGACCCGCTCGATCTTCGGGTCGGGCAGCGCCCACGACCAGGCCAGTGCGGCCTCGAACAGCGCCGGCGCGAGGCCGGTGCCGCGCGCCTCGGGCCGGACGTAGACCCCGACGACGTGCGTCTGCGCGACCGCGGGGGTGTGGCCGAAGTAGTCCTGCACGCCGGCCGGCTCGACGAGGACGGTCACGGTGCCCAGCCAGCGCCCGTCGCCGTCCTCGCCGATGAGCTGCCGCACGGTCCTGCCCTCGGCGGCGTCGGCCGTGCGGCCCTGCCAGAACTCGTCGGCCTGCACGACCGACCGCTCATACGTGTCGAGGAACGCGATCGACGCGACCGGGTCCTGGAGCGCGGCGAGCCGCAGCTCCTTCGCCAGTTGCCAGTCTTCGCCGCGCACCGCTCTGATCGTGAACTGCATCGCGCCATCCTGGCACCCATTCAGACGGGGGTGAACCGAATTGCGTTCGCCCTGGCGAAGGTGGTGCCGGCGGTCAGGACGACCTTGCCGGCGGTGCCCTGCGCGAACGCCCAGGTGCCGAGGGTGCGCCAGGTCCCGCCCGCGGCGACCTGGTCCACGGTGACCTGGGCCGTGCCGCCGGCGTGGGTGATCTGGTACGCGGCGGCGGTCGTGCTGCTGGTGCTCGCCGGCACCCAGGCCTCGACGCGATACGTGGCGGCCGCCCGCAACGTCGGCGCCCAGGTGGCGGTGGAGCCGCTGGTGTTGCTGTACCGGCTCGGTGTGCCGTCGACGCCGGTCAGGCTGCTCGCGAGCCAGGTGCCGGTCTCGCGGTACCGGATGTTCCCGGCGCAGTCCACCGTGGTGTCCAGGGGCGTGACGGTGACCTGCCGCGGTCCCGGGGTGCCGGGCACGACGTAGCCGGCCGACGGCGCGCTGGTGCCGCCCTCACCCACGGCCGTGACGCGGTAGGCGATCCCCGCGACCGTGCCCTGCGCGCCGAGGACCAGGGTGGTCGCGCCGGCGACGACGGCGACGGTGCGCTCCGGGCCGCAGTCGGCGGCCGCGACGAGGTAGCCGGCGGCGCCGGCGGCCGCGGACCAGACCAGCGTCGTGACACCGCCGCTGGTGGAGCTGCCGAGCCCGGTCGGGGTGCCCGGCGCGCCGGTCGGCAGCGGCGGCGTGGTGCGCGTGGTCAGGGTCTGCGGGGCGGACCAGCCGGCGGCGGTCCCGCACCGGACGCTGACCTGCTGGGCGGTGTCGGCGAGGAGCCCGGTCACGGTCAGCAGCTCGACGGCCGAGGACTCCACGACCCGGACCACGGTGCGGCCACCGCCGGTGGCGGTCACCTCGTAGCGCTCGGCCGTGGGGTGCGGGGTGATCCGCACCGCGACCCGGTCGTCGCCGGCCAGGGCGCCGTGCACCGTCATGCCGGGCAACGGCACCGGCGCCGCCTCGCTCCACACGGTGGTGGATCCCTTGATCCGCACGGTGTCGGCGGTGGCGGTGACCCGCACCGAACCCTTCAGCGCCGTGGTGAAGTCGCGCACGGTGCTCCCGCCGGCGAAGGCCTGCACCTGGTGATCGGTGGCGCCTGGGGCGACGATGAAGCCCAGCACGAACCCGCCGGCGACGGGCACCACGTCCTGGATCTTCGGTGGCAGCGCGAGGGTGCCGGTGGGCGTGACGGTCACCGGGGCGGAGGCGGCCGAGGTGCCGGCGCCGTTGAGCGCGACGACCCGCAGCTGGACGGCGGTGCCGTTGGTGAGGCCGGTCAGGTCGGCGAACCCGTTGACCGTGTCGGCGCCCGCGGCCCCGACCACGCGGTAGTTGTCGGCGTTGGCGACCCGGTCGAAGACGACCCGGGCCGACCCGTTCGCGGCGATGACCTGCCGGATCACCGGCGCGTCCGGCACCCGCGAATCCAGCGTGACGGAAGCGACCTCGTGGCCGGACGGCGCGAGCAGCGTCAGCCGCTGCCGCACGGCGGTGCCCGGATCCGTCCAGCGCACGGCCCGCTGGAGGGTGGCGGCGCCCGGGGCGATGTCGGGCAACGGCACGATCCGCCCGTCGATCACGGCGCCCTGCGCGTCGGTGACCTGCCAGGCGAGCCGGTGCCCACGCAGCATCCGGGCCGGGGCGTCGGCGCTCATGGAGGCTCGCGGCTCGACCGTGAGCAGGCTCAGCCCCGCCGAGGTGGTGATCCCGAGGCTCCGCACGACCGAGTTGGTGGCCTGCAGCTGCGCGTACGCCCGCTTCCGCTGCCCCCACACGTTCTGGATGCCCCAGCCGCGGACCTGGTCCGGCGACGTGCCGCCGAAGCTGCTGCGATAGTCGTTGAACGTCCAGTGCGAGCTGCCCACGATCCACGGCCGCCCGGGGAACACGGTCGCCGCGGCGTCGCTGGTGGTGCGGAA
Source organism: Dactylosporangium siamense (assembly GCF_016862795.1). Lineage (GTDB taxonomy): Bacteria > Actinomycetota > Actinomycetes > Mycobacteriales > Micromonosporaceae > Dactylosporangium > Dactylosporangium siamense. The sequence goes on along the minus strand of NZ_BONQ01000077.1, from coordinate 123,800 downwards.
GTCGACGTCCTCCCGGCTGGTCGGGAACGTGAAGCTGTCGGAGCTGTACTCCGAGATGAAGACGGGCTTGTCGGGGTACAGGCCGTGCACGTGGTCCGCGCCGCCGGCGAAGCCGCCGTACATGTTGATGCAGGCGAAGTCCGTGTACTGCAACGCCTCCGCACCCGGGGTCGCGGCGCTGCCGAAGCTGTTGCTGACGTAGGTGCACAGCCGGGTGCTGTCCAATGTGGACTTGATGTACGCGATCATCTCGCGGACGAAGGTGCGCCCCGCCTCGCTGGCGCCCTGGATCTCGTTCGCCACCGACCACGCGACGATCGACGGGTGGTTGTAGTCGCGGCGGATCATGTCGCGCAGCTCGGCGCGGGTCGTCGCGTCGGCCGGGTCGAGGTTCGCCCCGCTGCCCCAGACCGGGATCTCCTCGATGAGCAGCATCCCGATCTCGTCGGCGTAGTCGAGCAGCTCCGGCGTCTGCGGCACGTGGTGGATGCGCATCAGCCCCGCGCCGGCCGCCTTCATCCGGTCGAGGTCGCGCCGCACCAGGTAGGTCGGCTCGGTCGCCCCGACGACCCGGTCGTCGCCGACCCGGTTGTAGCCGTTGAGCCGGACCTGCTCCCCGTTGAGATACAGCGCCGTGCCCCGCACCTCCACCTTGCGGAACCCGAACCGGTCGGCCCATTGGTGGAGCACCGTCGAGCCTTCACTGACGGTGGTGTCGCAGGTGTACAGGGTGGGCCGGTCCAACCCCCACAACTCGAACCCGCCTGCGGCCACGCCGCTGTCCACTCGCGCCTCGGCGGTGCCTCCGGCCGGGACGGTGACGGTCGCGGTGGACGCACCCCACGGAAAAACGCTGCGCACGGTCACGGTCTTCGCGGCGGCGCCGGCATTGGACAGCGTCACCCAGTTCACGACGCTGCCCGCGCCGGTGCCCAGGTCGGGCGTGGCGATGACGTGCTGGCGCTCGATCCGCACCGCGGCGTCCACGGTGAGCGAGACCGACCGGCTGATCCCACCCCACGGCCACCAGGCCCCGATCGTGTAGGTGTTGCTGGCCGCGACCACGACCGTGTTGGTGCTCTGCAGGCGGCTCGTCACGTCGAACTCGAACGGCGTGTACCCACCGACGTGCTCACCGAGATACACGCCGTTGAACCAGACCCTGGCCCGGTGGTACACGGCCTCGAACCGCAGGCGCACCACCTGGCCGGCGGTGACCGCCGGTGCCGCGACCGTGCGGCGGTGCCAGCCCCAGCCGCGGTAGCCGGCCCAGGCGTCGTGCACGTCCCAGTTGCCGGGGATCTGCAGCGTGGCCCAGCCGGAGTCGTCGAACCCGGGCTGCGCCCAGCCGGCCGCCTCACCGGTGTTGCCGGGGTCGGTCGCGAACCGCCACACCCCGTCGAGCGTCTGGGTGGTCCCGGCCGCCTGGGCGGCTTTCGCCCTGGCCGGGATGGGCAGGAGGGCACCGGCCGTGCCGGCACCGAGGAGCTTGAGGACGTCACGCCGATGCGGGGTCACAGGAGCCTCCGGAATCGTCCTACCGGAATCAGCTACGGGCGGATCCGATTCCGGAAGCGACTTGCAGTAGCCGCGAAGCTAATGCACTCTCCGCAACTCGTCAACCATCGATCTCGTCGCCCCTCCGCGTGCGGCTCAACATCACGCTTCCGACCGCGACTCTGCCCCCGACGGCAGCTTCGGCCCTGACCGGCGACTTCGACTCCCGAGCGGCGGCCTCGACTCCCGAGCGGCGGCTTCGACTCCCGAGCGGATCTTGCCGATGATCGAAGTCGCGGATTGGTCGCCCGGACGACCCGGCCGCGCCTTCGATCAACCCGAACATGATCGAAAATGCGCCAGGGGACCGGAGTGCCTGAACAGCCGCGTCGGGCCGTCGTGATCGAAGTCGCTAGCCGGCTGTGCGGGCGGCTGTGCGGGCGGCCGCAGGGCGACTTTGATCAGCGGGCAGTGATCAAAGTCGCGCGCTGGTCGCCCGCGTAGCCAATCCACGGGTTCGATCACGAACCGCAAGATCGACCATGCGGGAGCCAGCCGGTGCACGCCATGGACGCCGACTGGGCACACGATTCGTCGGCTACGCGCCCAGGTAGCCGACGTGCGGAGAGCCGGCGGCCAGCCGGACCTCGTAGCCCCAGCGGCGCAACGCCTGCAGCATCTTGGCCCCGCCGGGCGGGTTCGCGGAGTGGATGAGGACGACCCCGATGTCGAACGGCCACCCCTCGAACGCGGCCAGCTCGAGCACCTCCACCACCGGCCAGATCGTGTCGTCGCCGCCCAGGTCGTGATCCAGCCACAACTCGTCGATCCGCTTCCCCCGGTGCCGCTCCAGCACCGCCACGCCGGCCGCGCTGGTCCGCGCCACCTCCGCCGCCCGCCCGTCCACGAACGACCGCAGATCGTCGACCAGGACAACGCTGCCCCGCGGCGCACTCCCCATCGCCGCACCGTAGCCGCCCCCGCCGCCACACCCCGCGGCAATATTTCGGCGGCACCGGCGTCCGTCAAAGAGCAATGGCCAACGCGCCGAAATCCACTCGAACAGACAGGGCGAAGATGGGTATTGGTCTCACCACGATGCTGCGGGTGCTCGACGATCCCCGGTCCGTACCGGACCTGCGGAAGTACTTCGGAGTTGGCTTGCCGCTAGGCGGCATGTCCCCGTTCACGGGCGGGCGTTTCGAGCTTCTTGCCGGCGGCGGGGATCGCGCCGCGAGTTGCGATGTCATCACCGCAGACGACCTGATTGCCGTCGAGATGCTCAGCGTGCAGGTACCTCCCCGGATCGCGCTCGATCTGCTGGAAGGGAATCTCGGCAACGAGGTCGCCCGGGCCCTGCATGAGATTCCGCTCGATGCGGCACTGGGCATCGGAGATGCCGACAAGCGGGTGGCCGATGGCAGCCCAGCCGACACGGCTTGGCGATTGCTGACGAACTGCGACGGCATTGGGTGGGTCACGGCAGGCAAGCTCCTCGCGCGGAAGCGCCCCAAGCTCATCCCGGTGTACGACGACGTGGTGCGCTGCGCCTACGGCGCTCCGACCAAGTTCTGGCACTGGCTGGACGCCAAGTTGCGGGAGCGCGACGGCGTTCTCGCGCAGCGGCTGGCGGAGCTTCGAGGTGAAGCGGGGCTGCCCCGGGAGATCAGTGCGTTGCGGATCCTCGACGTGACGTTCTGGATGCGCCATCGCGATCAGCACTCCAGGGGCAAGGGGTGCCCGGGTCTGAGCGATTCGCCGCCGGCGGGCGGCGGGGCGTAGCACGCGTGCGGGTGGGTCGCTTAGGCTGTCGGTGGCGCCCGGGGCGCCGGCGGTCCGCGCGAAGGGCACAGCCCACCTGGAAGATCGTGGCCTTGCCGGTGTGTTCACCTCCTTTCCGGCCTGCGCAAGCGGACGCCAGGCATCCGGACAAGGAGGCATGCCGTGCCGACCCGCCGTCTTCCCGACCGTCCCGACGTCGAGCACCTCCGCAACCAGGCCAAGACGCTGCAGCGGTGGGTCCGGGACGGGGATGCGCAGGCGCTGCGATGGGTGCGGGAGTTCCATCCGGACCCGCCGGAGACGTTCGCCCGCAGCGACGCGCTGCTGGTGGTCGCGCGGTCCTACGGGTTCGCGAGCTGGCCGGCATTGCGGGCCACCCTCGACGTGATCGAGCGGTTCAGCCGGTCGCCGCACCGGGAGCCGGCCGGGTTCCTCGCGCTGGCCTGCCTGACCTACAGCAACGACGATCCGGGCCGGTGGGCGAGCGCGCGGCGGATGCTGGCCGAGCGGCCGGAGCTGGCCGGGGAGTCGATCCACACGGCCGCCGCGGTCGGGGACGTCGCGGCGGTGCGGGCATTCCTCGACGGTGATCCCGGGCTGGCGAACCGGCAGGGTGGGCCGCACCGGTGGGAGCCGCTGCTGTACGTGGCGTACTCCCGCATCGACAGCACGGCGCCGGGGCACTCCACGCTGGAGGTGGCCCGGTTGCTGCTGGAGCGGGGCGCCGACCCGGACGCGGGGTTCCTGTGGGACGGGCTCACGTCGCCGTTCACCGTGCTGACGGGGGCGTTCGGCGGTGGGGAGGGCGCGCCGCCGCCGCACCAGTTCCGGCTGGAGCTGGCCGAGTTGCTCCTGCGCGCGGGTGCGGATCCGAATGACAGTCAGACGCTGTACAACTGCGGCCTCCAGCGGCAAGGGGACGACTATCTGCGGCTGCTGCTGCGGCACGGGTTGGGCCGGGGCGACGGCGGGGTGTGGCACCGCCGGCTCGGGCACACGCATCCGGCGCCGTCGCAGCTGCTGGAGGACGAGCTGATCAAGGCGGCCCGGCACCACCTGGTCGAGCGGGTCCGGTTGCTGCTCGACCACGGCGCCGATCCGGACGGCGTGGGCACCGCGCACCCCGTCTTCGGCGGGCACACCGCCCGGCAGGTGGCGACCATGTACGGCCACGGCGAGCTGCTGGGGGAGGCCGACGATCCGGTGCTGCGGTTCCTCGGGGCCTGCATGCGGGCCGACGAGGAAGCCGCCGAACGGCTCAGGACGACAGAAGCCCCGCCGCACCACCTCGTCGCCGCCGCCACCGACGGCCGGACGGACGCGGTGCGGCTGATGGCGCGGCTGGGGTTCGAGGTCCAGGGCATGGCGCTGCACCAGGCGGCGTTCCACGGCCACCTCGACACGGTCCGGGCGCTCCTCGAGCTGGGTGCCGACCCGTTCCGCACAGACCCTTCGTACCACGCCACGCCGCGCGGCTGGGCGGAGCACAACCAGCAGTGGGCCGTGGCCGAATACCTGGCAACCGTGGAACGTTCACGGACCGAGTAGTGGTCACGGCCTGAGACGTGTCGAAGCGCTTGACCTGATCCGGGGCCATCCCCAGCATGGGAGCGCTTCCATCCACGCTCTCCGATTGGACCGCCATGCAGATCGGACTCAGCCGCCGTGCCGTGATGGGCGCGGCGCTCCTGCTCGCGGCCGGGATGTCGGCCGCCGTGCCAGGCCCCGCCGCGGCCGCCGACCCCGCCCCGACCACCGTCACCGTGAACGCCAGAGCGGGCCTGGCGACCGTCCCGGACACCGCGTTGGGGGTCAACGACGCGATCTGGGACGCCGAGCTCGGCACCACGGCCGTGTCGGACCTGCTCGGTGCCGCCGGCGCGCAGATGATCCGCTATCCGGGCGGCTCGTATGCCGACATCTACCACTGGCGCGACCACACCGCTCCGGGCGGATATGTCGCCCCGAACACCGACTTCGACACGTTCATGGGTTCGGTACGCCGGATCAACGCCCAGCCGATGATCATCGCGAACTACGGCACCGGTACCGCGGAAGAAGCCGCCGACTGGGTCCGCTACGCGAACGTCACCAAGGGCTACGGCGCGAAGTACTGGACGATCGGCAACGAGAACTACGGCAACGGCCACTACGGCTCAGAGTGGGAGGCGGACAACCACGCCGACAAGAGCCCGCGCGCCTACGCCGAGGGCGTGGTGGCCTTCGCGGCGGCCATGAAGGCCGTCGACCCGACGATCAAGATCGGTGCGGTCCTCACCACGCCGGGCAACTGGCCGGACGGCATCGTCGGCTCCGGTGACGCCGGCACGTGGAACCAGGTCGTGCTGTCCGTCGCCGGCCCGTCGATCGACTTCGTCGACCTGCACTGGTACCCGGGTGGTGGCACCGCCGCGGAGTCGCTGACCAAGACCAACCAGATCGACGACATCATGTTCCTGACCCGCCAGCAGATCGCCCGGCACGCGGGCACCGGGGCCACCGCACGCATCAAGGTGAGCTTCACCGAGCTCAACGTCGGCGTCGGCCAGAACACCCAGCCGGGCGCGCTGTTCCTCGCCGACGCGTACAGCAGCCTGCTCGACAACGGCGTCTTCACCGTCCAGTGGTGGAACGTGCACAACGGCATCGGCACCGTGTCCACCGTCGCCGGCCAGACCGACTACGGCGACTTCGGCCTGCTGTCCAGCGGCGGCTGCCAAACCGGCGGCACGGTCTGCGAGCCGGCCATGAACACGCCGTTCGCGCCCTACCACGCCCTGAGCGTCATGAAGTCCTTCATCCGCACCGGCGACCAGCTGGTCCGCGCCGGCACCGCCGACCCCCTGGTCAGCGCGCACGCCGCCCGGCGCCCCAACGGTGACCTGGCCGTCCTGCTGATCAACAAGGATCCCGACAACGCCCGGCCGGTCGCGATCCAGTACTCCGGCTGGTCCCCCGCCGCCGGCGCGCCCGCGGTGACCTCGTTCCGCAACGGCGACCCCGCACCGTCCACGGCACCGGCGGGCACCGCCGCCGCGCAGACCCTGCCGCCGTACTCGCTGACCCTGCTCGTGCTGCACCCGTCCTCGACCACCACCGGCGCACCCGGCGCACCGGGCCAGCCGACGCTGACCGCCACCACCGGGACCACGGCGACCATCGCGTGGCCGGCCGCGTCCGCCGGTGGCAGCCCGATCGCCAAGTACGAGGTGTACCGCCAGAACGGCACCATCAGCGAGCAGCTCGGCGAGACCCCGGGCACCTCACTGCAGGTCCACAACCTCAACCCCGGCACCCGCTACACGGTCAACGTCATCACCCGCGACGCCGCCGGCCGGGTCTCGTGGTCCTCGCCGCCGCTGACGTTCACCACCGGCACCCCGGCGACCAGCACCTGCACCGTCCGCTTCACCGACGTCACCGACTGGGGCAACGGCTACGTCGGCAACCTCGACATCACCAACACCGGCCCGTATCCGATCAACGGCTGGACCCTCACGTTCACCTGGCCCACCGCCTGGCAGAGCATCAGCGGCAGCTGGAACGGCAACTGGACCCAGACCGGCCGCGACGTGAAGGTCACCAACGCCGACACCAACGGCGCCCTGGCCGCCGGCGGCGGCGCGACCAGCACCGGCTTCGTCGGCGCGTACAACGGCCCGAACGTCCTGCCGACCGCCTTCCGCCTCAACGGCACGCTCTGCACCACCACCGCGTAGCACTCCGCCCGCCGGGTCGGCAGCACCGCCTGCCGGCCCGGCGGCGAAAAATGCGGTTGCGGCTCGCGGGGCGGGCGGGAGGATGGCCGGATGGAGCACACGCACCCGGTGCGCCGGGCGACGCCCGCCGACGCCGAGCTCGTCGCCGAAATGCTGGACGCGTTCAACGGGGAGTTCGAGACCCCGTCGCCGGGGCCCGAGGTGCTCGCCGGACGCCTGAAGGGACTCCTGGCAGGCGACGACCTGGTGGCGCTGCTGACCGGGGAGCCCGCGACCGGCCTCGCCGTGCTGTCGTTCCGGGTCAACGCCTGGTACGACGGGCCGGTCGTCAATCTCGACGAGCTCTACGTGCGGCCCGGACTGCGCGGCCGGCGCTACGGCCACGCACTGCTGACCGCCGCGTGCGAGCTGGCCAGGGAGCGCGGCGCGGAGACGTTCGAGATCAATGTGGACGGTGAGGACGTGGACGCGCGGCGGTTCTACGAGGCGCACGGGTTCAGCAACACCGAGCCGGGCGCGGCCGAGCCGATGTTCTACTACTACCGGGACCTGGTCTAAGGCCTGTGTCGAAGTAGGGGTCGGAGCGAGGCGAGGTCCAGGCGTCGGCTGGGGCCGCGCCGGGCGCGGCCGGATACCGGGGTTGTATCCGGACGTGACCGGCGTGGGTCCAGGCGGCGTCTGGGCCCGCCGCAGCCCGGCCCCTACTTCGACACAGGCCTTAGGGGTCCATGGCCAGGTCGGTGCGGACGCCGACCAGCCGCACGGGCCGGGCGCCGTCCAGGTCGAACTTGTCCAGGACGGTCATGGCGGCCCGCTCGATCTCGTCGAGGTCGGTGGTCGGCCCGGCGCGCAGCTTCATCACCCGCGTCGGCGTGAAGAAGGACGAGAACCGCACCTTCACCGCGACATGCGTGACCCGCCGCCCGTCGGCGACCACGTCGGCGCCCAGGGCCCGGGCGAGGGCGGCGACCTGCTGCGCCACCGAGGCGCGGTCGGTGAGGTCCGCCGCGAAGGTGGTCTCGCGGCTGCGCGACCGGGCGACCCACGGTGTGGTGTCGACGGTGGTTTCGCCGGTACCCCTCGCGCTGAGCAGCAGCCACCCGCCCGCGTTGGCCCCGAGGTGCTCGGTCAGCGTGGCCGGGTCGGCGCCGGCGAGGTCGGCAACGGTGTGCAAACCCAGCGCGGTGAGCTTCTTCGTGGTCTTCGGCCCGATGCCCCACAGCTCGGCGGCCGGCTTCGCGCCCATCGCCGCCATCCAGGTGCCGGCCGTCAGCTGGTGGATCCCGCCGGGCTTGGCGAAGCGGGCCGCGTGCTTGGCCGTCAGCTTGTTGTCGCCCACGCCGACGGCGCAGCTCAGGCCGGTCTCGTCCAGCACGGCCCGGCGTACGTCGGCCGCGAGCGCCATCGGATCCCCGGTCTCGGCGCCGAGGAAGGCCTCATCCCATCCGTACACCTGCAGCTGCACGGGGAAACGGGCCAGTGTCGCCATGACGTCGGCGGACGCGGCCCGGTAGGCGGGCGGGTCGGACGGCAGGAACACGGCGTCGGGGCAGCGGCGCGCCGCGACCCGCAGCGGGATGCCGGAGCGGACGCCGAACGCCCGGGCCTCGTAGGACGCGGTCGCCACCACCTGCCGGGCCCTGGTGGGGTCGCCGTCGCCACCGACGACGACCGGCCGGCCGCGCAGCTCGGGCCGGCGCAGGATCTCGACGGCCGCGATGAACTGATCGAGGTCGACGTGCAGCAACCACCAGCTCACCCGTCCAACCTAATCGCACCCGGCCGGGCGGGGGTCGCAACTTGGCACTGACGAACACGTTCGCTACGATCGTGTTATGAGTCCTCGTCGAGTCCCCGTCAGCCGCCGCGACCGGCCGGCCAAGCCGCCGCTGAGCCGGGCGGGTGCCGTCGCCGTCGCGGTGCAGATCATGCGGGAGGAGGGCCTGGAGCGGGTCACGATGCGGCGCCTGGCGTCCGAGCTGGACACCGGCCCGGCCTCGCTCTACGTCTACGTGCAGAACATGGCGGAGCTGCACGGCGCGATCCTCGACGAGCTGCTCGCCGACCTGCGCCGGCCCGACCCGGCGGTTTCGGGCGAGGGCTGGCGCGGCACGCTGATCGGGCTGCTCACCGACTACACGCGGGTGCTGCTCGGCCAGCCGAGCCTGGCCCGGTCGGTCCTCGCGTTGCGCCCGTCGGGTCCGAACTACGTGCACCTGGTCGACGCCCTGCTCGGGCTGCTGCACGCCGGCGGCGTGCCGGTGGCGCAGGCGGCGTGGGGTGTGGACCTGCTGTTGCAGCACGCCACCGCCACCGCCGCCGAGCAGGGTGTGCGCAGCGAGGCGGTGGACGCGCAGGACGAGCAGGACGCGTTCGTCGAGGCGCTGCACGACGCCGGGGACGAGGACTGCCCGAACATCGCCCGCGCCCGCGACGAGCTGTTCTCCGGCACCGGCGAGCAGCGGCTGTCCTGGATGTTCGACGTCCTGATCACCGGCGTCTCCACGGTCGCGGTACCCGCGTCCTGACCCGCTCCCGCCGCGTTTCAAGCGGGTTGCGATACCCCTGAAGAACATGTTCGTCACGAATAGGTTCTTTAGCGTTGATCGAAAAGCCAGCCTTTGGAGGAAGCCATGACCACACCCGTCACGATCGTCGGCGCCGGCCTGGGCGGCCTGACGCTCGCCCGCGTGCTGCACGTCCACGGTATCCCGTCGACCATCTACGAGCTGGACGCTTCGGCGGAAGCCCGGACGCAGGGCGGCATGCTCGACATCCACGACTACAACGGCCAGGTGGCGGTGCGGGCCGCCGGCCTGTTCGACGAGTTCCGCACGATCATCCATCCCGGTGGCGAGGCCACCCGGATCCTCGACCGGCACGGCACCGTGCACACCGACGAGACCGACGCCGGTGACGGCACCCGGCCCGAGGTCGACCGCGGCGACCTGCGCAGGATGCTGCTGGACTCGCTGCCCGAGGGCACGATCCGCTGGGGCAGCAAGGTCACGGCGGTGCGGAGCCTGGGCGGCGGCGCGCACGAGCTGGCCTTCGCCGACGGGTCCACCGTCACCACCGGCCTGCTCGTCGGCGCCGACGGCGCCTGGTCGCGGGTGCGGCCGCTGCTGTCGGACGCCATGCCCGCCTACGCCGGGATGTCGTTCGTCGAGCTCGACCACCACGACGCGGCCGAGCGGCACCCCGGCCCGGCGAAGACGGTCGGCGCCGGCATGCTCTTCGCGCTCGGCGCCGGTCAGGGCTTCCTCGCCCACCGCGAGACGGACGGCAGCCTGCACATCTACATCGCGCTGACCACACCGGCGGACTGGATCGACACCGTCGACTGGAGCGACACCGACAAGGGCAAGGCCGTCCTGCTCGAAGCCTTCCACGACTGGGCGCCCGAGTTCCACGCCCTGATCGCCGAGGCCGACGGCGCCCTGGTCCCGCGCACCATCAACGCCCTGCCCGTCCAGCACCGCTGGGACCGGGTCCCCGGTGTCACGCTGCTCGGCGACGCCGCCCACCTCATGTCGCCGTTCGCCGGCGAGGGCGCCAACCTCGCCATGCTCGACGGCGCCGAGCTCGGCAAGGCCATCGCCGCCCATCCCGGTGACGTCGAGGCCGCGCTCACCGCCTACGAGCGGGACCTGTTCCCGCGCAGCGCCGAAGCCGCCGGGGAGGCCGCCCGCAACCTGGAGCTCTGCTTCGACGAGCGGGCCCCGCACAGCCTGCTCGAGCAGTTCGCCGCCTACGCGGACGCCCAATGACGGCACCCGACGTGCGCGAGGCCGGGCACGGCAGCCCGGTCCTGCTCCTGCACGGCGCCGCCGGCCCGGACAGCGTAGACACCCTGTTCACCCACCTGGCCGGCGGGCACCGGGTGATCGCCCCGGTGCATCCCGGCTTCGGCGACACGACCCGCCCCGACGACCTCGACAGCGTCGCCAAGCTCGCCCGGCTTTACCTCGACCTGCTCGCCAGCCTCGACGTCACCGGCGCGACGGTCGTCGGCGTCTCCTTCGGCGGCTGGGTCGCCGCCGAGCTCGCCACCATCGACCAATGGGGGCGGGTCGCCCGGCTGGTCCTGATCGACGCCATCGGCCCGCACATCCCCGGACACCCGATCCGGCCGCCCAGCGGACCACCGCCGACCACCGGCCCGGGCGGACCACCGCGCGCGGGCATGGCCGCCCTGACCGCGTACACCGGACCGGACCTGCACGACCCCACCCTGCTGGACCGGATCCGCGAGCTGGACCTCCCCGCCCTGCTCATCTGGGGCGAGCACGACCCGGTGATCAGCCCCGACTTCGGCCGCGCCTACGCGGCCGCCTTCCCCGACGCCCGCTTCGAGCTCATCCCCGGCGGCGGGCATCTGCCCATGCGCGAAGCCCCGGAGCAGACCTTCGCCGCCCTCGACGCGTTCCTCAACGAAAGCGGAAACCCCCAATGACCACGATCGCCGTCATCCTCGGCAGCACCCGCCCCGGCCGCAAAGGCGAGGCCGTCGCCCACTGGGTCCTGGAGCGGGCCGGTGAGCGCACCGACGCCCGGTTCGAGCTGCTCGACCTCGCCCAGCACCGGCTGCCCGACATCGACGAGCCCGTCCCACCGGCGCGTGGCCACTACACCCACGACCACACCAGAGCGTGGGCCGCCACCGTCGCCCGATACGACGGCTACGTCTTCGTCACCCCCGAGTACAACCACAGCCTGCCCGGCCCGCTGAAGAACGCCCTCGACCGGGTCTACGCCGAGTGGAACAACAAGGCCGCCGCCCTCGTCTCCTACGGCTGGAACGGTGGCGTCCGCGCCGCCGAGCAGCTGCGCCTGGTCATGGGCTCGCTGCAGGTCGCCGACGTCACCGCGCAGGTCGCCCTCAACCTGGCCACCGACTTCCGCGACCTCACCGACTTCGCGCCCGCCGCCTACCAGGACGCCGCCCTCACGACGCTGCTCGATCAGGTGGTCGCCTGGAGCGCCGCACTCGCCCCGCTGCGCACCGCGACGTAACCGCCGGCGGTGGCGCGGCGTTGCTACCGTCGGGCCCACGCAACCGGGATTCGAGGAGGTCACGGGGCATGCGCGGCTTTCGTGGTGACCTGACCCAGCTGCTGAAGGCGCGGTTCCCGGTCCTCTACATCGAGTCCTACGAGGAGCAGCGGGTCGTCGCGGAGGTGTCGGCGGTGGCCCGGGACGCGGCGCTGCTGCGGACCTTGCGGACGGTGTGGACCTGGTCGGCGACCGGGGGCCTGATCCAGCCCGACGGCACCCCGCGGCAGGGCACCACCGAGCCGGCGGCGGCGCTGGAGGCGGTGCTACGCACCGAGGTGCCGGCCGTGTTCATCTTCAAGGACCTCCACGCGGCGCTGAGCGGCGGCGACCGGACGGTCGACACAGCGATCCGGCGGGTCCGGGACGTGGCGGCGGCGTTCAAGGCCGGTCAGGTGCCGCGGGTGCTGGTGATCGTGGCACCCGTGCTGCGCATCCCGGTCGAGCTGGAGAAGGACATCACCATCGTCGACTTCCCGCTGCCGAGCGAGGACGAGATCCGGGGACTGCTCGACGGGATGATCGCCAACAACGCCGGCGGCGGGCGGATCCGGATCGGGTTGACCGGCGAGGACCGGGAGCGGTTCGCCAAGGCCGCGGCCGGTCTCACGCTGCACGAGGCGGAGAACGCGTTCGCCCGCGCGATGGTCAGCGACGACGTGCTCGACATCCACGACCTCGACGTGGTCCACGAGGAGAAGCGGCAGGCGGTCCGCAAGTCCGGGGTGCTGGAGTTCGTCAACGCCGCTGTCGACCTCGCCGACGTCGGCGGCCTGGAGAACCTGAAGCGGTGGCTCGCCAAGCGGGACAACTCCTGGTTGGCCGCCGCGGCGCAGTACGGGCTGCCGGCGCCCCGCGGCGTGCTGATCACCGGGGTGCCGGGCTGCGGCAAGTCGCTGACGGCGAAGGCCGTCTCGGCGGCGTGGGGGCTGCCGCTGCTGCGCCTGGACGTCGGCCGGGTCTTCGCCGGCATCGTCGGGTCCAGCGAGCAGAACATGCGCACCGCGATCCGCACCGCCGAGGCGACCGCGCCGTGCGTGCTGTGGGTCGACGAGATCGAGAAGGGCTTCGCGACCGGCGGCGGCGACTCCGGCACGACACCACGGGTCTTCGGCACGTTCCTCACCTGGATGCAGGAGAAGACCAAGGCCGTCTTCGTGATCGCCACGGCCAACGACATCGAGCGGCTGCCGGCGGAGCTGCTGCGCAAGGGCCGCTTCGACGAGATCTTCTTCGTCGACCTGCCCACCCGGGCCGAACGCGCCTCGATCTGGAAGGTGCATCTCGCCCGGCGGATGCGGCACAAGGCGGTCGCCGGCGAGCTGACGCTGGACGACCGGGTCCTGCGCGAGCTGTGCGACTTCAGCGCCGGGTACTCCGGTGCGGAGATCGAGCAGGCGGTGGTCGCCGGGCTGTTCGACGCGTTCTCCGAGCGCCGCCCGCTGCGCCAGGACGACCTGATCCGCGCCGCGGTCAACATGGTGCCGCTGAGCGTCACCCAGGCCGAGCGGGTCGCCGCCATCCGCGGCTGGGCCGAGACCCGAGCGGTCGCCGCCACCGCGGCCGAGGACTGGGACCCGACGGGTTCCGCGACATCGACAGGAGGTGCCGGATGAGTGTGTCACTGATCCTGGTCCCGCTCGCCGTGGCGGCCGTGAGCGCCGCGCACGGGATGCGATCGAGCCGGGACCAGCAGAACCAGGTGATCTGCCAGGTCCAGACCCGGATGCGGGACGCGTCGCTGCTCGCCGCCGCGCTGCGCGGCACCGACGCCGAGGTCACCGAGGGCGCCGGGGAGATCGTCGCGCGGTGGCGGGGCGCGCAGGCCCGCTTCACCCGCACCGAGGACGGGATCTGGGCCGCGCACTTCACCGGCGACGTCGACGAGGCCCGCGCCGTCGACATCGTCCGCGCGATCGACGCCGGTTACGGATTGCAGGTGCAGCGTGCGGTGCTGCAGCGGCTGCGCGAGCGCGCACCGGCGGCCGGGTTGCGGCTCGAGTCGGAGAGCGTCGCCGCCGACAGCAGCGTCCGGCTCACCTTCGCGGTGGAGGGCAGGTCGTGAACCCTCGGATCATCGTCACCGTTGCCGCTGACGGGCAGATCAGCGCCAAGACCGAAGGGCTGCTCGGCGAGGCGTGCCTGGACTACATCGCGGTGCTGGAGGACCTGCTCGACGCCCGCACCGTGGACAGCGCGTACACCGCCGACTACACCAGGGTCCACACCGACGTGCGGACCGTCGAGACGCAGCACGATGTTGAACGCACCTAACCGCCCACCCAACCCGGGCGCGCAGCTGAGCTGGCGGATCCTGCACAGCTGGTGGCTGCTCATGCCCATCCTCGGCCTGGGCTGCCTCGGCGGCTTCGGGTTTCTCGTCATCGGGCTGCGCGCCAGGCGACCGTCCTGGTGGATCCCCGGCATCGTCTACCTGCTGCTCAGCTGGGGCAGCTTCGCGTTCGTCGGTGGCTCCGAGGACAAGAGCTCCACCAGCGGTTGGGCGTCGGGCCTGCTTGTGGCGGTCTGGATTGCCAGCATCGTGCACGCCTGCCTGATCAACTCGTCGTGGTTGCAGTGGCAGGCGAATTACGTGCCCTGGTACGCCCAGCCGACCGCACCCCCACCCACCTGGCCGGCAGCGACACCGTTCGCACCGCCGGCGTTCCCACCCACGTCGGTGCCGTTGCCGCCGACCATGCAGGTGCAGCCGGCGGCGTACTACGCCCCGGCGCCGCCGGTCGTGGACGTCAACACCGCCACGGCCGAGGACCTGGCCCGGCTGCTCCCCGGGTTCGACCTGGACCGCGCCCACCGGCTCGTCGCGGAACGCCGGACCAGGTCGGGGTTCACGAGCGTGGACGAGTTCGCGTTCGCCGCCGGCTTGGCCCCACACCAGTTCGCACCGCTGCGGACCCAGTTGACGTGCAGCCCGCGGACCCCGCCGACGGGACACGCCCCGCAGGGCCGGGTGCTGGATGTCTGACCGCCTGCTCCCGCTTCTGCCACGGCCGGCCGCCGACCCCGACCGGGTGGCGGTCGCGCGGTTCCTCACCTCGACCCGCGCCGAGGGCCCTGGTGACCGCACCGCCGTGTGGGTCCAGGGCTGCACCATCCACTGCGCCGGCTGCTTCAACCCGCACCTGTGGACCTTCCGCGGCGGCCGGCTCACCCCGGCCGAGGAGCTGACCGCCCAGATCCTCGCCGCGGACACCTCCGGCCTGACCCTGCTCGGCGGCGAGCCGTTCGACCAGGCCGCCGCCCTCGCGAAGGTCGCCGCCGCCGTCCAGGCCGCCGGCCGCTCGGTGATGACGTTCACCGGATACACCACCGCGCAGCTCGATCATGCCGTCGCCACCGGCCGCGCCGACGTCGCCGCCCTGCTGGCCGGCACCGATCTGCTGGTGGCGGGCCCGTACCTCGCCGACCGCCTCGACCTCGCCCGCCCCTGGGTCGGCTCGACGAACCAGGAGTTCGTCCTGCTCACCGACCGCTTCCCGCACCTCCTCGACGACCTCACCGCCACCCCGGATCGGGTGGAGGTCACGGTGGACCCGGACGGCCGGGTCGCGGTGAACGGCTGGGCGGACCTGGACGCGCTGGACACCCTCCTCGCCGACCTGTGAGGCGCCGTCCTGGACAATCGGCCGCGTGTCCCTGGATTGGCTGCGGTACGACGACAGCACGCTGTACTGGTTGAACACCGACCGTGCCCTGGTGCGCCATCAACCCGGGGCGGAGCCGGTCGAGCTGACGCCACCCGGGTTCCGGGTCGGCGGTGGCGTGCACGCGTACGGCGGCGGCGACTTCACGGTCACCCAGGGCACGGTGTGGTGCGCGAGCGCCGACGGCCTGTACCGGCTGAACAGCGACAACACTGCGGTGCTGGTCGCTCCGGGTGCGTTCGGCGACCTCTGCCCCGGGGACGGTGAACTCCTCGCGGTCCGGGAGGACGAGCACGGCGACGCCCTGGTCGCGATCCCCCTCGACGGCGGCGACGTGCGGGTCCTCGCCGAGGCCGCCGGGTTCTTCGGCTCGCCCCGCTTCGTCGCCGGCATGCTGGCCTGGACCTGGTGGAGCGCCCGGGACATGCCGTGGGACGGGTGCGAGGTGTGGGTCGCCGCCTACGAGGACGGCCAGATCGGCGACCCGATGCGCGTCGCCGGCGGCCCCGACGAGTCCGCGATCGAGCCGCGTTGGGGCCCCGACGGGATGCTGTACTTCATGTCGGACCGCACCGGCTTCCGGAACCTGTACCGCCACGACGGCACCGCCATCGCCCCCACCGCGGAGCACTGCGCGGCGGTGCCGTGGCAGCTGGGGCACGCGTCGTACTGCTTCCTCGACGACGGCCGGATCGTCCTGACCACGCGGGACGGCCTGCTGCTCGCCGGCTCCTCTCATACTGTGCCGCTGCCATACGCCTCGGTCAGGCCCTGCCTGGCGGCGTCCGGGTCCTCGGTGGCGCTGATCGGGTCGTCGCAGGTCGCGGTGGTGCGGTTCGACCAGGACCCGCCGCTGGTGGAGGTCGTGGCCGGAGCTGCGGAGGTGCTGCCGGTGGCACTGGACGGCGGTTTGGCCGTGCACCCTCCGGCGGGCGCCCCGGATGACTGGAGCGCACCGGTGATCGTGTGTGTCGAACCGCTGGTTGGGGCGGTGCGGTACTTCACGAGTCGCGGGTTCGCCGTCGCCTCCGGCCCGGATCCCTTGGACGTCGCGGGCTGTGTGGCGGTGGCGGAGCAGCTCATCGCCGCCGGCCGTGCGGTGCCGGGCCAGGTGTTCGTGCGCGGCACGGGCCTGGGCGGATACACGGCGTTGCGGGCGGTGTCGCAGCCCGGCCCGTTCGCGGCGGCGACGGCGGTGTCCCCGGTCATCGACCCACCCGGGTGGTCGTCGACGGCGCCGCGTTTCCTGCGCCCGTATGCGGCTCGCCTGCCCGGCCCGGTGACAGCCGCCGCCATCGACACTCCGGTCCTGCTCATCCACGACACCGACGACACCGACGTCCCGGCCGCCGACGTGGTGGAGCTGGCCGCCGCGCTCCGGGCCCGGAATGCCCCGCACGAACTGTTGCTGCTGGAGGGCACCGGCCCCGACACTGCCCTGACGGCCGAACTGCGCCTGTACCAGCAGTTGCTCGACTCGAACTAACGCTCTGTGCCGACGCCGTATTGCTCGACGATTTTCGCCTGGTACTCGGTCGGGATGATCGCCGACCGGACGATCTGGCCGAACCCGGGCTGGATTCCCATGGCGCCGCCCGGCTCTTCCAGCCAATCAGCGGAGTCCACGCCAGGAACCGCCCGCAATACCACCGCCAGGAAGTTCGGGTCGATGAAGCTTTCGGCGACGACCGCGATGTAGGCCTCGCCGTCTCGAGCGCGGACCAGCACCGAGATCTCGTGCCGCTGCAGTCGAGCGGACCACGTGCTGCCGGCGCGGATCGAATTGGCCACCATGCGGCACACGATGTCCCTGATGCCGACGACCACCTGCGTCGCCAGCTCCGCCTTCAGCCGCTTCACGTCAACGTCCCGCGGGAGCAGGTGCAGGGACGACACCCGACCGGTTCCTTTCCCGGCCCGCCCACACTCGGCTTCCAGCTGGGCATAGAAGTCGTCGTTGCCGCTGTCGGCCTTCCTCGTGCCGGCCGCTCCAATCCACCACCAAGCCGACCCTGCCGATATCACAGCGTTGTGCTCATGCACCGGGTCGAGCCGATGAACCGCCGCCCTGTGTTGACTGGTCTTGACCTTGAACCAGACTCGATCGGTGATCGATACGACTCGTTGCGCCCCCTGTGCCGCCACCTCCAACGGCACGTGCTGAGCGCGCACCGCCACAGGGTGGTCGATCACATGAAGCGGCTGCTCAAGAGGCGGAAACGAGATACTGAGATCGTCCAGACAACGCTTCGTCGGCCTGACCGGCTCACCTTGCGATCGAGACATGGCCGAAGCTTAGGGCCATACCATCCTGGACGGAAATCCGCCGGTGCTAACGGTCCGCGAAGCCACCAAGGTCGTCGAGCTCGCTGCGGGACATGCCGGTGAGCAGCGAGACGGAGCCGGCAACGGTGCCGTCGAGCTGATGCAAGGCGCGGGTGACGGACTCCTGGATCTCCGCCCGGTGATTGTCGATGTATTCACGGACCGCGACGTCGACGATGTCCTTCTTCGACCGGCCGAGGAAGTGGGCCGCATGCGAGATGAGCTGGTCGGTGTGGGCATCGACCTTGATCGGGTTCACCGCGGCAGCCAACCTGAACCTCCCCGAGCGAGTGCTTCCGGTACCAAAGTACCACGCGCTACCACCATCGCGAGCAGGTGCGGGATGCACCTCCCGTGCCCACTGTTCGCGCAGCAGGCGCGATTTGCTTTTTCGAAAATGGCTTTTGTTTCGAAATACTCCGGACGCATTGACACCTTATCGACGGCGACCGAATACTGGCGATATCGGTACCAGGCAGCGGTGAATTTCATTCGACTCCGGAATTGTGTATCGACCGGCGGAGGCGGTGGCAGCGGCGGCTGCACCGCCTCCCTGCCCGCGGGCCAACGGTGCGCGACGGAGAAACCATTGTCGGGCGTCGTTATGCTGAGCCGATGCCATGGTGGAAGCTGCCGTTCACCGGGGAGCCGTACCGCAGCTCGCTCTTCCTCTTGCTATCCGTCCCGCTCGCCATCTGGGCGCTGGTCGACCGTGGTGCGGCGCAGCAGCGGGTGGCGGATGCGCTGCTGTCGCGGCGGTCACTGTTGTCGCGGGTGCGGGGGCTGGCCGCGGTGCCGGTGGACCTGGTCGCGCTGGTCGTGGCCGGTTACTGCTGGACCGGAGTCCTGCTCAACGTGGTGTACCCGATCCGCCCGCTGCTCGGCATGAACGGCGAATACCGCGACGCGTGGGGTGGCCCCTCCCTCGCCGGCGCGTGGGCCGTCCACGCGCTCGGCGGGCTGGGCTTCTGGCTGCTCGTCCCGTGGATCCTGCGCGGCTACGTGGCGCTCTGGCGGCGGATCGCCGGAGCCTGAAAACTGTCGTACCCCGTGGCTACGCTCGGCTGCAATGACATCGACGCGGCCGGGAGGTGCCACATGACGGGTGTGTCCTTCGAGGAGCTTGCCGCGTTCCTGCGGCGGCCGGGCGGTCACCCGGGCGGCTTACCGGTCGACGAGGTGCAAGAGTGCGTCTGCCGGTCGTGCGACGGGCGGCGGTTCGCGGTGTGGGTGATGGACACGGCCAGCGCCGCCCGGCGGACCTGCCTGGACTGCGGGCGGCACGAGCTCATCGCCGACAGCGTCGAGTACTGGGATGACGACGCCGACGTGCAGTGCGCCTGTGCCTGCACGTGCGGTGGGGAGGAGTTCGCCGCGGCGGTCGGGTATGCGCTGTGTGAGGACGGCGACGACATCCGCTGGATCGTTGTCGGGCTCGGCTGCCTGGCCTGCGGGCATCTCGGGGTCTATGAGCAGTGGAAGATCGACTGGGGACCGAGCAACTACCTGCTCGACCTGGCCTGAGGGACGCGATGACCGAGAAGGTGATAAGGATCTGACGGGGAATGGGTAGCGGGTGGCATGGGTTGCCGCCGGTATGACGACTATCGGATTCATCGGCAGCGGAAACATCGGCGGGACCGTGGCTCGGCTCGCTGTGGCGGCGGGATATGACGTCGTGGTGAGCAATTCCCGCGGGCCGGAGACGCTGCAGGACCTCGTTGGCGAGCTCGGCCCGAAGGCCCGGGCGGCCACCGCCGCCGAGGCTGCGGCGGCGGGGGACATCGTGGTGGTGAGCGTGCCGTTCAAGGCGTATCAGGCGGTGCCGGCCGGGCCGTTGTCGGGCAAGGCGGTCATCGACACCAACAACTACTACCCGCAGCGTGACGGGCAGTTCGCCGAGCTGGACGACGCGTCGGCGACCAGCAGCGAGCTGTTGCAGCGCCACCTAGCCGGCGCGCAGGTGGTCAAGGTGTTCAACAACATCTACTCCAAGCACCTGGCGTCGTTGCCCCGCCCGTCGGGTGCGGATGACCGGACCGCGCTGCCGATCGCCGGTGACGACGCCGCGGCGAAGGGGACCGTGGTGGAGTTCCTGGACGCCATCGGGTATGACGCCGTCGACGTCGGAACGCTCGCCGACGGCTGGCGGTTCCAGCCGGACAAGCCCGCTTACGGCCCGCCGTATGGCTCGTTCAGCGACCCGGCCGGCACCCCCGCCGACGCCGAGACGGTGCGCACCGCGGTGGCCAAAGCACACCGCTGAGGCGGGGCCGCAGACGCCGGCCAACCGCAGTCGTGAGACCGGGGCGCAGTGCGAGACCGGGGCGCAGACGGTAACCAAAGCGCAGCGCTGAGGCGGGGCGCAACTGCGAGGCAGAGGCGCAGCGTTGAGACCAGGGCGCAGTGGTGAGACCGGGGCGCAGCGCTGAGGCCAGGGCGCAGTGGTGAGACCGGGGCGCAGCGCTGAGGCCAGGGCGCAGTGGTGAGACCGAGGCACAGACGGTGGCCAAAGCGCAGCGCTGAGGCGGGGCGCAGCTGCGAGGCAGGGGCACAGCGTTGAGGCCGGGGCGCAGACTGCGGTCACAGCGCAGCGGTGAGCCCCGAAGCAGGGCCGGACCGCAGGATACGGTGGCGTCGAGCAGTCTGACGACAGGAGCCGCACACCGATGGACACGCTGGCACGGCTGGGTGACGAGTATTTCCGCCTGCACTTCGCCGGCGATCCGTTGGCGGCCAGCGTGTTCGGCGTGGAGGGCTACGACGCCGAGGTCCCCGATCCGAGCCGCGCCGCCGCCGCCGACCAGCGGGCCGCGCTGGCCCGGGTCGAGGCCGAGCTCGCCACCGTCGACCGCGCCGCGCTGGACGGCCAGGACCGGATCAGCCACACCATCCTGACCCGGCTGCTGCACGACGAGCAGCGGATCGCCGAGGACGGGCTCGCCGAGGTGGCCGTGACCGCGAGCATCTCCGGTCCCCTCGCCCAGGTGG
The DNA here is from genome assembly GCF_016862795.1 of Dactylosporangium siamense. GTDB lineage: Bacteria > Actinomycetota > Actinomycetes > Mycobacteriales > Micromonosporaceae > Dactylosporangium > Dactylosporangium siamense. The sequence goes on along the minus strand of NZ_BONQ01000077.1, from coordinate 102,766 downwards.
TGTCGTCGGTGCCCGCGGCGACCGGCACCGACGAGGCGTACCGGGCCAGGCTCGGGAAGCTCGGCGGGTTCTTCGACGGCCATCTGGAGCGCTACCGGCAGGCCGCCGCCGACGGGCGGTTCCCGACGGAGCTCGGCGTGCGGCAGGCGATCGCGCAGGTCGACGCGTATCTCGCCACGCCCCTCGAACGGGACCCGTTGCTGCGCCGCCTCCAGGGTGACGCCCACGCCGCCGAGCTGGTCGCGTCGGGTCTGCGGCCGGCGCTGATCCGGTTCCGGACCGCGCTCGCCGAGGAGCTCCTGCCGGTCGCCCGCGACAGTGGGAAGGTCGGGCTGTGTCACGTACCCGGGGGCACGGAGGGATACCGGGCGCTGATCGGGGCGTACACGACGACCACGCTCGACCCGGAGGAGATCCACCAGATCGGGTTGGACCTGGTGGAGCAGCTGCGAAGCGAGTTCGCGGAGCGCGGCGGGCGGGCGTTCAACGCCCGCGGCGCCGATGAGGTCATCGGGCGGCTCCGGGACGACCGGGAGCTGCGGTTCGGCGCCGCCGGGGAGATCGTCGACACCGTGACCACGGCGCTGCGGCGGGCCGAGGAGGCGGTGCCGGACTGGTTCGCGGGATACGACATCGCGCCGTGCGTGGTCCGCGAGATGGACCCGGCGGAGGCGGAGAACTCGGTGCTCGGCTACTACGTCGCCCCGGCGGCGGACGGGTCGCGGCCCGGGGCGCACGTGGTCAACACGTTCCGGCCGGAGCTCAGGGCCCGGTTCGAATACGAGGTCCTCGCCTTCCACGAGAGCGTCCCCGGGCATCACCTGCAGATCGCCGTGGCCCAGTCGCGGGGTGACCTGCCGCAGTTCCGCCGGTTCACCTACTTCGACGCGCACGGCGAGGGCTGGGGGCTCTACACGGAACGCCTCAGCGACGAGATGGGCCTGTACACCTCCGAGCTGGGCCGGCTCGGGATGGTGTCGTTCGACGCGTGGCGGGCGTGCCGGCTGGTGGTCGACACCGGCATGCATCACCTCGGCTGGTCGCGAGAGCGGGCCGTCACGTTCATGCTGGACAACACCGCGTTGACGGAGACGAACATCGTCAACGAGGTCGACCGCTACATCGCGATGCCGGGGCAGGCCCTCGCCTACATGCTCGGGCGGCTGCGGATCCAGCAGCTGCGGGAGCGGGAGCGGCAGGCGCTGGGGCCGGCGTTCGACCTGCGGGCCTTCCACCACGAGGTGCTCGCCCACGGGCCACTGCCACTGGACACCCTGGAAGAGCTGATCACGGCCCGCTGGCAGAGCTGACAGCAGGTAAGTTTCGCGCCGAAAAGGTTTCGGGGCGCAGCCCGAAGCCAAAAGCAGAACAAGCCATTGACATGTGACAACACCCTTGCCACGTTTCGAAAAGGATTTCGGAACAATGGAAAGGGAAGAAGCCCATGCTCAGAAGACTCGTCGCGGCCGCGGCGGTGCTGGCGGTCGTCGCCGGCGGCGCCACCGTCGCCGAGGCCGCGCCCGGGCAGAGCGACAACCTCGCCCGCACGGCCACCGCGACCGCCTCGTACACCTCGCCCTGGGAGAACGTCGCCGCGGTCAACGACGGCATCGACCCCGGCTCGTCCAACGACACGGTGAACCGGCGGTGGGGCACCTGGCCCAACACCGGCGAGCAGTGGGTCCTGCTCACCTGGCCGGCCGCGCAGAGCCTGCGCTCGGCCGACGTCTACTTCTTCGACGACAACGGCGGTGTCCGTGTCCCCGCGTCCTGGCGCCTGCAGTCGTGGACCGGTTCGTCCTATGTGGACGTCGCCGGGGCAAACGGCTACCCGGTCGCGGTCAACCAGTACAACGCCGTGAACTTCACCGCCGTCAGCACCAGCCGGCTGCGTCTCGTGCTGCAGAGCGGGGCCGCGTCGGTCGGGGTGCTGGAGGTGCGGGCGTACACCACCACGACCAGCACCGGTTGGAACCCGCCGGCGAACCTGGTCACCCCGCTCAACCAGGTGTGGCAGCACGTGGAGCAGACGTATCCGAACCCGTACGGCTTCCGCAACTACGGCTGGGACCAGGTCTTCGCCAACCGGGGCAGCATCAACTACTGCGTCCGGTGGGACTCCAGCGCCCCGGTGAGCGCGGCGCTGCGCGACCAGATCCACGCGTCCCTGGCCCGGCAGTTCAAGAAGTGGATGGACGTGATGGCCGGGCACAACGGCTGGCCGTATCAGTCGGTGCCGTTGAAGGTGGTCGGCTGGGCCGTGCGTGACCGGGCGACGTTGCAGTGGAGCGACAGCTCGGTCGACGTGTACGTCAACAACATCCGCGAGAACGCGCCGCAGTGCTCGGAGCCGTGCGGCCGGTTCTTCAACCAGAGCGGCAACTACCCGAACTGTCCCGGCGGCGCGTCGCACCACTACGACATGTCGCTGTGGCTGACGGCGGGCATGAACGGCGGTGCCGGCGGTGACTGGGGTCAGCGGGTCGGCAGCGAGTACTTCGTCGGCGCGTTGAACGCCGACAACATCCACATCCTGTTGCACGAGATCGGCCATAGTTTCGGCCTCGACGACTTCTACGACTGGACCCCGACCGGCGTCGGCGGCTTCCTCATGAAGGCCGGTTCGGCGGCGCAGATCACCGAGTTCGACGCCTGGATGCTGCGCGACTGGTGGCGCCACCTGAAGAGCCGCTACGGCTACTGAGCGAAATCGTGGACTTCACCGGTGGCGACGGCGCGGAGCTTGTCGGGGTTGGCGACGTTGTGGATCGCGACGACCCGGCCACTGTCGTCGACGTCGAGCGCGAGGGTACCGATGACGCGTCCCGCCCCGGTGAACACGATCCCGCTCCGGCCGTTGAGTTCGACCAGGTCGACGCGCATGTCGGCGAGCGCGACCCCCTGGTAGGGCTGCGAGCCGAAGGTCGCGAACCAGGCCGCCACCCGCTCGGCGCCGGTGACCGGCTGGAGCGCCTGGCGGACCTTGCCGCCGCCGTCGGTCCAGACGGTGACGTCGGGGGCCAGCAGCTGCATGAGGGTGTTGATGTCACCGCCGGTCGCCGCGGCGAAGAACCGCTCGGTGACCTCGCGCTGCTTGCCGGCGGTGGCGTGGAAGCGGGGCCGGCGGGCCTGGACGTGTTCGCGGGCGCGGTGCGCGGCCTGGCGCACCGCGTCCTCGGACCGCTCGACCGCGTCGGCGATCTCGGCGTGGGTGAACCCGAAGACCTCCTTGAGCACGAACACCGCGCGCTCCAGGGGGCTCAGCGACTCCAGCACCACCAGCAACGCGAGTGACACCGTGTCGGACTCGGGATTTCCCTCAAATGAGGTGAGGATCGGTTCGGGCAGCCACGGTCCGACGTACACCTCGCGCCGCGAGCGGGCCGTCCGCAGCCGGTCCATCGCCACGTTCGACACGATCCGGACCAGGTAGGCCTTGGGTTCGGCGACGTCGGCGCGGTCGGCGGCGGACCACTTCACCCAGGCGTCCTGCACCGCGTCCTCGGCGTCGGCGGCGGTGCCGAGGATGCGGTACGCCACGGAGAACAGCAGGCGCCGGTGAGCTGCGAACACGTCGGTTGTCACGATCAAGTTCTAGCCGAGCAGGTACGCGACGACCACCGGGGCCAGGTACATCAGCGGAAACGGCACGTGCGAGAACGAGCGGGCCCGCAGCACTGTGATGACGGCGCCGGTGAAGTAGAGGACCAGGCCGACGGTGGCCGCGACCCCGACGGCCGGGACGAACAGGCCGACCAGCAGGCCCACGGCGCCGGCGGCCTTGGCCAGGCCGAGCCAGGTCCACCAGGAGGTGGGGACGCCGTACGCGGCGAGGGGCTCGACCACCCACTTCGCGCGGGTGAACACCGAGAAGGCCGAGAAGCCGACCCAGAGCGCGGCGGCAACGGTGACGGCGGTGAAGGCGACGGACATGGCGCAACTCCCTACACAGTGGATGACCACCGCGAGACGGAACCCGGAGCCCCGGACGTGACACGGTGTGACGGCCGTCACCTGCCTGAGGCGCCAGTCACGTAAACTTGCATCATCATGCAGTGGGATGCATATACTTTCGGCATGTCCAAGGTGCTCACCTCCCTGCCCGTCGGTGAACGTGTCGGAATCGCCTTCTCCGGTGGCCTGGACACGTCGGTAGCTGTCGCGTGGATGCGCGAGAAGGGCGCGGTGCCCTGCACCTACACCGCTGACATCGGGCAGTACGACGAGCCCGACATCGCCTCGGTCCCCGGCCGCGCCGGCGCGTACGGCGCCGAGATCGCCCGCCTGGTCGACTGCCGGGCCGCGCTGGTCGAGGAGGGCCTCGCGGCCCTCGCGTGCGGCGCGTTCCACATCCGCTCCGGCGGCCGCGGCTACTTCAACACCACGCCGCTCGGCCGGGCCGTCACCGGCACCCTGCTGGTGCACGCGATGCTCGAGGACGGCGTGCAGGTCTGGGGCGACGGCTCCACCTTCAAGGGCAACGACATCGAGCGCTTCTACCGCTACGGGCTGCTCGCCAACCCGTCGCTGCGCATCTACAAGCCGTGGCTGGACTCGGCCTTCGTCACCGAGCTCGGTGGCCGCAAGGAGATGTCCGAATGGCTGCTCGCGCACGGGCTGCCCTACCGGGACAGCACCGAGAAGGCGTATTCCACGGACGCCAACATCTGGGGCGCCACGCACGAGGCGAAGACCCTGGAACGCCTCGACACCGGCATCGAGATCGTCGAGCCGATCATGGGCGTGCGGTTCTGGGACCCCGCGGTCGAGATCGCCACCGAGGACGTCACCGTCGGGTTCGAGCAGGGCCGCCCGGTCACGATCAACGGCAAGGAGTTCGGCTCCGCCGTCGACCTGGTCCTGGAGGCCAACGCCATCGGCGGCCGGCACGGGCTGGGCATGTCCGACCAGATCGAGAACCGGATCATCGAGGCGAAGAGCCGCGGCATCTACGAGGCGCCCGGCATGGCGCTGCTGCACACCGCGTACGAGCGACTGGTCAACGCGATCCACAACGAGGACACCGTCGCCGCGTATCACAACGAGGGCCGCCGGCTGGGTCGGCTGCTGTACGAGGGCCGTTGGCTGGACCCGCAGGCCCTGATGCTGCGCGAGTCGCTGCAGCGGTGGGTCGGCTCGGCCATCACCGGCGAGGTGACCCTGCGGCTGCGGCGCGGCGAGGACTACTCGGTGCTCAACACGTCCGGCCCGGCGCTGAGCTACCACCCGGACAAGCTGTCGATGGAGCGCACCGAGGACTCCGCCTTCGGCCCGCTGGACCGGATCGGCCAGCTGACCATGCGCAACCTCGACATCGCCGACTCGCGCGCCAAGCTGGAGCAGTACGCGCGGATCGGCATCGTCGGCAGCAGCCAGCACCGGCAGCTCGTCGCCGCGCCGGAGCAGTCCACCCAGCTGATCGGCACGATGCCCGAGGGCGGCGCCGAGGCGATCGCCTCCCGCGGGCAGGTCGCCGCCGGCGAGCTGCTCGACAACGCCGCCATGGAGGCGGGCACCGACTGACGCTTTACGGTGTCCGGCCGGCTCGGTCGACGACGGCGCGCTGCAGGACTGCGGTGATGCCGATGACCGTGCCGGCCGTCATGCCGTTGCCGTCGCGCACCGCGTACTCCCGCTCCCCGAGGTAGGCGAACGTCTCCCGATCGAAGATCCATTCGTGCCGGATGCCGTTCGCCTCGTCGGTCCGGCCCACCGCGACCCCGTGCCGGCCGATCGCGTCGACCGCGTCGTCGATCGTCACCACGCCGGGGATCAGGGCGGCCGCCCGATACAGCGCGGCGCTCACCGCCGGGCTCGGCAGCGACTCGAACAGGTGGTCGCCGACGTAGGCGAACGCCTCCTGGTCCCGGCCGTTGCCCTGGCCCTGCGTGTCCGCGTACGCCTTGGCCAGCAGCGCGGCCGGGTCGGTCGGCAGGTTGCCGACGATTTCCTCGTTCGTCCGGTGGCCGGCGTCGAGCTTGATCGTCCTGCCGCCCTCCTTCAGCAGGCCGGGCTGCTTCGGGTCCTGCGACAGCCAGATCTGCCGGTCGTGCAGCGGGTCCATCCGGACGCTCTTTCCGCCGAACTCCGCGAACGCCACTTTGCTCTTGATGTACAGGAACTGCCCCGGCGCGACGCTCACCGGCGACTGCCCCGCCGCGGCGAGCGCGATCCGGTCCAGGAGCTGCTGGACCGCGCCGGCGTCGCCCTCCTGGACCGCGATCACCATGACGGGCCGGGTCTGCGGCGCCCGCAGCGCCACGAACGCCCCTGCCCCCGCCAGCCCCACGACCGCCACGGCCGCCGCCACCAGGACCAGCCGCCGCCGGCGCACGGGTTTGCCGGCACGGATCTCCCGCAGCAGGTGGTCTTTCAGCAACCGGTGCCGGTCGTCGGGCAGGTCGGGTGTCGCCGGCGCGGGCAACAACTGGGAGAGGTCGTTCATCGGCGCGGCTCCTTGAGAGACGGGATACGGTCGCCCTGGATCTGTCCGTCCCCGGAGCCGGGTTCCAGGTCGGCGTCGAGGAGTTTCCGGAGCTTCTCCCGCGACCGGGACAGCCGCGACCGGACGGTGCCGACCGGCACCCCGAGCGCTTCGGCCGCCGCCGCGTAGTCCAGGCCGCTCCAGACGCACAGCATGAACACGTCCCGCTCGGCGCTGCGCAGCTTCGCCAGCGCCCGGCGTGCGGCCGCCAGCCGGGACGCGTCGTGCATCCGGGCGACCAGGTCGTCCGCGAAGTCCGGCACGCTGGGCCGGGGTGGCAGCCGCTGCAACGCCTCCCGGTGCCGGCGCGCCGCCCGCGACAGGTTGCGCAGCACGTTCGTGGCGATCCCGAGCAGCCACGGCAGGCAGCTGCCGCCCTCGGGCAGCAGCCGCTCCCGTAACCGCCAGGCCTCGAGGAACGTCAGCGACACGGCCTCCTCGGCCGCGCCCCGGTCCCCGGTCCTGCGGACCGCGTGCTGATACACCGCGCCGGCGTACGCGTCGAACAGCAGCCCGAAGGCCGCCGGCTCACCGGCGCGCAGCTGTCCCCGTGTTGGCAGTTCCACGCCATGTACTGTCCGCCACGGAGCCGGAGTTCCCGATTTACGGCAGGGGTGCCTTCGGCAGGCTGGGCACGGAGTTGAAGACCTGGACGCCGGCCTCGTTGTCGCCGTCGAACGGGGTGACCGCGCCGTTTCCGGCGCCGAGGCAGAAGTCGTCGCCGGCCGGGTCGGCGAACCACATGCCCATGTGGCCGAGCTCCTTGCGGACCCGTTCCTTGCCCACGAGCGTCGAGGAGAACGCCTCCTCGGCGATGACCCGCAGCTCGGTGCGGCCCTTGCCGTACTTGTCGGTGAAGACGTCGCCGATGTATTCGGCCGCACCGAACGGCGCCGCCGGGACCTCCAGCAGGAACACGGTGAACGCGGTGTTCGCCGGCCCGCCGGTGACGCTGACGTCGACGACGTCGAAGCCCTTCACGTCGGTCTCCAGGGTCACGCTGACGTCGACCTTGACCTTCGGCAGGCACTTGGCGAGCTGCTCCGAGCTCGGCGCCAGCTTGAACTTCACGACCTCGGCCTTCTTGCCGGTGGACGTGTAGTCGCCGACCTTGTCGAACGCGATGTCCCCATTGACGGCACCGAACCCGGCGATCGCCACGGCCCCCGCGACCGCACCGACCGTCAGCAGGGCAAGACCTTTTCCGATTCCCATGACACTGACCTCCCATGTGTGTGTTGCGGACACCCATGGGCACGCCTGCCGCCAGGACCCCGTTCACCAGCACCGATGTCATGACCGCGACACGCGGGCGGTGAACCGGGCGTCAGTGCCAGCGTTGTGTGGTCACCCCGTCGAGCTCGGCGATCGCCACCCGGTCCTCGGTGGCCAGGACGGTGAGCATGCGCTCCGCCTCCTCCAGGCTGGCGTGCTTGCCGGTCGCGGCACCTTCGTCCGGATGCGGAGTCTCCAGCCACAGCCGGCCGTCCTCGTAGCGCATCTGCACGATGCCGCCGGTGGCACTGATCGCCGACAGCCACGAGTCGGTGCGCGTCGGCAGCCGCCGCACCACGTCGAGCAGCTCGGGCAGCACCATCGGCCGGCTCGCGCCCTCCGAGGGTCCGGTCGGCAGGTACTCATACGTCACGTCGAGCAGCCCCGGCTCCTCACCGGCCACGGCTTCCTCACCGCGGATGAGCCGCAGCCCGTCGAAGCGCCCCACCGCCCTGCCGTCGTCGCTCACGAGCCGGTGGTGCTCCCGGTGTACGACCAGCGCGCCGACTTTCACCCGCACGCCCTCGGGCAGCCACGGCAGCAGGAGCTGCGTCACCACGGCGACGTCCATCGCCGGCGGGAGCCGGAGCCGGCCCTTGGTCACCTCGACGGCGACGTCGGTCCCCGCGAGCCCGGTCACGTACGCGGCCAGCCGCCCGGCGCGGCGCCGCGCCCATTTCAGCCGGACGTGGATGCGCTGGCCGGCGGAGCCGTCCCAGTCCACGTGCAGGCCCTGTGCCCGCACCGCGGCAACCACCTCCGCACCGGCGGCGGCCTGGTCACCGGACGGGTCGAAGAGGCCATAGGCGAGCCACAGGCTGCCGCCCTCGGCCGCCCGCTCGGCGTCCTGCAGGTGGTAGAACACGTAGCCGCGGGCCGGTGCCGCCTCGGTCGCCTCGGCGCCGATCTCGCTCACGCCGCAGTTCTGGCAGCAGGCGAAGTCCTCCCGGGCGACGATCCCGGCCGCGTCGAGCGCCCGGAACGCGTCGGTGAGCCGGTCGCTGTCGGTGCGCTCCGGCCAGGTCGCCTGCGCCTCCAGGTGCTCGGCGAACCGCGGCCCGACGAGGCGCCACGCGAGCGCCCGCAGCTCGTCGGGATCCCCGTAGCCGTGCAGGAACTCGACGGTGTCCGCGACGATCGTCGCGCAGTCCCGCTTGCCCAACGCCACCTGCGTGCGGATGAACCCCGCCGCGTCCGTCTCGACCTCGTGCGTCAGCATGCCCCGCACGGTAGTCGATCACCACCCCCGCACCTGGGGTTCGACGTTGCTGAAGTCGCCGTAGGTGAACGCGTCGGTGTAGGCGCGCTCGGCCACGACGGCGCCCTTCGCGTCGAACGCGCGGACCGTGCCCTCGACCGGCGCGGGCAGCTCGATCCGCCCGACGCCGTTGGTCAGCGGCGTGGTCGCCAGGACGGCGCCGTCGCCCTGGCGGACGAACTCGGCGCGGACCGCGGCCGGTGGCGCGACGATCTGCAGCGTGTCGAGCGGATCCTGGGTGAAGTGCGGCAACCGCATGACGAGGAGCGCCTTCTCGGGGTCGCCGATCACGCCCGCGGCGTTCGGGTGGGTGCGCGAGTTCGGCTCCGGGCTCGCGTCGGTGGTGAGCGTGAGGTACGGCCCGCCGCCGTCCGGGGTCAGCGCCATCACGGTCGCGATCTGGCCCATGCCGGTGCCGACCTTGTTCGGGTCCTCGACCCAGAAGTCGTCGCTCCACAGCACCACGTATCGGATGTCGGGCCCGGTCAGCCCGGTGTTGTAGGCGAGCGCGTCGGCGGCATACTCCGCGGCCCGCGGGGCGGGCTTGCCGCGCCCGTGCAGGGGGTTCACGTCGACGGCCCCGCGCCGCGCCGTGCCCGGCGGGAAGACGGCACCCTCGTAGAGCACGGTCGTGTCCCGGCTGATGCGCACCCGCAGCCCGTTCGGCACCGCCTTGGTGTCGCGGGCCACGTACCCGGCCGGCTCGGCCTTCCACTCGCGCTTGATCGTGCCGTCGGCCAGGTACCGCGGCGAATCCGACACCGACAGGTCATACCCGGCCGGCCCGAACATGACCACGAACCCCTCGTCGCCCCTGTTGCCGCGCCAGTCGTCCCGGACCACCGGCGTGTCCACATCGGACCACCCGGTCAGCTTCAGGCTCTTCGCCGCCGCCCCTTTGCCGCCGGTCAGGTTGACCAGCTGCGGCGCGCCCGTGGCCCCGGCGACGATCACGAGCCGCCGGTTGCCGGGGATGTCCCCGGCGAACAGCACCCGCAGCTTGGCCCGGTCGCCGGGCAGCCCGTACGCGTCGGGATCCGCGATGATCCGGTCCAGCACGTCCTTCTGCAGGTTGATGTCACCGGCCAGGGACCCGCGGGTGGGCGAGTCGAGCAGCGCCTTGACCAGGGCCGGCGGCTCCCCGTTCTGCCGCCCGGGCCCGAGGTCGGGCCGCCCGGTCCCGCCGTTGTTGAGTTGCAGGAACATCGCCACGTTGAGCAGCACGCAGGTCACCACGAGGATGGTCAGTGCGCTGGCCGTGAAGGTGCGGGTCCGCCGGCGCCGGTTCGCCCCACGGACGGCGGCGGAGGTGACGTCGTACAGCTTCGCCTGCCCGGCGACGTCCTCGAGCGTCTCGGCCAGTCGCCTCACGACCGCACCTCCATCTCCACGAGTTCGGCGAGTTCCGGTGCGAGGGTCCGCAGCCGGGACAGCGCATGATTGGTCTGGCTCTTGACCGTGCCGACGGAGGTACCCATCACCTGCGCCGTCACCGCTTCGGAGAGATCTTCGAAGTACCGCAGCACGACCACCGCCCGCTGCTTCGGCGTGAGCTTCGCGAGTGCCTGTTCGAGCACGAGCCGCAGCACCGCGCGGTCGGTCTCGTCGCCTCCCGCCGTCTCCGGCAGAACATCGGTGGTGTGCTCGAGAAACCTGCGCCGCCGCCAGGTCCGCACGTGCTCGTGGTAGAGGATCTTGCGGATGTACGCCTCGGGGTCCCCGGCCGCGGAGACCTTCGCCCAGTGCAGGGCCGCCTTGATCAGCGCGGCCTGAAGGAGGTCCTCGGCCTGCGCGTGCCCACCGGCGAGCAGGTACGCGGCCCGCGACAGTCGCGGCAGCCGCGCCTGCACGAACTCCCGAAATCCTTCTTCGTCGACCACGCGACTCCTCCCGACCGGCCCTACCGGTGTACATGCCCCCAGGGACCTGCCAGGTTGGAACCCACGCCGACCATCAAGCGCGTTTATCCTCTCCGGCTCGTTTGCGGTAGTCGGTGAGCGCGGCGTCCAGACCTTCGGCGTACTCGTACAGGCCGATCCCGTTGTAGCTGCGGCCGGCCTGCTCGAGCAGGTCGATGAGCCTCAGCAGCTCGTCCTTGCGGCCCTGGGTCATCGCCGTGAACACCTCCGCGAACGCGTCGTGCTCGACGAGGGAGGCCGCGTGCCGGCTGCGCGGGTCGTCCTCCAGGTCCTCCATGACCTTCGACCAGGCCCGGGTGCGCTCGCGGGTCAGCTCGGCGCGGCGCATGGCCAGGTCGTGGTCCGCCTGCATCTCGATGCGCCGCCGCCAGTAGGGCTGCATGCTTTCGCGGACCCGTGGATCCGGGAGCACGAACACCTCCGGGCGGCAGGTGAGCCGCTCACCGGCCGGGCCCATGGTCCAGTCCATGGCCGGCAGCCGCGCGTTGAGCTCCTGTTCGAGGTGCTGCGATCGATGCGGTTCGAACGTGCGGGCCACCCGCTCCGATCGGAGGCGCAGCGCGTCCAGCACCTCCGGGGTGTACAGGTCGATGAGGTGCTCGAACCGGGTGCGGTGCATGCGTCTGGCGCGCCAGACGAAGGTCGGGCGCACCGAGAAGTCGAAGGCGTCGCCCTTGGCTGCCAGGGCGATCGGTGCGGTGGGCCGGCAATCGGTCAGCTCGGGTTCGACGTCTGGTTCCCCGACGGCTGGTTGCCACCAGTCCGACAGGCGGCGGACCCATTCCTTTCCGGTCGGCACGGTCGGTTGTTCTTTCCGGTGGAAGTCAGTGGTCATGGTGCCGGCCTCCCAGCATGCTGTCGACGGTGTCGAGGATCGGGTTGTCCGGCATGCTGCGCCGCCAGAAGCACCGCAGGTAGAAGCGAGCGCGCTGGTTGATCGGGCCGTCCCGCAGCACGTGGCCGAGGAGTTCACACAGCGCGCTCGTCAGCTCTGTGTCGTCGGCGGCGAGACCGATCCAGCGCTCGAACACCGACCACGCCTGCCGGGCGGTCGCCGGGTTGAGCAGCGCGCCCGGCCAGAGGTTGGCGTGGTCGGCGGCCGACACCTCGCCCGTGGCGGTCTGCCGCAGGAGGGCCGGCCAGGCCTTGGTCGCCGCTTCGCCGACGGCGTCGCTGTCCATGTCCGCCAGCTGCAGCAGGCATCGGCTGGCCATGGTCCGCAGGTTGGCGACCGGGGAGTCGGGCCAGCGGACGAGCCGCTGCACCACCGCGGCACCGTTGGTGGTGTAGATGCCCCGAACACCGACGGGAATCGCGTTGCTGGTGCGTTGCATGTCGTCGCGGGCCGCGCGTTCCAGCACCGCCAGCGCGTCCAGCGGATACCGGCGCCGGAAGGTGTTGGTGGCGTAGGTGCGGACCGCGGTGTCGCGACGGTTCCCCGCCTGCTCCACCCAGCCCGCGACGCACGCCAGGACCCGCGGTGCCAGCTCGGGGTTGTGGACCGCGAGTTCGCACGCCAGGGCGGCGGCTTCACGCCGGGACCGGGTGTTGCTCGCGGCCCAGTTCTCCAGCAGGTGCCGGCGGATCTGCCCGAAGTCGTATTCACACAGCAGACCCGCGGCCGCGGCGACGGGCCGGACGTCGTCGGCCCCGACCAGGTCGTCGAGCCACCGCAGCAGCGGCTGACGCGCGGTGTCGTATTCGTGCCATGCCACGTCGAGCAGGCCGCGGACCAGGCCCGGCTGGCGGAGCCGGGCGATCCGGGCCGCACCGGCCGGGCCCGCCTGGTCGGTGGGCAGGTCGTTGCGGATGCCGTCGAGCAGGTGGTCGAGGTTGTGTTCCAGGACGGTGCGGTCGGTCGAGCCACGCCCGGTTGCCTCGTCGAGCCGCTGGCAGAGCGCTTCGGTCGCCGTGAACACTCTGGTCAGCGGGTAGCCGTTGAACACGGCGAACGCGAGGCGGGCGGCGCGGCGGTGCTGCGCCAGGCGGCGGGCGCGGTGTGCCTCGTGGCGCTCGCCGTCCTGGGCCGGTGCCGCCTCCAGCAGCGCTACGGCCTTGGCGCGCAGCGCGGTCCGGTCGGCGAGCAGGTCGACGGCGGCGGCGGCATCGGGCACGAGTTCGGCGAACTGGGCCGCGAACCGGACGGCGTCCGCCATGGTGTTCGCGGACAGGTGCCGCAGGTGTTGGGTGCGGCAGCGTTCGACGTATCGCCGGACACATTCGCCCTCGCAGGTGGGGCATGTGTCGATGCAGCTCCCCCGGTCGCCCAGCCAGCGCTCCAGCCACACGAGGAAGACGTCGCGCGGGTCGGGTCGGGCGTGCTCGACGTGATACTCGACCAGCTGCCGGTTGTTGGTCTCGGCCGCTCCGACGAGGACGACGGCGGCGTGGGCCTCGCGGGCGAGCACGGACAGCTGCGCCAGCTCCGACGGCTCCGGCTCGACGGTCCGGGCCAGCTCGACGATGTGCCCGTAGTCGGACCTGAGCAGGGTCCGGTCGGAGAGGTACGCGTGGATCGGGTCGTCGCCGACGAGACGCAGCTGGGTGATCCGGTCCGATCCGTGGGTGCGGGCCAGTCCGACCAGCGCGGCGGTGACCCGTCCGCTGCCGGCGGTCCCGCTGAGATACGCGACCGGGCGGCGGGTGAGCCGTTCGACCAGGCGGTCGGGCGTGGCTGTCGCGGTGTAGGTGTGGATCCGCTCCAACACCATCGCCTCGTCCAGCGGCTGGTTGATGAACCGTCGCCGTCCCAGGCCGGCGCCGACGTTGAGGACCGTGCCGATCGAGGTCGACCCCGGTCCGATCGCCGAGGGCCCGAGGAACTCCGAGTCCAGGATGCCGTAGGACCTGATCATGTTCGCGGCCAGCGACCGTACCGCGTCGTCGGTGTCCTCGCCCTGGTCCGTGGCGGCCGGTCCGGTCTGGTTGGGCCGCGGCTCCGGGTCGGGCTTCTGGTCGGGCTTCTGGTCGGGCCTCTGGTCCGGCTGGGGTTGCGGTTGTGGCTGTGGGTGCTCGGCGGTCGTCATTGGTCTCCCCTGCCGTTCCACGGGCCGTGCACCGAACCGATGGCCGTGCCGCCTGGGCCGAAGACCGCCGGTCCGTGTGTGGTGACGCCGCTGATCTGGTACGTCGCGGGCACCGGATCGGGTTTCGCCGGGGGTGGTTCCTTTTCCGGCGCGACCGGCGCGACCGGCGCGACCGGCGCGACCGGCGCGACCGGCGCGACCGGCGCGACCGGCGCGTCCCAGGCGATCGCGCCGGCGTCCTCGTCCGGGACGGAGATCCAGGCGGTCGTCGCCAGCTGCTTGACCGCCACCCGGACCTGGGCGAACCGTTCGGGGCGCAGGCCGTGGTACCCGTGCCGGACGACGTCGTCGAAGATGCTGCGCGAGACGATGAGCGCGACCGATGCGGCGGGAAACGCGGACAGCGCCTGCCGCAGGGGCTCGGCGTCCAGCAGCCGGCACACCTCGACCACGGCCTCGCCGGGGAAGCCGTTGGCGCCGGTGAGGTGGACGAGGCCCTGGTGGATCGCGACGCGCAGGCGGACCTTCGCCCCGGGCAGGAGGTTGCGGTTGTGCTCCCGCAGGATCCGGTCGAGTGCCGGCACGAAGTCCGCCACCACGGTGAGCTCCGACGTGTCGGCCGGCAGGATCGCCAGCTCGCCGTCACCGCTCTGCTGCGTGGTCCAGCTCGCGCGCTCCAGCCCGACGCTCGCGACGGCCTCGGCCATGACTTCGCGGAACAGTTGTTGCGCCCGGTACTGCCGCAGGTTGTCCCGTGGGCTGTACCGCTCCATGTCGACTGCGACCAGCACGCATCGCCTGGGATGAGCCGGTTCTGACATCGCCGCCACCTTTCACCGGTCGATCGCCGCACGGCGAACACCGGCAGCGCCTCCTGTATATCGATGGATGCCGCTGAAGATTCCGTCGAAATACGGCATGACCGGATCCGGCCGGCACGTCCCGGAATCCGTCATGTGAGGCAATCCCTCGCGCGGGATCGGGCTGCGATGGACGCATGAGCCAGACACCCGAACCGTTGACACCCCTGGAAGATCTGCGCACCGCCGTGTCGGTCGGCGCCGCCGCCCAGGCGGCCATCCAGCACGCCGACACGAAAGCCGCGGTGCTGCTGACCGGCCTGGTCGGCGCGGCGGCCCTGGCCGCCAACCAGCCCGACCTCGTCGCGGCCTCGGTGCGTGGCGGTGCGGTCTCCGCCGCGTGCATGATCGGCCTGGCCGGCGCCATCATCGGCGGAGGTTCGGTCGCGGGATGGCATCTCGGCCGCTGCCTCATGCCGCGGCTCGCCGGCTCGGACGGCCCGACGGGAAACCGCTTCGTGCTGCCCGATCTCGGCGCGCGCCGAGCGCCGACCGTCCCCGCCCCGGCCGAGCGGCAGTGCCGGGAGGCATGGGCGGCGGCCGAGGTCCTCGCCCGCATCGCGATGCAGAAGTACCGGGCGATCCGGGCCGGGCTGCCGTGGGTCGCGGTCACGGTCGTCGGGTCGGTCGGCTGGTTGTGCCTGGCCGCCGCCATGAGCGGACAGTAGCCGGCCCACTCCGAATGGTATCGTCGATCGTCTATGCTTGGAGGTTGGCGCACATGAGTGTCATCGACGTCGACACCGTCACGTGGGCACCCGGCTCATACCTGCATCGGCTGACCGCGCAGGCCCGTGACAGCCTGCGGACGATGACGCCGCGCCGCCGGGCCGAGCCGGGCGACGTGCTGATCAGCCAGGGCGCCGTGGAGCGGCACGTCATCCTGCTGCACAGCGGCATCTCGAAGGTCACCGTCCTGACCGCCGAGGGCGTCGACTCGCTGCTGGCGATCCGGGTCAGCGGTGACCTCATCGGTGAGATGTCCGCGCTCAACGACCTGCCCCGTTCGGCCACGGCAACCGCCTGCACCCCGCTGGTGTACAGCGTGATCCGCCGCTCCCGGTTCCAGACGTTCCTGGAGCACCAGCCCAGCGCCGCGCTCGCCCTGGCCGGCATGGTCGCCGACCGCCTGCGGTGGGCCAACCAGTTCCGGGTGGACTTCACCGCCTACCCCGCCCGGGTCCGCGTCGCCCGGGTGCTGGTGAAGATGGCGCTGACCTACGGCCGCCGCACCACGACCGGGTTGGAGATCGGCTTCGAGCTGACCCAGTCCGAGCTGGCCAGCCTGTGCGGCGCCGCCGAGGTCACCGTGCAGAAGTCGCTGCGGGAGTTCCGGCAGGCCGGTTCGATCATCACCGGGTATCGCACCGTCACGGTGGTGGACCTGGACCTCCTCCAACGGACGGCCGAGCTGTAGGTGCCGGACCCGGTTGCGCCGCCGGTGGTCAGCGGCGGGTGTCGATTGCCTGGCGCAGGGCGGGGGTGCGGCCGGCCGCGGTGACCGCGTGCTCGATGTCGGTCAGGCCGAAGCGTTCCCCGACGAGGTCGGCGAACGGGAACCGGTGGTGGTGGCCGGCCAGGAAGGCAACCGCCCGCGCCAGGTGCAAAGGCCGGTAGTTGTGGACGCCGGTCACGGTCAGCAGCCCCCGCACGAGCCGCTCCGGGTCGAGGGCGACCGCCGGTCCCGGCGACACCGTGCCGGCGAGGACGGCGTGGCCGCCGACGTCGAGCGCGGCCAGGCATCCCGCCACGGCCGCCGTAGACCCGGACAGTTCGACGGCGACGTCGACGCCGGTCGGCAGCTCGTCCGGGGTGACCAGCGCCGAAGCGCCGAAGCGCCCCGCCTGCAGCCGGCGGGCCGGGTCCGGGTCGCAGACGGTGACCTCGGCGCCCGCCGCGGCGGCCATCGCCGTGGCGGTGACGCCGAGCAGCCCGGCCCCGGTGATGAGGACCCGCCGGCCGGCCAGTGCCGGGGCGGCGTCCAGCACGGCCGCGACGGTGGCGGTCGCGCAGGAGGCGGGTGCGGCCACGACGTCGGGCAGGTCCTCGGGGACCGAGACGATCGTGGTGCCGGGCGGCAGCACCGCGTGGGTGGCGAAGCCGCCGCTCAGGGTCCAGCCGGCGGTGATCGGTTCGTGGCCGAACTTCCGCAGTCGCAGGCACTTCTGCTCCAGGCCGCGGGTGCAGCGGGCGCAGTCGCCGCAGGCGACGGTCACCGACCAGACGACCCGGTCGCCCGGGCACACGGAAGCGCCGGCGCCGGTCGCGACGACGCGGCCGACCTGTTCGTGGCCGAGGACGGTGGGCGTCGGGGTGGGCCGGTGACCGGCGACGGTGTGCAGGTCGCTGCCGCAGATCGTGGCCAGCTCGATCTCGACCAGCACCTCGCCGGCGGCCAGGTCCGTGGCCAGGTCCGCGGGCCGGTCCGTGGTGACGATCCGGAACGGCCTGCCGACGCCGTCCCAGCGCGCGTACCGCACCCCGTCGCCGCCCACGTCAGCCCCGTGCGTCGAGCAGTGCGGGCAGCTCGACGACGCTGCCGATCACGTCGTGGGCGCCGGCGGCCCGCAGCGCCGACTCGGGCCGGCCGCCGGTCAGGACGCCGACGACGAGCCCCGCGCCGGCGTTGACACCGCAGCCGGCGTCGGACTCGGTGTCGCCGACCACGACGAGCGCGCCGACGGAGCTGGTCCGGGTGCGCAGCAGCGCGGTGAGTGCCAGGTCGGGTGCCGGGCGGCCGCGGCCGGCGTCGGCCGGGGTGAGGACGGCGTCGGCCAGGTCCTGCCAGTGGAGGGTGTCGACGATCGCGTCGGCGGTGGCGCGGCCGAAGCCGGTGGTGAAGACGACGGCCAGCCCGCGCTCGCGCAGCTCGGCCAGCGCCTTCTCGGCGCCGGGGATGGGCGCGCAGCGGCCCTCGTCGACGAGTTCGGCGTACGCGGCCTCGAAGGCGCTGTTGAGCCGCTGCGCCGTCGCCTCGTCGGCGAGGGCGCGGAACACCTCGATCTTGGACTGGCCCATGGTCACCCGCACGTGCTCGAGGGCGGCGGCCCGGCCCGGGTCGCCGGGCAGGACCCGGTCGTACGCCCGCGCGAAGCCCTCCTCGACCAGGCCGTCGTCCACCACGAGCGTCCCGGCGAGGTCCAGCACCACGGTCTCGAATCGCATGTCGTTGCCTTTCACACTGTGCGGAGAGCGCGGCCGGAAGACCGGGCTCCGAAAAGGTCGTCGACCACTGCCTCGCCCAGGCCGAGCCCGGTGGTCATCCCGATGCCCGTGGTGACGGACACGACCCGCAGCCCGTCGGCCGGTGCGGCGATGAGGAACTCCTCCGGCGCCGACGCGTACGTGCCCTGCCACCGTTCGCGGACCGGCAGCCGCGCCAGCCCGAAGAGCTCGCGGGTGATGTCGGCCAGCGCGGTGAAGGACGACTCCGCCTGGAACGGGGGCACCGCGAGGCTGCGGTAGTGGGTGTCGCCGGCGATGACGGTGCCGTCGGGTCGCTGGGTGTACATCTGGTTGAGGTCGAGCGCGTACAGCTCGGGGTGGTCGGTGGCGAGCCGTTCCCGCAGGGCCGCGGCGGCCGTGGTCGCGGTGCTGGCGGAGTAGCGCAGCAGGGACCATCCGGTCAGGACCGGGGCGCGCAGCGGCGCCGCGAGGGTCCCCGGCTCGACCAGGAGCATGTCCAGCCCGCACCGCACGACGCCGGCCTTCTCGGCGATGTCCGGGTAGAGCTGGTCGACGTCGTGGCCGACCGCGACGACGACCGCGTCGGCGCGGATCGGGTCGCGGGACGTGTGCAGGACGCCGCCGTCGACCCCGAACGCCGAGGTCCGCCAGCGGAACTCGACCCCGGCGGCGGCCAGGTGCCGGGCCAGCGCCGGGGCGGCCTGGCGCGGGTCGACCTGCAGGTCCCGGGGCAGCAGGGCGCCGCCGGTCGGGCCGGCCACCGGCGCCCAGCCGGTCACCTCGTCGGCGCCGATCAGGGTCACCCCCGGTTCGGTCCGGCTCCACTCCTCGATGACGGCCAGCTCGTCGGCGGCCCGGGCCACGACCACGGTGCCGGACTCGGCGGCCCAGAAGCCGGCCCGCTGGGCGTATCGCAGCCACAGTTCGCGGGCCCGTTCGGCGTACTGCCGGGCCTGACCGCTCTGGGCCGTGACGCAGATGTGCCCGAAGTTGCGCACACTGGCGCCGGTGAT
Source organism: Dactylosporangium siamense (assembly GCF_016862795.1). GTDB lineage: Bacteria > Actinomycetota > Actinomycetes > Mycobacteriales > Micromonosporaceae > Dactylosporangium > Dactylosporangium siamense. The sequence goes on along the minus strand of NZ_BONQ01000077.1, from coordinate 83,745 downwards.
CGCGTCGGCCCGGTCGACGACGACGACCCGCAGCCCGCGCTCCCGGGCGGCGGCGGCGTGGCCGAGGCCGACGATGCCGGCGCCCACGACGGCGAGGTCGAACCCGGCGGTCACCGCAGCGCCCGGCGGACGACGGCGGAGATGCCCTCGACGACCACCACGGCGGTCACCAGGACGATGACGAACGCGGTGACCTGGTCGTAGCGCGAGACCCGGGTGGCGTCGATCAGGTAGTAGCCGATGCCGCCGGCCGCGACGATGCCCAGCACCGTCGCGGAGCGGATGTTGGAGTCGAAGAGGTACAGCGTGTGGCCGACCAGGGCGGGCACGCTGAGCCGCGCGGTCGCGGAGAAGAACACCTGGGTCCGGGTGCCGCCGACGGAGTGCACGGCGAGCTGCGGACCGGGCGGGGCCTCTTCGAGGGAGTCGGCGATGAGCTTGCCGAGCAGCCCGACCCCGACGACCGCGAGGGCTAGGGTGCCGGCCTGCGGGCCCAGCCCGGTGATGATGATCAGGACGATGGCCAGGATGAGCTCCGGGATCGAGCGGATCACCAGCAGCAGCAGGCGGGCGGTCAGCCGCACCGGCTTGTTGGGGGCGGCGTTGCGGGCGGCGAGGGGGCCGATGAGCAGCGAGACGGCCAGGCTCAGCAGCGTGGCCGCCGCCGCGATCTGCAGCGTGACCAGCAGGGCGTCGAAGACGTTCGTCCAGGTGCGCGGTTCGATCGACGGTGGCCAGGTCCGGTCGAGGAGGAACGGGATCTGGGACCAGAAGCTGAACAGGTCGAGCCACTTCGCCTCGGAGCCGATGACCGCGGCCACGACGACGACCGCCGCGAGGATGATCGACGCCGTGGATTTGATCCGGTCCGGGGTCCAGGGGCGGCGCATGGCCGCATCCACCCGCCCCTCGAAGCCCTGGTTTTCAAAAGCCGAATGCGAGGTGTCGGGAGACAGCCGCCGCGCGAGCCGCGACCCGAGGCTGACGCCGGACGGCGCCACACCCAGCAGCTGCGCCCGGATCACGGTCGAGGCGATCTCGAACAGCACGCACAGCCCGAAGATGACCAGCGCCAGCGCCATGGCGAGGTGGTAGTTCAGCGACTCCAGCGCCAGGCGCAGGTCGTAGCCGAGTCCGATGATGCCGGCGTACCCCAGCAGAACGGAACCGCGCAGGTTGATGTCACCGCGGTGCAGGGTGGTGGCGATCCAGGAGGGCAGCACCTGCGGGAAGACCCCGGACCAGAACTCCTGGGCCGGCGAGGCGCCGGTCGAGCGGATCGCGTGGCGCGGCCCTTCGTCGATCTGCTCGATGGCGTCGGCGAAGAGCTTCGAGATCATGCCGATCGAGTGCAGGGCGATCGCGAGGATGCCGGGCAGTGAGCCCAGGCTGAACAGCAGCACGAAGAGCATGGCCAGCACGACGTCCGGGACGGCGCGGGCGACGACGCCGATCGAGCGGCCGACCGGGACCAGCCAGCGCGCCGGGCTGGTGTTGCGGGCCGAGATGTAGGCGATGGGCACCGACAGCACGGCGGAGAGCACGGTGCCGCACAGCACCACGCCGAGGGTGACGCCGATCGACCGGAGGAGCTCGGCGGCCGGCGGGAACTCCAGCGGGAGCATGCGGTCCAGGAACGGCCCGACCTTGCCGGCGCTCTCGGTGAAGGTCTCGACGGTGAAGCCGACCTGGATCAGTGACCAGATCGCAAACGTCAGCAGCGCCACCAGCAGGCCGGCCGCGACCACGGTGGAGGCCGCCGGCCCGGGGCGCTTGACGAGCCGCTCCAGGTCGACCTCGGTGCTCATTTGGCCGCTCATTTGGCTTCTGCCAGCGACGCCGCGACCCGGCCGTAGATCCGCATGGCCGCCTCGCGGGTGAGGTCGGCCGCCGGCGTGTCGAGCACGACGCTGCCGCTGCGCATGCCGACGATGCGCCGCCCCCAGGCCAGGGCGATCTCCACCTGGTGCAGGCTGCAGATCACGGTCAGCTGCCGCTCGGCGGCGATCTCCTGCAGCAGCGACATCACCTGGTCGCTGGACTCCGGGTCGAGCGACGCGACCGGCTCGTCGGCGAGCAGGATCTCCGGCTGCTGCATCAGGGCCCGGGCGATGGCGACGCGTTGCTGCTGGCCGCCGGAGAGCGTGTCGGCCCGCTGGTAGCTCTTGTCCAGCAGACCGACCCGGTCGAGCTGGGTCAGGGCGCGCCGCCGGTGCTCCCGCGGGTATGACGCGATGCCCAGGCGCGGGCCGCGCAGGCCGGCGAGGGCTCCGGTGAGCACGTTCTCCAGCACGGTCAGCCGGCCGACCAGGTGGAACTGCTGGAACACCATCCCGATGCGGCCGCGCAGCCGGCGCAGGTCACCGCCGCGGAGGGCGGCCATGTCCTCGCCGAGGACGCGGAGCCGGCCGTCCGTCGGGGTCTCGAGTCCGTTCAGGTGGCGCAGGAGGGTCGTCTTGCCCGAGCCGGAGAGCCCGAGCAGGACGACGATCTCTCCGGGGCTGACCGTCAGCGACACGTCCCGCAGCGCGGCGACCTGCCCGAAGGTCTTGCTGAGCCCGTGTGCCTCGATCACGGGCGCGTCGCTGACTGTCATGGTCGTTACTTTCCGCAGGCCGCGGCTTTGGTCTGCTTGCACAGATCCCGGATGATGTCGTACTTCGCGTCGTCGACCGGCGCGAGCGCGTAGAAGGTCTTCTTGAAGTTGTCGGAGTCCGCGCCGGTGATGCCGGCCGCCTTGATCTGGTCGATCGTGACGTTCTGCAGGCCCGAGATGAGCTTCTGCTTCAGGTCCGCCGGCAGTGCGTCGGCGAGGGTCATCGGCGCGCCGACGACGAAGGTCTTCGCGATGGTCTTGAGCCCGGACTGGGCCTCGACGGCGACGTCCTCGGCGAACCCGGCCTCGCACTCCTTGCCCTGCGACACCTTGAGCGCCGACGCGTCGTGCTTGCCGGCGAAGACCGGCGTGACGTCCTTGGTCGGGTCGATGCCCGCCTTGAGCAGGTTGTAGCTGGGGTACAGGTAGCCGGAGGTCGAGGTCTGGCTGACGAAGCAGACCTTCTTGCCCTTGAAGTCCTCGATCTTGCTGATCGAGGAGTTGGCCGGGGCGATCGCCTCGGAGTAGTAGCCGGGCTCCTGGCCCTGCTTGGTGATGATGGACGCGAACGGCGTGATCTTGGCGCCGTTGTTCTTCGCCGTCACGTACGTGAAGCCGGAGAAGCTGGCGATGTCGACCTTGCCGGACACCGCGGCCTCGACCAGGGCGGCGTAGTCGGACGACTCCCGGTATTCGACCTTGAGCCCGGAGACCTTGGCGATGTAGTCCTGCAACGGTTGATAGTTCTGCTGCGTGGAGGCGGTGTCCGGCACCACGCCGAACACGAGCGTGCCGGCGTCCTTGGCGAACTTGCCGGTCGCGCCTCCGGCCGTGCCTGAGGCGCCCGCCGCGGTGGGCGTGTCGGTGTCGTCGGAGGAGCAGGCGGCTGTGCCGGCCAGCAGCGCAACGGCAGCGACCGCACCGAGCACAACTCGAGCGGAGATCTTCATGGTCAACCCTTCTTGGCGAACCCCGTGTCAGCGGTCGCCAAGGTAGGGAGGGATGGTGAACGGGCCGGGAACGCACCGTAGGTCGGCGGGAACGACCACCTAAGGTTCGGACCTGTTGCGAATCCGTTATAAACAGCCCTTCCGGGCCGCCGTGAGCAGGCCGGGATGCCGTAGGGTGACGCCGTGTCGGTCCCCTCGCATCGCTCCGGCATCCCCGACCACGGCCGGGTCCCGAAGTACTACGCGGTCAAGGCGCTGATCCTCGGCGAGATCGCCGAGCTCGGGGTCGGCGCGTCGCTGCCACCGGAGCGGGACCTCGCCACACACTACGGCGTCGCCCGCTCCACGGTCCGCCAGGCGATCTCGGAGCTCGTCATCGAGGGCCGGCTGGCCGCCCAGCGGGGACGCGGCACCTTCGTCGCCGAGCCCAAGCTCATCCACCCGCTGTCCCTCGCGAGCTACACGGAATCCCTGCGGGCCATGGGCCACGAGCCTTCGCGCCTCGTCATCACGGCGGAGGAGGTCCCGGCCGACGACGAACTGGCCGCGGCCCTCGAGATCAAGCCGGGCGCACCGGTCGTGCACCTGGAGCGGGTCCTGCGCGCCGACGGCGAGCCGATCGGCCTGGAATCCACGCACCTGCCGGCGGAGCGGTTCCCGACCCTGCTGGACGGCCTCGACCCGAGCGGCTCCCTGTATCGCTACATGCAGGACGAGCTCGGCGTCGTCTGGGCCGAGGCCACCGAACGGATCGAGACCGCCCTGGCCAGCCCCCGCGAGGCTCTGCTCCTGCAGACGAACCCCGCCCTGCCGATGCTGCTCATGCTGCGCATCAGCCGCGACCCGTCCGGCACCCCGATCGAACGCGTCCGGTCGCTCTACCGCGGCGACCGGATCGGATTCGAGGCCCACCTCACCGCGAAGCGCTGACCTCGCCGACCGACCTACATTTCCTGCTCCCACCAGCCGCGCGTGTCGACGTCCGCGGCGTCCGCAAGGGCCTCCAGCTCCGCGATCTCCTCGCCGGCGAGCTCGATGCCGCGCGCCCGGACCAACCCGTCGACGTAGCTCGCCCTCGTGACGCCGATGATCGGGGTGGTCCCCTTGGCGATGACCCAGGCGGTGGCGACGTCGGCGGCGGACACGCCCCGGTCCCCGCCGATCGCGCGCATCCTGTCCGTCAGCGCCTGGAGCTTGGGCAGGATGCCGTTGTACGCGGCCGCCCGGTTGCTGCCCGCGGGCAACGGATGGGCCGGACCGTACCGGCCGGTCAGCGCTCCCTGCTCGAGGACCAGGTAGGAAAAGAACCGCACGTCGTGCTCGCGGCAGTGATCAAGAATGCCCGCGCGCTCGGAGCTGCGGTGCAGGAGGCTGTAGTGGTTCTGGACCGCCTCCACGCGGAAGCCGGCCTCGCCGAGGATCTGGTCGGCAAGCGCGATCTCCTTCAGGTTGTGGTTCGAGACGCCGACGTGCCTGATCCTGCCGCTGCGCAGCAGCGGAATCAGCTGCGGCGTCCAGCGGGCCACGTCAGCGGGATTGTGGATCCAGTACAGATCAATATATTCCGTACTCAATCGGTCGAGGCTCTGCTCCAGCATCTCCGCGACCGGCTCGTCGCCGTCGCCCGCGGCCTGCGGGGTGAACTTCGTGGACAGCTGGTACTCGCTGCGGGCGTAGCCCTTCAGCGCCTGAGCGAGGACCGTCTCCGAGTGGCCCATGCCGTACACCATCGCGGTGTCCCACAAGGTGAACCCGTTCGCCTGCGCCTTCTCGACGACCTCGCGCAGGCCGGCCGCGGTCAGCCGGCTGCCGAAATAGCCGTCGCCCGCCTCGCCGCTGTCTCCCCAGGCCCACGTGCCCAGCGCCACCGCCGGAAATGTCAGTGTCTTGCTCGTCATGTTCCCCAGAAGACCGCGATCGCCGCCACCGGAGAAGGTCGCGTTCATGGGGGGACAACCTCTACCCCCTTAGCGCCGCGACCTGCGGATACCGTGAAGGACATGGACCAGCAGGCCGGAAACCGCGGCGAGATCCGGGACTTCCTCGCCAGTCGGCGCGCCAAGATCACCCCGGCGCAGGCCGGACTGCCGACCAGCGCCCGCCGCCGGGTCGCCGGGCTGCGGCGCGAGGAGGTCGCCGTCCTCGCCGGCGTGAGCACGGAGTGGTACACGCGGCTGGAAAAGGGTCACATCGGCGGCGTGTCCGAAGACGTCCTCGACGCGGTCGCCCGCGCCCTGCGACTGGACGACGACGAACGCTCCTACCTGTTCGACCTGGCCCGGTCGTCGCGGGCCGGGAGTCGCACGCCGTCGCGTCGCCGGGACGTCGAGGTCCCGCCCAGGGTCCAGTGGCTGCTCGACTCCATGACGATGTCCTCGGCGTTCGTGCGCAACGGCCGCACGGACGTCATCGCCGGCAATCCCTTGGCCCGGGCCCTGTACGCGCCGATGTTCGGCAGCGCCACCGTCGACGGGCGCGGCCGACCCAACATCGCCCGCTACGTCTTCCTCGACCCAGGCGCACACGACTTCTTCGTCGACCGGGACGCCGCGGGCAGGGCCACCGCCGCCCTGCTGCGCGCCGAGGCCGCTCGCGAGCCCCGCGACCGGGCGCTGCGCGATCTCATCGGCGAGCTGTCCACCCTCAGCCCCGAGTTCCGCGACCAGTGGGCCGCGCACGACGTCCTGATCCGCCACGACGGCATCAAACGTCTCCGGCACCCCGAGGTCGGCCACCTGGAACTGACCTTCCAGGACCTCGACCTGCCCCTGTCCGGCCGGGCCGTGCACAACCTGATCATCTACACCGCCGAACCCGGCACCGCGTCCGAAGACCGGCTCAAACTCCTCGCCAGCTGGTCAGCCACCCCATCTCGGGCGGCGGACCCTCTTGATCAGAGCGGCGCTCCGACCTCATGAGCTCCGCGACTGTCAGCAACGCCATGACAGATGGCTTCGCCTTCGCGAAGCCATCTGTCTGTTCGCGGAGAATCAGCAGGCGGGCGCCGGCTTGGGGCGGTTCGGGCGGACCAGCCACAGGCCCGTGCCGTACATCGCCAGGCCCAGGGCGATGAAGCCGGCCGCCACCGGGTAGCGCCACCCGGCCGGCAGGTACGTGGCCAGGAACCAGCTGTGGCGCAGCATCCCGTTGGAGACGAAGACCGCGGCCAAGATGCCCTGCGGGATGAGCGGGATGGCGCCGAGGCCGAAGCACCAGCCGGCGATCGCCTTCTCGGTCTTGCTCAGGTGATCGGTCCGGAACGACGTGCGGGTCTGCGGCTTGCGGCCGGTGCGCATGGTGTCCAGCAGTTCCGGGCCGTGCGACCGCAGCCGCCGCTCGGCGAGCAGGCCGAACCCCCACCAGCACAGGGCGCCCGTGAGCAGGCCCACCGGCACCCCGGCCCAGCCGAGGTAGATCGCGGTCAGCCCGGCCGGCACACCGGTGACCAGGACCGAGGCGAGCATCAGGTACGCGAGCCCGGTCAGCCCGCCGTCGTCCTCGCTGGTGCGCAGGGGGTTGCCGGCGCGCCGGTGGGGGTCGGTGCCGGGGACGAGGGCGTACACCGACACCAGCGGGATCAGTCCGGCCGCGCCGCCGAGCAGGGCGGCCAGCAGCGCCAGGATCAGCGGCCACGGCCCGCTGGCCAGGAACGTGAACGCGACGCCCAGCACGATCGCGATCGGCGCCTGCACCGACAGCCACGCGAGTTGCCGGCCCCGGACGTCGCTGGCACCGGGGGTCATCAGCGTGAGCCACAGCGCGGTGCCGTCGGTGCCGTAGAGGTTGGAGGCCATCGCGGCGGCCATCACCACGAAGATCGGGCCGGCGTAGGGCAGCATGCCGTTCCAGCCGATGAGCAGCGGGCTGGCGGCGAAGCCGACGCCGTAGGCGAGGGCGAACGCGGCCTGGTGGTTGCGGACCAGGTCGCGGGACCAGGTGCGCAGCTCCTTGGCGATGACGGCACCGCCGGAAGAAGCGGCGGCGATCCGGCGACGACCACTCCCGGAAACCCGGGTCGCCCGCTTGCCGAGCAGCGCGGCCCACGCCGCGAGCAGCACCAGCACCAGCACAACGAGGGCCGCCAGCGCCCGCCAATCCCCTTGCGCCGCGAGCAGGCCCCACGACGACGGCAGGTAGCGCACCGCCGAGGGAATCCCGGTCTGGCCGAACGCGGCGAAGAACACCCAGATCTGCCCGAGCGCCGCCAGGATCAGCCCGTTGACCAGCCCCGAGCCGATCGCCCCGAGCCGCGACCGCAACGCCAACCCGACCAGCGCCACGCTGACCTTGGACAGCAGCACAAACACTGCCAACTGCAACAGCATCGCCGGTACGGCCAGCAGCACGCTGCCGCTTCGCACCCCGACGACCAGCAGGCCGAGCAGCGCGGCGAGGCTGACCAGCGGGGCGACGCCGACGAACGCGGCCGTCAGCAGCCCGGTGGCGAGCCGGCGGGCGGGCAGGCCGAGCAGCGCGAAGTACTCGGGCCGCACGGTCTCGTCGCCGCCGCCCATGAAGACCGGCCCGAGCACCCAGCCCAGCAGCCAGACCGCGTAGGCGGCGGCCAGGACCTCGAACGGCCCGCTGAACGCGAGGTACACGGTGCCCGCGGCGAGCAGGCCGCCGAGGACCGCGCCGGTGCCGGCGGTCTGCGCGCGCTGGCCCCGGAAGGCGTGCCGCAGGATGGCGAACTTCATCTGGGCCATGGTCACTTCGACAGCCATGACAGCTCCTTGATCCCCTTGTCCTGCCCACCGACGAGCCCGACGAACGTGTCTTCCAGGGTGTTGGTGCCGCGGACCTGGTCCAGTGGCCCGGCCGCGACGACGGTGCCGGCGTCGACGACGGCGACGTGGTCGCAGAGCTGCTCGACGAGCGCCATCACGTGACTCGACAGCACGATCGACCCGCCGCCGGCGACGAAGCCGCGCAGGATCGTCTTGATGGTGGCCGCGGAGACGGGGTCGACGGCCTCGAACGGCTCGTCCAGCACCAGCAGCCGCGGCGCGTGCAGCAGCGCGGTCGCGAGGCCGATCTTCTTGCGCATGCCGGTGGAGTACTCGATGACCAGTGCCTTCTCGGCGGTGTCGAGCTCGAGCACCTCGAGGAGTTCGGCCGCCCGCTGGGCGACGACGTCCTTGGCCATGCCGCGCAGGAGGCCGAGGTACGTGAGCACCTCCCGCCCGGTGAGCCGTTCCGGCATCGCGAGCCCGTCGGGCAGAACCCCGACGATGGCCTTCGCCGTGTCGGGTGCGGTCCAGACGTCGGCGCCGAAGATCTGCGCGGTGCCGCCGTCGGGGCGCAGCAGCCCGACCGCCATGGAGAGGGTGGTGGTCTTGCCGGCGCCGTTCTGCCCGACGAGCCCGTAGAACGATCCCTGCGGGACGGTGAGGTCGATCCCGTCGACGGCGACCTTGTCCCCGAACCGCTTGGTGAGTCCCCGAAGCTCCAGTGCTGTCTGCATGCGTCGACGGTACGAAGATATCGAGCCGAGCAGATTGGCGCTGTGTACCCGGCCGGGGTGGGGCTAGCTACACCTTATGAAGCCAGTCGCTCCTCGTCCGGCTGGTTGATCTCGGACCACACGGCGTCGAGGGACAGGCCGAGGACGTCGGCGATCGCGGCGATGGTCGGGAAGGCCGGGGTGGCCACGCGGCCGGACTCGATCTTCCGGAGGGTCTCCGGCGAGACCCCGGCGTTCAGCGCGGTGTGCAGCATGGACCTGTCTCCCCGGGCGCGGCGCAGGAGGGCACCGAGGCGCTGTCCGCGTTCGACCTCGTCGGGACTGAGCGGCAACCTGACCATGACCCTATTCTAGTACCGGGATAATATGGCCGGGATACTTATTGGCCGGAGGAGTGAGGCGCCGCGTGATCGAGATCCTGAACCCCACCGATCTGCCCCGGGCGAGGAGCACTGGCGCCCTGGTCGCCGGCATCCTGCAGGCCATGAAGCAGCGCACCACGGTCGGCACGAACCTCCTGGACATCGACCGGTGGACCCACGAGATGATCGTCGAGGCCGGCGCACAGTCCTGCTACGTCGACTACGCCCCGTCCTTCGGCCGCGGGCCGTTCGGCCACTACATCTGCACGTCGGTCAACGACGCCGTGCTGCACGGGCTGCCGCACGACTACACCCTGGTCGACGGCGACCTGCTGTCGCTGGACCTCGCGGTCTCCCTGGCCGGCGTGGTCGCCGACTCCGCCATCAGCTTCATCGTGGGCGACGCCAAGCCGGCGGAGAGCGTCGCGATGATCGACGCGACCGAGCGCGCACTGAGCGCCGGGATCGCCGCGGCCGGACCCGGCGCCCGCATCGGCGACATCTCCCACGCCATCGGCACGGTCCTGCATGACGCGGGCTACTCGATCAACACCGAGTTCGGCGGCCACGGCGTCGGCACGACCATGCACCAGGACCCGCACGTGGCGAACACGGGCCGGCCCGGCCGCGGGTACACGCTGCGCCCCGGCCTGCTGCTCGCCCTGGAGCCGTGGATCATGGCGGACACCAACAAGCTCGTCACCGACGCCGACGGCTGGACGCTGCGCAGCGCCACGGGCTGCCGCACCGCCCACAGCGAGCACACGATCGCGATCACCCCCGACGGCGCCGAGATCCTCACCCTGCCCGCGTAACGACTTTCTCCCGGTCCCGAAGAAAGCGCGGTCACGGGACGCCAGCAGAAGACTCCCGCCGGTAATGTGCTCGGCGAGCGTGATCGACGGCGGGCGATGGGGGATCCGCATGCTGGTGCTCGACGCGTTGCGCCGGCGGGTGGCGCAGGGGATCGCCGTCCTGGCGCTGACCGTCCTGCTGTGCGCGGTCGCCGCCGCCGGCCCGCAGTTCGCCGGCGCCGCCGCGGACCGGTCCGCCGCGGCCGACGTCGCCGCCGCACCGCCCGCCCAGCGGATCCTCACGGTGCACCGGGGCACCCCGGTCGGCCGGGATCCCGCGGCCGCGCTGGCGGACTTCCGGGCCTCGGTCGAGCGGGTGCTGCCGTCGACCGGCGCGGCGCCGGTGCTCGGCCTGACCCTGCCGCTGACCAGCATCACGGAGGGGTTCCGGCGGGTGGCGCCGGTGGCGTACCGCGACGACGTCTGCGCGCACCTGCGGATCACCGGCGGCTGCCCCTCCGCACCGGCCGAGGCGGTGCTGAGCCGGCGCGCGGCGGACACCCTGGGCCTGCGGGCGGGCGACCGGTTGACGCTGCGGACCCAGTCCGCCACGCCGGTCACCCTGCTGGTCACGGGGACGTATGAGCGGGTCGACCCGGCGGGCGCGTACTGGGCCGAGCCCATGTTCGGGCCCGGCCAGATCACCGCCGGCGAGGAATCCCTCGATCCCACGTTCGTGTCCCTCGCCACGTTCGCCGGCCAGGACCTCGGCGAGCCGACCGCCGTCTACACCGCGCCGCTGCCCGCCCGGCTGATCGACCGGGGCGAGGTGCACGACGTGGCGTACACCATGAACAACGCCGGCTTCGTGCTCGTGCCGCCGGGTGAGGACCTGCTCGACGCTGTCGACGCGGACCGCGCGGCGGTGCGCGGGGGGATGCTGGGCGGCTGGGTGCAGGCGCTCGTGCTGTGCTGGCTGGCCCTTGCCATCGTCGGGCGGCACACCGCGCAGGACCGGCGGCCCGACATCGCGCTGCTCAGGCTGCGCGGCAGCACCCGGTGGCGGATGCTCCGGCTCACCGCCGGGCAGCACCTGCTGCCGATGCTGGTGGCGGTGCCGTTCGGGGTGCTGCTCGGGTTCGCGGTGGCACGGGTCGCGGCGGGGCCTGGCGCGGTGGGACCGGGCGCCGGGTCGGACGGGTTCGCCGGGTCGAGCGGGTTCGCTGGACTCGCCGGACTCGCCGGGCTCACCGGGGTGGCGGTGCTGATCGCGGTAGTGGTCGGGCTGGCGGTGCTGGTGGCCGGGGAGCTGTCCGCGTTCCGCACGCCGGTGGCCACCCTGCTGCGGCGGGTGCCGTCGCGCGGCCGGGGCTGGCGGCGCCGGACGCTCGACGTGGTGGTTTTCGCCGTGGCCGGCGCGGCGCTCTACCAGGCGCACGCCGCAAGCACGTCCACCGGCACGGACACACTCGCGGGCGCGGGCGCGGTCACCGGTGCGGGTGCCGCCGGTGCGGGTGCCGCCGGCGCTGTCGCGGGCACGGCCGACGCCGTCGCGGGTGCCGCCGATGCCGTCGCTGGCGCGGCCGGCGCCGTCGCTGGTGCCGGCGTCGGGGCGGGTGCGGGCGGTGTGGGCGTGGCCGCGCCGGCCCTCATCGCGCTTGCCGGCGCCGTCCTGCTGGCGCGGCTGCTGGCCGCCGGCAGCAACCGGGCCGGGCGGGCGGCCCTGCGCTTCGGGCACCTGCGCCTCGCGCTCACTGCGCTGCGGTTCTCCCGGCAGCCCGGCGCCGACCGGATCGTGGTGTTGACGGTGGTCGTGGTGGCGCTGCTGGGCCTGGCCGCGCAGGGTTTCGCGGTCGGACGCACGGCCAGGGCCGACCGGGCCGCCGCGGAGGTCGGCGCCGCGCAGGTCCTCACCGTCCAGGCGGCCAACCACACCGCGCTGCTGGCTGCGGTCCGGCGGGCCGACCCGGGCGGGCGCACCGCGATGGCGGTCGTGGCGGACCTCGGCGCGTCCGTGCCGGTGCTCGCGGTGGACGCGGCCCGGCTGCCGGCGGTGGCGGACTGGCGCCCCCAGTACGGTGCGGCCACCGCGCTGGACCCGTCGGCGGCACGCGCCGAACCACTGCCGCTCGTGCACGGCACCGCCCTCACGCTCACCGCCCGCAACGACGCCGCCGACCCGGTCCGCCTCGTCCTGACCCTGCGGCACAGCACCACCGGCGCGGACCTGTCGGTGCCGATCGGCCCGGTCCCGCCGGGCGAGCACCAGGTCTCCGCGCCGGTCACCGGCTGTGAGGCACCGCCCGGCTGCCGCATCGTCGGCCTCACCCTCACCGGAGCCCTCACCGGAGCCGGACCGGCCCGCGGCGAACGCCCGGCGAGCGCCTCCCTGACCGTCCGCGAGCTGCGCCAGGCCGGCCCCGACGCGGTGATCCTGAGCGGCGCCAGCCTCGGCGACCAGCGCCGGTGGCGCGGCGCCGACACCGGCCCGCCGATGAGCGTGGGTGCCCGTCAGGGCGCGTTGACGCTGCGGATCCCCCGGGCGCAGACCGACAACCACGCGTATGTCGTCGACGTGGTGGCCGCGGTACCGGTGATCCTGGCCGGACCGGCGCCCAGGGCGTGGCTGTCCGGCGATCCGGTGCTGCCGCTGTTCGGCGGGTCCGGGGTGCCGGTGCGGGTCGCCGCGACCGCCGCGGTCCTGCCGCAGCTGGGGCGGGCCGGCGCCGTCATCGACCTGGACGCGGCGTTGCACGCGGCGGCCGGTGCCGGTCTTGGCGGGGTGCCACAGGTGTGGATCGCCGCGGGTACCCCACCTGCGACGGTGACCGCACTGGTGGCCGCGCTGGGCGATGCCGGGGTGGGCGTCGTCGGCACGGACGGTGTCGCGCACCGCCTCGACCGGCTCGACCAGGACGGGTCCGCGCTCACCGCCCGGTTCCAGCTGCTGGTCGCGGTCCTCGCGCTGCTGCTCGCGGCGGTGGCCGCGGCCGTGGCGGTGACCGTCCAGCGGGCGGACCGGGCCCGCGAGTGGCGGGCGCTGCGCGCGCAGGGGTTGCCGCTGCGTGCGGTCACCGGGGCCGAGCTCGGCGGGCAGGCCGCGCTGGTCGGGTCCGGCGTCGCCGGTGGCCTGCTCGTGGCGGCGCTCGTCGCCCGGTTCGCGGATCCGCCGGCGGTGTTCCTCGACGGGTGGCGGCTGCTCCCGCCGCCGTCGGCGGTGCGTCCGGAGGCCCTCGCCGGGGCGGGGCTGCTGGCCCTTGCCGTCCTGGGTGTGGCGACGCTGATCGTGCTGTTCGTTACCAGGAGGGCCCGCCGGTGATCGCCCTGGTGCTTGCCATGCTGCGCACCCGGCGCGGCCAGGCGGTGACGCTCATGCTGCTGACGCTGGTCGTGGTCGGCGCGACCGTTGCGGTGCCCGCGTATCTGCGCACGATCGACCTGGCCGTGGTCCGCAGCGAGGTGGCCGGTGCGGCGCCCGGCGAGCGCACCGTCGCACTCAGCGCGACCGTGGACAACACCTCGACGAGCACCGTCGACTTCACCGACGTCACCGGTGCGCTGCTCGCCATCCCCGGTTTCACCCAGGTGTACTCCGCCGAGTTCCCGACCGTCGGCATCGAACCGTCCCCGACGGACGCGTCCCGGCTGACCTACCGCCAGGAAGCCTGCGCCCACGTGACGCTGTTGTCCGGCCGCTGCTTCCTCGGCTCGGGTGAGGTGGTGCTCGGCGAGCACACCGCCAAGCGGCTGGGCCTCGGCGTCGGCGACCCGATCGACCTGGCGTTCGCCGTGTCGAAGGGCTCCCCCACCGGCCCGATCTACGCCGCGTTCGGGGAGGCGACCCCGCTGACGGTCGTCGGGGTGTACCGCCCGGCCACGCCGCAGGAGGAGTACTGGGGCGCGCACGACTACTTCGCGGTCCACGTCACCGCCGAGCCCGTCTTCACCAGCGCGGCGACCCTCGCCCTGTTCCAGCGCACGTCGACGCTCGTCGGCGTCGACGCGACCGCGGCACCGGGGACGTTCGACGCCGACCGCATCTCGCAGCTGCGCAACCAGCTCGCCGACCTCAAGGACCGCACGGCAAGGCTCAGCCAGGCGTTCACCGTCACCACCGCCATCCCGGCGCTGCTCACCCGGGTCGAGCGCAGCCGGACCCTGGCCCGGCAGACGGTCCCGGTCGGCGCGGTGCCGCTGCTACTCCTGGCGTATCTGGTGCTGTACCTGGCGGTGGACTACGGCGTGGAGGGCCGCCGTCCGGAGCTGGCGGTCGTGGCGCTGCACGGCGGGTCGTGGTGGCACCGGTGGCTGCTCGCCCTCGGCGAGAACCTGGCCGCGATCGTGGCGGGTGCGGTGGCCGGGTGCGTCGCCGGTCAGCTGCTGGTCGGTGCGCTGTCGGCGTGGCTGTTCCCCGGCCTGGGCGGGCCGTTCCTCGGCTTCTCGGCGCTGCGGAACGCGCCGTTCGCGGCGGCCGGGGCGCTGGTGGTCGCGTTGCTGGCGCAGCGGCGGCACCTGCTCAGTCCGGTGGTCGAGCTGTTGCGCAGGGTCCGGCCGCGGCGCACCGGGCGGACGCTGCCGGTGGGCGAGGTGCTGGTCGGGGTGCTCGCCGCCGCCTCGGTCGGCCAGCTCTTCGTCACGGGCCTGACGGGTGTGGGGATGCTGGCGCCGGCGTTGTGCATCCTGGCGTTCGCGCTGCTCTTCGCCCGGCTGTTCGCGCCGCTCGCCGGGCTGCTCGGGCGGTCGGCGTTGCGCCGCGGCCGGCTCGGTGTCTCCCTCGCAGCCCTGCACCTCGCCCGCCGGTCCGGGGCGCAGCGGCTCGTCCTGCTGCTGGTGACGGCGGTGGCCGTGCTCGGGTACGCGGTGTGCGCCGCCGACGTGGCCGCCCAGGACCGCGACCTGGCCGCGCGGATCGGCACCGGCGCGCCGCGGGTCGTGTCGGTCGCCCCGGTGTCCCGCGACCATCTGTTGCAGGCGGTGCGTGCCGTCGACCCGGACGGCCGGTTCGCCATGGCTGCCGCGCAACTGCCCGACTCGCTCGCGGTGGACACGCCTCGACTGTCCACTGTGGTCGACTGGCTGCCGTCGTACGGGCGGCGCTCCTCGGCGGAGGTGGCCGCACTGTTGCATCCGCCGGCGCGGCCGCCGGTGACGTTCTCCGGGTCCGCGCTGCCGCTGGCCTTTGATGTGGCCGACCTGCGGATGTCGGTGCCGGTGGAGCTTTCGGTGGTGCTGTCCTCTGTGGACGGACTTGGGACCGTGACGCTGCCGTTCACGGCGGCGGCCGACGGGACGTACACCTTCCAAGAACGGACACCTCTTTGTGTCTCCGGCTGCCGACTGGTGGGCCTTCACCTCCGGGCGCGCAGCACCTCACCGACCAGCACCCGCGTCACGGTCTCCGTGCGCCTTCTCGGTGGTGTGGATCTCGGCGATGCGTCGCGGTGGCGGGTCAGCGGGGGGCAGCTGGCGGCGGTGCGGGGTGGGCTGCGGCTGGCGGTGGACGCGCCGGGTGGGCTGCCGGACGGGGTCTGGCTCCAGCCGGTGGACGCGCCGTATCCGTTGCCGGTGCTCGCTGCCGGGGCGTCGCAGGCGTTGCCCCGGCTCGGGACTGCGGGGTCTTTGGTCGACCTGGAGTATGCGAACCGGGTCGCCACGGAGGCGGGCACCGCCGAGCGGTCGGAGGTGTGGCTGAACACCTCGGCCCCCGCTGATGTGCTGACGCTGCTGGCCCGCCAGGGCCTGATCGTGACCGACGACATGACCGTCGACGAGACGCGCCGGCGCCTTGCCTCGCAGGGTCCTGCGCTGGCGACGTGGTTCCATCTGCTGTCGGGTGCGCTGGCGGTGCTCCTCGCCGCAGGTGGTCTCGGGTTGATCGCCGTGGTGGACCGGTCCGCCCGGGTCGTGGACGAGACGTCGCTGCGCACCCAGGGTCTTCCCCGCCGAGCCCTGCGGCGGGCGAGGCTGTGGACGTATCCGGCGCTGGTCGTGGTGAGCGGCGTGGCCGGCCTGGTGACGGCGCTGGCAGTGTGGCGGCTGACGGGGTGGGCACTGCCGGTGTTCGGCGAGGACCTGCCGGCGTTGCCGTTGCCGCACTGGCCTGATGTGGTCGCGGTGCCGTTGACCTGGCTGGCGAGCGTCACCCTGCTGCTCGCCGTGGCCCTGCGCGCCGGCGGCACCGACCCGGCGACGCGGCGCCGGCCGGGACTCGTCCGGTAGTCGCGTGTCCGCCCTCTCACTCCGCTGGCTGCGCCTTCCCGTGCGCGATCGCTGCGAATGGATGACGCGTGCCAGCCATCTGATCTCCCGCGCGACGCCGCTGCCGGCGTTCGCGCCCCACCGCGCGTTGTTCGGCGGCACGTTCGAACTGTGCGCGGTGTTCGACCTCGCCGAGCGGATGCCGTATCCGCACCTGCTCGACGCGTTGCCGCCGATGGAGGCGTTGTGGACCGCTTGGCGCAGCGGCTACCAGCCTCCGCCGGAGGATCCCGAAGCTGACTTCCGATGGTGGTGCCGCACCGAGCCGGTCCCGCGGACGTGGCTTCACGCGGCCGGCAGCAATCTCGCCCAGCTGCTCGATCTCCTGTACCGATACGCCGACACCGCCGAGGCCAACCAGCAATTTCTGGCCATGTGGAACCTCCACGCGCAGTCGTTCAACGCGCGCCGCCGTGTCGCGGCTGCCGAAGCGGCGACGTTTCGAGTGTTCTGGCAGGCGCATGAGGCCGGCCCGCGTGACCTCCTCCGACAACTGGGTCCGGTCCGCGCCGCCGACGTGCCGTTTCGGGGTGGATACCGCCTGGCCGACCTGATCGCCGGCACCAACCTGGTCGAGATCAAGACCGGCCTCATGCCGGACGACAAGCTGGCGGAGGCCATAGTTCAGGCCGCTGAATATGCGCTCCTGGCCCAGAACGCCGGATACAAAATCAGCGACGTCGTGCTGTACCTCGCCCGGTATCAACTGATCATCCAGACGCCGCTGCAGCAGCTCGCCGATGACCTCGCCGGCTCTCCCGTCGATCTTGCCGCTGCCCGGTCGGCGGTCGCACTCGACGACCCACCGTGGCCGCCGAACGCTCGGGGCCGCCATCATCAGGGACCCATGCCGTAGATCGTCCGAGGCACCACTACCTGGTTGATGAGTGGCCGCCTGGGACCACCGATCAACCAGGTAGTCGCAAGATTCACCAACGCCTTCGCTCAGGAGCAGATGTCGGTGGAGAAGTCCTGGTGGCCGCGGCCGTTCTGGCAGCGTTGGGTGCGCTTGCCCTCGACGAAGCGGAAGCGGCCGTCGTCGCCGCGGCGTAGGGCTATGCGGTACCGGATGGCTCTGATCGAGTCGTCGCCGAGCTTGGTGAGGGTCACGGTGAGGACGGGGTTCTTACCGTCCGCTCCTTCCCGCAGCAGGTAGATGTCGACCGGTCCGTCGAAGCCTCGGCCCAGGTTCAACAGTTCGGTGACTGTGCCGTCGGGCGACTGTGCCCAGTTGGGCTTCTCGGCGTCGATGAGGGCGTTGAAGCCGGGAGCGGCCAGGGCTCCGGTTTCCCGGGTCACGTCGACCTTCCCCGTCCACAGTGGACCTGATGGCGTCGCGGTCGGTGGGGTCCAGGGGGTCGCGTCCGACTGCTTGATCGGGTCGCCGCAGCCGGCGAGGAGCAGGGCCAGAAGCACGACGGCTCGCTTGATGTTCACGGGGACATAGACGCGCATGGGGCCGTCGCGGTTGACACGTGCGGGCGGGGTTAATTAGGACCGGTCCTGGCCTGAATTGCTCGTAGCGTTCTCACCATGGCGGCAGTTCCCCAGCGTAAGGAGCCCCTCTTGTACCTCGTCATCGGCGCCACCGCTCACTTCGGACGTCAGGCTGCGGAGGAGCTCGTGGCCGCGGGCGTGCCGGTGCGGGCGCTGACCCGTACCCCGTCGAAGGCCGACCTTCCTGCCTCGGTCGAGCTCGTCGCCGCGGACCTCACCAACCCGGAGACCCTGCCGCCGGCATTCGACGGGGTCGAGGCGGCGTTCCTGGTGCTGCCGTACGGCATGGACGTGGCTCCGCTGCTGGCCGCGGCCAAGGCGGCAGGCGTGCGGCGGCTGGTGTTCCTGTCGTCCGGGGCGATCACCGGCGACGCCGAGCAGCAGCCCGACGTGATCGCCCAGTACCACCGCGACGTCGAACTGGCCATCGCGGCGTCCGGGATCGACTGGACGTTCCTGCGGCTGCTGTTCCCGGCAATCAACTCCTTGACCTTTGCGATGCAACTTCAAAGCGGCGTGATCCGGGCGCCGTACACCAGGGCTTCGTTCAGCGCTGTGCACGAACGCGACGTCGCGGCCGTGGCGGCGCGGGTGCTGGTCGACGGCGGTCACGGCGGTCGGGTGTACGACCTGACCGGGCCGGAGTCGCTGACGCAGGCGCAGCAGGTGCGGATCCTCGGCCAGGTGCTGGGGCGGCCGCTGACCGTGGAGGACCTCGACCCTGAGCCGGTACTCCAGCAGATGCGCCAGTCCATGGACGCCGACTTCCTGGCGGCGCTGTTCGGCCTGATGGCCGAGGCGGTGGGCAAGCCCGCCCCGGTGAACGACGTCGTCGAGCGGATCACCGGGCGGCCGGCGCGGACGTACGCTACCTGGGCCGAGGACCACCGGGCCGATTTCCAGAGCTGAGCCAGCAGGACTTCCGTGACGCGTTCCTCGTGGATCAGGCCGGACCGCAGAAGCTCCGGGACATCACGTCGGCGTACGGAATCATCTCGGCCTGGAACAGAATGACCTGGCCGTCCTTCGCCAGGTAGTCGCGGAGGGCATCGCGCTGCTTAGCGCTGTCCTGGACCGAACGGGGAATCGACGGCGGCACCGATCGTCCGGGGACGACGAGCGCGTCGGCGCCGCCGCAGCGGCCCATCATGCCCTTCATGGGCAGGGCCAGGGGCGGCTGGTCCCGGACGAGAGCACCTGAGGCGGTGTCGACCAGGACGTACTGCTGGCGGTCGACGCTCCAGCCGTAGGTGATGTGGGCGAACGGCAGGCGGGCGGCCGGGCAGACCTGGAAGAGGTTGGCCGGTTTCGGAACCATCGCGGACTGGTAGCCCGTCGTCAGCTGGACCTCGACCCCGTCCACCATCGGAATTCCCCGTGCTGACGTGGTACAGGTCGCGCTGGGTGACGACGGGGCGTTCGGCGGAGGCGCCGCCAACGCAGCGGCTGACGGCGACGGGCTGGCTGGCGGCGCGGATTTCGGCGGCGGCCCAGAGTTGCGACACGCCGGCAGCGTGACCAGCACCATCGTGGCAAGGGCGACCAGGACCGCTGCGACGGCACGACGGCGACGGGCAACGTTCGGCGCAACGGCCATCAGGCGCACCACTTCAGCTCAGGCGAACCGCAGCAGCCTATGCCATCGGAGCCCCGAAAAATTTCTCTGAAACGATGCAACCATCCGCCGGCGGAGACGTGTATCTGGTACGCGCCGGCATCGGCGTGCCTGACGGGTTCGGCGGGTGCGGCTGATAACGGGGGGTCGCACCCGCCGCCCTTACAGGAGTCGCCTGGCCAGGTTCTCGGCGTTGAGCTGCCGGACCACGGTGTTGACGGCGTCCTTGTCCCGGATGTCGATGTTGCGGGCCTCCAGCTCGGCGGCGATCTGCTTCGCCGGCCCCCACGCCGCCTCGTCGTCCAGGGCGTCCTCGAACTCCGGCAGCCACGCATCGACCTCGCCGATCACCGGCACGATCCATTCGTCGGCGACACCTCGGCGTTCGAGGGCGAACCGCAGCCAGCTACGCAGGGCGTCGGGCAGCGCGGCACGCTCGTCCTCATCCAGGAAGGCCTTGCGCGGCAGCCAGTCGGTGAGGAACAGTTCGACCGCGTCTGGGCTCCAGCCGAGTGGACGGTTGCCGAGGTACCCGTCGCCGTAGTCGAGGAAGATGTCGGCAAGTCTCCGGTATGCCTCGGAGTCCGTCGTCCGCTCGACGAAGGCCTCGACGAGTTCCTGCCGTTGACTGCCCGCGAGCGCCTCGAACTCCGGCCAGTCGGGGAGGTACGCCCGGGACCGCGTCCACGCCAGCACCCGCAACGCAACGAAGCCTTCGTCGTCATTCCTTGGCCACAGCATGTCGGTGTGCCTCAGCATGTCGGCAATCTCGCCGAGCGCTTCGGCGACCGTGGTTTCCTCGATCGGCATCGGTACGTCGACAGCCTCCCGCGCTTGCTCCCATGCCTCCTCCGCACCGCCGTTCAGCAGCGCCAGCCGCTGCAACGACGGCCCACCGCTGGTGAGGATCCGGGCAAGCAACGTATGCGACCCGTACTCGACGAAGAGCACCCGCTCGCTGTCGTAGACGTCGATGGCGCGCATGGCCCGTACCGGCGAAAACGCCGCATCGAGCCAGCTCGGCGCCGGCTGGGTTTCGCGCAGGATGGCGATCGTCTCGTCCAGCAGCGCATGTTCACTCGGCGGCGCGACCCTCCGCAGGGCGGCCAATGCGGCCAGCCCTTGCGGCGACGGGTGGGTGCAGCAGCGCGCGGCAACCTCGACGCAGAAGGTGGACTCAGCGTCCTTGTCGCCGAGCGGGGCGGTCAACCAGACCTGACCGAGCCAGCCGGAGGCCCACTCCTCGGCCTCCAGTGGATCGGTGCAGGCGAGCAGGTCACGGGCGGACCGGATCAGCCGGTCGGAGAGCCGCAGCGACCGCACGGGCTCCTGACGTCGAGATTTCGGCTTCCCCCGGCCAGCCGGGCGCCCACGACTCTTCGGACTCATATCGACAGTTCATCACACGGCAACGGGGCGAGCACGCAGGTCAGGGCGGCAATTCATTCAGTTGGGTTCGGTACCGCGGGACCACATCTGGGGCCACTTGAACTGGACGCCGTTGACCAGGGCGGAAACCCGGACATCTGTGAACGGGTCCTGGACGTAGTGCACCCGGTCGGCCGCCGGGTCGTGCTCGTCGACCTCGACGAGGGCGAGCCGGTAGTTGTCCGCGTTCTGGCCGGCGCGGATCTCCCGGTTCGTGACGAAGAAGCTGTCGTGCCCGGCCGACCGGCCCTTCACCTCGATGTGGACGATCTGGTCGTCCTCCCCCGCCGACCGGATGTCGTACCCCGGATTGTTGTGCGCCATCACCTGCGGCACGCGGCCGAGCCGCTGCTCGGCCGCGACTACGGCGCGGATCGCGCGGCGCTCGATCGCGGCCAGGTCCTCCATGTACTCGGCGACCGGCTCCTCCCGCCGTCCGGCGCGGCGGTCGATCAGCCCCTGCGGCACGACAAGTGCGACAGCTGCAACGGCCGGCGGTCGCACCTGCGTATGCGCGTCCTGGTCCAGCTCCGCCATCCGGCGGGTGAGGCGTCGGCGGAGGTCCTGGGCGCGCTGTTCGGCGGTTGTCGGCTGCATGGTCGGCTTGCCGCCCTGCAGGACGATGTTGGTGAGCCGGACGGCTTCGTCCTTCCAGTGCTGGATCTCCTGCGAGAGCCGCTCGCGGACCAGCCCTCTGGTGCGGCCAACCTGCTCCCGCCGGGTCTCGCCGACGTGTGCGTACCAGGCGGGCAGGTCGGTGCTCGCGGCCCAGTGCTCCGCGGTGCGCCGTGCGCCGGTCAGCCATGGGGCGTGCAGGAGATCGGTGGTCAGTTCCCGCTCATATGCGGTGGGCGCGTCGTAGTCGAGGAAGGGGGCGACGCTCGGCTGGCTGCGTCCGTCGTTCCAGAGTTCGACGTACTGGAAGCGCTTCGCGACCGTTCGTTCCTGCCCGTCGATGATTTCCTCGTGCAGGGCGATCAGGAGTCGCGGCTCTTCGGTCGGGTCGAGCCGGTCGACCATGACGGTGCCGCGTTCGAGGGCTTCGCCGTACCTGTCGATCATGCATTGCACCAGCGCGTCGAGCAGTGGGTGGCCGGGCGCGAGGAGTTGCGCGGGCGGTAATCCGTCGGCGCGCATGTGGGAGCGGTCGAAGCAGATCCGTTCGTAGCGCACGTTGATCGGGGCTGTGGCGGTGCGCAGTTCCCGAACCGGTTGGGGCACGCTCGGGATCTCCCAGCGGCCGGGTTCCCGCCCGCGGAGGCGCCCGCCTGCCCGGTCGAACGCGTCGCGGAAGAAGCCCTCGATGTAGTGCGGTTGCAGACGCAACAGCCGGGCCTCTTCCAGGTCGCGGCGGGCGTTGTCCACGTCGGAAACCGAGCGCAGCTCGTGGTGGAGTGCCCGTTCTCGGACGAGCTTCACGGCCGTGTCGCCGACTCGTTCGTCGATGATCTGGTCGAGGTGTGCCCGCACCTGGGGGTCCTGGCCGCGGCGGATCGCGTCGAGCAGGAGTTCGTGCAGTGGCTGGCCCTCGAAGGCCTCGCCCAGGACGTCGAAGACCTTGCCGCCGAGTGCCGCGTTCTGTTCCTCAATCTTGGCCAGCAGCCGCTCAAAGACGGCACCTTCGCGGGTGTTGACCGCGACGAGGTTCCACAGGTGACACATCTCGTGCTGCCCGATGCGGTGGATCCGGCCGAAGCGCTGTTCGATCCGGTTCGGGTTCCACGGCAGGTCATAGTTGACCATGAGGTGGGCTCGTTGCAGGTTGAGGCCTTCGCCGGCCGCGTCGGTCGCTACCAGTACCAAACATTCCGCATCGGAAGTGAAGCGCTCCTGGACGGCTCGTCGCGCGTCGCGAGACATGGCGCCGTGGATCGAGACCACCGCGTTCTTCTTTCGGAGGACGCCGCTGATGCCCTCGACCAGGTAGGTCAGCGTGTCGCGGTGCTCGCTGAAGATGATGAGTTTCTGCGGCGCGTGCCGCTCCAGCAGGATCTTCAGCTCCGCCCACTTGCGGTCGGTGCCGGACGCGCGAACCTTCGCAGCCAGGTCGACGAGTCCTTGCAGCACCGAGATCTCGAACCGCAGCTCCTCTGCGGACTGGGCCGCGGTGGCCGCGTCGACCAGCTGCTCTTCGGTGTCCTCCATCGTGTCGGTGAGCTCGTCGTCAAGGATGTCGTCGAGCTGGACCTCTGGCAGCCGCTCTTTCGCGGCCGGTTTGGTCAGCAGTTCGTTGAGGCGCTGTTCGAGCCGCGCCTGGCGACGTTGCAGCGAGCGCAGGATCGCCTCGGGGCTGGACGCGAGCCGGCGCTGCAGGACGGTGAGCGCGAAGCCGACGCGGTTACCGCGCACTACCTCGCCGGCGCGGCGCAGCTGGTCGACGCGGTCCCACTCTTGACGGACGTATTCGGTGACGGCCTCGTAGAGTTCGACTTCGAGTTCTGAGAGTTCGTAGGGCACGGTGTACGCGATGCGCTGCGGAAACAGTGGTTTGCCGGCGAAGGTGAGCAGCTCTTCCTTGACCCGGCGCAGCATGAGCCCGTCGGCGCCGAGCGTGTGCTCCTCTTTGCGGTACTTGCCCTCGAACCGGTCGGGGTCGAGCAGCGCCAGGAAGAGTTGGAAGTCCTCCTCCTTGCCGGCGTGCGGTGTCGCGGTCATGAGGAGCAGGTGCTGTGCGGCCTTGCCCAGCGCCTGACCCAGCCGGTACCGGCGGGTGCTCTGCAGTTTCTTGCCGAAGTAGTGGGCCGACATCCGGTGTGCCTCGTCGACCACGACGACGTCGAAGGCGGAGTGGCTGATCTGCTCGACCAGGGTGTCGTTGCGTGACAGGTGGTCCATCCGGGCGATCAGGCGTGGGTTGTCGTCGAACACCGATTCGCCGGGTGGTGTCGCGGCGGCCACGTCGGCGGTGAGGATCGCGAAGCGCAGCCCGAACTTCTCGCTCAGCTCCTCCTGCCACTGGTTGACCAGACCGCCCGGCGCGACGATCAGGCAGCGCGACAGGTCGCCCCGGAGCATCAGCTCTTTCAGGTACAGCCCGGCCATGATGGTCTTGCCGGCACCGGGGTCGTCGGCGAGCAGGAAGCGGAGCGGGACCTTGTCGAGCAGGTGCCCGTACACGGCCTCGATCTGGTGCGGCAGCGGCTCGAGGTCGCTGGTCGTGACTGCGAGCATGAGGTCGGACTGGGCCGCGGCGCGGATCCGCATGGCTTCAGCGGCGAGTTTGAAGTCGGTGGCGTCGGCGTCGAAGGTCGTTCGGTGCACCTCGACGACCTCGAGCGCCGGCTCGTTGACCCGCATGAGGATCTGCTCGCTGAGGGCGCCCTGCTCGGTGCGGTAGACGAGCAGGACGGAATCAGGCCCCATCGGCGCCACAGCGATCACTTCGACCGGGCCACCTGGCACCACGCCAACAACGGACGATCCGGGCACCAGGTCTTCAAGCCGCATGATGTCGAGCTAACCCGAAATCGCATCGACCAGTCATAGGTCTCGCGTCGATGAAAGGTCGTCTTAACGGTTGGTGGCGACCTTCAGGATGCGTCTCTACCGTTACCTGGGTGCAGGTAGTTTCAGTGATCAACTACAAGGGCGGGGTCGGCAAGACAACGCTGACCGCGAACCTGGGCGCTGAACTCGCCCGCCGCGGGCAGAACGTGCTGTTGATTGATCTCGATCCGCAGAGCAGTCTGACGTTCTGCTTCTATCAGCCCGACGAGTGGCGTTTGGAGCTCCGCGAAGAGCTGACGATCAAGCGCTGGTTCGACTCCATCGACGACGGGATCCCCAAGGTCGCCTTGGCTGACCTGGTCGTTCAGCCCAGACCCGTCAACGCGGCGCTACCCGACGGCGGCGGCCGGCTCAGTTTGATCGCCTCGCACCTGCAGCTCATTGATGCCGATTTCCGGCTTGCCCGAAGCATCGGCGGAATCGAACAGAAGTTCGATCCGGCGCTCTATCGGGTGCGTTGTGCACTGGCGAGCGCACTGCATGACCAGTCGTTCGAGGAATATGACTGGATTCTGATCGACTGCCCGCCGAACTTCAACGTGGTGACCCAGGCGGCCATCGTCGCCAGTGACCACATTGTCATCCCGGCGAAAGCCGACTACCTGTCCACATTGGGCATCGAATACCTCTACGGCAACGTGGAGGAGCTCGTGCAGCGGCACAACGAGCACTCACTGAAGCACGCCAAGATGCGCCACAGCCGCATCGACCCGAACATGGCCGGCGTCGTCTTCACGATGATCCAGTTCCACGGTGGCCGGCCAATCTCCGCGCTGCAGTACTACATCGACTCGGTGCGCGCGCTCGGCGTGCCGGTGTTCAGCACCTACATGCGGGAGAACAACACCCTGTTCGCCAGCTCGGTGCCGAGGGGCGTGCCGGCGGTGCTCAGGGAGCGGGTCACGTCCCAGATCAACATCGAGCTACGCACCCTGGCCTCCGAATTCCTCAACACCCTCCACGCCGAAGGGGCAGCCGCGTGAGCGACGTCGCGAAGCTTTCCATGACCGTCCTGCAGCGGATCTCGGAGTTCCTGGCGACGCTGCCGGAGGACCAGCTGCTCGACATCGCCGAGGGCCGGGCCACGCTGACGTACCACCCGTTCGGCGCAGCCGCGCCGGCTGCACCGGTCAAGCGGGCTCCCGCCAAGCGCGCCGCCGCGAAGCCGGCGAAGGACATGTCCACGGTGGTGGACGAGTTGAGTCAGCTGCAGAGTCGGGACGAAGGCGAGCGCTACCTCAAGCCGCTGCTAGTTGGGGACTTGCGCGCGGTCGCCGCCGAGCTGGGTATCGGTGGCGTGAGCAAAACTTCGAAGGCAGGTCTGATCACGATGCTGGTTGAGCGGGCGATCGGCTCCAGGCTCAACTCGCTCGCCGTCCGCCAGTTGTAACTGCTCGCCCGTCATGTGGCTTTGAAGACCGTGTCGACGTGCCATTCGAGGAATTCACGGTGCGGACGGTCGGCCGCGCGCTCCGGCACATCGATGACGCGGCCGTGGCGGGAGTAGAACTCCTCGCCGTTGCCGAAGTCCTCGCGGAGCCGCGGACTGACCAGCAGCCGATGCCTCGGGTCGACGCTGAGGTACCCCCGGTCGAACATGATGTGCACGTCGGAACGCAACAGCAGCCCGTTGTCGAGCCGGTGCACGCCGCCGTTCGGGAGCGGCAGGATGTGCGCCGCCTGGAGCACCGGCCGGATCTTCGCGCCGGTGATCGCGCAGCGGTGCCGGCACGCGTCGAGCACCACACCCTTGAACGCCTGCTGCCCGAGCCGCTGCGGTTGCAGGCGCGGGTCGCCGTAGACGGGTCCGGTTCGGTGCCAGGGTGCGGTGAGGTCGAGCTCGACGGCCGGTCCGGTGAGCCGGTGGATGACGTCCTGGAAGTAGCTGGTGTACGCGCTGTCGGCGAGGTCGTATCCCTTGCCCTGCACGATGTTCGAGGCGAAGTCCGGTGGCGGCCCGGCATCAGCGTCGGCGGCGAAGAAGCGGGTGTCGCGGACGAAGATGCAGCCGATGACCGGGTCTTCCCGGGACGGGATCGGCTGGTGCCGGTATGCACCGATGGCGCTGCGCATCTCCTGCAGGCTGGCCGCGCCGTTGCCCTCGCCGAAGAGTTCCCACGCCTCCGAGATCGGTAGCCGGGCGAAGCCGCTGTAGAAGCCACCGCCGACGAGCCGGTTGTGCGGGTGGTGGCTCTTGAAGAAGAACGGCTCGCCGACCTGCACGGCGCCGAACGCCTTGTTGCTGTTGGGCCGCCAGAAGTTGACCTCCTGCAGGTGCGGGCGTTCGGCAAGGAACCTGTACCAGCTGCCGTCGGTCACGCCCACGTAGGCCTTCACGATCGACAGTGTGCCGTATCAATGCCTGCGCCTGCACCCGAAGCACCGCCGACGCCTGTTACGGACGCTTCAGATGGATTCCTCATCTGTACATGGTCCGCAGTCGGCCTGGTTTGCGTCACCCACGCCGCCCCCGAGACCAACTCGCACCAACTGATCTCCGACCGCCCTACGACCGTTGCCCAACCTGTTGGGTGAGACGGGAAAACCGGTACGCCCACGAGTCGGGCACCCCATTCGCCGGTTGGGTACCGGTTGGTTCGCCGACCCCGGCCAGACGCCACAAAAGCACCCAACTGAGGGCCTTAGAAGAGCGAAGGCACCGCACCGAGCGGCGCTCTTTCCGCCTTGGAGGCACCCATGACGCAGACCGGCCACGACCGGGTCCTGTACGCACAGTCGTTCCTGACCGACCGCGACCTTCGCCTGCTGGACTGGTTGTACGACCACCAGGTCCTGAGCACGGCGCAGATCGCGGCGGCGCTGTTCAACCGGTACCCGCCCGCGCAGGAGCGGACGCTGCGGCTGTACCGGCTGCGCCTGGTGGAGCGGTTCCGCTCCCCGCACCTGCCCGGGCCCGGCTGGTACCACATCCTCGACCGCACCGGCGTCGAGGTGATCGCGGCCCTACGCGGCGATGCCGTGCCACGCGTCGCAGACATGACCGCACAGCGGCGCCGCATCGCGACCAGTCCGAACCTGCCGCACCTGCTGGGCGTCAACCAGTTCTTCATCGACCTCATCGCGTACGCCCGCCGCCAGCCGGCCGCCGCCCTGCTGCGCTGGTGGTCCGAGCGGCAGTGCGCCGCCCCGCTGCGGTTCGGCATGGTGAGCATGTACCGGGTCCGCGCCGACGGCCACGGCATCTACGAGGAAGGCGACCGCCGCGTGGGGTTCTTCCTCGAGCACGACCGCGGTACCGAATCCGTCCCTGTCCTGGTCGAGAAGGCGCAGCGGTACGAACAGCTGGTCACCGAGGGTGGCCCCGCCTGGCCGGTGCTGTTCTCGCTGCCGGACCGCGGCCGTGAACGGCTCCTGCACGAAGCCCTCGGCCGGCAGCCACGCGCCATCCCGATCGCGACGATGGCCCGCGACCGCCTCCGCCCCGACGTGTCCGTAGCGGACGCGGTCTGGCTGCCGACCGGAGCCTCGGGGGCACCTGAGCCGCCGAGGCGCCTGATCGACCTCGGCGGGCTCGGAGACCCGGCGGACGACGCCGCGCTCATGCGGCTGGACCGCCGCCCGTTCCGGCCGTAGGCGGGGTCCGAGCTTTGTCGAATGGGCTCGCCGGCGAGGTGGCCGGCGCAACAGTTTCGCGTCGTACCCAACAGATGCGTTCGCGTTGGGTGGTGTTGAGGACGGCACCACCCAACAGCAGTGGTCGATTGTGGTCCATTTGGCGCGTAAACGTCCCTGTTGGGCGACGGTTGGGCCGCGGTTGGCGCTCGACCGCCACATCAGTCGCCCAACAGAGGCCCTTTAGGAGCAGGCGCACGGTACCGAGCCGGCGCATGCATCCGGAGGTCCCCATGACACACATCAATCACGACGGCGCGGCGTTGTTCGTTGAACGTGATCTCTACCTGCTCGTGGGTCATGGCCCGTCACGACGTTCCGGTCGTCCGACAACGGGCTTGGCGGTGCGCCGGGTTGGGGGTCCGTGCCGTGGTCGGGCTTGGGGTCGGTATCGGGGTCGGTGTAGAGACCGACACCCAGACCGACTGCGGGACGGCCGCTGGGTCGCAGCTCAGGGCCAGTATCGGTGGCGGTCCGTGCTACTGCGAAAGACCTTCAGGGGTCTCTTCTACGGGGGCGAAAACCATGCGTAGCGGCGGTGATCGAGTGCTGCGGCTACGGGCCCGGCTCACCGGTCGGGACCGGGTGCTGCTGGACTGGCTCGCTGACCACAAGGTGCTGACCACGTTCCAGATCTGTCACGCCCTGTTCGGGTCGCTGGACTTTGCCCAGCGGCGGCTGCTGGCCCTGCACCGGCTCGGGCTGGTGGACCGGTTCCGACCGCTGCGCGCCGGTGGCGGCTCGTTCCCGTGGCACTACGTCCTTGACCAGATCGGCGCGGAATTCGTGGCCGCCAGCCGTGAGCAGGCGCCACCGCGTCCGGGACAGACGACCGACCGGAAGCGGCGTATCGCGGCCAGCCGGACGCTGGAGCACCAGTTGGGGGTCAACCAGTTCTTCACCGATCTGGCCGGGTGGGCACGGACCCGTCCGCAGGCGCGACTGGAGCGGTGGTGGCCGGAGCAGCGGTGCGCCGAACCGGGCGTGTTCGGCACGACGTTGATTTCCCCAGTACGCCCAGACGGGCACGGCGTCTTCGTCGAGGGCGAACGTCGGACAGCGTTCTTCGCCGAGTTCGATACGGGCTTCGAGCAGCAATCCGTCCTGCTGTCCAAGGTGAGGCGGTATGACGCTCATGTAGCCCAGGGCGGTCCAGCGTGGCCGGTACTGTTCTGGTTGCCGTCCGTTGCCCCGCGAGCGGCACCTACACGATCTGCTGGCCGACGTCGACGTGGCGGTGCCGGTGGCCACTGCGGCCCGTGACGGGCTCGACGCCGGTACGTGCGCGGCGGACGCGGTCTGGCTGGTCGTCGGCGGGAACGACGCCCCGCGACGATTGGTTGACCTCGCAGACCTCGGGGATCCCGCTCCGGCGGCCACCGCCGCGAACGTTGTCTGATCAGTTGCCCAGGCCCAGCGCGCAGCGCTGGCATGCAGGATGAGTAGTGTCCGGCGGCGCGTGGCGGCGAGTTCGTCGCCACGATCGTCCAGGTGCAGGAGTAGGCCGGTGACGCCGAGCTCCTGCTTGATCGCAAGCTTCCACACCAGGACTCACCAGTCCCGGCCGCTCGTTCCCGGCCGCTCGTTCCCGGCCGCTCGTTCCCAACCGCTCGTTCCCAACCGCTCGTTCCCAACCGCTCGTTCCCAACCGCTCGTTCCCAACCGCTCGTTCCCAGCCGCCGTACCCAGCCGCCGTACCCAGCCGCCGTACCCAGCCGCCGTACCCAGCCGCCGTACCCAGCCGCCGTACCCAGCCGCCGTACCCAGCGTCGGAGTATCCCGCCGGGCTGCTGCCCTGACCAGGCTTGCCGCTCCGATTTCGGCTCCGTCGTCGTTCCCGTACCGTGCGGAACGGCGGTTGCCCAACCCGTTGTCCAACGCAGCAACGAACCCGTTCCCACTGACCTGTAGCGCGATCAGTTGCCCAACGCCGTTGGCGAGGAACGCCGTTCCCGTTCCCAGTTGACCAACAGCGCCGCCCAACCCGATAGCCAATCGCAGCAACGAACACGCTCCCGCTCGCCTGTAGCGCGATCAGTTGCCCAACGCCGCTGGAGACAGACGCCGTTCCCGTTCCCAGTTGACCAACAGCGCCGCCCAACTGGGAACGGCAATCTGGCCCTCCCTGCAGCAGGACGCAGTTAGGGACGGAATCGCTGTCGACGCGCCCGGTATCGCGGCCCATGCAACACGGTCATGCAGCGCCCGTCTTGTCCCGCAGGATATGGAGACCACCACGGCATGGCATCGCAGCCATGCCGTGGTTCAGCCCCCGTATCGATGACGGTAGCTATCGCCTTCGACGTTCTGATTGTTCCGGCCGCAGGGTTGACCAAGTCTTGAGTTGTCTCGGGTGGCGGTGCGGAACATCGCAGTCCGGTGCGCTGGCCCTGCAGGATGCGGATGGTGAGCCGGGATCGAGGCGACCTGCGTGAGCAGCTCGACGAGCTCATCCAGGCACGTGACGGCTTTGGCAACTCGGTCGAACGCCGCGGGATGGCCGCACGTCGTCAGACTCCAGACGGAAAGGCAACCACTGGATCTCGCCGTCGAGCAGCTGGCCGCGGTCACACGAGGTCCACGCGTTCGCGTTAGCGATCGGTCAGCGTGTCAGATGCGGTCGACCTTCAAACCCTCGACGAACGCTGCGAAGGCGGCGGGTTCGAAGGTGAGCACCGGCCCTTCCGGGTCCTTGCTGTCCCGCACCCCCACGACGCCCGTCAGGTTGTCGGCCACTTCGACGCAGTTGCCGCCGTTGCCGCCGCTGCGTGTGCTCTTGCGCCATTGGGCGCCGGTGAGGTCATGCATCGTCGTACTCCTTAGCGAGCGCACTCATGAGGTCTCTCGAATCTTCCACGCTGAGGACCATGTCGTCCAAGGTGTTCCACGCACTCTCGTACGTCTCAACCTCGGCCTGTTTATCGAGGTAGACGGCACCAGTCAGACCCTCGCTGTACACCGTGGTCGGCTCTGCCGGCCGATGTCCTTCTGCCTGAAAGTCGAGGATCACGAACGGGCCGCTCTGCGTCGCGCGGTGCGGGCCCGCCGTGAGCGGGAGTACCCGCACGTGCACGTTCTTGGCGTCCGATGCCCCAGCAAGGCGCCGGAGCTGCCCTGCATGCCTGCGATAGGCCGTCGGAGTACCCCCTCGTCGAGGATGACGTCCAACGCGGGCGGGCGAGGAGCGCGGCGTGCAAGCAGACGTTGCCGCTGCATCCGCAGGGCAGTGAGGCGAGCAACCTGCTCATCGGTGTTCTCTGGGAATGCCTGGAAGAGCGCGGCGGCGTACTCCTCGGTCTGGAGCAGACCGGGAACGATCACGGGTTCGTACTGGCGCAGCTCGCTGGCTGCCGCCTCAAGGCTGACGTACAGCTCGAACCAGTCGGGCATCGCGCCGTCGAAGGTTGCCCACCAGCCTTGCGCCTTGGTTTCCGCCGCGAGGGCAACCAGGACGTCCGTCATCGATGCTTCGACGCCGTAGAGCCGGGCGAGGGCAAGCACCTCCACTTTCTTCAGGGGCGCCTCGCCCGCTTCGATCCGGTAGATCTTCGACCGGCCGACCTCGATCTCTGATGCCGCTGCGGGAACCGTGACGCCGACCTTCTCGCGGGCCTCCTTCAATAGCCGGCCGAGCTGACGCCGAGGCACAGATGAGCCTGCCGGGTTGGACACCGACCTACCTCCCTGTCTCAATGCGGACACTTCGCCGGTTCTGTTTGAAACAACTAGCGACTCAAACTGGGACAGCGAAGGCCGTAGTTGGGATTTTCATCCAGAAGTATTGCATCGACCTGTGCACCTGCACCACGATCTCATCCAATGGCCCTATGACGCTGTCGATCGGTGCGGGAGGCGATCATGCATGTACGGATGAAACGCTGGTGGTGGCTGCGTGCTCGGTGCTGGTGTGGCGGCGATTGGCCGTGCTGCGACTCCACCCCGACCGGCGAACTGCACAACCGAGCCGTTCCGACGCCCGGCTGGAACGCCCCGACGCACCGCTTTCGAGAACTCCCGCTCCTGACTCGCGGCGGCGTTTGGCGCGCGAACGGAGGCAAATGGTCATGACGGCCCCGACCACGATCAGCGCGCTGCCACCCGCGCCACAAGCGGACTACGACCTGGACCTGCGGTCGCTGGAGCCGTACCTGGCGATCGACGAGGACGGTGACCCAGTGCTGGTACTCCGCGACGGAGATACCGTCGTCGTCCTGGAGTTCGGGCTCGGCGGTCACGCCCTCCAAGCGGCAATCGACGCCACCGCGAAGCTGAGCGCCACCGCCGACCGCTACGCAGGACTCCTGCGCGAGCTGCACGAACCAAAGACTCAGGCGTAGTCAGGAAGGCCCGAAGGGCAGCCTCGACGAGGTCGGGCTCACGGGCAACCGTTACACCCAGGGAGAAGCATGAACGCTCAAACCCATCCGGACTGGTGCGCGCGTCGCGTGTGCACCGCCTACCTGCCCGGCGCAGACGAGTACCACCGCTCCGAACCGCTGGTCGTCAAGACCGACGACCCGGCCATCAACCTCTTCATCTCCAAAATCGCAGACCCCGACGGCAGCCACGAACACATCGAGCTGTCGATGCTGCAGCTGTCCGACGGCCAGCCGTGGCACCTGACCGAGCCGCTGGCCGGCCGAGAGCTGCTGCTACCGAGCGCCGCGGCAGACGCCGCATGCCGCGCCCTCGCCGAACTGGTCGACGCCTGACGGTTCGGTACGGCACTAATCCGGCTGTTGCCGCTCCGCTTCCTGGCGCATGAGTTCAGCAAGGTAGACCCCGACGGGCTGCTTCACCGGCGCGGTCCCACCCCACCAAAGATCAGGCACGGTCACCCGGACGGTCAGCAGGCGGCAGGCGCTCACCGCACCGGCCAGCGCCGTATGCAGGCCGCGCGTGGCAATCCTGAGGTCTTCGATCATGTCGATCAGCTTCGTCGCCGCAGCTGCGATGACCGGGTCGCTGTTCGCACTCTCGCGGCCGAGGGCGGCGTACACCGCGTGCGGATCGCCTTCGGTTCCCGTGCGGAGGACCGTACGCATCATCTCGGTGAAGCCGACGTCCAGCTCATCTTGGATCTCAGTCTCAGCAGCCTGCGCGTCGAGGATCGCCTCGGCGGCGGCGCGGCTGGTCCCCAGCATGCTGCTGTCGAGCAGGGTGAGGAACACGGTCCTGGTCATTGCTGACAGCGGCACTGCGGAGTCCTCGTTGAAGGGCTTGACGACCAGATCCAGGTCGGCGGCCAACTCCTGCGCCTTCGCCTCGAACAGGTTGACCGCATGGGCGGTCATGTTGGCCTTCGGGGCGCTCGGCTTCGCCTGCGCCGTAGCGGCCGCAGCGCGCACCATCGTCCAGGCGGTGTTGTACGTCTCCGCCAACGACCGCACACCCGCCAACCGCCGCGCGGCGTCGGACAACCGAGCATCGTGATTCGCGGCCACGTTCGGCAGGTTGTGCCTCTCCAACTGAAACCTGAAGTAGCGAAGCGTCTCCTCCGCAATCACCTCGACGACCAGGTCGAGGAACTCCTCGCGCCGGCGGCGGCTGACCGTCGACAGACGCAGGCGACGCAGCAGATGCGCGTCGAGCTGCTCAGCGGCCGTCCCGAGCGATGGCCCTGTCGGCACGTACCAACTGACGTACGCCGGATAGAACTGTTCCCACGCCGGCGCCGGCAGTTCCTCAGCCGCAGCCGCGGCCTCGAACGTGGTGTTCCAGGTGAACGCCGACACCGGCGAGCCAGGGTGAATCAGCAGCAGGTCCGCATCGAAGCAGTCGAGCACCAATTCGTTACCTCGATCAGGCGTCGCTCCCAGCGGTACGGCCCACCCGCTCAACGGAGGAATCGGCGTCACCTTCGGGGCGTGCCTGATGACGGCCAGCGCTGCGACCTCCGTACCCACCGAGGCGGTGACCTTGGACCAATCGGGGTCCGGGTCGAGTCGGACCTCAAGCTCCTGCGACAGGTGCGCCACCTGCGCCGCCTGCCAGGCCGTCCGCGCGTCAACCAGTACACCGCGGCGGCGCTCTTTGACCTGAACGGCCCGCCGGCGTTCGATCGCCGCGGGGTTCGCCTCACGATTGACCGCGTCCAGGACCCCAGCATCGCAGTCGATGCACGGCACGGCCTGCCTGCCGGCAAGCAGCTTCTCGAAGTTCAGCCGGGATCGCAGCGAGAGCGGACCGTCGCACGTCGGGCACTGCAGGGTCGGCACGACGGCGCGGACACCGGCTGCTGCAACCAGGTACACCCGGCCGTTGCCAACGCCGGCCGCCGCGCTCAACGCGCTCGACTTCTCCCGCCACCGCGGCCGAGGCGGATCGACGGTGTCGTCGACGCCATCAAAGGTCCAGTAACGCTCGCCAATCGCGACAGCCTGCGGATCCGCGTCAGACAGCGAATCAACCGCCAACGCGACCACACCAGCAGCCGATGCGACCGCAGGTTCCGAGCCCGCGTCCTCTGGAACTGAGATATCAGCGTCCATCTACACAGTATGCCAACGAACCGGATCCATTAGATCGAATATGGTCGCCCTTTCCCAACGCTCGCAGCGGCACTGTGCCACGAATGTAGCGTCGGTCATGCCGTGTCGCGTTCCGTCACGGCGCCATCAGGTCACCAACCAGCAGACCGGGACGGCGGAGCAGCTCGAAGGACGAGGTGCAGAGCACGTTCGGGTAGGCAGCCCGGACCGACGCCACCCGCGGGCTAGTGCTGCCGACTGCAAGATTCTCGAACGGGTGGAACACGGCAAGGTGTCTGTCCGGCCTACCAGCGATGACTGGCACGCCTGCTTCGGTACTCACGGTGAACTTGAAGTCCTTGGCGAAGCTGCGGGCCGCGATGATGTCGCGTTGCTCTTGGCGGTTGACGTCCAGCTGCCGGCCTCGGAGCAGGTCCAGCAGGTCGATGGCGAGGCGCCAGTCAAGCAGCGGATGCCACGCCCGGTTGCCGTAGTCCCGCAGACAGGCATGACAGCTCGAGTCACATGGCTCCACATTGTGGTGACGGAGGCGTTCCGTGTGCTCGTCGGCCTCGTCGAGCAGCACCTCGAACTTCTCCGCAAGGCGCGACGCATAGCCGGCGCCGTTCTCAAGGCTGTCGGCGATGAATACCTCACCGACAAGAATGTCGGACCGGAGGCGCGGGTGGACGCCGATCTCGATCTCATTGGGACCAATATCGAGCCACTTGGCCGCGGTGTCGCGCAGAAGGTATCCGAGCGATGCCCAGGCCCCACGGCCGGATGGTGTGACAGGGCTGAGCTGCAGACCTGGCTCGATGTCACGCAGACCAACGACAAGGACGTCAGTGCGCCGGCGCGCGGCGATAGCGAGTGCCCCAGCTGCCGAGCCAGCTGGGGTGTGACCCCAGAGACCAGCGCGCTCCTGACGGATGTTGTCGGTCAGAATGTCCGCCTCGATGAGGCCGGGTGCAGGCAGGCTGCTGCCTTTATAAACGCGCGCAGCCTGGGTGAACGCGAAGAGACGGCCATAGTTGTCGTTCACGGCCAGAATCTCGCCGACCGCAGATCGGATCAAGGCATTGCCGTCGCGTGGCTGTTCGTCAATAGCCTCCATCGACAGCCGCGGCTGTGCTGCTGCGGCGGTGGGCTCTCCGAGCTGCTCATAGTCTCGAGAACGATAGGAGGTCCTGTAGCCGACCGGCTCGGCCAACTCGACCTGTGTGAAATCCGGGGTACCGCGACTGCAGTTGGGGCAGACGTCCACATCCCGGTACGTCACGCTGAGACAGGCGCGACACAGCCCGGCGCGGCTGCGCGGGCCGAGAGGGTCCGGCCCCTCGACCCAGGTACCGCTGTGGAGCTGGACGTAGTCGACGACCCCGACGGCGGTGTGGACAGCCTTGTCCTTTACCAGTTCTGTGCCAGGCGCGAACTCGGAGATGGCGATGTCGGCGTCACGGTCGAGGGTGTTCGCCTCCTGCCACGGCTGTGGGTGTTTCGTATAGAGCAGACGTACCTGGGTGGGGAAGCCGAACATCGGCAGGACCCCGGCCTGGGCCAGCGCCTCCGACAGATCGGGGACGCGGGCAGCGGCTGCGGCAGCGACGGCGAGCACCTTGTCGGCAAGGTCGGTGACAGCCCATAAGGTGAGCGCGGCCGCGTCGAGGTCGACCATCTTTGTTGCGGTGAGCAGCGCCTGCGCGATCCGGCTCCACTCGTCGTGCCCGTTGGT
Organism: Dactylosporangium siamense; assembly: GCF_016862795.1. GTDB lineage: Bacteria > Actinomycetota > Actinomycetes > Mycobacteriales > Micromonosporaceae > Dactylosporangium > Dactylosporangium siamense. The sequence continues at coordinate 47,436 of NZ_BONQ01000077.1, read as the reverse complement.
CAGTGCCTTCGCGACATATGACCGCAGGTCGACGTCGTCGATCAGATCAACAACTGCGCCGAACTGACCGTGGACGCTCCTGCCACCTACGAAGCCGGGCAGGTCGCGGGCGGCAGCTCGGAAAACCCTCGTCAGCACCTCGGCAGCGAACGCGCGCCTCAGGATCGGCACTGAACGCATGTCGAGGAAGGGCTGAGGCGGGACGTCGCCAGTTATGGCCGAGGGATTGGCGAAGTAGTGCTCGTCGTGGCTGCGAGCCCCGCGGCAGACGGTCAAGGCAACGGCGAGGTGCTCACTTCGCCTACCCGCACGGCCGACCCGCTGCTGATAGTTGAACCGCTGCGGAGGCATGTTCGCCATGACTACGCCGCGAAGCGCACCGACGTCAACGCCTGCTTCCATGGTGGTCGTGACGGACAGGATGTCGATCTCGTCGACTAGCTCTTCTTCGTCGTCGTCGATGAACACTGCCTGGAATCGGGCCTGCCGTTTCTGGCCTTCGAGGGGATCGGTCTGTCCGGTGAGCTCCTCGCAGTGCATCCGATAGGCGCCCCCGTCCTCGGTGGCGAGCCAGGCGTAGTAGTCGTTGGCTATCGGCCCGACGTCGGTCGGTGTGTCGACGAGCCTGCCAGCGCAGGTGACGCAGACCCCGGCGCTGCGGTGCAGGTGTTTGGTGCGGCAGACGCCGCAGCGCCAGAACTGGGCACCGTCCACCTGGGTGAGACAGACTTGGCTTGGAGCGACCCGGAACCCGCTTCCGGGGCCGACGCCGACCCGCTCCCCAAGCGCTGCGAGGAGGCCGTCGCCGTTGCGATCGCACTTGTTGTGGACGGCCACGGCCTCGGCATACTCACGTACAACGCGCGGCCAGTTGGCGACCTGGTCACTGGTCCACGGCAGGCGACGCTTCCGGCCGAGCAGGCGCAGGACAGAGCATGTGAACTCATACGCGGCCTCCGGAGTCAGTGAAGGAAGTGTGACTGGGGCGGCCGCGGTTGCATGGGCGACACCGATGGACTCGACGTCGCGGTCGCCACCCGCGAACACCGTGCGCACGACCTGTTCGCTGAGCTTGTCCCGAATCGCCTGCAGCAACGCCCGCCCGTCGCTGTCGACCAGTGAGGCTCGGTCCCTGACGGGGCTTGTCGTCCAGGTGAACAGCTGGGTCCAGCGCGTGCTGGCCTTGGTCTGCTGGAGGCTAGGGGCGGGACCGCCAGGGTTGACCCCGAGCGCGAGCAGGCGTGGCTCGACCTGATTGACAAAGTCGATGAGGCTAGGTTTGCCGCCGATGGCGGCCAGGCCGGCTTGGATAGCGTCGTTGTCACCGTCGTCGGTCGGTGCGCCTGCCATGCGTTTGTAGACGGCCATTGCGGCGGCCTCGTTGACCGATCGCAACCGCACGACAGCCGCCAGCGCCTCGGGGCTGCGGTCTCCGTGATGCAGAAGCTTGTCCAGTAGCGCGCCGTCGGCGGACATCTCAGTGAGGGTGGCGATTACGAGCGCGCGGACGAGGTCGAGGTAGTGGGCCAGCTCGAGGTTGGCGCTGACCCGAGCGGCGCCTTGACGGCTGTCGGAGAAGACCACCAGCCGGGAGTCGAGACGCCGTTTGAGGGCTCCGGTGAGCACCTGGTTCGCACGGTCGAAGCCAACGCCCTGTGTCCGGATCGACGAGCGGGACCGAGCAGCCTCCTCGACCTTGCCTTTCTGGATCCACTCCCAGTCGTCTCCGCATGAGGGGCACTGGGTCGGCATCGCCGGCATGCGGTTCTCCGCACCGCTGGTACTGGTGGCGAGGTGATAGACGTAGCCGGTCGGCTGCTGGCGGCCTCCGGTCGTGAGCTGGCCGGTTCCTGGCCGGAGCACTGCCTTGGCGAACTTCATGCGGTACTGAGGTGCCGTCGCGTCGGTGGGCAGCTTTGTCCCGGTCCGGCTCCAAGGGTTGGCGACGACAGGCACTCGATCGGTTGGCCAGTACATCCGGTAGCCGGCGGGGTTGCGTCCGCCGATCACCCGGTCGGGCAGCTCGTCCAATGACGCAATCGTCGAGACCAGGAACTCGCGGGTACCGGACCTGGCGACGTAGCCGCCCAGCATGCATTCGCCGCAGGACTGGCAGTACAGAAGCTCCAGAACGCGGGCTCCGCAGTCGCAGGCGAACCGAGGCGTGGTGTACAGCTTGCCGATCTTCCGCGTCGGCGAGCTGTACTGCGGGTCGAGCCGGGCGCAGGCTGGGTCACAGCATGCCCACATCCCCTGAAGGGTCCGGATGAACATGTGCCCGCGAAGTCGTACTGGAGGCTCCGGTTGCCTGCCGACAAGCACGGTTAACGCATCCAATGCATGGCGGCCCTGCTCTGCCGGCAAGTTCGGGAACAGCTTGCCCGCCACTATGCCAACCGACCGTGGCCGAAACCCGTCAGCGCCGGTTAACGCGAGCATGAACGCTCGCCGCAGTGTGCCGTCCTGCGGCAGCATCGACGGCGAAAGGTTCTCTGTCTGCAGGTCATGGGCCAGATGGCTGAGGTCGTCTGCCCCGGATGGTGTCGACGGGGGAGCGTGGACGAATCGCACCGCGGTGCTGGCCGGGCGGGCGAAGAACTCGCTTAGGAACGCACGGCCCTCGCCGTCGTCCTGGATGCTGGCTGACGTACCGATCACTCGGAGCTGCTGCGGCCGACAGTCCAGACCAAGAGCCATCATGAGCCGTCGCAGAAGGTAGGCGACCTCCGTGCCCGCTGTCCCTCGGTACATGTGCAGCTCGTCGACTACCAGCGTGAACACATGCGACGTGGACGCTTCCAGCCAGCGCCGTGTCGCTGCGATCATCGGCGCCTCGTCGTCTCGGGACAACGCGATGGACAGCATGCTGTAGTTGGTGATGAGAATGTCCGGGGCGGCTTGCTGCATGTCCCACCTGGATCGCATCTCCGCGCCGTCCATTGCAGGCAGGAAGAACCGCGCGCCCTCCTTGGTCTTTCCGACACTGATGTCGTTGAGCAGCCGACTGTGGCGCTGCTCGGCGCTGCGCATCAGCTGGCGGAGCCGTTCCACCTTGTCAGCCGAGGCCGTCTGCATCGTGCCTGGCAACGGGGACCTGCCGGTGTAGCGGCCGAAGTAGAAGCGGTGCCCAGGTCGGTTGGCGGCAAACCAGGCGCGGGCCGGCGACGAGTCCAGCGCGGCACGGAGCCTCACCATCTGGTCCTCGACGAGTGCGTTCATCGGATACAGCAGCATGGCCCGGATACCGGGCAACCGCCCGGTCTCGCCATCTCGCTGTGCGCGGAAGGGGCCTTGCGCTCGCCACCAGCCGTGCGTGTTCGCGGTTGCCGACGAGGTCTGGGCCGTCCATTGTCGGGACTCCTGCACCAGCTGGGCGAGAACTGGAAGCAGGAACGACTCGGTCTTGCCAGAGCCGGTGCCTGTGCCCACAATGACGTCGTTGCCCGCCATCGACAGGCGTAGTGCCTCCTCCTGATGGCTCCAGGGATGACGGCGGGGCAGCAACCCAGAGACCACCAACCCGGCGCCCTCCGGCACGCCAAGCCCATCGAAGATCTCCTCAAGCGTCAGCGTGGAGTCCGGATAACTCGGCATGAGTTCGAGGAAAGGCTCGGCGAACACAGTGCCCGTCGTCCGTAGCAGGGCTCGTCGCTCCTGGCTGATGGCGTCCTCACGCAACTCATATGCCGTCTCGTAGTAGCGCAAGAAGGCGTCGTCGAGATAGCCCTGCAGACGTTCGAGGCTCTGCACCGTCCCAGTCTCAACGCCAGTCATGACGCCGTCCTCATCGTGCGGTGGGTGTACTGGAGGGTCTGTCCGAGCAGGTCCGCGGTTCTTTCGGCTGCCACGTTGTCAACATTCTCGTAAACCCAACGGTATGCGCCGAGACCACCCGAGGTCATCATGTAGGCCGGCAGTCCAGTTCGCAGGCACAACGCCCGGTGGAGGAGTGCCGGCGGCTGCAGACCGCCCCGCACGACCAGTTTCTTGCCGAGTGGGTCATACGCCAGCAGTGTTGACTGTCCGCGGTTGAGCCGGGCGAGCCATTCGCCGGCGTCGGCGTCGACTGCGACCAAAGCCCCGTCAGGCTCGGTTCGCCAGGCGAAACTGCGGCGCCCCCTGATCGGGTAGCAGTAGAGGCCGCGGGCCCGGTCGTCGTTTCGCGGTGCCCATACCCATACGCCGCCAGCGTTCATCGCGCGCAGTCGCGGCTCCCGTCCAGGTGATAGCGTGAGCTGCGTCCCGGTGACGAGCAGCTGCCGCAGCGACGGCAGACCTTCCAACAGGTGCGTACCGACGTCGCCCTGCAGGGTCACCCCTAGAGCGGACAGCCCGGCCTGCACGACGCCGTTGTCGGCGGTCTCGCATTCGACATATACGGTTGTCGGCCCGGCGGCATGTCCTGTGGCGTCAACCGCCGTGCGGAGATGTAAGACCCAGGTATCGACTGCGGCGGCGACAGAAGCGTCTGGATCGTTGGGGTCGTCCATCCGCTCCAGCAGCCTTCTCGGGCGCGCACCGGTGAGGACGAAGACTCCGACGGATGATGGTATGGCGCTCAGCGCGGCAGGTGCGATGGCGACCTCCTGACGTGCATAGTCCCGTTCGATGAACCCGAGCGACATCAGGGTGCCGAGAGACTTTCTCCACGCACCGCCCATGTCAGCATGGCCGTAGCGGGCACATGCCCATGCCCAGGTCTCTGCGTAGAGTGACTGCGATGCCCTGCCGCGTTCCCGCTCCGACAACCAGGTCAGGACGTCGTCATATGGGTTATCGACGCGTGGTCCTTGTTGGACGTCGTCCCGCATGGCGGTGGGACGGCAGGACGGTGGATAGTCGCCGCGGGTAGCGACTTTGCGGAGGATTGCCTTGGACAGGGCGCTCCGGAAGCGGGCATCGGCGGTAGAGGATTGCGGTCCTGGGCCGGTGAAGAGTTCACCGACGAGGTTGGGACGGGGTTGGGACGGCACACGTCCAGGCAACTGCGGCGTGCTGAGCGGGATCTCCACGACGTGTGCGACATGCCGCCTTCCGGAGCGTACGACGAAGAACGCTGGGGGCGCTGGCAAGGTTCTGACGGCCTGCATCACGTTGACGAAGTGCGGCTCCACCCCAATGGCCCGTAGCCACGGCGGAGCTGACGGCCATACCTCCGATACGTCGCCCTCGTCGGTGACGACGAGGCACTCCGTACCTGGAGGGCGGCGGACAGTGATCGACGGCGGAAGGCTGGCCCCTCGCAGCACTGCCCCTGCAAGCCCGACGTCTGGCTGTGCCATGCGGGTCGGTTCTGAGAAATGTAAGCCCGTTGAGGTCAAGGTAACGGATCGCCAGATGTCACCGGCACGGGCCCGGTCCTGCTGGTGGACCATGGTGACGAAGGTCCGATCGCCCAGGTCGGATGCGACCCGATGAGTGCCAGGTGCCGGACGCTGATCGGCCAGGCTGACCCGTCGTTGTCCTGGCGTGACAGGAAGCCTGGCGCCGTCCAAGGTCAGTCCGGGCAAGGCGGCGTCGCTATCAATTACGAAGTCGGGCTCACCGCCGGTCAGGTACGTGCTGTGGGCGACCTGGAGGCCTCCATCCAGCCGTGACCGACTCGGCGGGCCGGGTACAGCTGCGGTCAGGCCGACAGCCGACAAGATCTGCGCGCCAGGTTCAAGCGGGACATTTTCCAACCAGGACCAGCCAGGGACAACGCTGGGCTTAGCCGTCCGGTCGATGCCGTCGGCGCGCAATGTACGCGCGAGCCCGTGGAGATGGGCATCGCGCACCAGGACGTGGTAAAGGGACGGATGAGTCACGGTCCTGCACTGGACCCGGCCGGAGACAGCGGGGTCGTCCGCCATCACGTAGGCGTCCTCCCCGCCGAAGGTCACTGTGACGCGGTCAGCCAGCTCGAGTTCCACGCCGGAACCCAGAACATCACCATCCGGCACTCCCGCTCGCAGAACCAGCACCGTGTCGAACGGCCCCGCCACGTAGGGTTCGTCGTCGCCCAGGTCGAGCGTGAGGCCGTACCATGTGGGGTCTACGGCGACGGCGCCGCCGAACTCGCCGAGCCAGTCGTCGTAGTGCAGCATCGCTCGGCTACCACGGTGCACCGTCGGCCGTCGGCCGTCGCGTCGGAGGCGTTCAGACTCGTCATCCAGGACGTCCTGGACCACCTGCATCGCAGCGTCGTCCGCGAACCGTGCCAACAGGTCAGCTCCGGCCGAGCCGCGGTATCGCAGCCACTCGACGAACTCCGCGGCCAACGGACTTCGAGAGCGTGCGGTGGCCGTGTCAGACAGGAACTGCTCGATACGAATCCGATCGATATGCCGGATGAGTCCTTGGCTGCGGGACCATCCCTGGAGAGTCCAACGGCCGTGGTTTCGGGCACTGGACCGCCCATATGCAGCTCCAGGGCCGTCGAGCCACTCGTTCCAGACAGCCCACATCCCCGGAACGTGATCGCGATATCCCGGAGGCTCGGTGGGCGTCGGTGGGCGTCCGAGAAGTTCGTTCTGGCGCCGGTAGATGCCGTTGCTGCCACCGAGTGGTACCTCCGTAACGGCGAGCACCGTCAGAGCGAGTGCCGCCACGAAGCCAGGCGGACCTGAGAAATGCCGATCCCGCCAACGGGAGGCGGCCAGTGCAGCCTTGACGAATGGCCTGCCTGGCTCGGACGATCGCACCGCATTACAAAAGTCCGCGACGGCGTCCGCCGGATCCATTCCGGAAAGGCGCCCCAGGAGTTCCCGATCGACATACAGATAGAGACGCTCGCCCGGGCGACCACGATCCAGAACATCCTGGAGCAGCACCCGTTCCCAACTCTGCACGTCCATACGCCGCCACTTCCTCCGCCGCGAAGGTTCGGGTGCCGGACAAACACTGTGGCCGCGTCCACCGCTGAGTGGCTCCAGCATCCACGCACATGCCGAGCGTTTTCAGTGTGATAGGCCACTTGCCCGCGCTCGTCTTAGACCTTCTCGGACAACGTACCGGCGGCACGAGAATTCCCGACTCGACGGTTCATCCCTCGTTTGGTGGACCATCCGGACAGTCCAGGTCGACCGTTCTCACAGAAGACCATGCATCGTGCGGGTAGCAGAATCGCCTGTGGTTCGGTAGATGCAGCTGTCACATGCGTTCTCCACGCCGGCAGACCCACCGGTCCTCGCGCCATCACGGATGACTTACCACAGCGCATCTGGCAAGGTACCTACCTTGTGACGGACTTAGCGTTGATCGACTGGCTTCGCGAGCAGTGCGCGAACTACACCTTCGACCTCGGCGGCGTCTTCCGACGCGACAGCGAAGCCGCGACCTGGCCGTTGGTCGCTACCGGGTCGCACGACCTCGAACGCCAGCTCACCGAACGCGGGCACCTCCTCGCGCTGCCGAAGGAGCCAGCCGCATTGGCAAACGTCCTCGAGGTGTCGATCGTCGACTACCTGGTCACCAAAATTCACCAGACCAATGGCGGTACCGTGCGACGAGGCACCGAACGCGGCTACCCAGATCTGGAGATCAGCGGTTCCCCGTTCCAAGACGCGCACCACGCCATCGACGTCAAGTGCGCCCGCCGGGCGGCCAATGGCAAGTCGACCCAGAGCCGAATCACCCTCTACACCGGCAACACCTACTTCCGGCACCCCGACCTGCCGTGGCCAGGCGTCCCGCGGCCGTTCAACGCCTACCGCTCACACCTGGACGTCATTGTCATCTACACCCTCCGCGATGACGCCCATCACCGAGTAGACGACCTCGAGATCATCGTTCAGGAACCCTGGCGGATCGCCAGCCGTATGCGCTCGTCGAAGACACGCGAGTACATCGGCGCGGTGACAGGGCTCGACGCGCTCAGGGAGGGGCGAGGTGAGTTTGAGACCCCAGAGGCGTTCTACCGCTACTGGCGCAACTTCCACTTCAAGATCTCCGAGCAGGTCCAGAAGCAGTACCAGAAGGCTCTGGAGAAGGCACAGGTTGAGCTGGAGCAGTACCGCTCCCTCGCTGCGGGTGAGCAGAGCAGCTGAGCGGAGTGGGTGACTTGCCCTTCCTGCGCCGTCTGGCATGATCGGCGACATGGCTGAGCATGGCGTGGCGATTTCGCTGTTCTCGGGTGCTGGAGGCCTCGACCACGGCGCCGAAGACGCTGGCTACGAGGTCCGCGCGGCGGTGGAGTGGGACCGCGACGCCGCCGCCACCATGGAGAAGAACTTCACCCACCTGCACTCGTCGGTGATCACGCGAAGCATCGTCGAGGTCACCACTGAGGAAATCCTCGCCTCGGGTGGCTTCCGCGCAGGTGAGCGACCGGATCTGCTGATCGGTGGACCACCCTGCACTCCGTTCTCCAAGTCGGGCTTCTGGCTCGAATGGAAACGCAAGGGCCTGGACCCAACCGCGTCGCTGCTACAGGAGTACACCCGAGTACTTCGGGAGGCCCGGCCGCACAAGTTCGTGCTGGAGAACGTCTACGCGCTCACGTACAACAACACCGCCAGTCGTCCCGCCTACGAACGGCTCCTTCGCGAGATCGACGATGCCGGGTACATCCCGATCCCCAAGGTCCTGAACGCCGCCGACTACGGCGTGCCACAGGCCCGACCGAGGCTGTTCATCCTCGGCGTACCGAAGGGGACCAAGATCCTGCCAGCCCATCCCGACCCTTCACACGGAGGCACGTGGGAGCGGCGGACCACCGGTCCCATCGACAGACCACACGTCACCGCCGGCGAAGTACTCGAAGGCCTGGTTGCCGAGCCGGAGCCCGGCGAGGTGGTGGCGGGCAAGTATGGTCACCTGCTGCCTGATGTCCCACCCGGCGAGAACTACCTGCACTACACAGCGGAACGAGGGCATCCTGACCCTCAGTTCCGGTGGCGCAGCAAGTACTGGTCGTTCCTGCTCAAGCTTTCCCCCACCCGTCCCGCACCGACTATCCAAGCCCAGCCAGGTCCGTACATTGGACCGTTCCACTGGGAGAACCGCCGTTTGCGCGTGAACGAACTCAAACGGCTTTTTACCTTCCGGGACGACTTCACCTTCGTCGGCAGCCGGTCATCGGTGCAGGCGCAGGTTGGCAACTCGGTTCCGCCGCTGCTCGCCGCCAAGGTCATTGGCGCCCTGCACGGTAAGACGAGCACGTCACTGAGCGATGCGACAGTGGCAGAGCACTGACCAGGGTCGGCATCTCCGAGGTCGACGAAAGGTCAACACCGAACCCGAATTGATGCTGCGGCGCGCGCTCCACGCGGCCGGCGCACGCTTCCGTCTCCATCGTCAGATCGCATTCGGCTGTACGCCCGACATCGTGCTACCTAGCCGACGGATTGCCGTCTTTGTCGACGGTGACTACTGGCACTCCTGCCCAGTTCACCGCCGCAAAACCCCTTTCACTGGACCGAACGCCGCGCTCTGGGAAGCAAAGTTCCAGCGGAACCAAGAGCGTGACACTCGCAGTACCGAGTTAGCCCATGCTGCCGGTTGGACGGTTGTACGGATATGGGAGTGCGTCATTCGCGCCGACCCGCAGACGGCCGCAGCCGCAGTACTGCAGGGGCGGACGATCGAACCCACAGCCATCATTTCGGATACCGAGATACCGGCAACAGGTGAAGGCATGCCGTCGTAGTCCAAGTTCGGCCGTACAAGGATTGTCTCGATACTGTAAGGGATGACCGCTCGGCAGGACCTTGAGTGCAGGATGCCGAATTGGTCGGCGACGTGTCAGCGGCGGCCGAATTATTCACGCGCAGCCGATCCAACGACACATTACTCCTGCAGAACGTTCGGAATGGATGGCCTGTGCTGGCCACACGACAAAGCATGCACATTACAGTCACGGTGGGCGCCATTGACATGAGCTGCTCGCAGGCGCTCGCTATCGATTGCTGGCACATCCAGCGATCAACTTTACATCGCAACCACGTTCTAGCTGCCTAGTTCCGCCTGGTATATGTAATCATGGTGCCACGCAAGATACGTCCGACCGGGTCGTGTGGCACTGTCCGGAAGTTGGAGCCGATCGAACAGAGGCGGCGAGCCAAAGACTGCCCGCGTAGCCGGATCGAATTTGGCAAGGTCGCGAAGCTCGGGAGCCACATGAATCCGCAAGTCCAGGTCCACGGTGAGAAGTCCCGTATCGAACCCCACGTCATGCGTCGGGCAGGCAGCCAGCCCGTTGCTTACGTCTAGGCGCTCCGCAGGTGCGCTATCTTTCCATGGCTTGATATGACTTGCAAGGAGCATGCGACGCGCACGTTTCTCCCCGGACTTAACAGCCAGTCCACAGAACGCGCATCTGTGCCCCTGATTGCGCAGTACCGCAGCTGCGAACCGATGTTGACCAACACGTATCACGGCAGCGAGGACCCGCTCAGTTAAACGACTATCCAGCGAGGAATGGCCTTCGATTGTCGATTCGACAGCAACTTCGGTCTCTATAATGGCCTGGTCCAGTTCGTCCTGCCCAAGGAGCATGAAGTTGTCAGACTCGTCCTCCGCGTCGAGGAAGTCAGGGAGGCGACGCTCGCCGATTCCCGTTTCGCGAGCAGCGGCGAATATGGTGCGGTAGATTTTCGCGAGCTGATCGGGACTTGCCAGGAGGATCGTTGCGGCCTCGACTTCGCCCCGTCCACCGTTCGATCGCGTTCCGTAGAGGTTCGCCATCTTGGCGAGAATGCTGCTATTCGGCCGACGGAAGAGCTGCGCGAGAGTTGGCACTGGCTCTTCGGCTCGATGGTTCGACGAACCACCGTAACGTCTGTGGTCGACGACCAGGCTGGCGGCAAGACAGAGTAAAGTCTCCACCGGCTCGAAAACGGCTTGCCGGCGACCTGCGACGAGGGTGCGAGCTTCGATCGCGAGCCACTGCTCATGGGCCTCTGCCAACCCAAGATCGACGTACGTTTGAGCAGTTCTCACCTGAGGGCTCCCTGTGCGAACCGACAGAAGTCGGTGGGCGATTCGCACCCTCAGCCTACAAGATGGTCCGGCTCCCCGCTCATGGGCCTTTCTGCGGCCGCCTCGAGCATCACAGCGGTATTGAGATCACTCGACATTGGGATGTACGAGTGCGGGCGCCGCAGGACGGCAAGCAATGCCCGGCTGGACGCTGAGGCTTTGACCTAGAGAGCCAATGGCAGACTTAGGCCCGAAAACTTCCGATTACAACGCATTGACTGCAGGCATCTACGACTCCTGAGTAGGTCACCACAGGCATGTCCAGCCGCCACGCCCGCCTCATCGACCTCGCACAACCGGACAGTTTTGCTATCGATTTGATAACACGAATGAAGCGGTCGCCTAATCGGTGAGCGGTCGCGGCCAACATTCCCGATAGGACTACTGCCTGTGGCGTAGGCGCTGTTGCCGTTGACCCCCATGACGCGCACCGTCGACGAATCGCCCAAAACCGATGTGAACCCTCAGGTAGAACTGAGCTTCTCGGGATTGTCGACCCAATCTACCGCGACCGAAGTCGGACGGTCGCGGTAGCGAGCCAGGTCGAATTCGATGAAACGCTAATAGTCGTTACGGCGTGTGGAAACTTTGGGCTGGTGAACCGTTGCAGTCCCAGATTCGCAGGCGGGTGCCCGGCGTTGTGTTGCCGTTGGGGGCGTCCAGGCAACGGCCGGAGTTGGGGTTGCGCAGGCTGCCGTTGGGTTGCTGGACCCATTGCTGCATCGGGCCGCCCCAGCAGTCCCACAGTTGCACCTCGGTGCCGTTGCGGACGCCCCAGTCGGTGGCCGCCGTCGCGATCAAGTCTAGGCACTTGCCCATCGCCCGTAGCGTCCGGTCATTGTGGACGGTCCAGGTTTGGGCCGCGCCGCCGATGCAGTGCCACAGGATGATGGGGGTACCGGAGGCAGGGTTCGCGCCGGCGACGTCTACGCACTTGCTGCCCGGGGCGGAGATCGGGCCGGGTTGGTGCTTGAAGTCGCCGAGCTCGTCGAGCGTGATGACGGCCGGGTCCGCGTAGACACGGCGCAGGAAGTCCAGTGAGTTGTGCTGGCCACCCGTCAGGAACTCGCCGCCCCACGTGACGAACCAGCTCCAGTCCGCCCGGTACGCCTGGGTCAGCACCGGATCAGGGATCGCGCCGACCTCACCCAGCGCCACCAGCTTCCGGTCCTGACCAAGGGACTTCAGCCGGTCGTACGTACCACTCACCGAACCGTGGTCGCCGGCCTGCGGGTACGAGTCGTAGCTGAGCACGTCAACCACGTCGTCGCCCGGGTACCACTCCGGGGACACCGAGTTCCACACCCAGATCAGGTTGTTCAGGCCGTGGTGGTGGACCAGCCGGTCGTACATCAGCCGATAGAGCTCCTTCGCCGGACCAGGCCCCTTCGCGCCCCACCAGAACCAGCCGCCCTCGGCCTCGTGCAGCGGCCGCCACAGCACTGGCACCCCCGCCTGCTGCAGCCGTTGGAGTTGTACGGCGATCGCGTCGATGTCGCGCAGCAGCAGGCGATAGTCGTCGCCGGAAGGGTTCGCCAGCGCGGTGGCGAGGTCGAACGTTGTGGCATCGGTGTAGAACCCGCGCCACCATTCGCGTCCAGGTTGGTCGATCAGCCCGGACGGCGCGTTCCAGTGCCAGACGAGGGTGGTGATTCCGCCCCGAGCGTCCCAGGCCAGGGCCTCATCAACAGCGTGGCTGGTCGCGCCCCGCTCAACCCGGCTCGGCGAGTAGTCCATGAGGTCGAGACCGGCGATCGCGGGCGCGCGGCCCACGTTCTGCTCCAGCCATTGGATGCCGGCCATGTCTTGCTGGCCGGAGAGCAGGTCCCGGCCGTAGTGGGTGGCCAGGTACCCAAGCAGACCCCGGGCCGCCGGCGTCGCTGACGGGTTCACCGGCACGCCGGATACATGGTGCGGGGGCGGCGCGGGTGCGTCGGTGAGCCGGATTGCGTCGATGTCGTAGTACCCCCAGTTGCTGCGCACGGTGATGGTGTTGGCGCCAGGGTTCAGCAGCACCCGGCCCGCGGCGACGTCGGTGAAGGCGTCGGTGCCGGGCAGGTCCACGTCCCCGATCGGCGTGCCGTTGAGCAGGAGGCTGGTCTTCTTCGCCCCGTACGGCGACCTATACCGCAACGTCAGGTCGAACAGGCCGCCAGCACTCTGGACGGTCATCGTCACCTGGTCGTCGGCGGCATCGAACCCGCCGACATAACCGCTGCCGGAATACCCCGGCACGGCGCTGTACACCTCAACCCCCTGCCGAGCGCCGTCCTCAGCTTCAAAGACCGAAGCTTCAAGGACCGAAGCTTCAAAAGCAGAAGCGGCACCCGCCGGAACTACCAAAGCGCCGGTGAGCAGTACCAAAGCCAAAATGCGCATCACGGGCTCCAAGGGGATTCGAGGGCCCACGTCGTGTCGGGCACGAAGCTGGCCGGGTTGTCCCAGGCGTTCGGCCCGCCCGGCGTCGCGAGCCACACCTCGCTGTTGATGTGCCGCAAGAACGAGCCCGGGAAGTTGTACGCCGCCAGCCGCACCCCACCAGCAGCGGACGAGGCACACCACGTCGCATCGGCCCGCAGCAGCGCGGAGCCGTCATTCAAGCTGATCCGCACCCTGCCGTTCTGGTGGCGCAGAAAGTACCCAGGAAAGTTCCGCGACTCGAACGACGAACACCCAGCCGCGGCCAGCCCCGGCACCACCCGAAACGTGGCGTCGTCCCGATCCAGCTGACTGATCACCGGCGAGGTAACCGCCAGCCCGTTCTGGTGCCGCAGATACCGATCAGTGAAACCCGGCGTGGTAACCCGCAGCGAGGTTAGCCCGGCGCCCAGCGCCGCCGCCCAAACGGCGGCCATCCGGTCGTACCCACCGCGATTGGGATGCACCCCATCGGCAAGGTCAGCGACGCTCAGCGCAGCGTGCATATCCACGAAGTGCACGCGCGACCCCTTGCCGGCCACGATGCCAGGAATGGTGGCGTTGTACTCATTGACATGAACCTCGCGCCCCGGATCCGCGAGCGGCGTGATCGAGGCGACAAACACATCAGCACCCGGCGCCGCAGCGGTGATCCGATCGATCAACCCCGACAGCCGCCCCGGCGCGCCGGCCAGATCGAAATTCTGGATGATGTCATTGGTACCGATGTGCAACAGCACCGTGCGCGGCGCCGTACCGGCGACCCAGCCGCTGACATTCGCGGCGATCTCGTCAATGCGCCAGCCCGGGTGTCCCTCGTGGTCGTGGTCGCCCAGGTCGCCAGGCCCGTTGAACTGCCCACCGACGAAGTCCACCTGTTGGCCGCTGCCGGCAAGCGACTGCCACAGATTGATGCGATAGCCACCAGGAACGTTGAACCCGTCGGTGATGGAGTCCCCGAGCGGCATGATCCTCGTGCCACCGTTGGTTTCGGCATGCGCGGGTGCGGCAATGCCGAGCGAAGCGACGAGCAGCAGCGCGACAAGAAGCCGTTTCATGGTGCCAGCGCCGCGGAGATGTGCCAGGTAACGTCAGCGGCATAGGACCCCGGACCGTCACCCGGTTGCGCGCCACCGTTCGCGCCGATCCAGACCTCCGCATTGGCATGCCGCACGAACCGGTCGGGGAAGTTCTTCGACTGCAGCGAAACGTCGCTGCCGGTCAGCCCGGTACGGCTGCAGAACGTAGCGTCCGCCGCGAACAGCGCCGACCCGTCATTACCGCCCAGCCGGATCCGGTACGCGCTGTGCCGCAGATACGCACCAGGAATGTTCTTCGACTCGAGCGAGTAACAACCCGGATCACCCAACCCGCGCCGGACCCAGAACGTGGCGTCGTCCCGCGACAGCTGATCGGTCACCGGCGAGGTAATCCCAAGCCCGTCCCGATGACGCAGGTACCGATCAGTGAACCCGGGCGTCGTCACCTGCAGCGACACCAACTGGTCAACAGGAAGCCCCGCACCAGTGCTGGACGGCTCCTCAACGGCAACCCCAGTCGGCCCCGGCCGGCCGAGATTCGGCGTGCCGTCCGCATTCCACGTCACCTGCTGCGCTCGCGCCGACCGGTCACCCCCGCAACTCCCGCCGGGATTGCCGGTGGCGTGGTACAGATTCCACGTCTGTGTCCCATCGGGCGACGTGAAGAAACTGTTGTGCCCGGGCCCGAAAACCCCCGCCGCATCGTTCCGGGTGAAGATCGGCTGAGCTGACTTGACCCAGGACCCCGGATTCAACGGATCGCCGCCGGTGTACGACAGCATCCCGAGCGCATAGTCGGCGGACTTGCACTGACTGGCCGAGTACACGATGAAGGTCCTGCCGTTGTGCTGCAACGCTTCCGGCCCCTCGTTGACCAGGCCCTCGATCCGCTCCCACGCGTACGTCGGGACTGAAAGTTTCACGCGGTTGCCCGAGACGGTCCACGGATTGGCGAGCGCGGCGATGAACAGGTCCTGCCCGTCGGGCTCCCAAGCCGACCACAGCAGGTACCGCGTCCCGCCAAGCGTGAGCATCGACGCGTCAATACCGGGCCGGTGATCGGTAGCCCGCAACTCACCACGGAACGTGTACGGATCGAGCGGGTTCGCGCCGCCCTCCAGCACGAACAAGTGATGCTGCCCGATGTCGCCGTTGTCCGCGGTGTAGTACAGGTACCAGCGACCGTCGAGCAGATGCAGCTCCGGCGCCCAGATGTTGCAGCAGCGGTACGGATCCCCGTCCGCCCAGACCCGGTGCTCAGGCGCGGTGCGCAGGCCCGCGAGGGTGGGCGCGGCGACGATGCCGATGTGGTCGCCCTGGGTGAAGACCAGGTAGTAGCTGCCATTGGCGTACGTGATGTGCGGATCGGCCGCACCCTCACGCACCGGGTTGGTGAAGGTGGCGGGCGCCGCAGCAACCGGCGCCGAGGGCATGACAGCGAGCGCGGCGAGGGCAAGCAACAGCACGAGCAGATGGCTGAGCGGTCGTCTTGGCATGACGGGTTCCTTCGCTGGCGGGCGAGAGGCCGGATGAGCGATCGTGATCGATCGCGATCGACTATGGCGGATTATCGACGTGCCGAGATCCTAGAGACTTCTCTCCATCGTTGTAAATAGGCCAGCTTCTCTGGATCGTGTTGGATGGCGTTGAACCCCGAGGACCCGAAAACTGTCGCCTAGGCGACAGAAGATGTACTGCAACCTCTCGAACCCCTGTGGCGTGTTGCCGCCGTACGACCGGATAGCCGGTCGCCGATGGGGAGGAAGGCGATGTGAGCACCTTGCTTGAGGGGGACAGGACGGAAAGCCCGCCCGCTGGCATCAGCGGGTTCGACGAGTTCTACGCGGCCTGTTTCCGGCCGCTCACGGTCCAGCTGTTCGCCTTCACCGGCGACATGGCCGCCGCCCAGGACGTGGTCCAGGAAGCGTTCTGCCGCGCGCTGTCCCGGTGGAAGCGCGTCGCCGAGATGGACGATCCCGCGAGCTGGGTCCGCCGGGTCGCCTGGAATCTGGCCACCAGCCGGTGGCGGCGGGCCCGCACCGCAATGGCCTTCGCCCGCCGGCACGTCGAGGAGCACGTGGCGGCGCCCAGCCCCGACCGGGTCGCACTCGCCCGGGCGCTGTCGACCCTGCCGGAGCAGCAACGCCGCGCGGTGATCCTGCACTACCTCGCCGACCTGCCCATCACCGAGATCGCCCGCCAGGAGGGTGTCGCCGAAGGCACCGTCAAGTCCTGGCTCCACCGCGGACGCACCGCGCTCGCAGCCCAGCTCACCGACAAGGAGTCCCACCGTGCCTGACTTCGCCGACGACGACCTGCTCACCAGCGCTTTCGCCGACTTCAACAGCGAGGCGTCCACCTACGTCAAGCCCGCCGGCACCACCGCCGCACGCGCCACGGTGCAGCACCGGCGCAAGGTGCGAACCATCGCCGCGAGCACCCTCGCCGCACTCGCCATCGCCACGCCCATGGCGGCCTACGCAGCCAGCGGAAGCGACTCCAACGGGCCGCCGGCAACGCCCGGCGGCTCCCCCAGCGTGGTCCAGACCACGCCGGCCGCACCCACGACGGAGGCGAGCGCAACCCCCTCGGCGCCGGACGGGCGGATCAGCAAGGCCGACCTCGGCAACGCGACCCTCTCCATCCCCTCGTGGCCCAAGGGCTTCGCCGAGAGCTGCCCGCACGGCTCGGTGAAGTTCAGCAACGGCAAGGCGGGCGCCCTCAAGCTGCAGGGCGAGCCTGCGTACGTCGACGTCGACCACGACGGAGCACAGGAGACCGTCATGCTCCTGGCATGCAGCCCGCAGGGCGACGACTTCAAGGTGCTCACCTTCGACCGCGACACCACCGGCACGATCGTCACCCTGGGCCAGGTCGTCGGCAGCGCCGGCAACGAGGGCAAGCAGGGCACCGACATCGAGACGATCTGGGAGGTGCAGGCCGGCGACGACGGCCAGGTCAAGGTCGACGTGGGCGAGTACCGGCCCTGCTGCGGGGCGGCACAGGCGTCCCAGCACCAGTGGCGCACCTACGGCTGGAACGGCACCGCGTTCACCCAGACCGGCGGGCCGACCACGTTCGGACCCAGCCCGTACGTCACCGACCTGACCCCCACCGCGGACAAGCTGACGATGACCGCGACCGGCTCCGGCACCTGGCAGGGCACCCTCAAGGTGACCGTCCGCAACAACGCCCAGTTCGCCACGCCGGGCAAGCTGCGCGTCGCGCTCGGGCTCCCCGACACGTGGACCATCCAGGTGGTCTCGGGCTGCACGATCCAGCCGGACGTGCTGCCGGTGGCGTGCCTCGGCGGCAGCATCCCGGCGGGCGGCACCAAGGTCCTCACCTTCAAGGTGACCGCACCGGCCGCGCCGGAGCAGGCCGAGCGCAGCCTCTGGGCGTCGGCGCAGGACGACAAGGGCGCCGACTACCCGGCCCGCGACGAGAAGCCGGGGAAGATCCAGATCGTCCAGGGCTGACACAACGGCACGAGCCCGGTCCAGCGGTCACCGACCGCCGGGCCGGGCTCACCCGTCCCGGGCGAGTCCTCACGCGAGCACCTTTTGGGACAGCACGCTGCAAGTGAGACCGTGCTGGCCGAGGTGCCCGTCGATGACAGCGGCAAGGTCCACGGACCCAGTTCGAGGTGATCGACCTCTGCCGCTAGCGACGCCATGCCTCAAGAGCGGCCCACGAATGTGCATCTACGTAGGCAGTTTGAGGTAGCGCTCCTCGCACACGGGGCACTTGGGCCGGGATTCGTGATCCTGATATGGAACGAAGTAGATACCACACATGGACCGGACACCAAGGCCCTCGACCGAACTGAGGGCGAGGTTATTTTTGTGAGTGTAGTGCGCCATATCGTTCGGATCCGACTGTGCAACCTGGCCGCGGTCGGTGATTGCCTGCAGCTCGTCGACACGAAGGAAGTGGCTTTTCAGTTCGCTGATTGTCGAGTAACTGTCGCCGAAGCGGTCCCAGCTGGTTTCGGGCGGGCTGATGGAGATCAGAACACGGATCGTCGCCTGCCAGCCCAGGTTGGACCCGCAAAACTCGTTCGCCAAGTCGATCTCGACAACTGTTTCTTCGTACTCAAAATCCGGTTCGTGCACCTGCGCCACGGTCAGCGTGCATTCTCCGAACCGCTTCGCCGGGTCCGCCGGGTGCGGAAGAGCGAAGGCCGTGGTTCCGCCTTCAGCGACCGTTCGCAGGGCTTCGAGCACGACACGCTGTAGATTGAGCTCCCAGTCAGTCAACATCCTTGCCGCGGTTTCGCGCTTGAGCTGCCGGCGATCGTCATCGGTTGGAAGCCATCTGTCGATCTCGCCGGACTGGTCGGCACGCTTCACACGTTCATAGAAGTCGTCGTGGTCTTTGTGGCCACCCTTTGCGAGTCCAGCTGCAATGAGCCAGAAGACTCCGGTCTCCGGATCGATCCACACGCCGCCGCGCCATTGGCCGGACTTGATTTCGAATAGCACGAGACGGGTGCTGCTCTTTATCCGACCAACGTAGTTGTCACACTCAGGGTCATCGCCGAAGCTCTCTAGTGCCTTCCGGATGATCGGATGCGGCAGCTCGCTCAGCGGTGAGAGCGGGTCGCGTCCACCAACGCCGGCCTGCGGCTGGGCATGCGGCGACTCCCATCCGGCGAGTAGATCATCCTGCACGACTCGGAGGGTTGGGCGGGCCCGTCGGGATTCCACTGGACCATTGTCCGGGGTACCGCAGGCCGGGAACGCGAACGACGCACCCCCAGCCGAACGGTCGATTCAGAACAGGTCGGCAAGTTCGTCGATCGCAGCGGAACGACTCTGTTGCTGGCTCGCGAAGCGCTCGGCCAGTTCGCGGCGGTCACTCTGGCGGCGACGCTCGAACTTGACGAGTTCGGCGGCTGGGATGCGTCGGTCGCGGCCGACACGGTCGAACGCGATCTCGCCACGATCGAGGAGCTTGTACAGGTGTGTACGGCTCATGCCGAGGCGATCGGCAGCCTCATTCGGGGTGAGCGCGGCGGTCGGCTCGAACGCAGCGATCTCGGCACCCGCACGAACAGACTCAGTCAGCGCTCGAATGACGTCGAGCATCTCAGGCGAGATCTTGGCAGCGGCGTGCTCGAGCTGGTCGAACTGCTCGGCAGGAACTTGAGAGGTGTCGATCGCGCGCATGGTTCACCCACAGGTTGGCTGGTCGTCCCAGATGTCATAGCTATCTCAGATGTCACAGATGCTACCAGCTGCCTGGCGGGCAGATCAACTGTCGTGGCACCCGAGCAGACACCCGCTCAGTCCGGCTTTCAAGCCGATGTTGCAGCTCGGGGAGGTTGTGGATGGGATGGACTGGTGTGGTCAGGGGGTCAGGTGTGACAACATCCGAGCCTGGCGGTGTGCTTTACAGCGCTGCCATTCCGCCGGCCAGCCACGGCCTCGCAGACCTCACACGAGCCTCCTTTCGGATGGTCTTTCCGGCATCAATGTCTACGGGCTCCAACTTCCCGGGTCACCGGTACCGGGCTCGGAATCAGTACTGTGGGCGAACGGTTCTACGGCCATCAACACGAGGGCAGCAATGGCTTCAGCGGCGGAGATCGACAGTGAGCAGCAGTACTTCGACAATGCCGCCGAGGCCCGAGAGCACGCCAGGACGGCCGCCGGTGACGCCGCGAACGCCGGCGCCCACGGTGCGGCAGCCGCGCAGCTCGCCAAGTACGCCAAACAGCATCAGGATGCGCTCGGCGCCACCGGCAGTGCTATTGCGCACGGCCGGATCGACGAGGTCGGCGAGGAACCGCTCTACATCGGCAAACACTTGATCCGCGATCCCCAGCGGCATGAGGTCCTTGTCATCGGCTGGCAGGCCCCGGCGGCTCGGCGTTACTACCGGGCAACACACACCGATCCCCATGGGCTGACCCGTAAACGGACCTTTCACTGCACAGGCAACACGATCGACGACTTCACCGATGTCGTCTTCACAGCTGCGATGCCGGACAGACCTCAGGGGCCTGACGCTGCGCTGCTCCGCGCGCTCGCCGAGGGCCGGACCGGCAGCATGCGCGACATTGTCGCCACGATCCAGGCCGCGCAGTACGAGGTCATCGAGGCTCCCCTGGATACCGTCCTGGTCATCGAGGGTGGCCCGGGCACGGGCAAGACTGCCATCGCGTTGCACCGTGTCTCGTGGCTGCTGGTCAATCACCCCGACCGGCTGCGCACCTCCAGGGTGCTCGTCGTCGGGCCGCATCCGACGTTCACCCGATACATCAGCACCGTCCTGCCCGGCCTCGGCGAGCGGGATGTGGTGCAGCGTGACATCACGCAGCTCGGCCCGTCAGTCAGCCGTGGCCGGCCCGAATCGGTGCCGTTGAGTCGGATGAAAGGCCAAGCGCGCATGGCCGGGCTTCTCGCCCGCGCGGTGCAGCAGCGCATCGGCCGACCCGAGCCAGCCGAACGACTGCAGATCGACGGCCGGTTCGTCACAATCCCCGGCGCAGACATTGCCGCGGCTGTCGCTGCACTGCGCGACGGACCCGGCCACTATGCGCAGCGCCGTGCGCAGTTGCGTGCCGTCCTGACCGGGCTGCTCGAACAGCGCGGCGTCACAGCAGTCCAAGCCCGCCAGCGGTCCGTCGACAATCTGCTCGAGCGGCTCTGGCCCCAACTGAGCCCGCCGGCGCTCCTCCGCGATCTGCTCGGCTCCCGAGACCGGCTGCGACTGGCCGCCGGCGACGAGTTCACGGCCGCGGAGATCGCACAGTTGCGCCGCCGCAGTGCAGACCGGCTGTCGGAACAGATCTGGAGCCGAGACGACCTGCCGCTCCTCGATGAGGTGGACTTCCTCGTCAATGGAAGCCCAACCGAACGGTACGGGCACATCGTCGTTGACGAAGCGCAGGACCTGTCTCCGATGCAGCTGCGATCGATCGCCCGGCGGAGCGCCACCGGGTCGCTCACGGTGCTCGGCGACCTGGCCCAGTCAACCGGGCCGTGGGCCCGCGACAGCTGGGATGACGTGACCGCCCATTTGCCGGGTACTCACCCGCGCACAGTCGCGCAGCTTCGCTATGGCTACCGGGTGCCGCGGCAGGTGTACGAGTTCGCGGCGCTGCTCCTGCCGATCGCCGCGCCGCTGACAGCGCCGACCGAGGTCGTACGGGATGGGCCGCGGCCCGGCATTCACCGGGTCGAGGCGGCAGATCGGGCTGGGCGAGCGGTCGCAATCGCCCAAGCGCACGCGGCCGAGCGACGGTTCGTCGGCATCATCTGCCCGCCGACGTGCCGGCCCGACGTGGAGTCCGCACTGGCGGCCAACGACGTCGACTGGAGCAGCGCCGACCGTGGCGAACTCGGCAACGCGATCAACCTGGTCAGCCCACAGGAGTCGAAAGGCCTCGAGTTCGACGCCGTCGTGGTCGTCGAGCCGGAGGACATCGTGGCCGGCGACGAGCATGGCCACCGGATGCTCTACGTGTCGTTCACCCGGACTGTCGGCCACCTCGATGTGGTGTGCGTCGGGGAGCCGCTGCCGATGCAGGTCACCGTGCCCGCACCGGCCAGCGGCAAGCCGCCCGAGCCCGCCGTTCCAGGCTTGGAACCGGAGGCCCTGGCGAGGCTCGCCGGCGAGGTCGCCGAACGTGTGCGACGGCAGAGTCCTCCGGCACAGTGGGACGAGGTGCTGCAGGCTGCGGCGAAGGTGTTGCGCGACTGAACGGCTACGACTGGCGCAGGATGGCGTCGTGGGCGAGGCGGTGGCCGACCTTCTGCTCGACGATCAGATCCCGGATCTGGGAAATTGTGTCCTTCGCCCGCACGTGGACGTTCAACTCCTTCGCCAGCTGCAGAATCTGGGCCTTCTTCAGTTTGAGGTCGTCCAGGTAACGCGCCGCCGACTGCCGGTCGCCGAGGCTGCGCAGATCGGCGTCGATCTGCGCGGTATCGACCGCGAGTGCCACCGGTTCCGCTGTTCGCGTCGTACCGGCACTGATGCGGGCGCCCTTCGGCACGACCATGAGCCTGGAGTCGCCGGCCAGGAGCGAGTCGTACTCTTCCTTCTTCAGCTTCTTCAGGAACTCCCCGATCTGCTGCAGCATGTCGTATGTGCGGTCGGTCGGCTCGGTCACCCGACGCTCCTCAAATCCCGGTCTTGGCTATGAACTCGCTGGTCAACTGCGTCAGGTCGTATTCGACGTTCTCGGTCGTGTGCGCGGCCAGCACGGCTGGGATGCCCAACTCGCCGGTGTCTGCGAAGACATTCTTACTTTCCCGCAAGCCTTGCTGGAACAGCGGTACCTCCGTCTGCCCGGTCCTCTCGATGTAGCCGCGCAACTTCGTCATCAGCCCCGACCCCGCATACTGGATCATGGTGAAAACCACGCCAAGGATCTCGGGATTGATGCTTGCCTCCGGGTCTGGCCCGGCGACCCCGTTGTACTGCTCGACCAGTTGGGTCAGGCGGCGACGCAGGTACGTGATGCCGAGCGTCGACAGGTAATCCGCCTTCGCCGGAACCAGAATATGGTCGCTGGCGACGACGGCGGTCCGCGTCACCATGTTGAAGTTGGGCGGGCAGTCGATGAGCACGACGTCGTACTCATCGAACTCGTCGTCGGCAAGCGCGTCGGCGAGCATCCGGTGGACCTTGAGGTAGTCGGGGTTGAACGTCTGGTAGCGCGAGCCACCCAGTCCCGCGGCAAGGTCGAGCTCGACGTCGACCAGGCCGAGGTCGGACGCGATCAGGTCGAGTCGCCCGCCCCGATCACTGAGCCGCGCGTTGATCCGCGGTGGCGCGGTCACCATGTCCCGGAGCGGCTTCTGCGACTGCGACCAGTTGAACGAGTCGTACCAGTGCAGGACCGTCTTTGCCGGGCGCAGCTGTGCGTCCCACTCATCAGCGGCATAGAACGAGAACGTGAGGCTCGCCTGCGGGTCGAGGTCGATGAGCAGCACCCGGCGGCCGCGATTGGCAAGGTCGGCCCCCAGGTTGGCCGTCACTGTCGTCTTGCCCACGCCGCCCTTGTAGTTGAGCACTGAGATGACGTTCACTCACCCACCCCAACAAAGCCATCGGCCTCGACAATGGTGAAACCCTGTCACGGCGAGGCGGCGATCGGCTCCTCCGAAGGCACGAGGCTATTCCGGTCTGCCGGAGGTTTCGCCAGACCGAATGCCTACCGCCCAGCCGGTCGATTGTGGCCGTGCTGCATCCGCCGGCTCGCAGGAAGACCGGCGGCCCGGCTCGCAACACGGGCAAATTCCACAACACCGAGCCGGATTCTCGAGGAGTCCAGAAGACTTCGGAGCAAGCATCGAGCCAGCTCGCGGCCATAAGGCCATCGTGGTGCGGTAGGGGCCATCGTGATCGGGTGATCGGCGATGCCGAATGACGAGCAGTCTGAAGACTGGCCGGCGCAGGTGCAGCGGGAACTGCGTCGCTTCGCCGAAGCCCGCGACTGGCCCCGGTACCACACGCCGCGCAATCTGCTTCTCGCGCTGGTTGGTGAGGTCGGTGAACTCGCTGAGCTGTACCAATGGGACCCGCCGACACCGCCGCCCCCGGACCGCGTCGCGGAAGAGGTGGCCGACGTCCTGATCTATGCGCTGCGCTTCGCCGATGTCGCCGGCGTAGATGTGACGAAGGCAGTGGCCGAGAAGATCGCCCGTAACGAGCACCGCTTCCCACCACTGAATGACCGCACGCCATGAGCCGCAGCGTGTACATCTACGTCGGTGAACGCGCGGAACGCAACTTCGGCATCGGCATGCGGGGCAACATCTGGGGCTGGAAGACCTTCACCGGGAGCGGCACCCTCGTCGCCCAGGCCGAGACCTGGCTGCGTGACCCCGACCCCGACCGCGACGAACCGACCTGGCTCATCTTCGTCCGCGGCATCACACCGCCCCGGCCCGCGCCGAAAGGCTGGCCACGCACCCGTGACGAGGACTTCGACGCCTGGACCGGCGCGACGCTCCACTCCGTGACCCAGCGGCTGCTGCACGCCCCGCTGTACGAGGAACACGTCAAACCGGTGTGGCCGGACGACCTCTACCCGTACCGCGTCGACCTCGAGCCCGACGAACCGGACGACACCTTCGGCCCGATCCCGGCCGCGGACCTGGCCGAGGACGCCATCCGCGCGATCCGCCACTCAGCCTTACAAAAGGGCTGGCCGGTGCTCGGACCGCCGCTCGCGGACCCTCCACCCATCGCACCCGACCGCAAGGCGGACGCCGGCGCGGTCATCCGCACCATCGCGCTGGAGCGGAACATGACCCGCACCTTCGTCCGCCGGCCCGGCCAAACCCTCCAGGCCAACCGCAGCGAAGCCGAACTGGTCAGCCGCTACGAGACCTACCTGGCCGAACAGGGCCGCCGCGCGGCCCGGAACCTGATCACCCTGCCCGGCGGCCTGGACACCTTCTTCACCGACGTCTTCGACCTGGACACCGAAGAACTCCTGGAAGCCAAGTCCACCGCCGGTCGCGAACACATCCGCCACGCCATCGGCCAGCTCTACGACTACGCCCGCTACGTACGCCCGCGGTCCCGAGCGGTCCTGTTACCGTCCCGCCCCAAGCAGGACCTGGTCGAGCTCCTGACCGATCTCGGCATCGTCGTCGTCTACGAACACACTCCCGGCAAGTTCACCCGCGAACCAGCCCATCAGGCGGTGTCTTAGCCAGCCGCCGACCGCGTCGCGCAGCGACTTGAAGACCGGTCCGGTCAGCCGGCCGGCTTCGGCGCACGCTCGAACCTGGCGATCGACGCCCAGTCGCCGAACGCCGGCTCGGGCTCGTGGTTGATGTCCAGCGGCACGTCCCGGAAGTCCGTCGTGGTCTTCTCGTCGGCGGCCTTGTCGCGCACGATGTGCCGCACGGTGCCCTCCGGCTTGTACTGCACCTCGTCGATGCGAGACGCCTCATTGAGCTGCCGTCGCGGCCGGTCGTCCGGGTACTGCCACGCGATCACCGTGTTGAGAAAGAGCCCGCCCTCGGGCCGCCGGCCGAAGTCGAACTTCGTCTTCTGCCGCTCGTGCGTGTCAAAGAAGTACACCCCGAAATAGCCGCTGCCCCGCACCACCTCAACGACCGCGTCGACCTGGCCGGGCCCGCCCACGACGGCGCAGTAGAGGGTGCCCGCGGCGTCCAGCGCCCGCGCCTCGTCCTCGCTCATCGGCTCGATCGGCGCGTGCAGCAGGCTGTTCCAGCGACGACAATATGAAACCGTCACGTCAATGCTCCTCTAGACGAACCAGTTGCCGTTCGAGTCCTTGATTCTGACACCGCTGGTGAGGGCGGTGGCTATTACGACATCCGGAATGGTGCCGGAGTTCTGCGGCGGGATCTCCAACACCATCACGCCGTCCAACCGCTGGCCGACCTGATCCGGCAGTTTCGCGCGGTTGCCTTCGGTGTCCGCGACCACCTCGGCCGGGCTGTACTTATTCGCCACCTCACGCACATAACCCACCGCCGTGGCCGGCGAGACCTGATCCAGCTGGGTGAACTTGCGCGACACGATCTCCTCACCCGGCACGTACGAGTCGACCCGCTTCCCGTTGCCGAGCGTGACCTCGTTGGCGCCGCCGCGCTCGGTGTAGTGCGGCTCGCGCTGCTCGTTGAAGGCCACCCCGTCGCACATCCGGTCCCAGACGGGTCCGGGCATGTTCTCCGGCTGCCGCTCCCGCATCGCGTCGGCCCGGGGCGTGGCGGTGGGCTGGTCGCCGACCTCGGCGCCGCCCGGCTGCTCGCCGGTCCCGGTCTCAGCGGTCGCCCGCGGCACCCAGGACGGCAGCGAGTCGTTGCTTCCCGTCTGCTGCTCGCCGGTTTTCTGCCCGCCGTTTTCCGCTGTACCGGTCTGCTGCTCGCCGTTCTGTTTCGGCCCACCCGCGGTGCTGTCACCCTGCGCACCAACGGGGACGGCCCACGAGGGCAACCCGTCACCGGCAGCCTGCACGGGCTGCTTGACCTGCTCACCGGCCGGCTGGTTGACGTGGTCGCCGGCGGGTTGCTGGACATGCTCTCCAGCCGGCTGTCGCACCTGTTCCGCGACCGGTTGGTTGACGTGTTCCCCGACAGGCTGCTTGATCTGTTCCGCCACCGGCTGACTGACCGGCTCCACCACCGGCTGCTTCGCCTGCTCGCCGACCGGTTCCGCCACTGGCTGCTTGACCTGCTCGCCGGCGGGCTGCTGGACGTGTTCGCCGGCTGGCTGGCCGACGTTGTTGGCTCCCACGTTGTCGGTCGCGGTCGCCTTGGCGTGCTCAGCGGTCGCCGCCTGGCTGGTGTGCTCGTGGGCCGCCGCGCGCTCCCCCGCGGCCCCCTGCTCGCCGGACCCCTTCGCCGCCTGATGCGCGTCGAGCTTCTGCTGGAACTCCGGTGACGGCTGCAACGAACCGTCGCCGGGAACCGGCCCGTTGCCCTTGGACTGCTGGTGGGCGTCGAGCTTCTGCTGGAACTCCGCGGTAGGGCGCAACGAACCGTCGCCAGGAGCCGGCCCGGACCCCTTCGCCGCCTGATGCGCGTCGAGTTTCTGCTGGAACTCCGGCGACGGCTGCAACGAACCGTCGCCCGGCGCGGTGGCCTTGGCGTGCTCGGTGCGGGCGGCGTGGTTCGTCTGCTTGTGCGCGTCGGCCTGTGACGTCGTGGCGGTGTGGTCCGAGCGGTCGCCGCCCGCCCGCTGGTCGGTCTGCTTCGGCACCTCCGGCGGTTTCGGGGGCGGCTCCGGCGGCTTGGTCTCCTGGACGGTCTCGGCCATCAGCCCTCCAGCGATCCGTGCGCGTCGCGCTCGCGACGGCCGCCGAACCGCTGCTCCATCACCAGGCCCAGATACTTGGCGCCCTCGGCGATCGCCTCGGCGGTCCGCGGGTCGCCGTCGGTGGAGACGACCAGTCCCGCGCCCTTCTCGGCGATGAACTCGGAGCGCTCCTGCACGCTGCGGGCGTTGACCGCCTCCATGATGGTGGCGCCGAACTTGATCGCCGCGCCGGCCTGAGGAGACTTCATCTTGGCCAGGTCGCCGGCCATGTCGACCGCCTTCACGGCGGCGGGGTTGAACGGCGGGTCGACCCTGATCGGCGAGTCGCCCTCGTACTGCTGCCCGGCCGCCTTCGCCGCCTCGGCCTGCGCCGCGGCCCGCGTGTTGTCCTGCTCCTCGCTCCGGCTCTGCTGCGACAGCAGCTCACCGGCCTCCTTACGGGCCACCAGGTCACCGACCGCCTGTTCGAGCTTCGCCGAATCGACCGTCCGGTCGGTCCGAGACGGCGGGGTGGTTTCCGCAGCCATCAGTGTCACCCTCCGTCGCTGTCGACCGGGCCGGCGTCCGCCGCCAGGTACTGGTCCGGCCATCCGCAGTCGACGAAGTGCTCGGCCACCAGGTCACGGATGCGGGTCGTCCAGCCGGCGGCGCCGAACGTCAGGCCGGCGGCCCGCTCCAGCGCCGACGGGGATTGCACGCCGAGCGCCACCCGGCGGTTGACCGCCGGGTCTCGCAGGTCGGCGTCGAACCAGCGGGAGACCTCGGCGAGCTGCGCGGTGACGTCGTCGCCGGGGACGGTGCGGCCGTACCGTGCCGCCCAGTCGGCGCTGCGGGGATCGCGGCCGGTCACACCTGAGCGTGAGGCGGCGCGGAGGTCGTCCCACAGGCGGGCGTAGCGGTACGAGCGAGCCAGGCACCACGTCTCGTCGTCCTCGCAGTGGATCTCGCCGTGGACGTAGCCGTCCAGCGCCTGCAGCACGTGGCGGCTCAGCAGGTCGGGGCCGGCCGTCGGGGGAAGGAACGCCGACCGTGTGGCGACCGCCCCGTCGACCGCGTGTGACAGCGCGCACTCGCGCAGCCGCGCCGGCAGGTCGAGCAGGGCCCGGATGTGGACCGCGCGCAACGCGGGCACCGGCCAGCCGGTGAGGTGGCCGAGCACCGCGAGCTCTGCCCACAGCGGCAGCCACGGCTCGTCGGTGAGGTGCAGTTGGGCGGTGCGCATGTCGCGTAGCGTGCACGGGGCCTCCACGCACGAGGCGCCGCAGGTGACGCTGCGCCGGCCGATCAGCGGGGTGACGTCGGCGGTCGCGGTGATCCCGCCGCGCTCGCGGGCGCTGCCGTCGGGCAGCCGGACGAGCACCGGCTGGTCCATGCCATCGGCGAACACCGCGCCGGTGCCGGGCGGGAGCGTCACCACGAACCGGGACTGCGGCTCGGTCAGGTTGACGGTCGCGCCGACGGCGTCGCGGTCGTCCTCCGCCGGCAGCCGGTGGATGACCTTCACCGCGGTGTTCTTGATGACGTCGGGGATGAGCTTGCTCGGGATCTGCTCGGCGATGACGAGCCCTTCGCCGTAGGCGCGCATCTCGGCCAGCAGCGCGGCGAACAGCTCGACCGCGTGGGCGGCGGGGCCGGCGTGCTCGGTGCGGCGCAGCAGCCGGTGCGCCTCCTCGAACACGCTGAGGTGGCGCAGCCCGAGCCGGAACAGCTCCGGCTGGTGCCGGCCGGCCATCCGCAGGTGCTCGACGAGCTGGACCAGCAGGCCGCCCATGAGGAAGGCCTTGTCGCGGTCGTCGCCGACGTCCTCGATCTCGAAGACCACGTTGTGCGCCAGCAGCCGCTGGATCGACAGCGGGTGGCCGCCCTCGAAGAACCGTCCGGTCGTACCGAGGCGGAGACTGGCAAGGCGGACCCGGATGAAGCCGCGGACGTTGTCGGTGACCTCCTTGCCGTAGCCGATCTGCTCGACCACCAGCTCGGCGGTCTGCTGCAGGTCGCCGAGGGTCGGATACCGGGGGTGGCTGCCAGGCACCCTCGGCTCGCCGAGGGCGAGGTCCCAGCCGAGGTCCTCGTAGCAGCGGGTCAGAGCCGCGCTGAGCACCTGGGGGAACGGCTCCTCCGCGTCGAAGGCGGCGAGGAACAGCGACCGCACCAGGTCGACGTGGGTCTGCAGCGGGAAGTCCGGGGCGGCCGGCTCGAGCGGGTTGAAGCCGGCCGGCGGCGCGTCGCGGTCGCCGGGGCGGATGACGATGACCCGTTCGCCGCCGATCCGGTCGGCCATCTGCCGGTACTCCGCCTTGGCCGGCTCGACCACGAGCCACGGCACGCCGACGCGGGTGGTCTCCTCCAGCAGGTGGCGCACGGTCTGCGACTTGCCGGCGCCGGTCGCGCCGGACACGAACGTGTGGCGGTTGAGGCTCGCGGTGCCGACGTGCAACTCCTCGCCGGGCCGCCCGTCATGGTCGAGCACCTTGCCCAACAGCACACCGCCGGCGGCCGCCGTGGTCGCCGACGTCTCGGGGGTCACGTCGAACTCGGAGCGGGTGGCCAGCCGCACCCCAGGGATCTCCTCGACCGGGGTGACGGCGAGCGCCGCCACCAGCGCCGAGCTGGCCAGGAGCGCCGGGCCGTCGAGGGCGGTGGCGAAGTCGGTGAAGACGCCGGTGGGGATCAGGGCGTAGGGCAGCCGGCCGAGGTCGGCGGAGGCACACAGCAGCCCGGCGACGGCCGCGGCGCCGGCCGGGGTCGCGGCGCCCGCCAGCAGGTGCACCCGCCACATCCCGGTGGACTCGCCCTGCCGCAGCTCGCGGTGCCGCAGCGCGAGCCGCTCGGCGCGCACCGCGTGCTCCGGCGACCCGGCGCGGGTCCGCGCGTCGCGTTCCTCGGCGGCGACCGCGCGGGCGGCCGCGTCGATCTCGGCCATGGGCACCGGCTCGGCCAGCAGCAGCCAGGCGAACCCGGCGTGCCAGACCCGCAGCAGGCACTCGTCGAGGGTCGGCCGCAGGTCGTCGAGGCGGTGCGGCTCGTCCTCGACCAGCAGCCCGTCCACGACGCCGCCGATGCGGGTCCAGTGCGGCACCGCGGTGAGCATCCGCAGCAGCGCGCCGTCCTCGTGCGCGAGGCCGGTCGCGCCGGGCGGCACGCTCAGCGGCTGCCGGCCGGTGGCGTCCGCGGCGCCGATGATGCCGCCGGCGGTGAAGATGTGCACCGCGCTCGCCCCGCCGGCCCGCGCCCAGCCCAGTGCGAGGGGCTCGCCGGTGTCGGCGCCGGCCGCGTGATACGTCGCGGCGATGGCGGCGAGCCGCTGCCGGTGGCCCTGGTCGGCCGGGCGCCCGTCGGGCTTCGCCGGCGCCCGGCGGGGCAGCTCGACGACCCGGCTGCCCTCGGCCTTGGCGAGCCAGGTGAACAGCGCGTCGGCGTCGCTCATCAGCCCCGCCACCCCGGGCCCTGCTGCGGGTACCGACCGGACTGCCCGGGTGCGCCGCCCCAGCCGGGGACCGTGTTCGCGGCCGCGGCACCGGGCGACATCGGCGGCGGGGTGATCCCGACCGGCCGCGAGATGGTGGCCTCGTTGGGCAGCCCGGAGACCGGGTTGACCGCCTCGTGCTGCTGCGGCAGCGCCATCGGCGGCAGCGGCTGCATGCTCAGCCGGGGCAGCGTGACGATCGCCGGGTCACACTCGACCGCCTGCAGGGTGGAGCCCCGATCGTGCGACTTGACCAGCAGCATCGCGTAGTCGGGCAGGTCCTGCAGGACGCGCGGTTCGACGGTGTACTCGTACACCCGCTGCGCCGAAGCGGCGTCGCTCCAGGTCGTGCCCTCCGCGTTGGTGACCGTCTGGCTCCAGTTGACCGTTTTGGTCCATGACCGGCTCCGGCTGCGGCTGTACTGGTTGCGGCCGCTGGTGTACCCGTCGGTCCGGCTCTCGCTGGTGGACTCGCCCTCGGTGTCGGCGACCGAGTGGGTCTCGTTGCCGCCCAGGGTGCGGGTGAGCTGGCTGAGCACGAACTTGTGCTGCTTGCCGATGAACTCCGCCGCCTGCCGGGCCTCGTCGTGGTTGGCCAGCCGCATGAACGCGACCTCACCGCCGCCGATCGCGTGCAGCGACGCCTCCCGCAGGTGCTCGAACATCGTCACCAGCCGGGTGCCCTGCCGCTCGCAGATCGTGCCGAGCTTCTCGATGTGCCGGTGGTCGATCTCGTCGGCGCCGATCACGATCAGCGAGCCGATCTTGGTCTGGCCCATGCCGACCCAGCGGGTGAGCCACTGCACGACGAGGTCCTTGAGCAGCTCGTTCTGTGCGGAGCGGCCGTCGCGGTCGGTGGCCAGGACGGTGACGGTGGCCGGCTTGGCCATCGGCACCGCGGTGCCCATCGCCTCCAGCGGGCGCAGGAACGCCTCGATCCGCCGCACGTTGCCGTGCAGCTGCCGGCGGGTCTCGTCGGGCATCGAGTCGCGGATCCGGTCCGCCTCCTCGAGGGTGAGCGCGGGCGTGCCGGAGCGGTCCGTGAGCACCCGCAGCCCACCGATGATCCGCCCGATCGTGACGGTCCCGCCGAGCTCCTCGCAGATCTCGTGCAGCAGCATGCTGTCCTGCACCCGGTCGGCCCGGCTGCCGGTGGTCGCGTCGCCGTGCATCGCCTCGACGAGGCTGTCGATGAGCTGCTGCTTACCGAGCCCGGCCAGCAGGTCGACCTCCGCGAGCTGCGACGGGATGTGCCGCATGTCGACCGACGAGCCGGTCTGCCGGGCGAGGTCGGTCAGCTCGGCGCACAGCGTCTCGCCGCTGAAGTCGACCACGACCATCGAGCCGTGGGTGCTCAGCAGCGAGCCGCCGAAGACCGTCAGCAGCGCCTCCCAGCCCCAACTCGTACCACCGAAGATGTCGACCCGGCGGGTGCCCGGCGAGGGCGTCGCGGCGCCCCACTCCAGCAGGCCGCCGATCAGCTGCTGCTGGCCGTGCTCGTGAGTCTGCCGGCGGGCGTCCCACTGACCGTAGGCCTGCTGGTAGGCGGCACGCAGCTCGTCGGTCTTGCGCTGCAGCGCACCCGCGGCCTGGTTGGCGGCCACGACGATGAGCGCGATGGCGCCGGCGCCGGCGAGCAGCGCGAGGACCGCGAACACGCCGAAGACCGCGCTGTCCGTGGCGCTGCCGCAGCAGCCCATCAGCACGACGGCGCCGCCCGTGACGGAGCTGGCGATGATGATCCGGGTGGTCATCCGCTGCTTCGCGTTGCGGGCGGCGTCCACGAGCCCGAAGGGCACCGGGATCGGCTCCGGTTGCGGCTCGGTGAACCGGCGCCGGAAGAGATTCCGGTCGCGGAAGATCCACCCGAAGCGCTCACCGGGGACAGCCAGGCGGGTGAGCGGGCTCGGTTCGAGGTTCGACTCGCTCATCGGGTCGCGACGTCCCTTCCGTTCTCAAAACAGGGCTTGAGCTGGGCGAAGCGGAGATCTGGGAGCTTCACCACATTTGCCGCCGTCAGTCAACCAGCTGCGGTGAGTTTCGAGAAGACCACTCACCGCTATCGGTGGAAGGTCTGCTCGATCGTTGACTGACGGACCACTGACCGGCTGACAACGCGTCCGTCAGCGCCACAAGGCCCGCCGACACGACGATGGCGGCACCCCGAACGACGGACGTCGCCACGCCGTCCGTCAGATACGTTCGACCCGGCAACCGATGAACGTTCGACCTGGCAACCGATGAGCGGAGGTACGCCGGGATGGAGTGGCTCTGCGGTGGCCTGTGCGCCCTGGCGGTGCTCGGGATCGCCGGGTTCGCCCTGCTCCGCCGCCGCGACGAGCGCAGGTTCCAGCAGTGGGGCTCCGGCCGCCCGACCTCGGCGGTCTGCATCCACTGCCACGGGCGGGGCTGGGTGCAGCACACCCGCCGGACGCTCGAGTTCACCGGCGAGGCCTTCGCCGACGAGGCCGCCCCGCAGACCCAGTGCGAGATCTGCGGCGGCGCCGGCCGCGTGCCGCGCTAGCCCGACCCCCTCGACAAGCCCCTCTCCGCGAATCCAGACATGTAGATCTTTCGTGGCCCGGTCCTACGATGTCGGGATGTATCGACGGGCGCACGGATGGATGGCCTCGCTGGTCGGCGGGGTGCTGGTGGCCGCGGCGGCGGGAACTGCGGCACACGCGGCGCCGGCGGCGGTGCCGGACGGGCTCAAGCAGATTCAGGTCCGGCAGTCACTGCTGGGCACGCACACCTGGTATCAGCAGCTGTACCACGGCCTGCCGGTGCTCGGCGGCTTCTACGCCACGCACAGCGACGCCAGCACCGGCGAGGTCATCGTCCAGGACGGGCGGCTCGCAGTGACCGGGCTGAAGTCCGAGGTCCCCGCGGTCGCCGCCGACCACGCGCGGGCGTCGGTGTCCGGGCGGCTCGCCGGCCCGGCCGCCCGCACCGAGCTCGTCGTGGTCCCCGGCGCAACCGCGACCCTCGCCTGGACGGTCGTGACCCGCACCGCCAGCGGCTCCGTCCTCACCGTCCTCGACGCCGCCAGCGGCGCCACCCTGCAGGAGCAGAAGCTGGTCAAGGAGGCCGAGGGCACCGGCCGGGTCTTCGACCCAAACCCGGTGGCCGCGCTGCAGAACGAGACGCTGAAGGACCGCCAGGACGCCGACTACCCGGCCCTGCAGGCGGCGTACAAGACGGTGACGCTGACGCATCTCAACACGCAGACGACCACCCTGCAGGGCACCTACGCCTTCAACATCAGCACCGACCCGGTCGTCTCGCCGCAGCGGATCTTCATCTACAACCGCTCCCAGCGCGGCTTCGAGCAGGTGATGGGCTACCACGGCATCACGTCGGCCCAGGAGTACATCCACCAGCTCGGCTTCAACGACGTCAACAACGAGCCGCAGCGGTACGCCACGACGGGCCTGATCGACGACAACTCGTTCTACGACCCCGACACCGACGGCATCACCTTCGGCACCGGCGGCGTCGACGACGCCGAGGACAACGAGGTCATCTGGCACGAGTACGGCCACGCGATCCAGGACGACCAGGTGCCGGGCTTCGGCGAGAAGCTCGAGGCCGGCTCGATCGGCGAGGGCTTCGGCGACTACTGGGCCTTCACCATGTCGCAGGCCACCAGCCAGGACACCGCGCGCACGCCGCTGGCCTGCATCGCCGACTGGGACGCGACCTCGTACACCGACGACGAGCCGCACTGCCTGCGCCGCGTCGACGGCCCGAAGCTCTACCCGACCGACCTGGAGGGCGAGGTCCACGCCGACGGCGAGATCTGGTCCCGGGCGCTGTTCGACATCAACGCGGCACTTGGCCGTACCAAGGCCAACAAGGTGATCCTCGAAGCGCAGTTCGGTTTCGCCCCCAACACGAAGATGCCCGCCGCGGCGCGCGAGACGGTTCGCACCGCGAAGGCGCTGTACGGCGCGGCAGCCGCGGACAAGGTTCGCGCCGCCTTCCAGGCCCGCGGCATCCTCTGAGGCGCCGGTTCCCG
Source organism: Dactylosporangium siamense (assembly GCF_016862795.1). Lineage (GTDB taxonomy): Bacteria > Actinomycetota > Actinomycetes > Mycobacteriales > Micromonosporaceae > Dactylosporangium > Dactylosporangium siamense. The sequence continues at coordinate 12,779 of NZ_BONQ01000077.1, read as the reverse complement.
GTTTCCGGCTACGTTGTCGCCGGAAACCGGGACCGACGCGTTACGGAGACCCGTGCTGTTCGGTGAGCTTGTTGAAGAGGCCCATCACTTGACCTCCACCGCCTGCCGCTTCGCCAACTGCTGCAGCGTCGCGGCGCCGGCATACGAGACGGTGGCGCCGAGCAGGCACAGGACGAACACCATGACCGCGATGGCGTTGTCCGCCACGCCCGTCGGTTCCTCGTCCAGGCCGTTGCCATCCCGCCATAGCATCGCGCCAAAGAGCAGAGCCGCCATGATCCAGGCCGCGGTCGCCACATAGAGGGCGCTGGCGGCGCCGGGCGTGTTGTGGGCTGGTTGCACGCGGGAAAACGGCACGTGGGCTCCTTCGTCGAGGATCCTCGAGTCTGCCGACCATCACGACCTGGATCCACCGGCGTCACTCGGTGGAGGTAGCCCGGGTGGCGGGCGGCAGGCCGCGTTGCCCTTCGGGTGCCAATCGGCCAAACGGCGCGCAACCGAGCCGTTAAGACTGTTCGATTTCCCAATAGAGCGTCCGTACCGTCGAGCGGACCCGTCCGAAACCAGCATGCCCGCGGAGGTGCTGCGTGGCGTCCGCGCTGTCCTGGCTGGATAGTTCCCGGGCTGATCAGCAGCGGATGCGCGAGCTGCTCAACCTCTTCAGCAACACCGAGAGCCGCGACGAGCTCGGCATCGGCCAGGTGCGCGACGCATTCAGTGACATGCTCTTCCCGGGCATATCGACGTTGCATACGCGCGCCCGGTACCTGCTCATCGTCCCCTGGTGCTTTCAGGACGCGCAGGGCCGCCGGCTGCGTGGCAACGCGACGTCCGCTCGGGTGTCCCGCAACGAGCGCACCGTCATCTCGGCGCTCATCCGGGCGGGCCGGCCCGAGGGGATGGTCGGCCGCTACACGGGGGTGAAGGTCCGGACGCTGCCCTCGACCATCTACGCGACGGCGCTGACGACCTTCGGCATCCGCACCGGCGAGGAGCCGGTGACCCGGTCGGCGGCGGAGACAGAAGAACTCGCGGAACTGCGGACCGGTATGTGGCACCCGACGCTGCCCGACCCGCCCGCCGGCTTCCCGACCGAGCTGGACGGCGAGCTCACGCTGGGCCCGGACGAGGCCCGCTGGCTCCGCGAATGCATGCTGGCGAGGGTCCCGAACACGTTGCTGGCGCACCTGCTGGCACCGGAACGCTGGCCGGCGCTCGAAGCGGACCATCCATGGGACGACGCGGTGACCGCTGGGGCTTCACCGGAGATCACGAGAGCGGCGCTGCATGCCGGCCGCTTCTCGCTCGCCATCCACGGGGCCGCGCTGCTGTACAACCTGCTGGTCGCCGAGCGGTACGAGGCGGCTGGGCTGATCAAGCATGCGGCGCCGGTTGACCTGTACCGCGCGCTCCTCGCCGACTGGGCCGTTGAGCTCGCCGGCCTGAGTGCGTGGAACCGGGCCGAGATGTGGAGCCAGGTCATCGAAGTGAACCCGCGCATCGCAACCAACCTCACCGCACGACGATTCATCGACCTGTGGCTCGACGCCGTGGCGACGGGCGGGATACGCGAGGTCCGGAAAGAGCAATCGCTCCGAACGCTGATCGGCGAGCGTGAACGGTCGGTCAAAAAGAGCCAGTCACGGCTGACGAATGAAAAGCTCCTGCGCAACTGGAGCGGAGCATCCGGGAGCGCCCGTTTGGTGTACCGCTGGCCGCAAGCGAGAAGCATGCTCATGGACATCCACAACGGCTGCGCGGCCGAGTCGGAGGTCGAGCTTGCTGGCGCCTGATACCCGCACGCTGCTGCTCGACGCCCTGCGCCCGCCGCCCGGCTCGCAGCTCACCCGGGCCGTCGCGCTGACGTTCACGCTCGATCTCGACAGTCTGCTGGTCGCGCCGCTCGCGTTCGCCGCGCACAACCTCCGCGAGTCGATGGACCCCGTTGTCATCATGGAAAGCGTCCGCCGGTGCGCCGATCGCATCGACGTCTTCTGCCAGTCGGGGCGGGTCGCGGTGCCACCGGGAGAATCCGCGCTGCTCGCGTTCCTCGAACCGATGGTGCACACGGTCAGGAAGCCGAGGCCGGGCCGTCTCTTCCACCCGAAGCTGTGGGTGCTGCGATTTCTGGACGACGTCACCGGCGAGGTGTCCCTCCGTCTGCTGGTCCTGAGCCGGAACCTCACCAAGGACCGCAGTTGGGACGTGTGCCTTCGCCTGGACGGTGTGCGCGGTTCACGACCGGTCGGCGCCAACAAACCCCTCGCTGACCTGCTCAGGCACACTCTCAAACTGGCCGTCGCCCCGCTGCCGGCACCGCGACTGGAGGCCATCGAAACCCTTATCGAGGACCTGCGCCGGGCGGAGTGGACCGCACCGGACGGCGTTGACGAGGTGCGTTTCCATGCTCTGGGTGTGCCGGGGCATCGGCCCCCGAATTTCGACGGCGCCCGGCACCTCGTCATCTCGCCGTTCTGCACCGAGGACGGGCTGTTGCTGTGCGCACCAGGCGATCGCCGGATGGTGATCGGGCGCCAGGAGGAACTCGACCGCCTGCCCGACGAGACGCTCGCGCACGCGGAGTGTTTCGTCGTCAGCGAACTGGCCGGCCTGCCCGAAGACGAGTCCTCGAACGGGTTGGAGATCCTCAGCGGTCTGCACGCCAAGGTGTACGTGGTCGAGCAGGGCGCGGCAGCCCGGCTGCTCATCGGCTCCGCGAACGCCACCGGTGCGGCGTTCGGCGGCAACGTCGAGGTGCTCGTTGAGCTCGCCGGCAGGCGCGCCGACCTCGGGATCGACTCGATGGTCGGGCCGGAGACGGACCTGCGCGGGGTGCTTGAGCCGTATGAGCGCGGCGAGCCGGTGGAGCTGGACGAGGACGCCGAGCTGCTGATCGATCTCGTCGGCGACATCGCCGAACTGCCGTTGGTCGCTACCGTGCAGGCCGATGCGGAGCGGTACGCCATAACGTTGACGTCGGAAGATGCGCTCCCGGCCGCGCAGGGCGTGCGGCTCACCGCGGAGCTGCACACCCGCCGCGGCGAGGCGGCCACGCTGGTCGCCGGACAGCCGGTCAGCGCCACGTTCACGGGTCTGGCGCTGACCGACATCACGCCATTCGTGATCATCACGGCCGAACTGGGCGACGCCCGTGAACGCACGATCGTGGTCGCGACGCTCGTAGGCGATCCCGACGATCGGCTCGATCATGTGCTCGCCGAGCAGATCGACACCGTCGAGAAGTTCCAGCGGTTCCTGCTGCTGATGCTCGGGCTGGGCGCCGAAGCCGCCGCGGTGCCCCTGGTCGAGGGCGAAGGCGGCGGCTCGGCCAACTGGCGGACCGGGCTCGGCGGGATCTTCGAGCTCCTGATCAACGCGCTCGCCGAGCACCCCGAGCGGCTCGACGACCTCGCGAACCTGATCGCCCGGATCGAGGCCCGGGGCGCCAACCTGTGGCCCGACGAGTTCAGCACGCTCTGGGCGGTCGTCGTGCAGGCGCGGCAGGCCGAACTTGAGGAGGCGCGCGCATGAATCGGTACGACGCGCAGCAGGTGATCGCGGGCCTCAAGGACTTCCAACGCGCGACGGTCGAGCACGTCATGGAGCGGTACTACGGCGCCGATCCCACCCGGCGGTTCCTCGTCGCCGACGAGACCGGCCTCGGCAAGAGCCTGGTCGCGCGCGGGGTCGTCGCGAAGACGCTCGAACGGCTGCAGGACGACCCGAGCGTGAAGCGGGTGGACGTGGTGTACGTCTGCTCGAACCAGGACGTCGCCGCGCAGAACGTTGCGCGGCTGCGGGTGACCGCGGACGAGGCCGTCACGCTCTCGACCCGCCTGACGCTGTTGGCCAAGGAGGTCTCGAAGCTCAAGCAGGGTAAGCCGGCGCACGGCAAACGGATCAACCTGGTGGCATTCACGCCCGGCACCTCGTTCGACCAGGGTGGGCGCACCGGGGCGAAGGAGGAACGCGCGCTGATCTTCCTCCTGCTCCAGCAGGTCGAAGGTTGGGATGGATGGCGGACCCGCGCCGCAGTTCGCGCGTTGCAGGGCACCGTCGGCTCGCCGGAGCGGTTCGAACAGTACTGCCGGCAGCTCGAAACCGCCTTGGGCGGGCAGCTGGACCGGACGATCGCGAGGCAGTTCATCCGCCTCGCCAAGAAGGACGGCCTGCTCAAGGAGTTCAACGCGCTGCTCGACGAGATCGGCCGCCGCCCGGCCCTCCCGGACGCATTGCGCGAGCGCTCCCGCCGGATCATCGGCGACCTCCGGGCCACGCTCGCCCGCGCCGGCGTCGACGCACTCGAACCCGACCTGATCATCCTCGACGAGTTCCAGCGTTTCCGGGAACTCCTCGATCCGGACGGCGGACCGGCGGCCGAACTCGCGAAATCGCTGTTCGACTATGGGGATGCGCGGGTGTTGCTGTTGTCGGCGACGCCGTACAAACCCTTCACCTATGCCGAGGAACGCGCCGCCGGCGAGGACCACTATGCCGACCTCCGGCAGATTCTCGGGTTCCTCAATCCGGACGAGCAGTGGCACGCCGAGGTGGCGAAGGCGTTCGAGGCGCACCGCGAAGCGCTGGTCCGCGCGGAGCCGAGCGACGCGATCCGGGCGGAGCTGCGGGAGCTGCTGCTGCGGGTGATGTGCCGGACCGAACGGCCGGCGTTGCAGCAGGCCAAGATGCTGCTCGAGCATGTCGTGACCGTCCAGGACCTCACCGCCGAGGACATGCGCAGCTACGCCGCGATGCGTCGGATCGCCAAGGCCGTCGAAGCACCGATGACCATCGAGTACTGGAAGTCCGCCCCGTACTTCCTGAACTTCCTCGACGGCTACCAGATCGGCGAGAAGGTCCGCGCCGCGCTCAAGGGCCGTGCTGCGGCCGAGGTCCGCCCGCTGCTGGCGAGCACGCAGCTGCTCGACGCCGACGCCGTCGCCCAGCGGCGGGCCATCGACCTCGGCAACGCCAGGCTTCGTCACCTCGCCGCCGACACCCTCGATCGGGGCTGGTGGCAGCTGCTGTGGTTGCCGCCCTCGATGCCGTACTCGGCGCTCGGCGAGCCGTTCGCCGACGCCGCCGCGCACGGCATCACCAAGCGCCTGGTGTTCTCATCGTGGAACGCGACACCGACGGCCGTGGCCGGGCTGCTGAGCTACGAGGCCGAGCGGCGCATCGAAGGCACCCGGCAGCCGGGTGCCGAGCCGCAGCGCCGCCGGTCCCGGCTCGACTACCGCCTCGACGGGGAGCGCGCCGCTTCCATGAGCACGTTCGCGCTGTTCTGGCCGCACCCCGAACTCGCCCTGGTCTGCGATCCGCTCGCGATCGCCCGGCAACGGCCGACCGAGACCTTGCCCCTGGAGGCCGTCGAAACGGAGGTATGCGAGCGACTGCGTCGCAGTGCACCGGCCGAATTCAGCGACCCGCGCCACGTCGGCGAGGTCCACCCATGGCACGCGGTGTTCCGGTGGCCGGGTGCGCGAGCCGGATTCGAGCAGCTCTCCATCCAGGCCGTCGCCGGAGCCATCGCCGACTCGCACAACGAGGACGGCACCCCGGCCGGCCTGGATCGTCACGTCAGCCAGGCGTACGCGGTCATCTCGGCGGTCGAGCATCCGGTTGCCCACGACGTTTCCCAGGTCATCGATGACGTGACCGCCATCGGGCTGTACGGTCCTGGCAACATCGCCTGGCGAGCGATCGCCCGGATCCTCACGCCGAATTGCACTGTGACGCCGGACGCCCATTGGAAAGCCGCCGCATACATTGCCAACGGTCTGCGGTCGCTGTTCAACCGGGCCGATTCGGCGCAGTTGCTCGATCATCTGCAGCCCGGCATCGTGTACTGGCGAGCCATCCTGCGTTACTGCGCCGCGGGCGGCCTCCAGGCCGTGCTGGACGAACACCTGCACGTGTTGCGCAGCGCGGGCTCTGGCCTGCCACTGGACAACGACTCCCTCTTCGTCCTTGCCCAACGGCTGTTCATGACCGTCACCATCCAGCCGGTCACGTACCGGGCCTTCGACCCACACCTGCCGGACAAGCCGATCAGCCTGCCCGGCCGGTTCGCACTGCGCTACGGCGGACGGGGCGAGGAACAGGCGCAGGTCGAGCGGAAGGCCGCCGTCCGGCAGGCGTTCAACAGCCCGTTCTGGCCGTTCGTTGTCGCCACCACCAGCGCCGGCCAGGAGGGCATCGACTTCCACCAGTGGTGCTCGGCCATCGTGCACTGGAATGCTCCTCCCAACCCCGTCGACTTCGAACAGCGCGAGGGCCGCGTGCACCGCTTCGGCGGGCACGCCGTGCGCCGCAACATCGCCGAACACCATCGAGCAGCCGCGCTGTCCTCCGACGAGCAAGACGTGTGGAAGGCCGCCTACGACGCCGCTCGCACGGGTTCCGAGGCACTCGGCGACTTCGCTCCCTATTGGGTGTACAGCGGGGCAGCCATGATCGAACGGCATGTCCTGCTGTACCCCCTGAGCCGCGACGTGGCCAAGCTCGAGCGCTTGAAAGCCGACCTGGCCCACTACCGGCTGGCGTTCGGCCAGCCGCGCCAGGAGGACCTACTGGCGCTGCTACGCCGCTCGGCAACCCACGGCATGCCGCCGCCCGACCCGCTCGATCTCCGCCCGTTTCCTAGGTCCGCACACGGGTGATCGCCTGGTTGGTGAGCCCGTTGAGCAGTGTGACGTCGGGTGCCCCGATGCGCGCGTCGGACATCAGGACCACGACGACGTAGCGCCCGGTGGCCGCCACCCCGTAAGCGACATAGCGGTCGCCCAGGTCGTAGTTGCCGAAGAACAGCGTCGAGTCAGGCCCGTACACGTCGTCGGCGACGGGGTCGAACCCGTTGTCGCCGCCCCCGACGCCGCACCGCGCGAGCTGCGCCTTGAGCTCCCGGACGTACCCGCGCGCCGCGTTGCTGTTGCGGTACCGCGCAACATTTTCGTAGACGCGGAACGTGGCGCCGAAGTCCGCGGCCTGCTGCCGGCTCACGACCGGCAGCGGCACGGGCGCGTCGGCGCACGGCTGTGGCAGCAGCGGCCACGTGAGCCCGTCCTCGACCGGGCCCGGGACGCTGCCGCCGAGGTCTTCAGCCTGCAACATGAGGTGGTCGGCGATCCCCCGTAGCCGCGTGGCGGCCACCGCCGACGACGAGCCGGCCACGAGCGCAACGGCAACGATCGCTATCAGCACCAATATCTTCCGCATGCGCCGATCCTGCCGAGCCAATGTCATCGATGGATGGGTACGCGTACCCAATCCGGCTGAGTACCGATGCTCGGGGACCGACGTATCGTCGGGGCCATGATCGAACGGGTGAAGGTCGCGGTCGTCGGCGTCGGGAACAACACGTCGGCGCTGGTGCAGGGCATCGCGTACTACCAGCAGACCGGCAGCCTCGTCGGCATCTCCCGGCCGGAGATCGACGGCTTCGGTGTCGGCGACATCGAGTTCGTCGCGGCGTTCGCCACGTCACCGGAAAAGATCGGCAAGGACCTGACCGAGGCGATCTTCCTCCCGCCCAACAACTTCCCCAGGCTCGACTGCGAGCTCCCTGCGGCAGGTGTACCGGTCACCGCCGGCCTGGTCGACGACAGCGGCATCGACCGGGTGGCCGCGTCGCTCACCGGGGCCGACGTCCTGCTCTACTCGGCGCCCAGCGGCCGTCCGGTGACCGCACTGGCGTACGCCGAGGCCGCCCGGCGAGCCGGAGTCGCCTTCGTCAACACCACCAGCGACGCGGTCGCCCGAGACCCAGAGCTGCTAGGACGGTTCACCGCCGCCGGAGTGCCGCTCATCGGCGACGACCTGACCAGCCAGTTCGGCACCTCGGTGCTGCACGACACGTTGCTGCGGCTGCTCGCCGAGCGGGGACTCACGCTCGTCAGCTCGTATCAGGTCAACCTCGGCGGCACCGAAGACTTCCGCAACCTGGTGGCCAACCCCAACACCAAGAAGCAGTCGAAGCTGAACGCGCTGTCGACGGCCGACAAGGTCGAGGTGGCACCGCTCGGCTACCTGCCGCACCTGGGCTCGCAGAAGGTCGCCCACCTCAACCTGGAGGCGCAGGGCTGGGCCGGCACCTCGGTGAGCCTCGACGTGAAGCTGAAGGTCCACGACCCGAGCGGCGCCGCCGGCGTCAACATCGACCTCATCCGGATCGCCGCGAACGCGAACCGCACCGGCCGCGGCGGCTACGCCACCGAGGCGACCACGCTGCTCAAATCCCCGCCGGGAACAGCGGTCTGATCAGTACTGCATGACGCAGTAGACGACCGTCGGGTGGCTGAACTGGTACCACCGGTTCCACTTGTAGTCCCGCGTGCAGTTGTTGCTGTTGGTCGCGCCGGGCACGATGTCGATGATGTGCACCGTCCCCTTGGCCTTGCACGCGGAGGCGGGCACGACCCAACCGGAACCGCTCGGGAACTTGTAGCAGTAGGTGCGCACCAGGTACACCTCGAGGCAGAGCCGGTAGCCGTCCTCGGTGATGTACGGCGACTCGGGGTCGGGGCAGGTGTCCCGCGAGTAGTCGACGGTGAGCACCTTGTACGCACCCTTGGTGCCGTTGCAGCTCCCCGTCCCCAGGTACGTCCCGATCTCGTCGACGCTGATGCACTCCCCGACCCGCGCCGGTGCCGGCGGTGGCGCCGGCGCCTTCGTGGTGGGGGCGGCGGCGGGCGCCGTGTAGTCGCCGCCCGAGTAGGGATCACGCGTCGACGCCGAAACGGGCGACCGGTCCTTTGCCTTGTCCCGGACCACGATGACGCCCACCACACCGGCCACGCAGACGCCGGCGATCAGCACGAGCGCGCCGATGACAATGCCGATGACGAGCCCGGCATTGCTCCGCGGTGGCGGCGGTGGCGGTAGGCCCGGAGGGCCGTACATCGGGGGGAGGGCGCCCGGGTACGGAGGTGGCTGAGGGGGCAGCGTCACCCGGGGAGTGTGCCATAGAACGTCGATGCGCGTGGGGCGGCCCGGACCAGCGCGAAGACCCACGCCGGTCGTGGATCGCTGCGGAAGAACCAGCGATCCACGACCGGCCGGCCCGAACGTCAGTACTGCACGAGCAGGTACTGCCAGGTTCGGTCGGTCGTGCTGCCGTCCGCGCGGCGCCCGGTGACGGCCAGGGTGTGCGAGCCACCCTCCGAGGGTGTCCACTTCACCGTGGCGTGCCCGTTCACCGCCTCGACGGTCTTCGTCTCGTCGTAGTCGAACTGGTAGCCGAACGCCACGACCCCATCGGCGCCGGCGGTGAAGTCGAACGTCCCCTCGACGCCGACGCCGCCGCCCCACGTGGAGGGCAGGTACTGCGCCGAGACCACGTTCGTCGCGGTACCGACGAGGAAGCGGTACTCGGTGACCTGTGAGAGCCCGCCACCGGCCAGCACCTGCTGGACGTACAGCGTGTTCAGCCCGCTGTGCGTCGGCGTGATGTCGGTGTACGTCGTGGTGCTGTCCGGCGTGGGCGGCACGGCGACGACCGGCCCGTCCTCAACGTGGTATCGGAACTCCACGATGTTCGGGGCGAACTGCGAGTAGAAGCCGACGGTGCCCGGGATGCCGACGCCGCCGGTCGGGTTGTACTCGTTCCACGGTGCGTAGACGGTGACCCGGTCATCCCTGACGTAGATGTACTGGTAGCGCTGCTCCGACTCCGTCCCGTCGGCGGCGACGCTCCGGACCAGGAGCGTGTCCAGGCCCGGCGAGAGCGGCGTGTACGTCACCGTCGCCGTACCGTCCGCGCCCACGGGCACGGTGAGCTCCTGGTCGCCGTAGGGCAGGGTGTAGCGGAACTGCGTCGCGCCGGGCAGCGCGGCCCGGAACGTGACCGTCACCGGGAAGTTGGCGATCACCTCGTCGGCGGGCGTCCAGGTGACGACCGGTCCGGAGAAGACCTGGAAGGTGTACCGGGTTTCCGGCGACCGGCTCCCGTCGGCCCGAACCGCCTGAACGATGACGGTCGTGTCCCCGGCGTGCGTGGGCGTCACGTCGAGGTAGGCGTACGAGTTGCCGTTGCTGGAGAGCGAGGTTTCCGGCCCGCCGTCATAGCGGTAGACGAACCCGGTCAGGTCCGGCAGCTGGCTGCCGAACTCGATCCGCTGCAGGATCCCGACGCCGTCGGTCCGCGGCGAATCCGTCAAGTTCCAAACGTAGACGGACGGGCGCACCGGGACGATCGAGAAGTAGTGCTGCGTCGCCTGTGAGACGGTGCCGTCAGCCGACACGGAGCTCACCTGCATGCTGATGAACCCGGGCGTGTCGGCGGTGTACGGCAGCACGGCGCTGCCGTCCGCGGCGGCGTCGACCTGCGCGGTGCGGCCACCGATGACGTACTGGTAGGCCACCACCCCGGACCGGCGCGGCTTGAACGTGAACGAGCCGGTCTTGCCCTCGACCTGGTTGGCGAACAGGTCGAACTCGACCGACTCCACCACCGGCTGGTCGCTGACGACGGTCCACAGCTTGTTCTGCCCGAGCAGCTTCGTGCCCTTGTAGGCCCGCAGCGTGATCTCGGCGGACCCGGTCTGGTTGAACGTGATCGACCCGCTCGCCTTGCCGCCGGTCACCGGCAGCTTGACCTCGGCCGACTCCGGCAACTGATACGACATGACGGTCGTCTCGCTCGCCGTCGCAGTCAGGTTGATCGTGCTCGGCAGCCCGACCCCGGCCATGTCCACGGACCCGTACGGCGAGGTGGCACGCACGGTGAACTGGTATTCCTTCTCCGGTCCACGGTTTCCGGCCGCATCGACGGCCACCACGTACAGCGACATCGTCCTCGCCGTGTCCGGCGTGTACTCGAGCACGGCCCCGCCGGACCGGTTCGCCTTCACGGTGCCATAGCGCCCCAAGGTGTCCCGCCAGGCGAACGCGGCCACATCCGGGTTCCCACCGGCGTCGAACCGGAACCGGCCCAACACCCCGGGCCCGCCCGTCCCCACGGTGCCGGCCGGGTACTGCTTCGAGGCGACCCCCGGCTCATGCGCGGGCGGCGTCTTGTCCACGGTGAGGTAGCAGGCCTTCGCCCACGGCCCGTAATCGGTGTAGTCGAAACCCCGGGCGCTCCAAGCGATCAGGGTCCCGTCGGCGTACCCACTGAGATCGGTGGACGCCTGGTACACGCCGCCGCCGTAGGTCCCGCCCATGAACTCCCGCCGCTGGTCCGGGTGATCGACATCCCAGACCGCGAAGATCAAGGTCTTGGGATCGCCGACATCACCGTCGGTGACCTTGGCGGAGAACGTCGGAGATGACCCCGCGGTCGGATGCTTGGCAACAGTGCCGCAGGTGCCTTCCGGATACTGCAGCTTGAGCTCGGACGCGACCGCCAGGTGGTTGGCGCCCACCGCGAGCCGCGGCTGCCGCACCGTCCGTCCGAGCCGCTGATCGCTCTCCGCGACCGCCGCGACCCGCAACTCGATGGTGAGCGTCTTGTCCCCGCGAGCGACGGCGACCCCGACCGCCTCGGCGAGCTCGAACCAGAGCCCGCTGGGGCAGGACCCGTACGCCGTCCCGAGCGACGCCTCCGCGATCCGCTCGATTTCCTGCGGCGCCCGGTTCCACGCCGTGTTGTCCTTGATCGCCGACGTCCGCCAGATCTCGACGGGCGCCGTCGCGGTGCAGTCGGTGACGCTGGTCTCGGTCGAGGTCAGGCCCGCCACGTGAATGGCCTGACCCTTGAACCCGGTGAGATCGAAGGTGAAGTACGACCGCCGCGTGTGCGCCTTGCCGGCGGCGTCGAGCGACGTACCGACCGGCATGTCACCGGACTGGTTGAGGTAGCTGGTCGACGGGTTGCCCGAATCGGTCCAGGCCCATTTCGTGGGGCTGAGGTTGACCAGCGGGGCCTGAGCGTGCACGGGCTGTGCGGTGGCGGCCACGACGACGAATGCGGCGCCGGCGGACAGCAGAACTCTGCGTACGCGTGCCATATGGGTGATTTCCTCCCCGGTTTCCCGGCCAGCAATCACCAGCCGGGCACCGGGATCGTAGACCCACGAACGATCACCGTGGCACCGAGTATCCATTATGGACAATCAGCGCCAGACCACCGATCTGGCCACCAGGGGGCACATATCGGCAAGATCATCCAAATCCGGGGGTTTGGTCAGCAGGGAATGTCCGTTGTGACGCCGGCGTCGAGCCACCGGATGCTGCGTTGGATGTCGTCGGCGGCAGTGGCGAAGGCGTGTTCGGCGGCGGCCCGGGGTTGCCGGAAGTGCCGCCATCCTTCGTAGTGCACGGGGATGACCGTGTGGGGCCGGATCGCCTGGCACAGTTGGACGGCGTCGCGACCGGTCATCGAGTACCGGATGGGTCCGGTGACCGGGAACTGGACACCGCCGAGGTGCAGCAGTGCCGTGCCGATGCGGAGTCGTTCCGCGACGTCGCGCGTCCCCTGGTAGAGGACCGTGTCGCCGGAGATCCAGAGTTGGCCGTGCTGCTGGCCGTCCCAGCGCAGTGCGAACCCGATGACGTCGCCGACGATCGGTCCGCTCAACGGCGGCCCGTGCCGGCAGGGGGTTGCGGTGATGACGATCGTGGGTCGTCCCTCGGCGCTGAGGGTGGCTGTGGTCCACGGTGCGAGGCCGGTCGCGTTGCCGCCCAGTCGCTCGGCGCCGGCTTCGGTGGTGAACACCGTGCCGGCGGCGGGCAGCAGTTCCCTGCCGCGGTCGTCGAGGTTGTCGCCGTGGTGGTCGTGGGTGAGCAGGATCGCGTCGATGCGTCCGAGCTCCTGCGGGGTCACCGCCGGGCCGGTCAGC
>NZ_BONQ01000076.1 GCF_016862795.1 Dactylosporangium siamense | reverse complement strand
GAATTTGGACCCCCTGGCGACGGGGCGTCGGTTTTCAGCCGTCGCCAACACCCGGGAGTAGATCTTCCCCGTGATCAAAGTCGCCGCTCGGCCATCCACACAGCCAGCACGCGACTTCGATCACCGCTGCAACAGCACAAGCGGCGGCGCAGACTCCGCAAAAACGGCAAAGCTGCACCCCGGACGTGCCGGCCAGGCGTTGCGGGCTATCCGACGCCACAGATCCACCCGTGCGGTGAACTCAGCACTGCCGCTGTCCGGAGAGACGCCCCTTGCGCGCTTGCCCCGCCCCAGGAGTCGATCCTCCCTGTGATCGAAGTCGCGTCCGGGCCATTCACGCAGCCAGCACGCGACTTCGATCACCGCCGCAGTAGCACAGGCCAAGGAACAGAACCGGCAAAGCCGGTAAAAGAACATCGCGTAGCGTCATGGTGAGACCGAGCGCCACAAGATCTCGATCTGCGCGCGACAACCACGTCTTCCTGGGGACCCCAGCCAGGTCGGACGCACCGGGCCAGGTGCCGCTGGCCGGCCCGACGCCACAGGCCCACCGGGGGCGGCGAACCTAGCGCTGCCGCCGTCCGGATAGGCGCCTTCGCGCGCTTACTCCGCCCTGGAGTCGATCTTCCCGGTGATCAACGCCGCGTCTGGGCCGTCCGCGCAGCCAGCGCGCGACTTCGATCACCGGCGAGGTGGCGCAGGCAGCAGGGCGGGCCCGACAAAGCAGACAAAACCGTGCTCCTACGCGCCCGCACCGGGCCGTGGGAACGCAAGCTCCTCGACGTCGTCGTCTCCTGGGGCGGGCTGGCCGGTTCGGATGCGCCGGGGTGCGATTTGGACCGCTCCGGCTCAACGTTGCCGCGGCGGTGATCCGCTTCTGGAGCTGGGCGCGCACGAGCGAACCGGCGACGCCAGGCCTGAGGGCGGCGCGGTCGTAGCAGGTGTCCGCCGGGGGATGAGATGGGGGGTGGGGACAAGCCGGGCGGATGTCCACAGCGAGATGTCCCCAGCTGTGGATAACGACGCCGAAACCTGTGGATGAGCGCGGAGACCCCTGTGGATAACCACGTGGAGTACGCCCGGGATCCACCTGCGTGTTGCCTGGTTGTCACGCAAACGGTGGGGACGGGGGTCGATCCGTGAGCGGATGGGGGTGGCGCTGCCCACAGGTGTTACCCACAGCCTGTGGATAACTGTTAGTCGGTGAAAAGGGTGGCGGCCAGGCGGGGGTCGATGTTGCCGCCGCTGACGACGGCGACGGTGCGGCCGGCGGGGAGTTCGTCGCGGTGGTGCAGGACTGCGGCGGTGGTGACGGCGCCGCTCGGCTCGGTGATGAGGCGGCCGCGGCGGGCGAGGACCTTCACCGCGTCGAGGATCTCGTCCTCGGCGACGGTGATGATCGCGTCGAGGTGGGCGCTGAGGTGCGCGAGGGTCAGCTCCGACAGCGGGGTCCGCAGACCGTCGGCGATGGTGCTGAGCATGCGCTGCTCGGGCCAGATGCGCACGACGCCGGCGGCGAGGCTCTCCGCGGCGTCGGCGGCGACGGCCGGTTCGACGCCGATCACGGCGACGTGCGGGGCGAGGGCCTTGATCGCGGTCGCCACGCCGGAGGAGAGGCCGCCGCCGCCGACGGGGACGACGACGACGTCGACGTTGGAGAGGTCCTCGAAGATCTCCAGGCCGACGGTGCCCTGGCCGGCGATGATGTCGGGGTGGTCGTAGGGCGGGATCAGGGTCATGCCCCGGTCGGTGACGAACTGCTTGGCCACCGTCTCGCGGGAGGCCTGCGGGACGAGGATGACCTCGGCGCCGTAGCCTCGGGTCGCCTCGATCTTCAGCGGGGTGGACACGTCGGGCATGACGACGGTGACGGGGATGCCGAGGGCGCGGCCGGCGTAGGCGAGGGCCTGGCCGTGGTTGCCCGAGGAGTGGGTGACCACGCCGGCGCGGCGGTGGTCGAGGTCGAGGCGGTGCAGGGCGTTCGTCGCGCCGCGGAGCTTGAACGCGCCGATCGGTTGGAGGCTCTCGGGCTTCAGCCACAGTTCGTCGGCCCAGGGGCACGGCAGCAGCGGGGTGCGGACCACGAGGCCGGAGATCCGCGCGGCGGCGTCGCGGATGTCGTCCAGACGAACGAGGTCTTGCTGAGTGGCGGTCACGGGGTCATCTTGACAGTCCACGGGCATGATCACCCTCCTCGCATCCGGCGAATGAGAGATCCATAACGTCAGGTCAGCCGGAGCTGTAGAACCTTGCGGCTCCGGGGTGCAGCGGCACCGGATCGGTGCCCGAAGCATCCGCTTTGTAGTAGTTGGCGCCTTCGGGGTGTACGCGGCTCAGCTCGACCTGGTAGTCGAACAGGACCTTCGTCAGGTCGTAGGCCAGCTGTTCGGGCATGTCCGGCGACACCAGCAGCAGGTTGCCGATCACGATCGTGTCGATGTCGGTGGCGGTCTGGTAGGCCGACTTGGGCAGCTTGCCGGCGGCGTAGACGGCGCCGTACCGGAACGTGAGCGGCTTGAGCAGCTCGTCGAGCGGCAGCAGGGAGTACTGCCCGGGGGCGCTCGCCAGCAGGTCGGCGATGCCCGGGGTGGGCAGGCCGCCGGTGAAGACGAGCGCGTCGAGGGTGCCGGCCTGCATGGCCTTGGTCGTCTCGGGCAGGGACAGCCGCTGCCGGACGATGTCGGTGTCGGGGTTGATCCCGCCGGCGAAGAGCAGCCGGCCGGCGAAGACGTCGGCGCCCGAGCCGGCGGACCCGGTGGAGATCCGCTTGCCGCGCAGGTCGGCGAACTTCGTGATGTGCGCGCTGTTGCGGATCACGACCTGGGCGTAGCTGCGGTACAGGCGGGCGAGGGCCACGACCTTCTGCGGCTTGTTCTCGAAGGCGCCCTTGCCGGCCACGGCGTCCGCCGCGGTGTCGGCGATGCTGAAGGCGACGTCCATGTCACCGGTCGCGACGCGCTGGATGTTCTCGCCGGAGGCGCCGGTCGCCTCGGCGTGCGCCTCGTAGCCGGACACGTGCTTGGTGACCAGGTCGGCGTACCCGCCGCCGAACTGGTAGTAGACGCCGGTGGTGTTGCCCGTGGCGATGTAGAGCCGGCCCCCGTGCCACAGGTCGGCGCCGGCCCGTGGCGTCGCGGTCGGAGCGCAGCCGCCGGTGGCCAGCAGGGCGAGCGCCACCAGTACACCCGCCAAACGCCTCACCGCAGCATCGCATCGCGAGGCAGCGGGTCGAGGGCGTCCGCGACCCGGTGGACGAGCATGGCCGTCTCGTAGCCGACCTGGCCGAGGTCGCAGCCGGGGGCGGCGAGGACGCCGAGCAGGGCGCGGTCACCCACCGACATGACGATCATGACGCCGCCGTCCATGTCGACGATGGTCTGGCGCACCTGGCCGGCCTGCATGACGCGGGCCGCGCCGAAGGTGAGGCTGGCCAGGCCGCTGATGACGGCGGAGAGGTGGTCGGCCTGGTCCACCGGCAGGTCGGCGGAGCAGGCAAGGCGCAGCCCGTCGCCGGAGACGGTGATCGCGTGCGCGACATCGGGCACCTGCCGGGCGAAGCTCGCCATGAGCCAGTCGAGCTGGCCGGCGCCGGTCGGGTTCTGAGCGTCTGGCATCGCCATCACTGGTCCTTCTGTCCGGAGGCTGTGCTGTTCGTGCGGCGCGCGGCGGCCGACACGCCCTCCGCGAACGCGGACAGTCGGGACCGGACGACGTCCGGGTCGACCGCGTTACTGCGGGTGGGCTGCGGCTGCGGTTCGGTGACTCCGGGTGCGAGCTGCGCTCCGGGGCGGCGGCGGGGTAGGTCGCCCTGCTCGTTCATCGAGCCACCTCCGACACTGGACAGGACCCCGGGCCGTGGCGGCCAGGCACCGGGGGCGGGCGGCGCCGACGGGACACGGGCGGGCGGCGTGGGTGGGACACGGACGGGCGGCGTGGGGGTGTCGCCACCGCTGCTGAGGTACGGGCGGAACCAGGGTGCCGGTGGCCCGGACGGAATTGGCTGCTGCGGCACGCGGGGCCGCCCCAGCGGCGCGCCGACGGTCGACGGCACGACCACCGGCGGCGGCCCGAACCCGGGCGAGGCGGACACGGGAACCGCGGAGATCGGCGCCGAGGACACGGGCATGGACGACACGGGCGACGAGGACACTGGCGCGGACGACACGGGCGCCGAAGCGAGCTGGGCGGCGGCGGGGGTCCCGACCGGCAGGGCGCTGACGCGTTCCAGGGCCCGGTGCGGCAGCGCCACGTACGCGACCGTGCCGCTGCCGGTGGCGTGCAGCGCGACCCGGATCCGGTGCCGGGCGGCGAGGTGGGAGACCACGTGCAGCCCCATCGTGCCGGCCGCGGCGCTGCTCAGCGTCGTCGGCGTGGCCAGCCGCGAGTTGATCTCCGCGAGCCGCCGGGGCGCGATGCCGATCCCGCTGTCGTGGACGCGGATGATGGCGCCGTCGACCGTGGGCCGGGCGTCGACGCGGACCTGTTGTGTCGGGGGCGAGAAGGTCGTCGCGTTCTCCAGGAGCTCGGCCAGCAGGTGCACGAGGTCACCCACGACCGGTCCGGTGATCGCCAGCTCGCCGGCCTGGACCTCGACCCGCTGGAAGTCCTCGATCTCCGACGCGGCGGCGGTGATGACCGCGCCGATGCCCACGGCCTGGGTCGCCGGCCGGCCCGGCTCGCCGCCGGAGAGGACCAGCAGGTTCTCCCCGTTGCGGCGCAGGCGGGCCGCGATGTGGTCGAGCGCGAACAGGCGGGCCAGCACGTCGGGGTCGGTCTCGTCGCGCTCGAACTCGTCCAGGAGCCGCAGCTGCCGGGTGATGAGGGTACGGATCCGCCGGGCGAGCACCTCGGCCATGCGCGACACGTCGACGCGCAGCTCGGCCTGCTCACCGGCGAGCCGCAGCGCGGTGCGGTGCACCGTGGCGAAGGCGTCGGCGACCTGGCCGATCTCATCGTTGGTCGCGGCGATGCTGCGGGTGGCCGCCGCGGCGGACGTGCCGGTCGGGATCGGCGCGCCGGTGGTCACGGAGTGGATGACATCGGGCAGTTCCTGCCGGGCGACGGTGAGGGCCGCGGCGCGCAGCCGGCGCAGCCGTCGGGCGGTGCGCACGGCGAGCGTGATCGCGATGGCGAGCGCGGCCAGACCGATCACGGCAGTGCCGATGAGGGTCGCCCAGGCGCGCCGCTGCGCGGTGACCGCGATCTGCTCGGCGCGGGCGTCGAGCCGGTCGGACAGTTCCAGGCTGACGATGTTGAGCCGGCGGATGAGGCCGGACTGGGCCACGAACCAGGTGTCGGCGTCGACCTTCAGGCCGGCCGGCTCCTTCTCCGCGTTGCGGGCTGCGGCGCTGAGCTTGTCGGCCTTGTCGACGTCGAGGCCGCGGATCTCGTCGCCGTACACGGTGCGCTCGGGGCCGGTCGCGGCCCGCTGGAACTCCGCGACCCGCTGGTCGCGGGCGCCCCGCAGCTCCGACATCGCGCCGAGGTCGCCGGGTTCGACGGCGCCCCGGGAGAAGACGGCGCGCAGCAGGTCGCGTTCCAGCGCGGCGAAGTGCTCGACCGCGGCGACGGCGGCGACCGCGCGGGCCGCGTTGGCGAGCTCGATGTCGGCGATCTGGGCCGGCACCGCGTCGGCGATGGCCAGCAGCGCCTCGGCGAGCGGTCGGTACACGGGGTCCGCCATCAGGGAGACCGTGGCGTTGTTGTCGGCGGCCTCGCGGGTCGCGCCGAGCCGGCTGTAGATGTCACTGACGGTCCGGACGGCCCGTTCGAGCGCCGGCACGGCCTCGACCGCGGCCCGGCTGTCCGCGAGGTACCGGCGGGCGGCCGCGTCGGTGCGCTCCCGCTGGGCCACCATGAGCGACACGCCGGACTTGCCACCACGTTGCCGCAGCGCGGCGGTCTCGGCGACCTCGCGCTCGAGCTCGTGGACGAAGCTGACCGCGCTCGTCGCGGTCGACGCGAGGGTCCGGGCCCGGACCGCGTCCTGCGCGGCGGACGTGGCGGTCGTGGCCTGCGCGGTGCTCAGCACGGCGAGGCCGACCATGGCGACGATGATCGGGGCGAGCAGCTGGGTGCGGACAGACCGCAGCCGGCTGGGCCGGGCGGCGCCGCCGCGCCGGTGACCGGCGACCGACGTGTCAGGCGCGCCCGACCGGCGCTGCCGACCGCCGCCGCCGATCGCACGGGGCGAGTCGGCACCGGTCGCTCGGGACGAGCTGCTGCCTGCCAACCGTCATCCCCTACCCGTCACAGAGGACACGCAATGTCCGCACGCACGTGCGGAGAGTGAAGACGAGAGTGCTCCATCGACCCGCTGTAGCGGGAAAGGTCGTTAAGGAGCACGAAAGGGCACGCTACTGGAAAGGCGCTTCTCCGATAAGACTTCATTCGCCGAACGGCGCCCGGCACAAGCCAAACGGCCCGCGAAATCCGACTATGCGTGACGACGGCGTCGCAGTACGAAGAAAGCGACCGCTCCGGCGACCGCGAGGACCACGCCGAGCCCGATCCACCCCGTCGACCGGCGGCTGGTCCCGGTCTTCGCGGCGGGGCTCGGGCTTGAGGTTGCGTTAACGCTCGGCTCGGCCGGCGCGGCGCTCGCCGACGGCGCGATCGACCGGCCGGACGGCTCCCGCACCGACGGCAGGTGGCTCAGTGGCGGCAGGGTCGACGGCGGCGCGCCGGGCTCGACGATGGCCGGCGGCCCCGGCAGCGGCGGCCCGGGCGGCGGCGACGGTTTGCCGGTCGCCCCGGCCAGCAGCGCGACCAGCAACACCCCGCCCGCAGTGAACGCCTTCACACCGGACAAAACGGCACCGAACCGGCGTTCCTGAGAACTTTCCGGAACACCGCTACGTAGCCGCAACGCCGCTACGCAGCCACAACACCGCTACGCAGCCACAACGCCGTTACGCAGCCGGAACACCGCTACGTAGGCTGCACGAACACCGATACGGTCCGGGCCGGGACGGTGAACGTGCCGCTCGCGCCGTCGAACGTCGCCTGCCGCGCCAGCGGGTCCGCCGACGCCGCCTGCACCGGATGGAGGGCGAACCTCGCGCCGGCGTAGCCGCTGACCGTCTGCGTGGCGGCGGTCGATCCGGCGTTGAAGACCACGACGACGGTGCGGTACCGCGGATCGAGGCCACGCGCGTCCAGCGTCATCGTGATCACCCCGGGCGTCGCCGACGGGCCCGACAGCGGGAACGCCATCCGCTGCTGGACCTGGGCGGCGGTGCCCAGGGCGAACACCGGCGAGCTCGCCCGGATCCGCAGCAGCTCCTGGAAGCGCGCCGCGGCCAGGTCGATCGCGGCGCAGTCGGGCACCAGGGCCGGGTCGGCCAGGAGCGGCTGCGCGTAGGACCACTTGTCCTGGTTGTCGGCGGCCGGTGGCAGGCCCGCGCCGAAGCCGTTGCCGCCGGCGCAGTTCCACCGGATCTGGTTGAACCAGTCACCGGAGTTGAACGAGTTGCGGTCCAGGGACTTCGAGCGCAGCCGGTCGGAGCCGGTGGTGACGAACCCGGTCCCCTGCCCGAACACCGTCGTGGACAGGGCGAGCACCTGCAGCCTCGCCCGCTGCTCGGCGGTCGTGCCGGCCGGCAGCTTGTAGGCGAGGGCGTCGTAGAGGATCTCGTTGTCGTGCGCGTCGACGTAGGTGACGCCCTCGGCGGGCAGCCTGGTGTATCCGGCGGGCGAGCCGTTGTAGTCGACCTGCGCGCCGGTGACCCGGTGGCCGGTGGAGTCGACGAACTCGTAGGCGGCGAGGTTGCCGGTGAGCCCGACCTGGATCAGGTCCTGGTAGTGCAGGAGCCTGGCCCGCTGCTCGGCGGTCGTGCCGTTGGCCGGGTCGCCGTTGGGCGCGGTGTACAGGCCCGAGGCGAACCCCTGGATGCGCGGGTCGCCGTCGAAGGGGCCGCCGCCGCGGACCGCGTCGCGGAGCCGGTCGTTGAAGGTGCCGATGCCGGTGCCGGCCATGTTGGTCTGGGTGGCCTGGACGAAGCGAGCGTCGTTGGCCACCTCGCCGAAGTTCCAGCCCTCGCCGTAGATCATGATCTTCTTGCCGTCGACGCCGTCCTTGCCGACCGTCAGCTGGTCCAGCGCGGCCCGCACGGCCAGGATGTTGGCCTTCGGGTGGTGGCCCATGAGGTCGAAGCGGAAGCCGTCGACCTTGTACTGCTTGGCCCACAGCACCACCGAGTCGACGACCAGCTTGCCCATCATCGCGTTCTCCGGCGCGGTGTTGGCGCAGCAGGTCGAGTTGGCCACGGTGCCGTCGTCGAGCAGCCGGTGGTAGTAGCCGGGCACGATCTGGTCGAGGACCGAGTGCGGGTCGGTGCCGGCGGCGGTCGTGTGGTTGTAGACCACGTCGACGACGACCCGCAGGCCGGCGCCGTTGAGCCCGGCGACCATCTGGCGGTACTGGTTGATCCGCGGAGTGCCCTGCGGGTCGGTGGCGTAGGAGCCTTCCGGGGTCGAGTAGTGGAACGGGTCGTAGCCCCAGTTGTAGCCGTCCTGCGCCGCGATCTGGGCGACGCAGTCCTGCTGCTGGCCGGAGTCGGGCGGCAGCGCGGCAAGGTCGCACGGCGGCTGCAGCTGGTCGGCGCGGCGCTCGGGGATCGTGGAGATGTCGAAGGTCGGCAGCAGGTGCACGTAGGACGTGCCGGCCTGGGCCAGTTCCCGCAGGTGCGTCATGCCCGCCGACTGCGCCTGGGTGAACGCGAGATACGTGCCGCGCTGCTCCGCGGGCACCGTCGTGTCGGCGATGGAGAAGTCACGGACGTGCAGCTCCTGGATCTGCGGCCGGGTGGGCACCGGCGGCTTCCTGAGCGCGGACCAGCCGGTGGGCTGCAGGGCGGCGTCGGCCAGGTCGACGATCTGGCTGTGGGTGGAGTTGGCCGCGAGGGACACCGAGTACGGGTCGGTCACCGACGCGGTCGTCACCCCCCGGACCGCGGGCTGCCAGGCGGTGACCCGGAACCGGTAGTACCGGCCTTTCCAGCTCCGGTCGCCGGTGACGCTCCATACCCCGGTGTGCTCGTCGCGCCGCATCGGTGTCAGCACCGGCTGCGCCGCCGGGTTGTCGAAGAGTTCCAGCACGACGTTCTGCGCGGTCGGCGCCCAGACGTTGAGCGTCACCCGGCCGCCGCTGAACTGCGGGCCGAACTTCACACCGACCGCCCCGACGTAGAGGTCGTCCAGCGCGCCGGCGATCTGCACGGCGCTGGCCTCGGTGACGGTGCCGGCGGCGTCGCGCTCGACCACGACGACCTGCCCGCGCAGCGCCGTGGCCAGCGCCGCCCGGTCGCCGGTGACGTGGAACGCCTGATACGCCCACAGGTGCGGGAACTTCGCCCGCTGCGGCTCGGTCAGGCCGCCGGTCGCCCGCACGGCGAGGGCCGTCGCGGTGCCGACCACCTGGCCGTCGACCACCGACAGCCCGCCGGCGGGCGCGGACAGCAGCTCGTAGGTGTGCCCGTCGGTCGGGCCGGCCCGCCAGGCGATGGTGTCGCGGTCGACCCAGACCGCCTTGGCCTTGGTCAGGTCCGTGTCGGGCGTGCCCTGCGGCGGGATCGGCAGCAGGTACCGCTCCCGGCCGGACAGGATCCAGACCTCGTGCCCGACCGTGACCAGGTCGAGGGCCTGATCGCTCGGCAGGTCCTTGGCGTCGCCGTTGTGCACGATGTAGTTGAGCGTGGTCGCGTTGTCGGCGAGGGGTACGCGGAATCTGGCGCCGAACGCGTCGAATCCCTCGGGTGCTAGCGGGCTGGCCCATTCCGTCGGCGTGGCGGCACCGGTCCAGACGTGCAGTCCCCATCCGGTGTAGTCGCCGGCCGGGCGGCGGTAGTGCAGCACCGCGGTGTGCTCGGCGGCGGCGCGGGTCGGATGGACCGTCGCCTCACCGGAGCGGATCCACGCCTCGGCCTGCTGGCTCGGCAGAACGGACTGGTCGGCGCCGGGGTCCTTCACGTCGCCCTTGTGGACGATGAAGTTGACCGGCTTGCCCGGGTCGGTCACCGGCACGTGCCAGAAGGCGCCGTACGCGTCCGTGCCGTCGGGCTGGCGCGGCGCGGTCCAGTCGGTGCCGGTGCCGGGCGCGAGCCCGTCGCCCCACAGGTGCAGACCCCATCCGGTGTAGTCGCCGTCGGGTCGCCCGTAGTGCACGGCGACGGTGCCGGTGGCCGCGGCCTGCGAGGTGTAGATGGTCGCGTCTCCTTGCTTGAGCCAGATCTCGGGGTGCTTCGTCGGGTCGAGCGAGCGGTCGACGGCGACGTCCTTCACCCCGCCGGAGTCGACCACGAGGAAGCCGACATTCGCCGCCCCCGGTTTCAGCTTGACCCATGCGAAGCGCCCGAACGAGTCCTCGCCGGCGAACGGGGCACCGACCGGCCACGTCATCGGCGTCTCGACGTCGCCCCACGCGTAGAGGCTCCACGGCTCATAACCGCCGGTCGGGCGCTGGTAGTGCACGATCGCGTAGTCGGGCGCGACGGCGCTCGGCGGCGTGCCGACCTTCGCCGTGATCCTCGTCTCGGCGACCCGGCCGGACCCGTCCCGCACCACCGCCTTGTACTCCAGCGACGTGCCGGCCGGCAGCCCGTCGAGGTCGTGGTAGACGCTGTACGGCGCGGCGTTGTCGGTGCCGAGCAGCTTCCACGGGCCGTTGCCGACCTTCGCGGCGAACGTGACCGCGGCGAGGGGGTCGCCGGTGACCTCGGCCCTGACCTCGGCCTTGAACCCGGCACCGCCCGGGACGGGCTGCCCGGCGGCGGGCGCGACAAGCTTGACGGTCGGTTTGGCGGCCGGCTTGGCGATCGCGCCGCGGGCCTTGAACACCACCGTGCTCAGCGGCGGCACGTGCAGCTCCAACCCGCCGTCGCCGGCGGACGCGGCGATCCCGCCGGTGGCCGGGTAGATCCGGTCGAACGTGGTGCTCGCCATGTACGTCGGCACGGTCACGGTCTGCGTCGTGGTGGCGTTGTTGGTCGCGACCAGGTACTCGACCCGCTGCTTCGGGTCGATCCGGGAGAACGCGAAGACGCCCGCGCCCTGCGCCGCGTAGCGGGTGACCTGGACGCCCTGCTTGAGCGCCGGGTGCGCCTGCCGCAGCCGGGCCAGGTCGGCGATGGTGCGGTAGATCGGGTGGTTCTGGTCGTAGTGCGCGGTGGCATGGGTCGTGTCGGTGCCGAGCAGGTCGTCGTCGAGGTAGTCGGGCGAGACGCTCGGGAACATGTCCTGCCTGGCGTCCTTGTCGCCGCCGGCGCCGGTGAAGCCCTGCTCGTCGCCGGAGTAGACGACCGGCTGCCCGCGGGTGAGGAACATCAGCTCGTGGCCGAGCTGGTCGCGGCGCAGGTGGCTGGCCGGGTCGGTGCCGCCGCCGGCGACGAACATGCCGATGCGGCCCATGTCGTGGTTGCCGAGGAAGGTCGGCAGCGTGCCCGCGGTCGTGCCGGCCGAGGTGTACAGGTCGTCCTTGGCGTACACACCGGCGAGCCCGGCGGCGGAGCCACCCCTCGCCACGTAGTCGGTCGCGGCCTGCTGGAACGGGAAGTCCAGGGTCGCCGGGAGCCGGCCCTTGCGCACGTAGATCGAGTCGACCTCGGGGTCGGCGTCGTACACCTCGCCGAACATGAAGAAGTCCGGCTTGGCGACCTTGTCGATGCCGTCGACGAACTGCGGCCAGAAGTCCAGGTTGACGTGTTTGGTGGTGTCGATGCGGTACCCGTCGATGCCGGTGTCCTTGACCCAGTCGGCGTAGATCTTCGTCATGCCGCGGACCACCTCGGGACGCTCGGTCCACAGGTCGTCGAGGCCGAAGAAGTCGCCGTATTCGCTGTTCTCGCCGCTGAACGTGGAGTCGCCGCGGTTGTGGTACATCAGCGGGTCGTTGAGCCAGGCCGGCTTCTTGGCCGTCTTGTCCGCCTCATTGGCGAACACCGGGGTGTAGGGGAAGGACTGCGTGTTCACGGGCGGGAACCCATGCCGCCCGTCGGCGAACGCGCGGTCGTCGAACTTGTTGCCGGACGCGTCTTTGTACGGGTAGTCGGTCTTGTTCCGGTACGAGTACTGGTCCTGCGCGTAGCGGATCACGTCGGCGGTGTGGTTGGTGATGACGTCGAGGTAGACCTTGATGCCCCGCCCGTGCGCGAGCCGGACCAGCCGCTGCAGGTCGTCCTTCGTGCCGAAGTGCGGGTCGATCTGGGTGAAGTCCGTGGTCCAGTAGCCGTGGTAGCCGGCCGAGATGTCGGCGCCGCTGCCCTGCACCGGCCGGTTCTTCAGCACCGGCGCGAGCCAGATCGCGGTCGTGCCGAGGTTCTCGATGTAGTCGAGCCGGTCGATGACGCCCTTGAGGTCGCCGCCGTGGTAGAAGCCCTTGTCGGCCGGGTCGTAGCCGGTGCTCAACCGGTCCCCGGGCAGCCCGCCGGTGTTGTTGGCCGGGTCGCCGTCGGCGAAGCGGTCCGGGAGCACGAAGTAGAACTGCTCGGCGTGCTGCTGGGTGTCGCCGGCGAGGAGGCTCGCGATCGACGGCTCGCCCTCCCACTGGGGCACGCCGTCGGCGTAGCCGCTGGGCGCCTTCGCCTGATCCGGAAGCGCCGGGACACTGCCCGGCACCGCGGCCAGCATGGCCACGGCGATGCCCGCGGCGGCGACGGTTTGCGTGAGTTTCAGACGCTTCATGGCGGGCCTCATCATCTCGCGGCAGGCCGTGAACGTATCGACACAGAATGATCGACACAAGGCTTGCCGGGACCCGCCGGGTTACTTGAGGGAGGTGGTGATGGCCTCGCAGATCTTGCGAAGTTGTTCGATCTGCTCGGGAGTGAGCGGGTCGAACAGGTGGGTCCGCACCGCCTCGACGTGCCCCGGCGCGGCGGCCTCCAACGCGGCGAACCCGACCTCGGTCAGGTCGGCGAACTGGCCGCGCTTGTCGTCGTCGCAGTCGCGCCGGCGCACCCAGCCGCGGGCCTCGAGCTTGGTGACGGCGTGGCTGAGCCGGCTGCGGGAGGAGCGGGTCAGCTCGGCGAGCTCACTCATCCGGCGGGTGCGTCCCGGCGACTCCGACAGCACGACGAGGATCTCGTAGTAGGCGTGCGGCATCCCCGCGTCGTGCTGCAGCTCGCGGTCGAGCCGATCGATGAGCTGCGTCGCGGCGGTGTAGAAAGCACGCCAGGCGAGTTGCTCGTCGGGGTCGAGCCAGCGCGTCGGTGGGCTCACGTCGCTCCCTCCAGGATTTGCCTGCCTGCGCGAAAAGTCTTACTGATCATGCTGGAGAGTGCCAGCTTTTCCGGACGGGGGCGCCATGAACACCTACGATGGCCAGGTCAACGACTATCTCCGCGCGGTCGAGCAGGCATTGGTCGGCGTGCCCGCCGGCCGTCGCGACGAGCTGCTCGCCGATCTCAGCGACCACATCGCCGCCAAGCTCGCCGAGACCCGGACCGAGCACGGTCCGGCCGCTCACGCGTCCGGGCCCGAGGCGCATTCCATCCTCGACCTGTTCGGCGATCCGGCCGAGCTGGCAGCCGAACTCTCCGCGGCCGAACGCTCGGCGGCCGCCGCCCCGATCGAGATCGAGATCGATCCCGGCCGTAAGGCGGGTGCGCTCCTCTGGGTGCTCATCACGATCGCCATGGTGTCGCTGCTGTGTGTCGGCGTCGTCCTGGCCGGCGTGTTCGTCTTCTTCACCGGCCGCTGACCTGCCGGCCCCCTGCTGCCGGTTCCCTTTTCGGAGCGACCTGCCGGTTTCCCGCGGAGCGCACGCCTCGGGACGTCGACACTCCGGGCGCCTTTGACCGAAGGATCGACAGACCCACGGATCACGGTTGCCGCGATGACGGACGGCCGCGGAGTCCGGCGAGACCCCGCGACCGTAGCTCGTCACCGACGCCGCCGGGCGGAACGCGCACTGCTGCGCATCCGCCCGGCGACCGCCCGTCCGCGTCGCCCCGTGGTCCCCCATTGACGCGGACGTGCCGCTGGCTTCGGCCGGAGCCGATCGATGCACGGCCATGCATCGTCGTCTCCGAACACCCCCCGTTGAAGCCGTCTGGCTGGCGGGTCCAGATCAGCGTATCTAGACGTCTAGGTTCGCGCAATTGTTGATTTGAGGAACGGTGGTCTAGATTTGCCGGGTGCGTGGCCGGCTCTTTCCAGTCGCCGATGGCTGGTATGAATGGCGCCAGGAGCCGCCCCTGGCGCAGACCGTCCAGGTGCGGGTCGGCGTCGCGCCCGGCGGCCGGCTGGTGCTCACCGGACTGCACATCGACGGCAGCCCCAGCGCGGACCTGCTGCGCTCCATTCCCGTCGGGCGCATCGAGGCCGCCGCCAACGCACAGCTCGCGGTCGTCCACGAGTCGATCGACACGCCACCGGTGCTCAACCCGCGCCGCCGGCCGGTCGCGCCGCCGGTCGCCGTCGACGCCGGCTGGGAGATGGTCGAGCCGACCCTGGCCGTGGCCCGCGCCGCCGGCACCGACGGCGGCAGGTCACGCGGGCGACCCGACGTCTTCTACCGCGAGGTCGCCGACGTCTACCTCGACTACGCCCAGGACTCGCCGCGTCCCGCCTGCGACCTCGCCGACCGGCACGGCGTGCCGGTCAGCACCGCGCACCGGTGGGTGAAGGAGGCCCGGCGGCGCGGGTTCCTGCCACCGGGCCGGCCCGGAAAGAGCGGCTGAGCGCCGATGCGTTCATTCGATAAGGTGTACAGAGTGTCGATCGACGCCGCCGTGCGCACCCGAGTGCACCGCCTGCTCACCGACTATCTCGGCGGGCAGCCGGTCCCTGCCGACCTGAGCGAGACCCCCGCCGCGATCCGCAGCGGCACCGCAGTGGTCTACCTGCGCCTGGTCGCCAACGACCCGCCGTTCGTGCGGGTCTTCTCGCCGCTGCTGCGCCGGCTGGAGTGCTCGCCGAGGCTGCTGACCGAGCTCAACGAGCTCAACAGCCGGCTCAACTTCGTCCGGCTGTTCTGGCGCGACGACTCCGTCATCGCCTCCTACGAGCTGATGGCCGAGACGCTCGACGCGACCGAGCTGGGCAACGCCTGCGACTGGATCGCCGACGCCGCCGACTACTACGACGTCCGGCTGCACGACCAGTTCGGCGGCGAGCTGGCGTTCGCACCACCACCCACGTCGCAGCACCCGGCGGACACGCCGCACGGCAAGATGGGGTAATGACCCGTTCCCTCGTCTCCACCGTCGGCGGCAGATCCGTCGACGCGCAGGGCGTAGCCCGTTTCGTCTCGACCGACCCGGCCCACCTCGACCAGGTCGTCGCCGAGGTCGCCCTGGCCGACGCCGACACGTTCGTCGCCGCCTGCCGGTCCGCCCGCCGCGCCCAGCGCGACTGGGCCGACGTGCCGGCACCGGTGCGCGGCCGGGTGATTGCCAACCTGGGCCGCCTGGTCGAGGCCAACTTCGAGGCCCTGGCGGCGCTGGTGACGCGGGAGGTCGGCAAGACGATCGCCGAGGCCCGCGGCGAGGTGCAGGAGATCGTCGACACCTGCGACTTCTTCCTCGGCGAGGGCCGCCGCCTCTACGGGCAGACCGTGCCGAGCGAGATGCCGGACAAGCAGCTCTTCACGTTCCGCGTGCCGGTCGGGGTCACCGCGATCATCACGGCCGGCAACTTCCCGGTGGCGGTGCCCAGCTGGTACCTGGTGCCGGCGCTGCTGTGCGGCAACGCCGTGGTGTGGAAGCCGGCCGAGTACTCCGCCGCCTGCGCCGACGCGTTCGCCCAGCTCATCAGGCGCGCCGGGGTGCCCGACGGGGTGTTCGACGTGGTGTTCGCCGACGGTGCGACCACGTTCGCCGGGCTGGAGCGGGCGCTGGACGCCGGCCTGGTCGACAAGGTCGGGTTCACCGGCTCCTCGGAGGTCGGCGCGCGCATCGGCGAGCTCGCCGGCCGGCACCTGCAGAGCGCCTGCCTGGAGCTCGGCGGGAAGAACCCGATGATCGTCACCGAGGACGCCGACCTGGACCTGGCCGTGCACGGCGCGCTGTTCGCCGGGTTCGGCACCGCCGGCCAGCGCTGCACCTCGCTCGGCACGCTGATCGTGCACCGGGACGTCCTCGCCGACTTCACGGCGCGCCTGGAGGATGCGGTGCGGAGCGCGCCGATCGGCGACCCCACCGACCCGTCGGTGCTCTACGGCCCGCTGATGACGGAGCGGTTCGCCGCCCGGTTCGACGAGTACCTCGGCTGGATCGAGGACCATCACCGGGTGCCGGGCCCGACCGGCAGGATCGGCGCCGCCAGCCCGCGGGAGGGTTTCGTCGGAGACCCCGGGTCCGGCCTGTTCTACCACCCGGTGCTGGTCCATGGGGTGCGCCCCGAGGACAAGATCTTCCAGCAGGAGACCTTCGGCCCGCTGGTCGGGGTGACCGGCTACGGCACCCTCGACGAGGCGATCGAGCTGGCCGACGCCCCGGGCTACGGGCTGTCCGCGGCGATCTACACGACCGACCCACGCAAGGCGTTCACGTTTCGGCGCCGCACCCGGGCCGGGATGGTCAGCGTCAACAACTCGACCTCCGGCGCGGAGGCGCACCTGCCGTTCGGCGGCAACGGCAAGTCGGGCAACGGCAGCCGCCAGTCGGGCGTGTGGGTGCTCGACCAGTTCACCCGCTGGCAGTCGATGAACTGGGACTACTCGGGCCGGCTACAGCGCGCGCAGATGGACACCCTGGAGATCAGTCCCGACCTGGATTATCGGCTCAGTCAATAACGAATCGGATATTTGACGTAAATTCCCCTATAGGGTCGTCCGCGCTGTCAATCGGGCGGCCCTCTACGGGGGGACCATGCAGCTCGGAAATCGCACCATCCGCTGGGTCGCGGTAGCGGCGATCGCCACCTTCGGCGCCGTCGCAACACCACAGACAGCCTTCGCCGCTGGGAAGCCGGAGAAGCCGGGGGCTTCCAGTCATGCGGCCGGCAAACACGCCAAGGACGGCAGCTCCGCCAAGGACGGCAGCTCCGCCAAGGACGCCAAGGACGCCAAGGACGCCAAGGACGCCCGGAAGCCCAAGGCCGCGAAGCCCGTGCCGACTGGAAAGGCCGGCAAACCCGGCAAGGCCCGCACGGCTGGAAAGGTCAAGCACAGCAAGAGCGGCAAGAGCGCCGACCGGGTCGACTTCGCCCGGCCGCTGACCGTCGCCGCGACACCGGGCGCAACGGACCGGCCGAGGATCGCCAGCTGCGTGGAGACCAGCAACATCACGGCCACCGGTGTGTGGTCGGTCAGCACCATCGAGGATCACGACGAGACCACCCTCGACGTGACGCTCACCAGGCCGGACGACTGCGGCGACGCGACCGGCCTCGGCTACGTGATCGAGCTGCCGACCGGCACCTACCGCGCGTACGGCAGCGTGCTGAACAACTGCACCGCCAACGTCAGCGGCGGCGGCGTCGGCTCGACCACCTTCACCGTCACCGGGGCGACGATCGCCGACACCTTCACCAGCTGCACGATCCAGTTTCCGGTCACCAGCGGCACGTCCGGGCAGTACATCTTCGACACGGCGCAGTTCACCAGCGTGACCGACGTGGTGCGGAGCCAGACGCCGCAGACGCTGACCGTCCTCACCGCGCCGCCGCGGGTGGGCGCCATTTTCAACCCGACCACCATCGAGGCGTTCACCACCTCGACCCTGACGGTCGGGCTGGCCCGGACCGACGAGAACTCCGCCGCCGTCACCAGCGGGCTCGGCTATCGCCTCGATCTGCCGTCCGGGCTCGTCGTCGCCGCCGGCGCCCCGACCAACGATTGCGGCGGCATCCTGACCGTGGTCAACGGCGCCACCTACGTGACCCTGAGCGGCGCGCAGATGACGGGGTTCCCGTCGCTCTGCGAGGCCAGCTTCAAGGTCACCGCCGCGGCGGCCGGTGCGTACTCACTCGAGAACTCCGCGATCAGCACCGCCGTCGGCGTGCGGGCCAACCTGGACAGCAACTGCGCCGAGAGCGGCCGCACCGAGGGTGGGTGCCAGCCCGAGCTGCGGGTGAACAAGGTGGGACAGTCGATCACGTTCCCTCAGCCGGCGAATGTGGCGGTCTCCCAGCACACCGTGCAACTGACCGCGGCGGCGTCGTCGGGCCTGGTGGTGTCGTTCACCAGCACCACCGGGGCCGTGTGCTCGGTCAGCGGCAGCACCGTCACCCTGCTGACGCCCGGCACCTGCACGATCACCGCCGACCAGGGTGGCAGCGGCGGGTATGGGCCCGCCGCGCAGTCGACGCGCTCGTTCACCGTCGGCCAGCCGACGCCCGCCCCCACTCCGACGCCCACGCCCGCTCCGGCCCCTGCGCCGGCCCCCGGTCAGGTGGTCGCGACGGCAGGGGTGGCGCAGCTCAGCGTCCAGTGGCAGGCACCGGCCGACACGTCGGCGGTCACGGGATACATCGCGACGGCATCCCCCGGCGAGGCGGTCTGCTCGACCGGTTCGGCGTCCGACACGTCCTGCGTGATGGGCGGGGTCGCGGGCGTCACGTACACGGTCACGGTCGTCGCGAAAGGCACGGGCGCCAACTCCGCGCCGGCCGGACCGTCCAACGCGGTGACCCCGACTGCACCGCCGATCAGCACGACGGTGCCGGACACGAGCCTGACGCTCACCACGGACAAGGGCATCATTACCACCGCCGTGCCGAGCCAGGACATCGTGGTCATCGGCACGGGCTTCATGCCGTACTCGACCGCGACGATCGTCATCTACTCGCAGCCGATCAACCTGGGCAGCGCGACCACTGACGGCGCCGGCAACTTCAGCAAGCCGGTCAGGGTGCCGGCGGATCTGGTGGTCGGCGGGCACTCGCTGGTCGCGGCGGGGGTCGACCCGGCCGGCCTGCCGCACAGCCTGAAGATGGCGATCCGGGTCGCGGCGAGCCCGGCCGGCACCGGACGGTCGGGCTCCGGCTCGCTCGCGGTGACCGGCGCCCCGATCGCGGCGATGCTGCAGCTCGGCCTGGCGCTGACGTTCGCGGGCGGCGGGCTGCTGCTCTCGGGCCGGACCCGCCGCCGCACCGGCTGACCATCACCGCGACACACCGGAGACGCCGGCCGATCCACGGCCGGCGTCTCCGTCCGTCCAGCCGGCTTCAGGCGGCCGCCACCGCGACCGGGGCCGGCACCACGATGCCCCGCCGGGTGCGGAAGAGCAGCAGCGACAGCGCCGCCGCCGAGACGGACAGGCCGCCCGCGATGTACCAGGCCAGGTCGTAGTTGCCGAGCCGGTCCCGCAGCAGGCCGGTCGTGGTCGCCGCGATCGCCGCGCCGAACTGGTGCGACGCGAACACCCAGCCGAACACCACCGGGCCGCTGGCGCCGAAGTACTCCCGGCACAGCGCGACGGTCGGCGGCACCGTCGCCACCCAGTCGAGGCCGTAGAACAGGATGAAGACCACCATGCTCGGGCGGACGGTCGCGGCGAACAGCACCGGCAGCACCAGCAGCGACGCGCCGCGCAGCGCGTAGTACCAACCGAGCAGGATCCGGCTGTCCATGCGGTCGGTGAGCCAGCCGGACGCGATCGTCCCGACGATGTCGAACAGGCCGATGAGCGCGAGCAGCGACGCCGCCACCGGCTCGGTCATGCCGTGGTCGTGCGCGGCGGGGATGAAGTGGGTGCCGATGAGCCCGTTGGTCGTCGCCCCGCAGATCGCGAACCCGCCGGCGAGCAGCCAGAACGCGGGCACCCGCGAGGCGCTGCGCAGCGCGCCGATCGCTCGCCGGGCCGCACCGCCGGACGGCACCGGCGGCGGCGAGGCGTCCTCCTCGCTCGCGCCGTAGGCGGTCACGCCCAGCTCGGACGGGTGGTCCCGGAGCCGCCACAGGACGAGCGGCACCACCAGCAGCGCCGCTCCGGCGACCGTCAGCGCGGCCGCACGCCAGCCGCGGGCGTCGACCAGCAGCGCCAGCAGCGGCAGGAACACCAGCTGCCCGGCCGCGCCACCGGCGGTCAGGACGCCGGTGATCAGGCCACGGCGCTTGACGAACCAGCGACCCGTGATGGTGGCGACGAACGCCAGCGCCATCGAGCCGGTGCCGAGACCTACCAGCACCCCCCACAGCGCGATGAGCTCCCAGCTGTGCCGCATGAACACGGTCAGCCCGCTGCCGGCGGAGACCAGGAGCAGCGCGTACGCCACCACCCGCCGGATCCCGAAGCGTTCCATGAGCGCGGCGGCGAAGGGCGCGGTGAGCCCGAACAGCAGCAGGTTGATCGACACGGCCAGGGAGATGGTCCCCAGCGACCAGCCGAACTCCTCGTGCAGCGGGTGCAGCATCACGCCGGGCGTCGCACGGAACCCGGCCGCGCCGACCAGCGCCACGAAGGCGACGACGGCAACGGTCCAAGCAGGGTGGATACGTTTCACAGAACAATAATCTTGGGTTTGGTACGGGTGGACGAGTGGCCCGACAGCCATAGTGCGCAAGAATCGGGCCATGGCTTCTCATCTCGTGGCCGTGATCGCGCTCGACGGTGTCGTCGCGTTCGACCTCGGTACGCCGTCGCAGATCTTCGGGGCCGCCCGCGGCGACGACGGGCACCGGCTGTACCGCATCCAGGTCTGCAGCCCGGGGGCACTGCCGGTGCGCAGTGCGGCCGGATTCCAGGTGCTGCCGGAGCACGGGTTGGAGATCACCGAGGTGGCCGACACGGTGATCGTGGCGGGCATCCACCGTGGCGGGCCCGTCGAGGACGCGACCGTCGATCCTTCGGTGGCCGGGGTGCTCCGCGATGCGCTGGCCCGCGGCGCCCGGGTCATGTCGATCTGCACCGGGGCGTTCGTGCTCGCCGCCGCCGGACTGCTCGACGACCGCCCGGCGACCACGCACTGGGGCTGGGCCGACCAGTTCCGCGCCCTGTACCCGCAGGTCAAGCTCGACCCGGACGTGCTGTTCATCGACGACGGCGACGTGCTCACCTCGGCCGGCGTCGGCGCCGGGATCGACCTGTGCCTGCACGTGGTGCGCACCGACTTCGGCAGCGAGGTCGCCAACCGGGCCGCCCGCCGCAGCGTCGTGCCGCCGTGGCGGGAGGGTGGCCAGGCGCAGTACATCGAGCGGCCCCTGCCCCGCGCCACCGACACGACCACCGCGCCGACCCGCGCGTGGGCGTTGCAGCGGCTGGGTGAGCCGTTGACGCTGCAGGACATGGCCGCGTACGCCACGATGAGTGTGCGCACGTTCACCCGCCGTTTCCGCGAGGAGACCGGGGTGAGTCCGGCCCGCTGGCTGCTGCAACAGCGGGTCGATCACGCCCGCGGCCTGCTGGAGAGCACGGACCTGGCGGTGGAGCAGATCGCCCGCCGGTCCGGGCTCGGCACCGCCGCGTCGCTGCGCCAGCACCTGCAGACCACGATCGGTGTCGCCCCGAGCGCGTACCGTCGCACGTTCCGGGTTGTGCCGGGCGCGCCGGGACGGTAGGCAAGAGGAGCGATCACCGTCGATCCTCCGGGAGGCACCGTGCGTAGGCTCGTCCCGCTTGTGCTTGTTCCTCTGCTCCTCGTGCCCTGGCTCGCTCCGGCTTCTGCGTCCGCCGCTGCTGCGTCCACTGCTTCCGGGTCGGCCGCTTCGGGGTCTGCCGCTTCCGGGCCTACGGCTTCCGGTTATGGCGGAGCCGTGAGCTCAGTCGATCCGACGGCCACCGCGGTCGGCCTGGAGGTGTTGCGCCGGGGCGGCAACGCGGTCGACGCCGCCGTCGCGGTCGCGGCGACCCTCGGCGTGACCGAGCCGTTCTCCGCGGGCATCGGCGGCGGCGGGTTCTTCGTCTACTACGACGCCCGCAGCGGCAAGGTGTCCACACTGGACGGCCGGGAGACCGCGCCGCGGTCGATGACCTCGACGGCGTTCGTGAACCCGGCGACCGGCCTGCCGTACGCGTTTCAGGAGGCCCGGGTCAGCGGCATCTCCGCCGGTGTGCCGGGCACCCTGGCGACCTGGGACACCGCGCTGCACCGGTGGGGCAAGCGGTCCCTCGCGACCAACCTGCGCCCGGCCGCCGACGTGGCCCGGCGCGGGTTCACCGTGGACCAGACGTTCGCGACCCAGGTCAGCGACAACGCGGCGGCGTTCTCCCAGTTCACACCCACGGCCGCGCTGTTCCTGCCCGGCGGTCAGCCACCGGCGGTCGGCAGCACGCTGCGCAACCCCGACCTCGCCGCGACCTACGACCTGGTGGCCCGCCGCGGCATCGACGCCTTCTACGGCGGCGAGGTGGGCCGCGACATCGTCCAGGCCGTCCAGCACCCGCCGGTCGCCGCGAGCCCGGCGCTGCCGTGGCAGTACGAGATCCGCCCCGGCGGCATGACCCTGGCCGACCTGCGCGCCTACGAGGTCCGCCGGCCCGCGCCGACCCACATGGTCTACCGCGGCTACGACGTCTACGGCATGGCCACCCCGTCCTCGGGCGGCTCAACGGTCGGCGAGGCGCTCAACATCCTCGAACACTCCAACCTGGGCACCCTCGACCGCACCCAGGCGCTGCACCGCTACCTGGAGGCCAGCGCCCTCGCGTTCGCCGACCGCAACCGCTACGTCGGCGACTACACGCCCCGGCCCCTGCTCGACGCACTGTTGACCGACGGGTTCGCGGCCGAGCGGGCCTGCCAGATCGACCCGCTGCACGCCGCCACGAAACCGGTCCTGCCAGGCGTGCCCGACGGCCGCTACGACGCCTGCGCCACCGCGACCGGCGGCGCGTCGACCGACTTCGGCAAGTCGACGACCAACCTGACCGTCGCCGACAAGTGGGGCAACGTCGTCGAGTACACGCTCACCATCGAGCAGATCGGCGGCAACGGCATCGTGGTGCCCGGCCGCGGCTTCCTGCTCAACAACGAGCTGACCGACTTCAACTTCACCAACACCCAGGGCACCGCCGACGACCCGAACCTGCCCGGCCCCGGCAAGCGGCCGCGCAGCTCGATGGCCCCGACGATCGTCCTGCAGGACGGGCGGCCGTTCCTCGCGCTCGGCTCCCCCGGCGGCTCGACGATCGTCACCACCGTGCTGCAGATCCTGGTCAACCGGATCGACCTCGGCATGACCCTGCCGGAGGCGCTCGCCGCGCCCCGGGCCACCCAGCGCAACACCGCGGCCGTGGTCGCGGAGCCGGCCTTCATCGCCGGGCCGGGCACGGCGCTGGGCGCGCTCGGGCACACGTTCACGCCGATGGCGGAGATCGGGGCGGCGACGGCGATCGAGTTCCTGCCGCGCGGGAAGCTGCTGGCCTGCGCTGAACCAGTCCGTCGCGGCACCGGATCCGCCGGGACGGTGCACGGAGGGTCCCGGTGACGGCGACCTGTTCCTTGTCAACCGTAGCAACGACCACCTAATCGATCTTAGAAGTCGTCACCCTCCAGTAACGGAACGTCGCCTCGGGCCGGAACGTCGAGGTCACGCCTTGTCGAGTTCGAGCTTTGGCGACCTGCAGAAGTTTACAGCGACCCATGGAGAGGCGCGCCGGCCCCACGCGGGGCCGGCGCGTTTCGGCTGACCCGGGCTCGTCCTCTCGGCTGGGCGGGCTCGTCCACTGTCCAGTTGGGGTGCTTTTGTCACGCCTCGCTGCACCGCGAACCCGTCGCGCTGCACCGCGAACTCGTCGCGCTGCACCATGAAACCGCTGTGCTGCACCGCGAGACCGCCGAGGTCCACCACGAGGCCGCCGCGCTGCACCGCGAGACCGTTGCGCCGCACCGCGAACCCGCCGTGCCGCACCGCGAGACCGCCGAGGTCCACCGCTGGGACTGTCGAGGTCGCACGCCGAGACCAGGTCGTTCCGGTGATCGAAGTCGCCGCGTGGTCACCCGCGCAGCCAGCCGCGACTTCGATCACCGGCGGCCCGCGTCGGCGCGTCGGCCCGCGCCCGGCGCGGTATGCCCGGTGACCAGGTACAAGCGCGGCGTGGGATCGTTGCATTTCGTGAGGGCCGAAGTCGAGAACGAGTTGCGCCGGCTCGCGCCGCAGGTGCTCGGGGTGCTGATTCGCCGGTACGGGCAGTTCGACGCCTGTGAGGACGCTGTTCAGGAGGCGTTGCTCGCGGCGGCGGTGCAGTGGCCGGCCGAGGGCGTGCCGGACAATCCACGCGGCTGGCTGATCACGGTCGCCGCGCGGCGCCTGATGGACCAGTTCCGCAGTGACGACGCCCGCCGGCGGCGGGAAATCGCGGTCCATGTTTCACATGAAACATCAGACATTGTGGACATTCCCGATAAAGACGACACGTTGCTGCTGCTGTTTCTGTGCTGTCATCCGTCCCTGTCGAGCGCGTCGCAGCTGGCGCTCACCCTGCGGGCCGTGGGTGGCCTGACCACCGCGCAGATCGCGCACGCGTTCCTGGTGCCGGAGAGCACTCTCGCGCAACGCGTCAGCCGGGCCAAACAGAAGATCAAGTCGGCGGGCGCGAGCTTCAGCCTGCCGCCGCCCGCGGAGCGTGCAGGCCGGTTGCAGGTCGTCCTGCAGGTGCTGTACCTGATCTTCAACGAGGGGTACACCGCGTCGTCCGGCGAGGAGCTGCACCGGCCCGAGCTGACCGTTGAGGCGACCCGCCTGGCCCGGGAGGTGCACCGGCTCGTCGACGACGGTGAGGTTGCCGGGTTGCTCGCGTTGATGCTGCTGACCGACGCCCGCCGGCCGGCCCGCACCAGGCCCGACGGCACGCTGGTCCCGCTCGCCGACCAGGATCGCACGCTGTGGAACCCGTCGATGATCGCCGAGGGCGTGGACCTGATCACCAGGACGCTGCCGACGGGCCCGCCGGGGTCGTACCAGTTGCAGGCCGCGATCGCGGCGATCCACTGCGAGGCGGCCTCGGCCGAGGACACCGACTGGCCGCAGATCCTGGCCCTGTATCAGCTGCTGGAGCGGGTCGCCCCGAATCCGATGGTGACGTTGAACCAGGCGGTGGCGGTGGCGATGGTGCAGGGTCCGGCGGCCGGCCTGCGGGTCCTCGAGGCGCTGGACGCCGACGAGCGGCTGGCCCGCCATCACCGGCTCGCCGCGGTCCGCGCCCATCTGCTGGAGATGTCGGGCGACGTCGCGGCGGCCCGGGCGGCCTACGAGCTCGCGGCCCGCCGCACGACCAGCATCCCCGAGCAGCGGTACCTGCTGTCGAAGGCGGCGTTACTGCACCGGTAGCGGCCGGGCCTGGTCGGTGGCCAGGCGGACCGCGATCAGGCCGAGCAGCGTGCCTGTCACGTACCGCTGGATCCGCAGCCAGGTCGGGCGTTTCGCGAGGAAGACCGCGATCGACCCGGCGGCCAGGACGATGCCGGTGTTGACCAGCATGCTGATCGCGATCTGCACCCCGCCGAGCAGGAAGCCCTGCGTCATCAGGTGCCCCGCGTGGGGGTCGATGAACTGCGGGATCAGCGACGCGTACATGATGGCGGCCTTCGGGTTGAGCAGGTTGGTCATCAGGCCCATCGTGAGCAGTCGCCGGGTGGAGTCCGCCGGCAGGTCCTGGTGGGTGAACACGGACGTGCCGCCGGGGCGGACCGCCTGCCAGGCGAGGTAGGCGAGGTAGGCCGCGCCGGCGAGTTTCACGGTGAGGTACAGCGCGGGCACGGTCGCGAAGACCACCGACAGTCCGGCCGAGGCGAGGGTCAGGTAGACGAGGAACCCGGCGGCGACCCCGCCGAGGGAGATCATGCCGGCCCGGCGTCCCTGGGAGATGCTGCGCGAGACGAGGTACATCATGTTCGGCCCGGGCGTGAGCACCATCCCCAACGCCACGAGCGCGACGCCTGCCGCCGCTCCCATTGTGATCATGATGTCGACGCTGCCAGTTCGTGGGCTGCGGGTCGAGGGCCAATCGGAGGTCAGAGGCTCTTGACCCAGCGCCGCCAGTCGTCCTGCGGGGTGTAGCCGGCGGCGGCCCAGGCGTGGTGGGCGAGGGTGTTGTCGGCCAGGACCATGGCGTCGGCGCGGCGGCCACCGAATGCGCGGAAGCGTTCCTCGGCGGCCTGCAGCAGTTGCGCGCCGATCCCCTGCCGCCGCCGGTCGGGGTGCACGGCGAAGCGGTACAGGTGGCATCGCCAGCCGTCGAATCCGGCGATGAGCGACCCGACGATCTCGCCGTCCAGCACCGCGAGTTGCAGTGCCGATGGGTCGCGGGTGATCAGTGCCTGGACAGCCGCGGAGTCATCGCCGCCGCGGTTGGTGTCCTCGGCGGCGATCTTCCAGAAGGCGAGGACGGCCGGGACGTCGTCCGGGGTGGCGGCGCGCAGGATCATGACGGTGACCGTACGACACCGGGAGTAGCCGGGTTTACCACGCTCGGCGGGCGACGCGGCCACGCTGATCCGGCAGGCTGGGCGCCATGAAGTTCACCCCGAAATGGCGCAAGGCGATCCTGACCCTGCACGTGATCACGGCGGTGGGCTGGCTCGGCGCCGACATGGTGCTGTTGACGCTCGGCGTCGCCGGGCTCACCGGTGGCGTCGGCAAGGACGTGGCATATCCGGCGATGAGCCTCGTCGGCGCGTTCCTGTTCGTGCCGCTGACGTACCTGGTGTGGGTGATCGGGGTGGTCAATGCGGTCGGTACCCCGTGGGGGCTGCTGCGCTGGTGGTGGGTCGCGGTGAAACTGGTGATCGTCACGGTGATGCTGTTCCTGGTGACGTTCCTGCTGTACCCGGGCCTGGTGCACGCCGGCGAGTTGAAGGACGCGTTGCCGCGCCGGGACCAGATCAACCTGGTGGTCGCGCCGAGTGTGTCGTCGACGCTGCTGGTCATCGCGACGGTGTTGTCGACGTACAAGCCGTGGGGGCGGCGAGTAAAGCCTGAGGATTCGCCTTCGCGGGCGGTGGTCGGCGCATAGGGTCGGATCGACGGGTCTCTTCCATCGATCGCGACTAGGGAGTTTGCGATGACCTCTCGGCTCAACCCGTACCTGAGCTTCCGTGGTAACGCCCGGCAGGCGATGGAGTTCTACCAGGGCGTGTTCGGGGGCACGCTGCGGCTCAACACGTTCGGCGAGTTCAACCCGGAGGCCGGCCCGATCGCCGACCAGATCATGCACGGCATGCTGGAGACGCCCAGCGGTTACACCATCATGGGCTCCGACACGCCGCCGGAGATGGCCCACAACCCTGGTGACAACATCACGGTCAGCCTGAGCGGCGACGACAGCACGGAGTTGCACGGGTACTGGGACAAGTTGTCGGCGGGTGGGAGGGTCAACGTCCCGTTGGAGAAGCAGATGTGGGGCGACGAGTTCGGCGCCTGCGTCGACCGGTTCGGCATCCCGTGGATGGTCAACATCGGTCAGACGGGCTGACGCGCACCGCTCCGCGAGCGGCGGGATCCGGCACTCGGATCCCGCCGCTTTTGCATGCCCGCCCCGCCGCAACGATGACGGCAGTTTTACGCAACAAACCGACAAGCCGACGACAATTCCGGTTCCAACGTTGCGTAAATATTTCGCAGGACCTTGTGGAGCACGGGACGAGGGTCCTAATGTCACCTCACCCTCATCCTCATGGCGCCGCCCCGCCGTAGAGCGTCTCGGGCGTCCGCCCCCCTCCCGAGAGAATCGAGTCATCGATGTCACGGAGCACAGGACCTTTAGCGCGGTGGTCCAGCGGGCCGCCGCGGTGGGCCGCGGCGGCGACGGCCGCAGCCGTCGGTCTCGGCGTCGTGGTCACCGGCGCCGGCCCGGCCACCGCGGCCGGAACCGCACCAGTGGTGACCCGCGCCGCGATCGACCCGGCGCTGACCGCCGGCCGTGGTGCCAGCGTCGCCTTCGTCGAGCAGGAAGCCGAGAAGGCCAAGACGAACGGCACCGTCATCGGTCCGGACCGCACGGCCTACACGCTGCCCGCCGAGGCCTCGGGCCGCAGCGCGGTGAAGCTGACCCCCGGGCAGTACGTGGAGTTCACGCTGCCGAAGTCGGCCAACGCGATCAACGTCCGTTACAGCATTCCCGACGCGCCCAACGGCGGTGGCATCACCTCGCCGCTGGATGTGTCGGTCAACGGCGGCAAGAAGTCCACGATGACGCTCACGTCGCAGTACTCGTGGCTCTACAACCAGTACCCGTTCTCGAACGACCCGAACGCGGGCCTGCTGCACCCCGACTGGTGGATCACCGAGTGCGCCTGCGTGCCGGCCGCCACCACGCCCACGCCGACGATCACCACCCCGTTCCGGCCCAACCACTTCTACGACGAGCAGCGCCTGCTGCTGGGCAAGACGTACAAGGCCGGCGACAAGGTGCGGCTGACCGCGCCGGGCAACAGCGCCGCGTGGACGGTCATCGACCTGCTCGACTCCGAGCTGGTCGGCGCCCCGAAGATCAGCATCATCGCGGCCAACGTGCTGCTGTTCGGCGCGGACCCGACGGGCCGGCGTGACTCGGCCGACGCGATCGACAAGGCCATCGCGTTCGCCAAGAAGACGCACCTGAAGGTGTACATCCCGCCGGGCACGTACCAGGTGAACCGCCACATCATCGTCGACAACGTCACGATCGAGGGTGCCGGCTCCTGGTACACGATCATCAAGGGCAAAGAGGTCGCCCTCAGCACGCCCGCCCCGGACAACTCGATCCACACCGGGGTCGGGTTCTACGGCAAGTACTCGCAGGACGGTGGCAGCAGCAACGTCCACCTGTCCGGCTTCTCGATCATCGGTGACGTGCGCGAGCGCATCGACACCGACCAGGTCAACGGCATCGGCGGCGCGCTGAGCAACTCGACCGTCGACGGCCTGTACATCCAGCACACCAAGGTCGGCCTGTGGTTCGACGGCCCGATGACCAACACCAAGATCACCAACAATGTCATCGTGGACCAGATCGCCGACGGCCTCAACTTCCACACCGGCGTGACGAACTCGAGCGTGTCCAACAACTTCGTCCGCAACTCGGGCGACGACGGCCTCGCGATGTGGGCTGAGAAGACCACCAACGCGGGCAACACGTTCGACCACAACACGGTGCAGACCCCGGTCCTCGCCAACGGCATCGCGATCTACGGCGGCAAGGACACCACGGTGTCCAACAACCTCGTCGCGGACCCGATCCGTGAGGGCAGCGCGATCCACATCGGCTCCCGCTTCGGCGCCGAGCCGTTCACCGGCTTCGTGAAGGTCACGGACAACACCACGGTCCGCGCCGGCACGTACGAGCTGAACTGGAACATCGGCCTCGGTGCCATCTGGTTCCTCGCGCTGGAGAAGAACATCGACGCGGACATCCAGGTGACCGGGGACCACTTCCTCGACAACACCTACAACGCGATCATGCTGGTCGCCGACTGGCCGGTGAAGGACCTGTACTCCATCACCAACGTCAAGTTCAAGGACATCCGGGTCGACGGCACGGGCACCTCGGTGCTCAGCGCCCGCGCCGCGGGCTCCGCCTCGTTCGAGAACGTGGACGCCCGCAACGTCGGCGCCGTCGGCATCAACAACTGCGGCACGTTCCACTTCACCCCGGCCGGCTCCGAGTTCTCGGTCGTCGACCTGGGCGGCAACGACGGCGGTGGCACCACGGGCCCGTGGCTCGCGCCGTGGGAGCTGCCGAACACCATCACCTGCGACGACCGCCCGCCGGTCGTCGTGCCGCCGGCGCCCGCGCCGTGGTGATGAAACCCGTCAGATGAAAACCCGTTAGCGGGAAGGGCGGGCGCCTCGGGGGCGCCCGCCCTTCCTTTTTGTCATTCGGTACGCCCATCTGTCATTCGGTACGCCCAGGGCAAGGCCTCAGTGCTGGCGCAGCGCCTGCGGGCGGAACCGGTCCGGCGGTGGCGGCAGGAACAGCAGGCGGTCGTTGAACGCGGCGGTGACGTCGGGGCCCACCGCGCACCGGACCGTCAGGTCCAGCATCGAGGTGAACGGGCCGCGCTGGGCCCGCTCGGCGATGATGCGGCGGGCCACGTCGCGGCGCATGCCGAGGACCTTGAAGATCACCTTCTCGGGCACGGCGTTGACGTCGATGAGCCCGCCGTCGTTGTGGGTCCGCACCAGATCGGGCCGGCCGATCGCGAGGGCGAACCTGGCGACCGGGTTGGTGACCAGGATCTGGCGGGCCTGCACGCGCCGCTCGATCGGGCCGTTGCGGCGGCGCCGCCACACGTGCCGCAGGTGCTCGTTGAGCAGCAGCACGTGCACCGGGACGCCGACCGAGACGATGACGACGATCGGGATCGTGATCGGGTCGGCCCAGGAGGAACCGTCGTCCTCGACCGTCGCGAGCATGAGCACCCAGAACAGCAGCGCCAGGCCGAAGTAGCCGAACGCGGCGGCGAAGAGCCACCCGCTGCGCCGGCGGGTCGCGTGGTACATGATCGGCACCCAGGCGAGCAGGCAGAGTGAGC
Source organism: Dactylosporangium siamense (assembly GCF_016862795.1). Lineage (GTDB taxonomy): Bacteria > Actinomycetota > Actinomycetes > Mycobacteriales > Micromonosporaceae > Dactylosporangium > Dactylosporangium siamense. Next base: position 51,797 of record NZ_BONQ01000076.1, on the reverse strand, counting down.
ACGCGCCGGCGATGACGCCGAGCACCGACTCGACCCAGGTGATCCACGGTTGCCGGTTGAACTCGGTGCCGAAGAACGGGTCGACGCCGAGGGCGTACGGCGGCCAGCGCTGCGCACCCGCCGGTGCCCGCATGAGCGCGTGGTCCTGCGGGAACGGCACCGGCGGCGACAGGGGCGGCAGCGGTGACAGCGGTGACAGCGATGGCTGCGGCGGCTTCGGCGGGGCGACGAGGAACGGCGCGGGGCTCACCGGTGCGGTGGCCCCCGACTCCATGGGCGCCGGGCTGACCGGGTTCCACGCCGCCGCGGACGAGACCGGCGCCGGCGCGGTCATCGCCGCCGGCGCGCCCGCCGCGATCGGCAGCGTCGACGGATACGCCAGCGCCGGGTCCGAGCGCAGGATCCGGCGCTGCAGGTCCTGCAGCTCCTCGCCCGGCTCGATGCCGTGCTCCTCGTCGAGGAGCGTCCGCAGCTCCCGAAACGTCTGCAGCGCGTCGGTGGGGCGCCCGCTGCGGTGCAGCGACAGCATCAGCAGCAGCCGGAGCCGCTCGTGCAGCGGAAACTCCTCGACCAGCGCGGCCAGGTCGGCGATGAGCTCGCGGTGGTCGCCGCGGCGCAGCCGGATCTCGGCGAGCGCCTCGGAGGCCGACACGCGCCGCTCCCCGAGCCGCACCCGCACCGCCTCGAACACCGGCCCGCCGAGCCCGGCGAACGGCTCGCCCTTCCACAGCCGCAGCCCGGCCCGGAACCCGTCGGCGGCCTCGTCGTCCCGCCCGGCGGCGTGCGCGGTCGTGGCCGCGTCGACGGCGGCCTCGAACTCGGTCACGTCGACGGCGAACGGGTCGATCGCCAGCCGGTACCCGGCCTCGCTGAGCGTCAGCAGCCGCGACGGGGTCCGCGGCGACCGGTCCGGCTCCAGCAGCCGCCGCAGCGCGGCGACGTACTTCTGCAGCACGTTGGTCGCGTTCTCGGGCAGGTCGTGCGGCCAGACCGCGTCGATGATCTGTGTGGTCGGCACCGGTCGCCCCGGCTGCAGGAGCAGCACCCCGAGGACGGCGCGCTGCTTCGCGGGCCCGAGGTCCAACGGTCGATCACCGGCCCAGGCGCGTTGCGGCCCGAGGATCTCGAAGCGGAAGCCCCCGTCCATCCCATTCCTCTAGCTGCGGTGCGGCGATAGGTGCTGGTCAGCCGCCTAGACGGTCGGACGGCAGCATATCGGCAGCGACACGGCAGTGGGAACCGGCAGCATTTCGCCAGTCAGAACGAGCCGGCGACTCAACGGGGGGTCGCCGTCCCGGTCGGACAGCCATTCAGCTCGCCGAGGCGCGGGCCAGACGGTCGTGGACGGCGAGCCAGTCGTCGCCGGCCGGCGGGGTCTGCGCGAGGATCGTCGCCACGCCGGCGTCATCGAGACGGTGCAGGGCTGCATACAGGTCGGCGGCGTATTCAAGCGGATCCGCGGACAGCAGCTCAACCTGCACCCCTCGGGGCGCCGTCGAGCGGTGGGTGAGGATGCCGATGGTGCCGGCCTCGGCATCCTCCGCCCACGCTGCCAGCTCCGCCGGGTCGTCCACGAGGTGCAGGCTGGCCCGGGGCGCGTAGTGGCGGTGGGCGAGACCAGGCGACCGGACGGGCGACTGGACGCCGTCCGACGGCACCGGTGACGCGTCGGGCAGCTGCAGCTCGCCGACGACCTCGCGGATCGCGCGGAGGCTCAACGCGCCGGGGCGCAGCAGCCGCGGCGGTGAGACGGTCACGTCGACGACCGTGGACTCGATGCCGAGGCGGCACGGGCCGCCGTCGAGGACCAGCGGCACGTCGGGCAGGCTGCGGATCACGTGCTCGGCGGTCGTCGGGGAGATGCTCTCGGACCGGTTCGCGCTCGGCGCCGCGAGGGGCAGCCCGCACTCCTCGAGCAGCGCGAGGGCGACGGGATGGGCCGGGACCCGGATCGCGACCGTCGGCGGGCCACCGTTGGCCGGCAGGTGGTGGGCCCGCTCGACGACGAGGCTGAGCGGGCCGGGCCAGAACCGGGCCGCCAGGAGCCGCGCCGCCTCCGGCCACTCGTGTGCGAGGGCCCGCGCGTCCCGCGTGGACGCGACGTGCACGATCAGCGGGTTCCAGGAGGGTCGCTGCTTCAGCCGGTACACCTCGGCGACGGCCTTGGCGGAGAAGGCGTGCGCGCCGAGCCCGTACACCGTCTCGGTCGGGAACGCGCAGACGGACTCCTGGCGCAGCAGCTCGGCGGCGCGGCGGAGTCCGGCCGCGTCGGCGGCGACCACCCCGTCAGTCATGAGCGCAAGACTAGAGGGTCGCGCAGGTCGACCCCGTTGAGCATCGCCGCGGGGCCGCCCCCGAACGACGTCAGTTTCCGCTGTAGGAAGCGGGGCAGCCGGGGCAGCAGGCGCATCGCCTGGGCCGTCGTCCAGACCTGCAGGTCGCTGCGCGGGATCAGGGTGGCCAGGACCGACGGTCCGATCGTCCGGCTGGCGGCGACCGCATCGGCCAGGGCACGTTCGTACGCCGGGAACGCCACCGAGACATCGTCGCCTGCGGCCGCCAGCTCGGAGGCGAGGACATAGGCGCCGACGATCGCGAGGCTGCTGCCGCCGCCGACCGCGGGCCCGGGCCCGTAGCCCGCGTCGCCGGCGAGGGTGATCCGGCCGCGGCGCTCAGCCGGCGATCCGCACCAGCCACTCATCGAGCAGGCCACGCTCCGCGGCGCTCAGGACCGTGACCTCCGGCAGCGACGCCCGCAGCAGCCCTGCGGCGCCCGCCAAGCCATCACCACCGCCAACACCACCACCAACGCCACCACCAACGCCATCGGCGCCATCGGCGGCAGCGCCCGGCCGGTGTGGCACGGTCACGGCGGCGATGACCGACTCGCGGGCCAGGACCGACAGCGCCGGGTCCCGCCCCGCGGGCGGCAGCGCGATGAGCGTGAGCGTCATGCCGCAGCCCGCGGCGTGGACCAATTGCGCGGCACGCTCCTCGCCGACCCGCAGCCGGCCGGCCGCCGCGATCCGCCGCACCTGCCCGGCCAGCACGTCGGCGGCGGCGCGGGCCGCGGGGGACTCGACGCCGGGGCGGGGCTCGCCGTAGATGAGGGTGTAGATGGCGGGGTGGGCCAGCCCGAACGCGACGTGCAGGTCCCATCCGCGCCGCAGGTCCTCGACCGGGTCGGCGGTGTGCTCCAGGGCCGTCTTGCCGGCGAGGTACGACCCGAACCCGTGGCTCGCGACCGCGTCCAGCAGGCCCTGCTTGTCGCCGAAGATCCGGTAGATGGTCGGCGCCTGCACCCCCGCGGCGGCGCTGACCGCCCGCGTCGAGATCGCCTCGCGGCCGCCCTCGTCCAGCAGGGTCGCGGCGGCTTCGACGATCTTCTGGCGGGTAGTGGTCACGGTAGCAACGCTAACACTTGCACGTTAGCGATCAGGTGATAGCGTGAATTTGTTAGCATCGTTAACACCGTAGGAGATGCTCATGAGCAGGGTTGCCGTTGTCACCGGTGGATCGCGCGGGATCGGCCGGGCCGTCGCGCTGCGGCTGGCGGCGGACGGGCAGGCGGTGGTCATCGCCTTCGGCCACTCGTCCGCCCCCGCCGACGCCGTGGTGGCCGAGATCGCCGGCAAGGGCGGGCAGGCCGCGGCCGTGCGCGCCGACGTCGCGGACGAGGCCGCCGTCGCCGGGCTCTTCGACGTCGCGGAGCAGCGCTTCGGCGGGGTCGACGTGGTCGTCAACGCGGCCGGCGTCATGCACCTTTCACCCGTCGCGGAGCTCGACCTCGACGAGCTGGACCGCATGCACCGCACCAACATCCGCGGCACGTTCGTCGTCGGCCGCGAGGCCGTCCGGCGGATCCGGCGCGGCGGCGCGATCGTCAACTTCTCCACCTCGATCACCCGGCTGTCGTTGCCGACCTACGCCGCGTACGCCGCGAGCAAGGCCGCCGTCGAGGCGATCAGCCCGATCCTCGCCAAGGAACTGCGCGGCCGCGACGTCACCGTCAACGCCGTCGCCCCCGGGCCGACCGCCACCGAGCTCTACTTCGACGGCAAGGACGACGCCACGATCGAGCGGGCGGCGAAGATGAACCCGATGGAGCGACTCGGCACCCCGGAGGACATCGCCGAGGTCGTCGCGTCCCTCGCCGGGCCCGCTCGCTGGGTGAACGGGCAGACGATCTACGTCAACGGCGGCGTCGCCTGAAGCGGGATGTGACCGGAAAGACAGTGTCTTCGGACGTTTGTCTCATCGCCGGCAGACGACACCTGCGGAGGGGATGTACCGTGTCGGGCACGAGGATGAATTCAAGTTGTCACGACGCCGGGCGCGGCACTGCCACCGCCCCTCGGCGCACGGGAAACGGGGAGCCGACATGGGACGTGGACGGGCCAAGGCCAAGCAGACGCGGATCGCCCGGGAGCTGAAGTACTTCACCCCGCCGACCGACCTCACCGCCCTCCAGCACGAGCTCGCCGGCGTGCACCTTCCCGAGCACGACGACGCGGACCCGACGGACCAGATCCCGGACCGCGACGACCGCACGCCTCGCTAGCACCGCTGCAGCGGCGGCGCCCAGAGCCAGGACGCCAAAGGCGCCGAGCGCCAGCGGCGCCGAGGCGCCGAGCGAGCACAAAGCCGAACACCAGCGAGCTGGCCGGAAGCGGTCAGCTCGCGGTGGTCTGCCGCAACGCCGCCAGCACGATCCGGGAGAACTCCTCGGGCGCGGAGAGCATCGGGAAGTGATCACCCTCGGCAATGACGCTGAGGGTGGCATCGGGCGCCTGCTCCGCGAGCCGCTGCGCCCACAGCCGGGTGCCCTCGAAGTCGTGGCCGCCCACGACGACGCTGATCGGCGTGGTGAGCTCCCGGAAGCGGGTCTTCACCGGCGGGTCGAGCTCATAGCCGAGCGACTCCTCCAGCAGCATCCAGTAGGAGTTGGCGACCTGCAGGCCGACCATCAGTCGCCGGTCGTCCGGGCCGAGCGCCGGGCCCCACCCGCCGATGTCGAGCGCCGCCGCCGCGTGCACGCCCTCGTCGGCCTTGACCTGCTCCAGCCGGGCGAAGTGGTCCAGCATCACCTGCCGCGCGGCGGACTCCTCCGGGCTCGGATCGGGGACCTCGCCGAACGCGCCGCACACCGCGACGACCCGGCGGACCCGCTGCGGGTGCCGGTGCGCGAACGCGAGCGCGCGCCGTGCCCCGTCGGACACCCCGACCAGCAGCGCGGCGTCGACGCCGGCGGCGTCCAGCACGGCCTCGATGTCGTCGAGCTCGCTGTAGGGCTCGGTCGCCCGCGACGACAGGCCCATGTCGCGGTAGTCGAAGGTGGTGACCCGCGCGACCTGGCCGAGCCACGCGACGGTCGACTCCCACATCCGCAGGTCCGAGGCGCCGGCGTTGAGCAGGACCACGTCGGGTCCCTGACCGTGGGTGCGGCTGTGCAGGTAACCGCCGGGCACGTCGATGAAGATCTCTTCCCCCATGCCGGGGATCGTGCTCGCCCGGCATGGGGGAAGTCAACCGCTATGCGAGGAGCTGCAGCTCAGCGAGCTGGGTCTCGGCGGCGCCGTGGTTGGCGGTGATCTGCAGCCGGTACCGGCTGTAGGCGGTGCTGCTCGAGACGGTGAACGCCCGCGTCTGTCGACGGTCGGCAAAGTCGACGTTGCTGCGGGCGTCCACCGTCGTCCAGGTGACCCCGTCGTTGGAGCCCTGCACCGTCCAGCTGCGAGGGTCGCGGCCGGGCAGGTCGTTGGCGGAGGTCAGGGTGTACTGCTTGACCGCCACGCCGGCGGACAGCTGGCAGGTGATGGTCGCGGTGTTGGCGACCGTCAGCCACTTCGTCTGCGACGTGTCGTCGACGAGCATGGCGCGGCCCTCGCCGGTGCCGTTCTCGCCGCTGACGGTGACGGTGCTGCCGGTCGCCTTGTCGACCAGCTGCTTCGGCACCGCGGTGCCGGCCGTGATCGAACCCGGGATGTCGGACGCGCCGGTGCCCCACGAGGACGGGTTCTGGCCCATCACGAAGCTCAGCGTGCCGCCGGCCAGCAGGTCGGCGTGGGTCAGGTAGTTCTTCGTGTAGGTGACGCCGTTGAGGGTGGCGCTCTGGATGTACCGATTGGTGTCGCTGACCCCGGGCGCGGTGACGACGAACGTCCGGCCGTTCTCCAGGGCCATCGTCGCCTTGGCGTGCAGCGGCGCGCCGATGGTGTAGTCGGTCGAGCCCATCCGCGCCGGGTAGAAGCCCATGGCACTGAAGATGTACCAGGCGGACATCTCCCCGTTGTCCTCGTCGCCGAGGTAGCCGTTGCCGGTGCCGACGCCGGAGCTGTAGTACCGGGTCAGCGTGGTCCGCACCGCGTTCTGCGTCTTCGCCGGGGTGCCGGCGTAGTTGTACATGTACAGCTGGTGGTGCGTCTGCTCGTTGGCGTGCGCGTACTGGCCCATGTCGGCGTCGTAGATCTCGCGCATCTCGTGGATCGTGCCGCCGTAGCACCCGGGCAGGTAGTCCCGGGGCGCGGCGAGCATGGCGTCGAGCTTCGCCGCGAGCTGGGCCCGGCCGCCGTAGAGGTTGGCCATGCCCTGCGGGTCCTGCGGCGCCGGGGTGGAGTAGTGCCAGGGCGCGCCCTCGACGAACTCGCAGCCCCACAGGTTGGGTTTGAAGTCGGCGTCGCTGGTACGCCACGTGCCGTTGCTCTGTTTTCCGCGGAAGAAGCCCACCGACTGGGAGAACAGGTTCACGTAGTCGAGGGCCCGGTTGCGGAAGTACGCCGCGTCGTCGGTGTAGCCGAGCGCCTGCGCCATCTGGGCGATGCCGAAGTCGCTGGTGGCGTCCTCGAGCGTCCATGACGCCGAGTCACCGCGGACGTCGGAGGGCAGGTACCCCTTGAACGTCGACACGTCCAGCCCCATGCGGCCGTTGATCGCCGGGGAGTACACCGTGGCGTTCTTGACCATGGAGGCGTAGGCGGCCTGGTAGTCGAAGTTGCGCACGCCCTTGATGTAGGCGTCGGCGAGCGCGAGGTCCTGGTTGGTGCCGGGCATCGCGGCCCGGTTCCACGGCCCCGACCAGCTCGGTGTCCAGCCGGACGTCTTGTACGCGTTGACGAAGCCGTCCAGCATCTCGCCGGTGCGCCCCGGTTCGAGCAGCGTCAGCAGCGGCCACTCGGCCCGGGCGGTGTCCCAGAAGCCGTTGTTCACGTACATCTGACCGTCGTGCAGCTGGCTGTCGTACGGGCTGAAGTACCTGCGCACGCCGCCGACCATCTCGCTGCGGTTGTTCGGGTACATGAAGGTGCGGTACAGGTTCGAGTAGAACGTGATCAGCTGGTCGCTGGACGCGCCCTCGATGCGGACCTTGCCCAGGGTCGCGTCCCACTGCGCCTGCGCCTCGTCCCGCACCGTGTCCAGGCTCTTGGTCCCGACCTCCTGGGTGCGGTTGGCCGCGGCCTGCGCGACGCTGATCCACGACGTGCCGACGCGCATCGTGACCTGCTGGTTCGCGGTGGTGGCGAACCGGACCCAGCCGGTGCCGCCCGCGCCGGACGCGGTGATCGCCGCGTCGACGGTGGCGGAGAAGTACAGCTTCCCGCCGCGGTGGTCGGCGTACCCGGAGATCGTCCGGCCGGCGGTGTCGACGGTGAACGAGCCGGTGGCGCTGTCCACGACGTCGAACAGGATCGTCGAGTCCGACGCGGCCGGGAACGTGAACCGCATGACGCCGGCGTGATCGGTCGGCGCGATCTCGGTGGTGATGCCGTACGTGTCGAGCCGGGTCTTGTAGTAGTGCGCCTTCGCGACCTCGTTGGCGTGGCTGAACGTCGACTTGCGCGCGTCGGGGGTCGTTTTCAGGGCGCCGGTCATCGGCATGAACTGCAGCTGCCCGTAGTCACCGATCCACGGGCTGGGCTGGTGACTGATCGCGAAGCCCTGCACGGTGGTGGCGTTGTACTGGTACAGCCACCCGTCCTGGTTGCCGTTGGTCACCGGGGTCCAGAAGTTGAACCCGTGCGGGACCGTGGCACCGGGGAACGTGTTGCCGCGCGAATAGCCCGAGTCGGAGTTCGAGCCGCGGCGGGTGTCGACGAGGTCGGAGAGCCGGCCGGCCGCGCCGGCGCTGATCTGGATGTCGTCGAAGTAGCCGCGGAACGTGCCGGTGCCCTCGGGCTTGTCGTAGCCGACCAGGACCCGGTCGATCGTCTTGCCGGCGACGGTGCTGCCGATGGTCGAGGTGACGTAGTTCCACGTGTCGAAGTTCAGGACCCAGCCGGTGCCCTGGTCGTGTGGGGTGAGCCGGACCCCGTGCTGGTCGACCGCGCCGGAGTTGCGCAGGTAGGTGCCGTCGGTGAACGCCAGGTCGACGGCCACGTCGAGGTTGCCGCCGGACTGCGGGAACACCCAGTACGACAGTGTGGTCGACGTGCCGACGGCGATGTCGACGTCGAAGACCCGGTTGTAGGCGTAGCTGGTGGTGGCGCTCGTGTCCGAGCCGGAATACATCAGCGCGGCGGTGCCGGTGTGCGCCGCCTCGGTGCGGGTGCCGCTCTCCATGCCGGTGAGGCCGCAGCAGTACCCGCCGACGCCGGCGCTGCTCTCCGCCGTGTTGCTCCAGGTGGGCTGCGGCTGCCCGGACTCGAATCCGGAGCTGAACTCGGTGACGGCGGCCCGGGCCGGGGCCGGGACGGCCACCGCGAGGCTGCTGGTGAGCAGGGCGACCGCCCAGATCTTGCGCTTCATGAGAACACCCGCAGCTCGTAGATCCGGGTGGCGACCTCGGTCGTCTGCGTCGGCGTGCCGACGTTGAGCCGCACGTATCGGCCGGAGACCCCGCTGACGGTGTGGGTGGTGGTCGCCGCGGTGTTGGCGGTGACGTTCACGGCCTGGGTCCAGGTCGTGCCGTCGTTGGACACCGAGATCGTGAACGCCTTCGTGTTCATGCTCGCGGCCTCACCGCCCGCCTGGGCGTGCGCCAGCTCGAACCGGCTGATGCTTCTGGTGCTGCCGAGGTCGACCTGCAGCCACGCGCCGGCGACCGACGAGCAGAACTTGTCGGAGTTGCCGCCGCTCACGCTGCCGTTGACGGCCTTCTCCGGCCCCTCCGACGCCGCGCAGGCCGCGCTGCCGGTCGCGGGCCGGCCCTGCGCCACGTTGACCCCGGCGCCGACCGGCGCCCCGACCACCACGTTGTCGAAGGTGGCGGCCGCGTTGAAGACCCGCACCCCGTCACTGCCGGCGGCGAAGGTGCCGTCCGTGACGCTGATCTTCGGGTTGGTCAGGTCGTCCACGTACACCTTGATCGACGATCCGATCGCGGTGACCCGCAGGTGGTAGCTGGTGCCGGCGGTGACGGTCAGGTTCGCGGTGCCCAGAGAAGCCCAGTTGTTCGCGGCGCGGCCCAGGACGACCCGGCCGGCCGGGCTGATCCCCGCGTAGTAGCCGTTGTAGCTGTCGGTGCCGCTGGCGGCGTTGCTGACGCGGAACGTGAGGCCCGCGTCGCCGCCGCCGCTCGTCACCGTGACGTCGGCGTCGTAGGAGAAGTCACCGAAGTTGGTGTCCAGCTGCGCCTTGCCGCCCAGCGAGTTGCCGGCCACGTACCTGCCACCCGAGGTGCTCCAGGCGCCGCCGTACGTCTTCCAGCCCAGCGCGTTGTTGTCGGCGAAGTTGTCCTTCACCCGCATCGTGATCCGCTGGATCGTGCCGTCGGCGTTGAACGTCATCCGGTCGTAGGCGAGCTGCCGGTGGTTGCCGTCCGTCTCCGCGAGGGGTCGCCGGTGGTAGAGGATGTACCAGGTGTCGGTGCCCGGCACGTTGATCACCGAGTTGTGCCCCGAGCCCTTGGCGACCGTCGGGTCCTGCGTGAGCACCTTGTCGAGCTTGGTGAACGGCCCGGTCGGCGAGTTCGACATCGCGTAGGACACCGAGTAGTCCGGGCCGGTCCAGCCTCCCTCGGACCACATCAGGTAGTACTTGCCGTTGCGCTTGAACATCTGCGGGCCTTCGACGTATCCCGACGGCGTGATCTCCTTGAACGTGCTGCCGTCGCTGAACGTCCCCAGGCTGGTCATGTCCGCGTTGAGCTTGGCCACGTTCGCGTGGCTCCAGCCGCCGTAGTAGATGTACGCCTGACCGTCGTCGTCGATGAAGACGTCCTGGTCGATCGGCTGCGCACCGTTGTAGAACTGCCCGATCAGCGGCCGGCCGATCGCGTCCCGGTAGGGTCCCGCCGGGTTGTCGGCGACGGCGACCCCGATCCCGCCGAGCGCGGAGTTGTTCTGGATGTCGTTGGCGGCGAAGTACAGGTAGTACCTGCCGTTGCGCTGGATCGGCGCCGGCGCCCACATCGCGGAGCTGGCCCAGGACACGTTCGCCTTGGTCAGCACGTTGGGATGCCTGGTCCAGTTGACCAGGTCCGTCGAGGAGAACGCGTCCAGGTAGGTCTGCTCCGAGTACCCCTTCGACGTCGTCGGGTAGACCCAGAACGTGTTGTTGTACACGGCCACGTCGGGGTCGGCGTACCACCCGTCGACGATCGGGTTGCCTGCCTCGGCGGTGGTGTAGTCCGGGATGGCGGCGGTTGCGGCACCGGGCGCGAGCACGCTGCCGAGGAGCGCGGCGGCGGCTACGGCGGCAAGGCGTCTGGCTGCAGTGGACATCGGTGGCGGCTCCGATGGTGACGCGCTGGCGGGCGCGATGACGGATCGTGCGCCGGCAGCAGGGGCGGCACCGGATCGCACATGTTCCGTAAATATTGAACAGAACGTGCGAGAGGCGTCAAGCTTCAAGCCCCATCGATGCCCGAAATGGCACAGAGATCCGCTCGCGTTGCCACAATTTCAAACTTTTTCTGTCAAGCCTTCGCAGAACACCCGGCCGCCGCGGGGCATTCACCAGCGCTTGTGCACGACCACGATGTCCCGGTCCGGGTACTCCGCCTTGAGCTGCGCGGCCGGCTCCTCCATCGACGTCGAGGTGGTGACCAGCCGGATCCTGCCGGTGGTCCCCCGGATCATGGCCTCGGCCTGAGCCTGGCTCGTGAAGTCGTGCCGCCCGTAGAGGCCGAAGGCGGTCTGTCCGGCGGTGCCGGCCAGGGTCGAGCCGAACACGGTCAGCAGGTAGCCGCGGTAGGGCTCCTCGTCCATGAAGTACGTGGGCACCGCACGGTCGGCCGGATCAGTCCCCACCCCGTGCAGGATGTCCTTGGCGACCTGGTCGCGGCGCCCGTCGCTGTGCACCCAGGCACGGATGTATGTGCTGTTGCCCCGCGTGACCACGGGCGAGTCCCCGGCGACCAGGCCGACCGCGGCCAGCACGGCAACGGCGGCGCCCGCGCCGGCGATGGTGCCCGGCAGGCCCTGCCGGAATGGCTGCCGTCGCCGACCGGCGGCCGGCCGGGCCAGGACGCGGGTCGCCACGCCGCAACCGACGATGAGCAGGACCACGAGCAGGTGCAGGGTCTTCGTCGCGTAGTACGCGCCCCCGCCCAGGTTGTCGTCCGGTTGGACCGCGTGGGTGGTGAACAGCCCGATGCTCAGCACGCCGACGGAGGCGACGCAGAGCGCGAACATCTGCCAGACCGGGCTGCGCCAGCCACGGGAGGCGATGAGCCCACCGGCCACGACGGCGAACAGGGCGATGCCGACGTCGATGCTCGGCATGACCCCACCGCCCAGTCCGAGCGCGGCGCCCTGCTTCGCCACGAGCAGGCCCAGGACGGTCGGCAGCGGGGCCAGCACCGCGGTGCACAGGCCGACGACAAGGAGCGTCATCGGCCGGCGGCGGATCCGGCGGCGGGCGCGCACCAGCCAGAACGCGGTGGCCAGGCCGGCTGCCGGCAGGAACAGGTAGTAGGTGAAGCCGAGCGCGACCAGCAGGCTGCCGACCAGGAGCAGTTGCTGTCCGGTGCGCTGGGTCGGCCGGGCCAGCACGGCGACGAGCAGCAGGATCAGGCAGAGCCCGGCGACCTCGCTGGTGTGCCCGGTGATGAAGGCTTCCATCAGGTCGGTCGTGGTGCTCATCGCGACGATGAACGCGGTGAGCGCGAGGCGGCGACCGAGCGTCAGGCTGGACGCGCCGATCCACTGGGCCGACCAACTGGCGATCAGCACGAAGAGGGCGTACCACCCGACGGTGAAGGCCCAGAAGTGGTTGATCGTGGCCATGCCGACGGTCGCCGTCGTGTCCGACCGCAGGAAGTTGTCGAGCAGCGCGTCCAGGAAGTGGCTGCCCTGCGGGTAGAGGATCATGCCTTCGTAGACCTGCTGGGCCGCGGCGTCCCAGCGCGTGAAGAGGTAGCCGCCGGTGATGTCGATGGCGTTGTACAGGTTCGCGTGCCGGGCGAAGTCCTCGCCCCAGGTCGCGGTGGCCAGCCGGCGCACCTCACCGTCGCGCACCAGCGGGTAGAACAGGACCGCGCCGACGGCGGCCCCGCCCAACAGCGGGACGAGGTCACTCAGGGCCGGCCGGGGCAGGTTCGGCCGGCGCCCGCTGACGGCCGCGGCGGCGATCAGGGCAGTCAGGCAGGTGCCGGCGACGGCGACCGGGTGCAGCCCGAACGGCCAGTACGACAGCACCAGGCCACCGGCGCAGGTCAGACCGAACAGCAGGCCCAGGGTGATCATCAGCCGGTCGAGCAGGGTGCGCCCGCCGCGCACCAGGCTCGCCGTGGCGAACAGGATGACCAGCGGCAGCAGGACGGCTACGTGGAGCAGGTAGGCGGCGACGGGCACCAGCCAGGCGCCGGCGGTCAGCGCCGCCAACCCGGCCCACGGCCGCCCGATGCGCTCGGCCGGCTCGGCCTCGCGGACCGTACGTAGTGATTGCATGGTCGACATCGACGACGTCCTCCTGCTGAGCCATCCGTCATCCCGAACTGGATCGGGTCGCAGGTGTGCGACTCGCCCGCTTTTGGGCGTGATGTGGTGATGGGAACGGCCACCGCTGGATCCTTCGGAACGACGAAGTAACGAAGGAGAGATCAAGCGATGGCCGCATCTCTGAGTGTGGACGGCGCTCTGTTCCCGCGTGGGCAACTCGGGTCCCCATCACCCGATCCGTTGGGTGCGAGGGTGAGGACATTCGCCGGAGCGCTCGTATCCGCGCAGGTCGAAGCGTTTCGCAACCGGCTGCCGGACGCGGGGCATGTACCCGTTCGGGTGAGTGCGTCTGTCATATGAACGTTTGTCATACAAACGCAGAAGCGCCCCGGGATACCCCGCGGCGCTTCTGCGTTTCCGGTCGGTGGGTCAGCGATCCGGTGGGACCGCGTACACGACCTCGACCTTGTCCGGGTACTTCTTCTTGAGGAACTCGGCGGCCTCGATGTTCGTCATCGCCCCGGCCTCACCGTAGGACGGGCCCCGCACGTCGGGTTGGATCCGCAGCTCAGGGTGCTCCTTGTGGATCACCAGGAAGGACGCGGCCGGGTCGAACACATACAGGCGAACCTTGACCGGGCTCTTCTTGACCATGTCCTCGAAGTCTTCGATGGTCCAGCCGTCGGTCTGCGGCACGCCGTGCCACAGGTACCAGTCGTGGCCATACCGGTAGTTGCGCTGCATCGTCGAGGCGTAGACGGTGGCATACCAGTTGCGGAACGGCGTGCTCATGAGGTCGACGTTGATCGCCCCGCCCGCGTCGGGATACATCCTGGTCATCAGGATCGCGTCCCGTGCGCCGTCCGGTGAGCCCTTGTACCACCCGAGTGCCAGCCGCAGCCCGGGGCTGTGGAACTTGATCGTGTGGTGCTTACCGCCGGCGACGCCGATGAACATGATCAGCGGCAGGATGACCGCGACGCCCGCCACGGCCTGACGCAGGAACGGGTGCTGGGGTTTGCCGCGGGGAAGCAGCCGCGCCAGCCCGCCGAGCGAGACCAACCCGACGATCAGCAGCAGGTGCAGCGTCTTCTCGAAGTAGTAGATGACGCCGCCGAGCGTGGCGATCTGATAGGTCCCGAGGACGACGACGATCCCCAGCGCGGTGCCGAGCGCGATCGCGTTCGCCCGGCGAGCGGGTGACCGCAGCCCCCGCCGGCCGGCGACGATCGCGATCACCGCCAACACGAAGATCACGAAGGCGGCCGGCCGGTCGTTCACCTCCGCGGTGCCGGGACGGGTCAGCTGATAACCGGTCGTGGCGTAGAGGTTCAGGAACGGCGTGACGGCGAGCGGGCCGGCCATGAGCGCGGCGGCCAGGTAGCCCAGCGGGTTGCGCCACAGCTTCACCCGCCAGGCCCAGAACGCGGCGATCGTCAAGGCGTAGGGCAGGTACAGGTGATAGTTGAACGAGATCCCGACCAGCAGGAGCGCGACGGCCACGATCTGCTCGACCCGATGGGTCAACGGGCGGGCGACGATACCGGTCAGGATCGCGCAGAGCGCGATGCCCATCAGCTGGTTCGGAAAGCCTCGCACGAAGATGGTGATCGGGTCACCGAAGTAGACCCACGCGCCGACCAGACCGAGGACGGGCAGCAGCTGCACCGGGCTCACGCCGGCCCCGGCGATCCGCCGCGCGGTCCACAGCATCGCGAGCCCGAAGAAGGCGAACATCGCGATGTGCAACCACACCAGCACGTTGATCATCGTCACGCCGTCCGCGTTGTGGTCCGCGGATCGGATGAACCGGTCGAGAACGGCGTAGATGAAGTGCGCGCCCTGCGGGTAGTTGCGGATGCCCACGTCGAGCTGGTCGGGCATGAAGCGAGCGGTGTCGTTCGGGAACATGAAGGCGTAGCCGCCGAGGGCGCCGATCATGTCGAAGATCAGGTAGTGGCGCGAGAAGTCCTCGCCCGGCATGAAGACACCGAGCCTGCCGCCGAGGTCACGGATGACGAACGGCTCATAGGTGAGCACCACCACCACGCCGAACACCAGCGCCAGCACGGAGTCGCGGCTGCGCCAGCGCCTCGGCAGCGTCGGTCGGCGGCCGGTGGCCGCGGCGATCGCGACGAGCAGGGTGAGCGCGAAGCCACCCATCGCGACCGGGTGCAGGTGCCAGGGCCAGACCGAGAACAACAGGCCGGCGACGCAGACCGCACCGATGAGCTGCGCGATGCTCATGACCAGCCGGTCGAAGAACCCAGATGCACCTCGCTGGAGGCTCATGACGCCGACGACGACGAGGACTGGGACCACGAAGGCGACGCCGATGAGGTACGAGACGAGGGGGATGACCCAGGCCAGGGCGAAGGCCCCAACCCAGGAGAGCACGGGCGGACGACGAGGTGCCGACCTCGAGGGGGGTACCTTCGCGTCCGTGTTGACAACGGTGGTCAAGTGGATCTCCACGGAAGAAAACCGACGCAGCCGCGTGGCAGACCGGTTCGACGTTCGAGCTCGGGTCTATTGGGATGCTACACAGGTCGGAATTTTCGGGCTGCCCTGGCGGATCAATCCACGCAGTTCAGGCACGGATCAGCGCAAGCAGTAGGACCATGCCGGCACGGGCGAGATAGATCGACGCCTTGACCGGCGAGTTGCTCGGAGTGCCTGCCATGCGTGGCCGCATGGCCACCGGAATCTGAGTGATCTTGTACTTCATCCGGGCCGTCCGCACCAGGACTTCGATGGTGTCCCCGAGGTACTCGGCCGGATACCAGTTGGCGAACAGCTCGATGAGCCGGCGGTTGCAGGCGCGGTGCCCCGACGTGGTGTCGGTGAGCCGGGTGCGGGCCAGCCGGGAAATCACCCGCGACAGCAGCTTCATCGCCCATTTCCGGGGGCCCTTGACCGCATACCCGCCCTCGCCGGCGAACCGGGCGCCGATGACGAGGTCGTGGTCGTCGAGCGCGTCCACGAGCTTCGGGATGTACCGCGGGTCGTGCTGGCCGTCGGCGTCCACCTGGATCGCCACGTCGAAACCGTGGTCACGGGCGTAGCGGTAGCCGGTGCGCATCGCGCCGCCGACGCCGAGGTTGTAGGGCAGCCGCGCGACGATCGCACCGGCGTCCGCGGCCCGCATCGAGGTGTCGTCGGTGGAGCCGTCGTCGACGACGATCACCGAGACGCCCGGCAGCTCGCCCCTGACCTCGGCGACAACATCCGCGATCGAGCCCGACTCGTTCCAGGCCGGGATGATGATGAGCACGCGCTTACCGTTGATCATTGCTGCGCTCCCGCTCGGCCCGAAGCAGCGCCATGTCTTCCGCGAGCGTCCTGGTCTCCTCCTCGAGACGGCTGACTTCCCAGCTCAGGTGCACGCACACGAGCAGCAGGAAGACGATGCCGAGGAAGAGCACCAGGCTGACGCCGGACGCGATACCGATGGACTTCACCACCGAGTCAGCGAGCGTCGGGAAGAACCCGAGCGGCAGCACCACGAAACTGACGCCGAGCCAGAGAATCGCGTACTTCTCCTGGAGCTGACGTCTTCGCAACAGTTCGATCATGAAGCCGAGTGCCGCGAGCGCGGTCAACCCGGTGACGATGGTCAGTTTCATGCCGGTCCCCTTCTAAGGCCGGAGTTGCCCCGATTCGGCAGCGCTGCGGTCAGCATCCCATGCCGTTCTCACACCGGGAAAATCCGGCCGAGGACCGCGCTGCACTCACTCCTGGCGGTAGATTGTCCGGATTGCCGGAATTGATCAGCTCGCCCACCGTAATGACACGCTGGCGCGTCTGGCACCGCCGGCGACAAGGGCTCCCACGAGGTGGGGAGTCTAGAGCACGTACCTGAGCTGACCCGCCCCCGCTCGACCACACTCCGGCATCACCCGCCCCGGCGGGACCGTCATCCGGGCAGCCGATACGCTCAGTAATCACCCGGTGGGTCTGCGCAGGTGGACCGAACCCTGCTCACGTACTACTCTTCCTGAGCGGAACGCCTCACCCTGCTTCATCCGGCGGGTGAATTCGCACACTTGCTACGGGTGAAGCAACGGCCTGACAGGGGGACGCGGTGAGTGAGTCCGTGAAGGCATCCGGAGGCACGACCGATGGCGTCGACTACACGGACCGCCTGCAGCGCCTGAGCGACGCGGGGTGGAAGCGGGCACTGAACGTGCAGGCCCCCTACCGGTGGAACATCCGCCGGCTCGACCTCGGTTTCACCCTCGACGTCGGCTGCGGCATCGGCCGCAACCTCGCGCACCTCGACGGCAACGGCGTGGGCGTGGACCACAACGCGACCTCGATCACCGCCTGCCGGGCGGCCGGGCTCACCGCGTTCACCATCGAGGACTTCTTCAAGTCCGAATACGCCACCCCTGGGCGCTTCGACGCGATCCTCGGCGCGCACCTGATCGAGCACGTCGAGGAAGAGCAGGCCAAGGAGATCATCTCCTCCTACCTGCCGTTCCTGCGCTCGGGTGGGCGGGCGGTCTTCATCACGCCGCAGGAGCGCGGCTACGCCAGCGACGCCACCCACGTCCGGTTCTCCGGCTTCGACGAGGTCGGCAAGATCTGCACCGATCTCGGGCTCACGCTGGACCGGCAGTTCTCGTTCCCGTTCCCGCGCCCGACCGGCAAGGTCTTCACCTACAACGAGTTTGTGACTGTGGCCCGCAAGCCGTGAAATTCCGTCAGCTGTCGATCGCCGGCGCCTGGGAGATCATCCCCGCACAGCACGGTGATCCCCGTGGGCTGTTCCAGGAGTTCTACCGGTTCGACCACCTCGCGGCCGAGGTCGGGCACCCGCTGCGGCTGGCCCAGGGCAACCTGTCGGTGTCCGCGCGGGGGGTCGTGCGGGGCATCCACTTCGCCGACGTGCCGCCGGGCCAGGCGAAGTACGTCACCTGCACCCGGGGCGCCGTGCTCGACGTGGTCGTCGACATCCGGGTCGGCTCGCCGACGTTCGGCCGCTGGGAGGGTGTGCAGCTCGACGACGTCGACCGGCGCGCGGTATACCTCAGCGAGGGCCTCGGCCACGGGTTCTGCGCGCTCACCGACGACGCCACGATCACGTACCTGTGCTCGGAGACCTACAACCCGACGGGTGAGCACGGCATCCACCCGCTCGACCCGGACCTCGGCATCGTGTGGCCCGCCGACGAGCCCCAGCTCTCCACCCGCGACGCCGCGGCGCCGTCCCTGGCACAGATGCGCGCCGAGGGGCGACTCCCGGACCTCGCCACCTGCGAGTCGTACACCCAGAGCCTGCGGCCTGCTACGTCAATCTCGTCGGTGGATCAGGGCTGAGGGCTATGCCGCACGGCCCGTCTTGGCCACCCAGGTCCCGCTGAGTGCGACCACGAACACGAGCGCGGCAAGCATCCAGGCGAGCCAGGATGGACCGTCAGGACGCACCACGGTCCATGCAGCGATCAAGGACCCGATCAGTACGACCGCCAGGGCCACCGGATAACCGACGCCGGCAGCGCCGGCCGGCAGCCGAGCTCCGTTCCCGGCGATCCGGCTGGTCACTGCCACAACCAGGGCTGCGACGACGAGCGAGATGCCCGCGATCTGTTGCGGCAGAAGAGCAGCTGCCACGACCGCAGCGCCAGCGATGCATCCGGTTGTCGCGTAATACCACCACGGAACGACAACGCGGCGGGCATCGTGCTGGTCCCGGCGACGCCTTCCACGGCGCACGATCCATAACACCCGGCGCTGTACTTTTCTGGCCCTGCTGTCTGGGCGGGCGAGCGGACCTGACACACCGCGTGACGGGTCGTACAATTTCTTGTACGTCGGCTCGGTTCAGTTCAGTTCGGGGGCGCCATGCGCACGGTCAGCTACTCAGAGGTCCGGCAGAACCTTGCCAAGATGCTTGACCACGTGGTGGATGACGCCGAGGAGGTCGTGATCACCCGCTCCGGCCACGAGTCCGCGGTCATCATCTCGCTCCGGGAGTACGAGTCGCTCAAGGAGACGGCGTACCTGATGGCGAGCCCAGTCAACGCCCGCCGGCTGAACGAGGCCATCGAGGAACTCCGTGCGGGCGGCGGCGAGGTGCACGATCTGCTCGACGCGGATGAGGCGCCCGCCGCGTGAAGGTCCAGTTCGCCAGCCGTGGCTGGGATGACTATCTGAGCTGGCAGCAGGACCGGCAGATGCTCAGGCGGGTGAACGCGTTAATCGAGGACATCCGCCGCAACGGTCACGAGGGCATCGGCAAGCCCGAGCAGCTGCGCGGCAACTGGTCTGGGTTCTGGTCGCGGCGCATCGACCAGGAGCACCGCCTGGTGTACCGGATCATTGACGACACTGTGCAGATCGCGCAGTGCCGCTACCACTACGAATGACGACGCGCCCCACAGACATGGTCCCTGAACGTGCGTCGTTGCGTTCGCGGTTGCCAATACCAGCGGCGCCTTCGCTTCAAGCCCGCCGGATACCCGTCATCCACCCGCCCGGGAGCAGGCCGGCGCCGGGGACCTCCGCGGTCATGTGCCGTTGGACCACCGTGTGGTGGTCATCAAGGTGGTCTTGTCGATGGCAGGTAGGCCGTCATCGAGGCCGCGAAGGCGCTGGTAGATGTCGCGCATCTTGGCCCGGTCGGGAATGTGGGTCGTGCCTGCCGCCTTCTCCAGGACGGTGAGCGTGCTGGCCAGGCTGATTGAACCCACAGTGCTGCCGTTGGCTCGCATCCGCTGCAGACGACGGATCTCGCCGCTTGCAGTCTGCGCACCGTGCCCGTCGTCGATCAGTACAACGACGTCGGCGCCGGCCTCCGCGACCACGACGGCGTGGGCGATCACCATGATTTCGCCCAAGTCCTTGGAGTGCTTCAGACGGTCCACCATGGGCTGTTGAGTAATCCGGTGCACAGCCCGGGCAAGTTCGGGTGTCACGTCGTCGGAGAGGATCTGAATCCAGTCCGGGGCGAGCTTCTTCCAGACCGTAGCGGCGGGACGGAAGCGCTGATCCTGGCCTGCCTTCCGAAGCACCTCGGCTCCACGGTTGCCGGTGCGCTGAGACGGCCAACCGTGGCAATAAGCAGCCGCTCTTGATTGATTGACAGGAAGTTCAAGCCTGGCCCAGCATCGATGATGGGTCGATGGATCATTCCGCATCCGGCTCCGATGCCGTCTCGAACGCGCCCTCTGCTGAACCGAGGACGCTGTCCAGGGCGTTGAGATCGACCTCCACGTCAGGCAGCTCGCTCGGATCAGCCCAGGTGACGAGTTGCCGCGCCGGAAAAATGCCGGCCTCACGTAACTCGGCCGCCGCCTGATCAGCCGTGATACCGCGCAAGGTAGCGATCGCCTGCGCGGAGACGACCCCTTCGGCGTAGCCGCGGATAGCGCGGGCCAGGAGCCGCTGCGGGGCGCGCCGCTGGTCGGTGTCCGATTGCAGCATCCGGTATTGGTCGCCCCAGCCGAAGCGGATGGCGAGCCAGCGGGTCGTCACTGACATCCATTCGCGTTTGGTGTTGGCGTCGATGTATCCCGCCTGCTCAAGAGCAATGGCAGCGATCGACGGCGACACTAGAAACCGTTGAACGACAGCGGACAGTGCGGCCAGGTTGATCGGGATAGTGCTGCCCAGAAACGCTTTCAGTCCATCGACTGGCACCAGCAGATGCCGGGCGAAGGCGTTGGCTCGGCTCTCCCTGGGTGACGACTCGCTCCAGTCGCAGGTGGTGTTGTTGTCCACCCAGTCACCGAACACGACGTGAGCCAGCTCGTGGGCCAGCGTGCTGCGTTGGCGCATCGGACGCTTGGTCCGGGCGACACCGATGAACACGGCGCCGCGCTGCGAATCCCGCATCGTCAAGCCGTGTTCATCGGGTCCTACGTCGAGAACGGCCACGTCGACACCTGCCGACTGCTCGATCAGTGCGACGAGGTCGCCCAGTGGCTGCCAGCCGAGCTGATGTTGCGCCCGGAACTGCTCAGCTGCTATGCGTCCTTCAACCTCGGCGTTCAGCGTCGTCACCGCCGTCAAATCGTGACCGGAATGGCCTGCTCGTCGAGGTAGTCGTCCAGCTCAAGGAAGTGCAGCAATGCGTCACGCATGCCCTCCATGCTCGAGCCGTTCGTGGCTCGAGCGGCGCACTGGGCCCGTTCGGCTACGGCGGCGATCCCAGTGAGCTGGGCAACGGTGAACCCCGTCGCCCACGAAATCGCCACGATCTCCGGCATCTTCGCCGCGCGATCGCCGGAAATGATGCGCGACAGCGTGGGCTGCGAGATGCCGGCAGCATCGGCAAGCGCCCGCTGGCTCAGACCTGCCGCCATCCTCGCCTTCTCGATCATCGTGCCAATGTTGACGCTCATCATGACCACCCGCCTGAATCATGATCGCTTACTGTGATTCAGTGTACGGCACCAGCGAGATCAACGCCATGCACAGACAGTCACCGCCACCCCAGACGTCAACCCGCGACCGGCAGCCATTCCCGGTCTCGCCAGCTGGGTTGGGGGCGACGGCTCCTGGCGATGTCCAGGTAGCGCTTGTCGGTCCGTGCCGTAGGAATCGCCCGGGTCGATCGCCTCGCCACGGCATGTCCGCAGCCACGCCACTACCGCGTCAGGGAGCGCCCGACCGAGCCGGGGCGGCAAGATCAGCGATCGCTGCCTCGTCCACCGCGCCCGGCGACGGTCGACCAGGCCACCGCCACGCCTGTCCTCACCATGCCCGGGTCGGCTTGAAGCAGATCAAGAGACGGAGCGACGACAACGGCGATCACGGCGCCTCCTCCAACCCACTCCCGGCCCGGCACGGTGTTGAGGGGTGTGAGTGGAGCGCGGCTCCCCCACTGGGGAGCGCGGCGAAGCGGTGCGCGGATAACAATGGGCCGCCAGGGACTCGAACCCTGAACCCACGGAGTCGCGACAGTGCGGTTCGGTGAAGCTGGAACCGTTGCTACACAACGGTTTCGCCTCGACCAGGTCCGGCTCGGTGCGGTCGGTTGCTGTACTTTGCTGCTGTTACTTCTCGCCAGGGGCGTGCGAGAGCGGTCGTACACTTCCGCGATGCTCGTGAAGTGCGTGAAGATCCTCGAACCGTTCGGTGGCGCACAGGTGGAGACCCATCCGGGCGTGACGATCGGCGTGGTTTACCCCGTGATTGAGATCGCGTACTTGCCGGACTACTGGTACCTCAGGATCTTGGATGACAACGGCGATGGTTCGAGCTCCCTGTGGGACCCGGAAATGTTCGAAACCGTCGACGGTTACATCCCGCGGTGCTGGTCATCTGCGGTGTCGAGCGACGGGTCGCTTCGACTAGCGCCGCAAAGCTGGATGCGGGAGGGGTTCTGGACCGACGTTCTGGCGGATGAGCCTTCGGCGCTTGCAGACTTCGACGAGGGCAAGGCAGCGGTTCTAGCGGATTTGGCTTCTCAGTAGGCCGCCTACCCGTTCCAGTGTGCTTCCCTCAAGCCCCGCCGTACGCGAGCGCTGCATCCGGCCTGGACGTGGTGTCCCGGCCGGGCGGGCTTCCGGCGCCGGCGGCCGGCGCGGTTGCGCACTCCGCCGATGTCGGCACATTCGCGGTCCTGACGCATGCGGAGCATCGATGTTGGCACCAACTTCGGCGTTCGCCAGCTGTTGATCAAGGCGACCTGCCGCGTGGCCGATGCGGTAGGGCAGGAACGCTGGCCTACTCGTCGTCGTCGGGCGACGGCGGCGAGTCGGCGAGCCGCCACAGGTGGAAGAGGTAGTCCTCCGGGTCGTCCCGCCGGGCGGCGAGATGGACGCGATACACAGCGGGCCCGCCGGGCAGATCATGGCCGATCCGGTCCTCGTCCTCGACGGCCACGTCGATGACGTACCGCCCGCTGGGGAAGTCGAGCTCGGCGGACCAGGCCGCCCCGGCGTCCTCGACGGCGCCGTCCCAGACCTCGACGGTCACCGGCACCTGCCCGATCTCCGCGACGGTGGTGACGGCAACCATGCCATACGCCCAGCCGACGGATTCCGCGATCGCCGCGACGATCGCCTCGTTGAAGTTGGTGCTGTCGTCGCACTCCGGGTCGTGCAACACGAAAATCCGGTAGGTCGGATGCACGAGCATTCTCCGCCGCGTGAGCAGCTCCGCCACCCGGGCAGCCTACCGGGACGGTGGTGGACCCACCGTCCCGGCGGGCCGGTTCAGAACACCACGCGGACGAAGTACTTGTCGCCGTCGAGGATCCGCAGCGGGCGGTAGAACTCGACCTCGAGCATCTGCCGACCGACATACTGATTGTCGGCCGCGTCGATCAGCCGGACCGAGAAGCGCTGCAGTCCGTTGTTGGCCCGGTGCCGTTCTTCGAGCCCTCATAGGTGGAGGCGAACGGGAACTCGTCGCAATTCACCAGGTCGCCGTCCCACTCGCCGAAGAGGTCTTGCAGATCTGCTGGGACCGGGCGCGGTTGGTGTCGTTCAACGCCGGGTTGTACATCTGGGTCAGGGGCTCGTCGTCGGCGCTCGGGATCCCGTCGTCCTTGCCGGGGACGGACTTCCGGCCCAGCTGGGGAAGGTGAGCACCGGGTGGTCGAAGGCCTGCCGGATGTGCTGTGCGCTTTCGTCCTGGTTCTCGAGGCGTTCGTCGACGACGGACACGAGCCGGTGGTCGAGGAACACGGTGCCCCGTAACTTGCCGACATACTTGGCCGAGTCGTAGCGGACGTTGGAGTACATCGCCTCGATCGGCGGCCCTGGCAAGAACGGCTGTCCGGGTGTCGCCAGGTCCAGGACGAGGGCGAAGCGCCGCTGGACCCGCTGGTCGCCCGGGTCCGCCGTCTCCGGTGACCTCAGGATGGTGGTGAAGTAGTTGACGGCGAGCCAGCCGGAGACGGTGTCGACGCGGCGGGGCGCGGCCGGCTCGGCGCACGGGGTCAGCGACACGCCGCAGGCGAACCACATGCCGATGCTCACCGTCCCGAGAACCAGGTCGGGCGCATTGACCTTGGTGATGCCGAGGACCCGGACCGAGTAGTCGACCTACCGGTCGCCGTCGACGGCGAACCCCATGATGATGAGGCTGACATGGACCTCACCGACCTTGACGTTGTCGGCGTCGAAGACGTCGTGGATGCCGGTGCCACGCCGGCACTGCGCGAACCGGTCGGGGAACCAGCCGGGGTCCACTGCTGCCGACGGCGTCGCCAGACACTGCGTTTCGAAGTCGTCCTCCTCAAGCCGGCTGAACTGGATGCGCCCCGACGAGCCGGCGCCGCCCGCCAACGCCGCCCGTCCCGACGAGCCGGCGCCGGCCGCCGGCGCGGCCACGTCCACCGGGGCCGCCGCAGCCGCGGGGCTGATCGCGACAACCAGCCCCATACCGAGCACGAGCGCCAAACCGAACACGCACACACGACCAAGTACGCGCCCGAAACCAAGCGTCCACGGACAACCGGAAACCCGGCCGAACGCTGACCGTCAGTGATGACAGCGAGCGGGTCGGAGACTTCGCTGCTCAAGCCGCCTCGATCATGCGAACGGCGAACGCGACAGAGCCCTGAGTGTTCGCGGTCGCGGAGCAACCTCCGGGCGATTCCGAGCAACCATATCGAACAACGTGAACGTCTAAGCCGTGTTTTCGCAGTTCAGATGGTGGGCCGCCAGGGACTCGAACCCTGAACCTACGGATTAAAAGTCCGCAGCTCTGCCATTGAGCTAGCAGCCCGCGATTACAGGGTACCGGTCGCCGTCCGACCAGGCATACCGACTTACCGCTGGGCGCGTTTCAGCAGCTCAGGAGCATTGCGGCAACGCATCTGCCGCCTCCGCTCAACCGTGGCTTGCGGCTGGCGTGGGCGAGTGTGACGTCGTGTCACGCTGGCCGCGGAAACGGTTGCCGGAGAACGGTAGTGGGAGGTGCTGGGCCGGGGACACCTCGTGCCGTGCGGGGGCCGGGCATCGGGGGGACGGTGATCCTACTGGTCCCGTTCATGGTCGAACCGGCGATCGTCCTGGCCGGACATCCGCTGCTGTTCGCGGCGTGCGTGCCAACCACCGCCACCTGGTCTGCTCACTCCGGGGGGACGAGCTGGACGTCGCCAGGGGTGCGGGGTTCGCGTTGCTCCAGGGGCAGGTGACGGTCGCGCAGGATGGCGCCTTCGGGGACGACGGCGCGGGAGACGCTGATGCCCTGACGGCAGTTGTCGCAAGAGAAGGTCCCCCAGCCGATCATCTGGTCGAGGTCGCCTGTGTACACCAGACGGAGTGCGTGGTGGCCGCAGTTCGGGCAGGCCAGACCACTCAGGTCGCCGGGTGTGTCGTAGGCCGCTTCGTACAGCCCGTCCCATTCGGCGTACGTTGCCATGGTTACCGTCCCCTCGGCTCGGGCCGGATCGGCTGCTTGTCCCACCACTGCCGCTCGTGGGCGGAGGCGCGATCTTCCTACAGGTCCAGCTCGGCATCGGTCCTCGGGAACGGCTTGCCGGCCTGGATGTCGTGCAGGTGGTAGAGCTCGTGCACGAGCGTGCGACACGACGTGCGCGACCATGCGACCCCCCGTGCGTCGATACCCACTCGACAATCTACCGGTCCCCATCGATGCGTACGGACCGCAGCATTCCCATGCTGATGGGAGGCGATGGTGCTGGCACGGATCATCGGCGTGATCTATCAGTTGCATCCCTGTCGATGATGATGCTGCGTGCGAATTCGGCGAGGAGTTGCCGCATCATGCGGCCGAAGCGGTTCGTGGCGGAGGCGAATCGCACGCCGCATTGTTCGAGTTGGTTGATTTCGGCAGCGGCATGCTGACCCTGAACCAACTCCCGGTCCGGCCGGCATGGAGTAGGAGCCCTGGCCGGGGGGCGAGGGTAAGGGCGGCGGTCACCCGTTCAGGACGTTGGGTAGAGGCGCTGGGCGATACCAATGCCGAGAATGTGACCCGCGTGTGAGCCTGGTCTTGAGGCGCTCCATCTTGTTGGCGCCGCGAGAGAATCCGTTCATGGAATACGAAAAGGCTCTTGGAGCCGGATGCATATGCCATTGGAATCGCTGCACCGCGCGCGTCGACTTGCTCGATGGCAGCTGCGTCGAGGAAACCTGGCACGAACTCGACCGACCAGACCCGAAATGCCCGCTACACCGTAGAACTGAGGGCTGATCTCTGCGTTGTCAGCTCGGGCCGCCCGCCTTCGCCCCGCCGAACAACCGCGACGGCGGGGCGTCGCGCATCGGCTCGGTCTGGCTCGGTGACCGCGACGTGCCGGTCGTCGCGCTCATCGCCGCCGTGCTGCGCACCAGGCCCCCTACACCGGCACCCGCCACCCTCATCCGCACCCCGTCCTCGCCGACCCCCTGAGGGTGCCACCGCGGGGACGGTCAGAGCGCTGCCCGGGCCTCCGCGATGTCGTGGAGCACGGCGTGGGCGTCGTGCTGCTGGGCGATCTCGTGCGCCTCGTCGAGCGCGGCGACCGCGTCCGCGCGGCGGTCCTGGGCCGCGGCCACGTAGGCCAGCCCGACCAGGTTCGCCGCCACCCCCGGCAGCTCTCCGGACGCCCGGCGCAGCCGGGACGACTCCTCCAGGTGCTCGCGAGCCTTGTCGAGGCGGCCGGCCGCGAACGCCGCGGTGCCCAGGTGCCGCAGCGCCTCGGAGCGGGTCGACGGGTCGCCGGTCAGGGCGGCCCGTTCGAGCAGGGGGACCGCGGTTTCGTTGTCGCGTCGGACGACCTGGTGCAGGCAACCGATCCAGAACACCGCCTCGGCCTCGCCACGCGCGTCGCCTGATGCCCGGAACAGCGCCAGCGCGCGCTCGAACAGTGGCAGCTCGGCCGGATCCTCGACCGGCGTCGCGTCCGGCCTGGCCCGTTCGTGCAGGAACCGCCGGTGCAGGACCTGTCCGCGGGCCAGCGCGGTGGCCGCCTCCAGCGCGTCGAGTTCGCACTCGGCCCTGGCGAGCGCCTCGGCGTCACCGGCGTACACCGCGCGCTCGTAGAGGACGTGAAACTGTTCGAGCCCCGGCATCGTCCCAGCCTCCCACGACCAGGAGGCCGGCGCAGGCCCGGTCCGGGCCGGGGGCCGTGTGAGGGGCGCGGGTGACGTACCGTGGCCTCGTGCTGCTCTCGCGATCGACCGAAGAGAGTCACCTGTATATGGATCTGCAGGCCTGCCCAGGCTGCGGGATCGACGGCTTCGAGTGGGACAGCCACTCGACGCAGGTGCGCGGGGAAGACCTGGTCTCGGTGTATCAGGGGAGCTGCCCTGATTGTGGGACCGCTCGGGAGTTCGAGTTCGTGCTCATCGGGCAGGAGCCGCCACCGCCGGCGCTCGGCGGGCCGGAGCCGTCCCGGCTCATCGACCCCGGGCAGTTCCTGAGTCTGGCGAGGGAGGCCGCCGCGCTGGTCCCTGCCAGCCCGGCGCTGTGCCCGCCCGATCAGGTCGCCGACGCGCGGGAGGCGATCGCCGTGGCGGTCGCCGCGATGGACGAGGTGGGCAAGTTCGTGCCGGCCGGCGCCGACGCGGTGCCCGCCGCGGCGTTCACCTCCGAAGCCGGCAGGGCGCTGTACGGCGCCGACCCCACGCAGTTCCGGCGGCGGCGGATCGATGCGGTCACCGCGTCGTACCGCGAGGTGCTCACCGCGTACCAGATCGCCTGAGGGAGGTTCCGTGAAGCCCATGGAGCTCCATCAAGCGGTGGTCGCCCCGTGGCCGGTCGCGACGCTGGCCTTGGAGCCGGCGGAGGTGCAGACCCGGCTCGGGCTGCGGTTCACGGAGGTCCCCGGCAACCTCGGCGATGAGCTCCTCGCATACGGCCAGTTGTCGGACGGCACCGTTCTGGGCTTTTCGCGGCTGATCGGTCACCGGCGCCCCGGCGTCGACGTGAGCCAGTACGCGCGCCGCGCCCCTCGGGACGTGCTGACCGAATTGCTCTTCGAAACCGGGCTGAGCCACGACGAGGTGTCCTGGCGGGCGCCTTCGGACGACGCGGATGACGGCCGGCTCTGGGCGAGGACCAACGCGGAGGCGTACGCCTATTTCCTGCTGCACAGGCAGCCCGGAGATCCACACCCGGATTTGACGCAGAACCTGACCATCGTCAGGGATCGCGAGGATCCGGATGTACGGTCGGTGCAGTTCCTGGATTTCATCATTCACCTCCGGGCGCGGCCGTTCCCCCTAACCTCGATCGGGACTGGGTCCTATTCGGAGCCGGACGATCCGCCGTCGGGCATCATCGACCCCGGGGGGTGGATGTTCCTTGCCACCCAATGGGAGGCCTCGGCCAACGAACTGCTCCAGGCCTACGGCCCCCGGATCATCAGCGTGGACGAGTACTGGGCGGTGTATTACCCGCTGCTGCAGCTGGAGAACACTGCCGACGAGGCATTGCGGTTCCTGCCGCCGGACGTGGACGAAATGCCGGTGCGCATGTTCTGGACCCCGATCGGCCTGTGGATGCGGCGGCGCAACCCGCACGCGTTCAACCGTGCCGTGCTGTCGGCGAAGTCAACGGAATACCGGACGGCGTTCCCGGAGTTTCTGCGGATCTACGGCCCGCCACCGAAGTGAAGCCCATGGCTGCCCGCCGGCAAGGTCCGGCCACGCGGCGTCCGAGATCTCCTGAGGAGGGGTCAACCAAGTGCAACCCATGGACTTCCACGCCGCGAGGGCGCAGCTGGCGCAAGGGGGCCACAGTGGGGCGGTGGCGAAGCTCGCCCTGGAGCCGCAGGAGTTGCAGGCGCGGACCGGGCTCGCGTTCGTGGAGGCCGAGAGCGCCCTCGGCCCCGTGTGGTTCGCGTTCGGGCAGCTGGCCGACGGCACGATCCTCGGCTTCAACCGGCTGATCAGCGACCCGAACCCCGGCACCGAGGTGAGCCAGTTCACGGATCGCCCCGCGCGGGACGTGCTGAGCGAGCTGCTCTTCGAGACGGACCTCAGCCACGACGAGGTGTCCTGGCGGGCATCGGCGGAGGACGACGACCGGATCTGGGCCCGGACGCACCCGGAGGCGTACGCCTACATCCTGCTGCACCGGGCGCCCGGCGACCGCACCCCGATCGCGCCGCGCGAGCTCGACATCGTCAGGGACGACCAGGACGTCTGGTCGGTGCGCCATCGCGACGTCGTGGTCCACATCCGGCCGCGGACCGGCCCTGCGGTGCCGGGCGGCGTCGGGGTCTACTCGCACCCGGACGACCCGCCGTCGGGCATCATCGACCCGGGCGGGTGGATGTACCTGGCCAGCGAGTGGGAGGCCGAGGCCGGCCGGCTGCTGCAGGGTTTCGGTCCCAGGACGATCGACGCGCGGGAGTACTGGTCGGTGTACGACCTGCTGCTGCAGCTGGTCGGGGCGCCCGGGGAGGCGCTGCGGTTCCTGCCGCCGGACCTGGACGAGCTGCCGGTGCGCGCGTTCTGGACCCCGCTCGGCCAGTGGATGCTGCGGCGCAACCCGCACGCGTTCAACCGCGCCGAGCTGACCGCGAAGGCAGCGGAGTACGAGACCACGATCGCGGAGTTCAAACGGATCTACGGCCCGCCGCCACCGCGTCCGCAGTGAGTCGCGGCGACGAGCGGGTCCGAGGTCTTTGAGGAGGAGGTCGACGAGTGCAGGCCATGGAGTTCCATGCCGTGGAGGGCGACAGCACGCCGTTGGCGAAGCTCACCCTGGAGCCGCCGGAGCTGCAGGAGCGGCTCGGGCTGAAGTTCCTGGAGGTCGACGGCGGCCTCGGGCCCGTGTGGTTCGCGTTCGGGCAGCTGGCCGACGGCACGGTCATCGGCTTCTCCCGGCTGATCGGGGACGAGCGGTATCCCGGCACCGAGCTGTACCAGTACGCGGGCCGCCGCCCGCTGGACGTGCTGACCGAGCTGCTCTTCGAGACCGGGCTGGGCCACGACGACGTGTCCTGGTTGACCGCCCCGCCGCTCGGCGAGGACGAGCTGCTGTGGGCGCGGTCCCGCGCCGAGGCGGACACCTATCTCCGCCTGCAGGCGGCGTTCCAGGGCCGGGCTGGCGACCCGGTGGAGGACGCGGTCGAGGCCGAGGTCGACGGCCACCAGGTGGTCCGGCACCACGACGTCGAGCTCCATCTGCTGCCCGCGTCGGACGGCGCGACCCAGCCGTCCAACATCATCGATCCCGGCGGCTGGCTGGCCATCGCCAACCAGCTGGCTGGATCGGGGCAGCACCGGCGGGCCGCCGAGGCGGTCAGGGAGGCGCTGCGGTTCCTGCCGCCAGGCACGGACCGGCTCCCGGTGCGGTTGTTCTGGACCCCTGTCGGCCTGAGGATGCTGCGGCGGCACCCGCACCTGTTCAACCGTGGCGCGCTGGAGGCGACGTTGGCGCAGTACGAGGCGGCCGCCGAGCGGTCCGGCCGGACCGACGGCTCACCGTCGTGAGGAGCGGCGACGCGCCGTGGTCCCGCTCGGACCGCGAGTCGTCCATCTACATGTACATCCACCCGTGCGGCTGCGGTTCGGTGGACTTCGATCCGGAGCGCGAGGTGCGCCAGGTCGACGGCGTCTGGATCAGCCAGTACACCGGCGAGTGCCGCAACTGCGGCACCCGCCGGCAGTTCGTGTTCCGGATCAGCGAGGAGATCCCGCGGCTGGCCCCCGGTGCCTGGTCGACCCGCACCGAGCCGTCGGAGCTGATCGACCCGGGCGAGTGGCTGTCCATCGCCGACGACCTCGGTGTCACCGCCGACGACGACGTCCTCGAGCTCGACGAGGAGCAGCAGTGCTACCGGCGGGTGGATCTGGGGCTGGCGGCCGGCGCCATCGAGGAGATCCTGCTGTCGCTGCCGGAGGGCGCCGACGCGCTGCCGGCCGGGGCCGTGCGCGCCGAGGTGGGCCGGCGGCTGTACGCGGCCGACCCGGCCCGGTTCCGGCGGGATCAACTGGAGCACGCCCGAGACGTCTACGCCAGCCTGGGCGGCGACGTCCAGCCGCACGACTGGGCCGGATGGCCGCTGCGGGCGCGCAGCGTCAACGAGGCGAGCCTCTTCGCCGAGCTGCACCGGTGCGGTTGCGGGCAGATCGAGTTCGACCGCAAGGCCCTGTGGGTGCCGGCGCCGCCCGGCGAGACCCGCGCCACGCTCACGTACAGCGGCGACTGCGACCGGTGCGACAGCCCCCGGTACTTCTCGTTCAGCGTCCCGGCGGACGCGGACTCCAGGCGCGCGCCCGACCCGCTGGAGGCCGGGTACGGCTACCCCGGCGACGGCCCGTCGGAGGTGCTCGACCCGGCCCAGTTCTGGCTGTACGCGAACCACTGCGCCGGCGCCGCCGACCAGCTGCTCGCCGAGGCCCCGGCCGATCTGTGGTCCGCCGACGAGAACTGGGACGGGATGACGGAACTGCTGGCCACGGCCGTCGCGGCGGTGCACGAGGCGCTCGCGTTCATCCCGCCCGGCGCCGACCGGGTGCCGGCCACGGCGTTCCGTTCCGCCACCGGCCGGGTCCTGCACCGCACCAACCCGGAGATCTTCGGCCGGGACCGGCTGGCAGCGGTGCACGCGGAGCGGGACCGGCGGTTGCAGAACTTCCTGGCGGACCACCCGCCACCGGACGGCGAGGAGTGACGATCGTGCCGACGCGTCCGCCGTTCTGCCGCTCCCAGGCCGAGGCCGAGGCCTATATCGAACTGCACCCGTGCGAGTGCGGCGAGACCGGCTTCCAGTGGTCCTACGCGGAAGGCCCCGGCGAGGACGGATACCAGGGCATCCACAGCGGCCCGTGCTTCGGCTGCGGCCGGGCCCGGACGTTTCGCTTCCTGGTGCCCGAGCAGGCCCTGGTGCTGCCCGGGTTCAGCTGGTCGGACGGCACCAGGCCGTCCGAACTGCTCGACGCCGGCGAGTGGATGGCGGTCGCGGACGCGCTGGTGGCGGAGGCGTCGGAAGACGAGGACCCGCGGCTTCGCGCCCACCATTTCGCCGGCGCCGCCGCCGCGATCGACGAGGTGCTGCTGCTGGGACCGGCCGACGCCACGCACGTGCCGACCGATGCGATCCGTTCGGAGCTGGGTCGCGAGATCGTCGCGCGGGAGCCGGACCGGTTCCGCCGGCTCCGCCTGATCGCGAGGCGCCGGGGGTACCGGGAGGAATCCGGCGAGCACGTCGCGGAGCCGGTCGGGCCGCCGCTGCGGGCGCGCAGCCTCGCCGAGGAGACCGCCTTCATGCAGGCGAGCCCGTGCGTGTGCGGCGCGCTGCTGTTCACGCCCGACGGGTACCAGATGCGCTTCCACGAGGAACGGGTCACGGTCGTGCACCAGGCCCCGTGTGACCAGTGCGGTCGCGGCCGGGCGTTCTGGTTCGAGGAGCCGCGGCACGCCGGGCGGTTCGAACCGGCGGGCCACGGCTACGCGCCGCCGGACAGCGGCCCCTCCCAGCTGCTCGACCCCGGCCAGTGGCTGCTGCTCGCGCAGGCGCACGGCGCGCTGGCCGGCGGGTCCGACCCGGCGCCGCCCCCCGGCGGCGATCCGGCGGCCGGGTACTGGGCCCGGCTCGGGGTGCTGGCCAGTGCCGTCGCGGCGATCGACGAGGTCCTCAAGTTCATCCCGCCGCACAGCGCGCGGGTGCCGGTCGGGGCGTTCTGGTCGCCGGTGGGTCTGTCGCAGTACCTCGACGACCCGTCCCGGTTCGAGCGCGAATGGCTGCTGACCGAGCTGGACCGGCACGCCCGCGGCCTCGCCGAGTTCCTTGCGAGCCACCCGGATCCACCTGAGGAACCGGGCTACGAGAACGACGAGAACGAGGACGGGGCGTGACCGTGGACGCCGTGACCTACTACGCCCGGCTGGCCCCGAACGACACCGTCGAGCGGCCGCGCAGCCTGATCCGCCGGCGGCACACGCCGGTGTATCCGACGGACGAGGCGCTGCGCGACGACGGCCGGTGGCACCCGACCGACCTGGTCGAGCGGGCCACCGTCGGCGATCTCGACGACGAACTGGTCGAGATCCCGGCCGAGCTCGCCGAGACGATCGCCGCGCGCTGGCAGGCCCTGGCCGAGGCGCAGCGCCGCGACCTGGCCGCCCAGGGCCGGGGTCAGCTCGGCATGCGCCTCGCCGCGGCCGTCCCCGCGCCGGGCAACGAACGGCTGGCGGGCGTCGAGCGGGACCTCGTCGCCCGCTACCTGCGCGAGGCGCCCCTGGTCGTGTCGGCGTTCGGGTTCGGACCGGACCGCTACGCGAACGACCGGCCGCAGGTGCCCCTGCACGTGCGCACCGACGGCCGGTGGGTCTGGTCGGAGGCGCTCGCGCACTATGCCGCCGTGTACGCGCTGGCCCCGGAGCCCGCCTTCCTCGCGCACATCCGGACCAGGCGATACCGGTTCCCGGCGGTGACCGACGAGGTCCTCGCGCACGCGGCCCGGCTCACGCGCGACACCCCCGAGACGACCAGTGACCACGGAGCAGACGCATGACGATCGGCCTGGCCCGCACCAACGCCGAGGCGCACCTGTACATGGAGCTGCACCCGTGCCCGCGGTGCGGCGAAGCGGTGTTCGACTCGACCAGCTCCGTCATCACCACACCGGCGGGCCTCGCCAGCCGCTACACCGGGGCGTGCCCCGGCTGCGGCACCGGGCGCGAGTTCGAGTTCGACCTGCCGGAGGTCGTCCTCTTCCCGCCGGCGCACGGGGTGCGGTTCGGCGGTGACCAGCCGTCGCGGATCGTCGACGCCGGCGAGTGGCTGTTCGTCGCCGACATGGTCCTCGAACACGTCGCCGCGGTGCCCGACCCGCGGGCGTCCGCGGCCGAGCTGGCCGGTGCCAAGCGGGACGTGGAGATGGCCGTGGCGGCCCTCGACGAGGTGCTCAAGTTCCTGCCCGCCGGCGCCGACACCGCGCCGCCGAGCGCCTTCTGGACCGACCGGGGACGGCAGGTCCAGGCGGCCGAGCCGGGCCGGTTCCGGCGGGTCAGGCTGCTCGCCGTGCGGGAGGCGTACCAGCGCATCGCCGCGGCCTACGCGGCGCTGTGACCCGGCGCCGGGTGCCAACCCAGCGGTCGACTCCCTACGATGGGCGTCACAAACAACGGTCGATACGGGGGTGGGTCGGTTGAGCACCGTGGTGGTCAAGCGGCAGCCGCGCCGTCCGGCACCGGCACTGCCCAGCGGCGACATCGTGCTCGACCCGCCGCCGGAGCTCCCGCCGCCCGGTGGCAAGGCATGGACCAATCTGCTGATGACGCTGCCGATGGTGGCCGGCTCGGCCGCCATGGCCATGATGTTCTCGTTCCAGAAGCCGGGCCCGCTGGGCTACCTGGTGGGTGCCATGTTCGGCGTGAGCATGCTCGGCATGCTGCTCGCCCAGGTGATGACCCAGGGCGGCCAGCCGAACAAGGCGGAGCTGGTGGCGGCGCGGCGCAAATACATGCACCACCTCGCGCAGCATCGCCGCCGGGTGTTGAAGGTCATCAACGAGCAGCGGCGGGCCATGTACTACCGCCACCCCGACCCCGACACGCTGTGGTCGACGGTGGCCAGCCACCGGCTGTGGGAGCGCCGGCCGACCGACGGCGACTTCGCCACGGTCCGCATCGGGCTCGGCCCGCTCGAGGTCGCCACGCCCGTCGTCCCCCCGCGCACCAGCCGGGTCGAGGACCTGGAGCCGGTCTGCGCGGTGGCCCTGCGCCGTTTCGTGAAGACCTACGCGGTGGTGCCCGATCTGCCCGTCGCGCTGTCGTTGACCGGGTTCAGCAGGGTGTACGTGCAGGGCCCGGCCGAGCGGTCCCGGGCGATGGTGCGGGCGATGCTGGTGCAGGCGGCGACCTTCCACGCGCCCGACGACATGCTGGTCGCGGTGTGCACCGGCCCCGCCAACGCCGGGCAGTGGGAGTGGGCGAAGTGGCTGCCGCACGCCCTGCACCCGACGAAGACCGACGCCCTGGGTCAGCTGCGGATGGTGGCTCCGGCGGTGACCACGCTCGAGGCGATCCTGGAGGACCTGCTGGTCGTCCGTGCCCGGTTCGACCCGGACGCGGAGATGACCGAGACCCCGCACATCATGGTGATCCTGGACGGCGGCGACCTGGCCGGCTCCGACCACCTGATGACCGAGGGCGGCATCGACGGCGTCACCATCGTCGACCTGACCAACCAGCCGCCACGCCTGCTCGATCTCGTGTCGCTGGTCCTCGAGATCGACGCCGACGGCGACCTGCACAGCATCAGCGCCGACGGCCGGACCCGGGTCGGCCACCACGACGGGTTGCACATCGAGCAGGCCCGCGGGCTGGCCGCCCAGCTGGCACCGCTGCGGCTGTCGGTGGCCTCACGCAGCGAGCGGCGGGCCACCGCCGAACTGGGCCTCGCCGAGCTGCTCGACCTGGGCGACCCGTACCAGTACGACCCGAACCGCGCGTGGGGGGTGCGGCCCAACCGCGACCGGCTGCGCGTGCCGATCGGGATCGCGCCGGACGGTTCCCCGATCGACCTGGACCTCAAGGAGTCCGCGCAGGAAGGCATGGGGCCGCACGGCCTGCTCGTCGGCGCCACCGGCTCCGGCAAGAGCGAGCTGCTGCGGACCCTGGTGCTGGCCCTCGCATCGACGCACTCCTCGGAGATCCTCAACTTCGTGCTCGTCGACTTCAAGGGCGGCGCGACGTTCGCCAAGCTCGACCGGCTGCCGCACACCAGCGCAGTGATCACCAACCTGCGGCACGAGCTGTCGCTGGTCGACCGGATGCGCGACGCCATCTCCGGCGAGCTGGTCCGCCGGCAGGAGCTGCTGCGCGACGCGGGCAAGTACGACTCCCAGCGCGACTACGAGCGGGCCCGCGCCGCCGGCGCCCCGCTCACGCCGCTGCCGAACCTGCTCATCATCTGCGACGAGTTCTCCGAGCTGCTGACCCACAAGCCCGACTTCATCGACATGTTCGTGCAGATCGGCCGGGTCGGCCGGTCGCTGGGCGTGCACCTGCTGCTCGCCTCGCAGCGCCTCGAGGAGGGCCGCCTCCGCGGGCTCGACACGCACCTGTCGTACCGGATCGGCCTGCGGACGTTCTCCAGCAGCGAGAGCCGGGCCGTGCTGAACTCGCCCGACGCCTACGAGCTGCCGCGCGCGCCCGGTCACGGCTACCTCAAGTCGGGCACCGAGCCGTTGATCCGGTTCCGGGCCGCATACGTCTCCGGCACCTATCAGGGCGTCGACAGCAGCGCTCCGGTGCAGCTCGCACCCGACGTCGACCCGGCGCTGCCGTATTCGACGCAGTACCTCGCGCCGCGGGTCACGCAGACCCCGGTAGGCGACGAGGACGCGCCGGCCGACGACGAGGTGATCGGCGAGACGGTGCTCGACATCCTTGTGGACCGGCTCGAGGGCCGCGGCGTCCCGGCGCACCAGGTGTGGCTGCCGCCGCTGGGCCTGGCACCGAGCCTCGACCAGCTGCTGCCGCCGATCACGGTCGATCCGGAGCGCGGTCTCAGCGTGACGAACCGCGAGCTGCGGGGGGCACTGCAGGCACCGATCTGCATCGTCGACCGCCCCTACGACCAGGCCCGCGACGTGCTCACCCTCGACCTGTCCGGTGCCTCCGGCCATGTCGTCGTGGTCGGCGGCCCGCAGAGCGGCAAGAGCACCGCGCTGCGGACGCTGGTGGCCAGCCTGGCGCTCACCCACACGCCTCGTGAGGTGCAGATCTACTGCCTCGACCTGGGCGGCGGCGGCATGGCGGCGCTGCGGGACCTGCCGCACGTCGGCGGGGTCGCGAGCCGGCTGGACGTGGACCGGCTACGGCGCACCATCGCCGAGGTGCGGGGCCTGCTCGACACCCGCGAGCGGCAGTTCGCCGACCTGGGCATCGAGGGTATGCCGATGTACCGGCAGCGCAGGCAGCGTGGCGAGTTCACCAACGACCCGTTCGGTGACGTGTTCCTGATCATCGATGGCCTGGGCGCGTTGCGGAAGGAGTTCGAGGAGCTGGAGCTCGAGGTCGCCGACATCACCAGCCGCGGGCTGTCCTTCGGGATCCACGTGGTGGCCTCGGCGACCCGGTGGATGGACGTGCGGCCCTCGCTGCGGGACCTGTTCGGCAGCAAGCTGGAGCTGCGGCTCGGCGACCCCACCGACTCGATGATGGACCGCCGGGCCGCGCTCAACGTGCCCGAGAACGCCGGCGGCCGCGGGATCACCGCGGAAGGCCTGCACTTCCTGGCCGCCATGCCGAGGGTCGACGGGTCCGCCGACCCGAAGACCATGTCGGAAGGCCTGGCCAAGCTCGTGCACGAGGTCGGTGCCGCCTGGGGCGGCACGCGGTCGCCGGAGGTGCGGCTGCTGCCCGAGCGGCTGGACTACGCGTTGCTGCCGGCGCCGGACCCGGCCGCGCGGGGCCGGATCCCGATCGGCATCGCCGAGTCCAACCTCGGCCCGGTCTTCCTCGACCTCGACAACGAGCCGCACTGCCTCGTGCTCGGGGACCTCGAGTGCGGCAAGAGCAACTTCCTGCGTGGGGTGGCCCGGGCGGTGACCGAGCGGTACACCCCCGCCCAGGCCCGGATCCTGCTCGTCGACTACCGGCGCAGCCTGCTGGGCACGGTGCCGCCGGAGCACCTGCTCGCCTACGGCACGTCGACGCAGGCCACGGCCGACATCGTCAAGGACGTGGTGATCGCGATGAAGGCCCGGCTGCCCGGGCCCGACGTGACCGCCGAGCAGCTGCGGGCCCGCAGCTGGTGGACCGGCCCGGAGCTGTTCGTGCTCATCGACGACTACGACCTGGTCGCGGGCGGGACCAACCCGCTGCTGCCGCTGCTCGACTACGCCGCGCAGGGGCGCGACATCGGCCTGCACATCCTGCTGACCCGCCGATCCGGTGGGGCCGGCCGGGCGATGTTCGACCCGCTCATCGGGCGGCTCCGCGAGCTGGCCTCGCCCGGCATCATGATGTCCGGCAACCGCGACGAGGGCGTCCTGCTGGGCAACCGGAAGCCGGAGCCGCTGCCGCCGGGCCGCGGTTACCTGGTCACCCGCCGTGGTGGCACGCAGCTGATCCAGCTCGCCTGGACCCCGCCGGCGGCCGGCTGAGCGGCCAGCGAAGCGGCTCGGGCCGCGAACCAGGAACGCAGCATTGGCTCGCGCTGACGCCGAAGGCGGCAGCGTGAGCAGCCAGCGAAGCGGCTCGGGCCGCGAACCAGCAACGCAGCATTGGCTCGCGCTGACGCCGAAGGCGGCAGCGTTGGCGGCCGCCGGGACCCTCAGGCTTGTCTCAAGTGTTGCCATCGTGATCGATCCCCGTTGCGGAAGTTGGGTAGGCTTGGGGGTAGACGAGTTCCGATGGAGGCGACGCTTAGCCGCCGAGCATCCACGCTGGACCGGACATGGGGGTGTCGGACATGGGCAACGAGAACAAGCCGATCGCGGACAAGCTGAACGTCGAGATCGACTCGATGAAGGCGCTGGGTGAGAACCTGAAGGGCGACGCGGAGGCCTACGACAGCCAGATGAACCGCTGGAAGGCCCTGGGCCGTGACGAGCACCCCGTCAACGCCCAGATCGGCCGCAGCGGCGAAAACTTCGTGGAAGGCGACGACGTCCGCAAGCGCAACCTGGATTCGTTCACCGCGGCGATGAAGATGATCTCCGAGGTCAAGCTGTCGCTCTTCGCGCTCCAGCAGGGCGTGGAGAACATCGCGGACCTGTACAAGGGCAAGGACGGCTTCGCGAACGTCAAGCTGAAGCAGATCCAGGAGATGTTCCCGGCGGAGCTGCCGAAGGGCGCCAAGACTCCGGAGCCGCGACTCAGCCTGCCCGACCCGTCGCAATGGGGCATGATCAGGAACGACCGGGGCGTCGTCATCGGCTATGACTTCGACAACGACGGCACCATGGATCAGGAGATTCCCGGCGCGGACGGTGACGCACCGCCGAAAGACCTCGCCAACTCCCAGTCGGAGAACAGCATCCCGAAGGACGTCGACGGCAAGACGGTCTCCGGCTATCAGACGCTGTTCGACACCACGCAGCTTCCTGAGGGCGACAATCGCCGCACCGACTACACGCTCTCCGAGCAGGGCCGTATCAACCTGGAGCAGGAGACGGGAAACACTCCGTGATGACGGGAAGCGCCCTGATGCCGGCACCGGACGGCGGCTACCGGGCCGCGTCGGCGAAGTAGGTCGCCATGGTGCTCCCTGCAGAAGCCGGCAAGGCCACATATACCTACTGGGGTAATAAGTCGTTCGAAGAGATGGACGCGATCCTCCGTCAGGAGAACGCGTCCCGGCAACAGGCCGCGGCGCGTGGCTGGATCGACCTGGCGGAGCAGTTCGAGGCGCTGAGCGCCAACATTGCCCAATATCACCGCACGCTGAAGCCCCATTGGGACTCTGCGGGCGGTGACGCGTTCCTCAATCAACTGACGCTGCTGGTCGGCACCCTCAACACGTCGGCGCACAACTACCGCGTCTATGCCGACATCCTGGCGGACACCGCCCTGGCGGTGAATGCCGCCAAGAAGGCGTGGGCCGACGTGAGCCTCCGGCGCGGCCAGTACATGACGAACATCGACGACTGGAACAACCACGGGGACGCCGACGGCCTGAAGAACAAGGCCATTGACGTCGTCAAAGACTTCAAGCACATGTGGTTCGACAGTGACGATCCTGCCAAGTTCGAGCAGGCGAGGCTGGACGCGTTCGACAACGAGGCCCGAGCGATCATGAAGAAGCTCGCGGCCGCCTACGTCGCGGCGGACTCGGGCGTCCGGCCGGCCATGCCGGCGTTCAAGGGGCCGCTGTACTACAAGCCGGTGATGCCGATCCCGCATGCGCCGGCGGCCCCCGCCATGCCGGTGATGCCCCACGTGCCGACGGCCGGACCGCCGCCGGCGATGCCGACCATGCCCACGGCGCTCGTGCCCAACGTCCCGGTGGTGCCGGTGCCGGTCGTGCCGGTGGTGAACAAGCCGAACCTGCCTCCACCGCCGAGCCTGCCACCGCCGCCGAAGCCGCCGGTCCTGCCGGCGATTCCGGTGGTGCCGGTGGTGCCGGTGATGCCGCCCGTCGGGATGCCGGTCCTGCCGACGCCGGGCGCCAAGGCGCTGCCTTCGCTGCCCCCCTCGCCGGGGCTCACGCCGGGCAAGGCCGGCCTGCCGCCCGGTGGGCTGCCGTCGAAGTCCGGAGTGATCGGCGAGCGACCCAGCGCCGGGCGGACGGGGCTGCCCCCTGCCGGAAAGGCCGGGCTGCCGCCCTCCGCGGGTCGCGGTGGCGGTCCCGGCAAGACCGGCCTGCCGCCCTCGGCGCAGCGCGGTGGCGGGCCGGGGAAGAGTGCCCTGCCCCCGTCCGCGCAACGCGGCGGCGGACCCGGGAAGAGCGCGCTGCCGCCCTCGGCGCAACGTGGTGGCGGACCGGGCAAGACCGGCCTCCCTCCGTCCGCGCAGCGCGGTGGCGGACCGGGCAAGAGTGCGCTGCCGCCCTCGGCGGGGCGCACCGGCGGCCCGCCCGGCAAGACGGGACTGCCGCCGGGCGCCGGCCGTGGCGGCTCGGGGAAGACGGCGCTGCCTCCGTCGGCGGGGCGCAGCGGCGTGATCGGTCAACGCCCAGGTCAGCTCGGTCAGCCGCCGTCGTCCGGCGGTGGTCGAGCCGGGCTGCCGCCGGGTGCGGGTGACCGGCGCGGCGTCATCGGCCGCCAGCCGGGTCAGACCGGCGAGCCGGGCCGTGGCGGCATGCCTCCCGGCCAGCGCGGCAGGGGCGTGGACCCGCGCCAGCCAGGCGGTGCGCGGGGCGTGCCGGAGTCCGCGGTGCCACGGTCCGCGGCGCGCGGCGTCGGGCCGACCACGATCGGCAACCGGGGCAGCGCCCCGTTGCGCCCGGTCGACCTCGACCATGACGTGATCGGCGGCCGTCCCGGCGGCGCCGCAGCCCGCGGGCGGGGTGTTCCCACGCCCGAGAGCGCACCCGGACGCCGTCCCGGCATCGCCGCGCGCAACGCGGCGGCCCCGCCGGTGGTGCGCAACACCGGCGAATCCGGGCAGCAACAACAGGACCAGCTCCGGCGGCAGCACCGCCGGACCCCGTTCACCGTTGACGACAGCGAGTTCGCCGTGACCGACCAGCTGGCACCGCCGCCCATCATCGACGCGCCCGAGCGGACCGAGCACACCACCGTCGAGCGCGGCCCGGCGATCGGACGGGCAGGTTGACCAACGGACGGCAGCGCTCCAGCCGGGCATTGTCGGCGGTGCTGTGCGGGCTCGCGCTCGCGATCAGCACCGCCGACCCGGCGGCCGCCGACAGCATCCGAAACCAGCAGTGGTCGCTGGAGTACCTGAAGGCGGCCGAGCTCGCCACGGTCAGCCAAGGCGAGGGGGTGACCGTCGCCGTCGTCGACACCGGCGTCGACGCCAACCATCCGGACCTCACCGGTAGCGTGCTCAAGGGCCTCGACGCGTCCCGGGAGCCGGACGGGCGCACCGACGACTTCACCGGCCACGGCACGGCCATGGCCTCGCTGATCGCCGGCCACGGCCACGGCCGCGGTAACGCCGACGGCGTGCTCGGCATCGCGCCGAAGGCGAAGATCCTGCCGGTGCGGGTCGGCCCGCGCACCGGCAACGGCCACCCCGACGAGCTGGCGAACGGGATCCTCGCCGCGGTGGAGGCCGGCGCCAAGGTCATCTGCGTTGCGGCGGCGGGTGGTGCCACCGACAACCTGCAGGCCGCGATGGCTTACGGGCTGTACAAGGGCGCGATCATCATCGCCGGCGTCGGTAACACCTCGGACGTTCCCGAGATCGCCTGGCCGGCGGCCTATCCGGGCGTCGTCGCGGTGGCGGGCGTGCAGCGGGACGGCACCATCTCCACGATCTCGGCCAAGGGCAACTACGGCGGCAAGATCACCCTCGCCGCGCCCAGCGACGACATCGTGTCCGCGAGGCTCAAGGGCGGCTACGACACCTCCACCGGCACCAGCAACGCGACCGCGCTGGTCGCCGGGGTCGCGGCGGTCATCAAGGCCAAGTATCCGCAGGAGACCCCGGCCGGCATCCTGCAGCGGCTGCGCGACTCGGCTGTCGACCGCGGCGACCCGGGCTACGACGAGCGATACGGCTACGGCGTCATCGACCCGCTGGCCGCCACCGCCGCCACCGTGCCCAAGCGTGCCGGCGCGAGCGCGTCGCCCAGCCCGGGCTCGTCGCGATCGCCCAGGGTCGCCGCGTCGCCGCGGGCGGAGCCGTCGGCGGAGGCGCCGAAGGCGGTCCAGATCGCGGCGCTGATGCTGGCGTTCCTGGCGATTCCGGTCGTTCTGGGCCTGCTCACCATGTGGTTCCGGCGCCGGATGCGCCGCAGGTCGCAACCGGCTGCCGCCGACCAGTGGCAGCCGACACGGCTCCCGGCGATCGGCGAACGACCCGATCCCAACCACGACCCCTACGCCTGAGGCCCGTGCCGCACCTCCTCCGTCGCACCGCTACATCGGCCGGAGCGTGGCCGGGGGTGACGGCGGGGTCGGGCGCAGGTTGGCCAGGAACGTCCCGATGCTGGATCCGACCGGGAAGAGGCGTTCGGCACACAGGTACTCGGCCGGACTGCCGTAGCCGCGGGCGAGGTACTGGTTGCCCAGCTGCAGCGCGTCCCCGGAACGCAT
Source organism: Dactylosporangium siamense (assembly GCF_016862795.1). Lineage (GTDB taxonomy): Bacteria > Actinomycetota > Actinomycetes > Mycobacteriales > Micromonosporaceae > Dactylosporangium > Dactylosporangium siamense. Next base: position 9,439 of record NZ_BONQ01000076.1, on the reverse strand, counting down.
GACGAAGATCTGATCGGCGACCTGGGGGCTGACGCCGACGGCGAAGTAGCCCTCGACCCCGATGGCGATCACGACATAGTCCTTGGTGAACCATCGCCCGACCTGGCGCTCACCGTTGCGGAGGTCGTAGATGGGGTTCTCGGGGTGCACACCGAGCACCGGCGTGAACGGGTCGAGTGACACGTGCGTCCCGGGAATCCAGATCTCCTCGACCGGGGCGGCGCCGTTGTTGTGGGCCAGCCACATCCGGAACGACCGCGGCAGCCGCCGCCCCAGATCCTGCTCGACCTGGCCGATCCCGGCCTCGTCGATCGTGCCGAAACTGCGGAACTCGACCATGACGTAGTCGCGCGGCTCAGCCGGCGGCCGGAACGGCGGCGAGCCCGGCGCGACGTAGCGAAGCGTCACGGTCCAGATGTCGGTGTTGGTGATGACGGCGTCGTCGAACCGCCACGTGTTCTCCCCCACCGGGAACGTGTCACCCAGGAACAGCTCGTGCGTCGACTCCTCGCCCGCCGGCGACACGACCGCAAGCACCAGACGCGGCGGCGACGTGTTGAAGGTGAGCACGCCGCACCGCGCGCGGTCGTCGAACCACGGAGACATGCCGCGTTCCAGCATCACCTCGGTGATCTCAGGCATCCACTCTCCCTTGTGTCGCGCCGTCAGACGATCTTGTGTCGCGCCGTCAGACGAGCGACTTGAACCATTCCTCGGGCGGCAGGACCTGCTGGAACACCTGCACCGAGACCGCCTCCGCGGTTGCCCGGTCGATCAGGATCGGCACCGCGCCGGGCACGTCGCCGGGCATCACCGCACCCGGTGCCTGGAACCAGCCGCTGTGCTGGACCTGCCAGACCGAGACCTCCACCGTACCGTCGCGTGCGACGTGCGCGAGCAGCCCCAGGTCCAGGCCGGTCCGCACCTCACGCAGGGCGTAGTAGGTCACCAGCACGTGCTGCGGCGTGTACCGGTGGGTCAGCCGGCCCTTCCGGTGGCTCGGCGCCGGATCGTCAGCCGTCGCCGGGTCCTCGGACGGGTCACGACGATCGACCACCGTGGCCCGGCCGATCGCCCGCTGCGTCGGCGCCGTGTCGGTCACCACCGGCGGCACGGGACCGGGCGGCGGCGGCTGCGGGGCGGGCGGTGCAGGTGGCGGCGGCGGCGCGGGTGGTGCGGGTGGCGGTTCCACATACGCGTAGAAGCTGTCCATGATCAGCAGGAGTTCACTGACGTCCATGGGGGCAGGGTCGGTGTGCCCCCATGGGTTGCGCAGGATGACCTGACCGTTGTTGTTCAGCCCCACGACCTCGTACGCGTGGCTGTGTGAGAGGCGGTGCGGCAGTCCCTGCTCCATGTTCCGCGCGATGTGGCGCGGATCCGTGTCGTAGCTGCTGGCCGACTGCGTGCCTACGAGGATCGGCACCCGGGCCGCAAGCAGCTGCGTGAGGTGCTGCGTGGTGATCGCTACCTGATTCGGCGAGGTGTCGAAGTTGGCCACCGTCGCCGGCCGGCCGATCAGCAGCGTCAGCAGTTCCGCGTGATCGGTGGCGTTGGTGCCGACGTTGCCCACCTCGTGGTAGCCGGTCGGCGCCGCCTCGAACTGACCGGGCGTCGGCGTGGTGCTGCCGAGCTCCTTGCTCTTCGCGTAATTGGCCTGATACCACTTCTGCTGCCACCGGGCCCGCCGGGTGGCGTCCCAGAGCTGGCCGACCGCGACGAGCGCCTTCTCCAGCACCAGGCCCCACGCGCCACCGTCGATCGCCGAATACTGCAGCTGGTTGTCGTGCATGCCCACCGGGAACTCGGGGGTGACGGTCACCTCGATCATGCGGCCGGTCGGCACGGTCCGGTTTCCCTGGATCTCCGTTTCGTGCAGCCGGACGGTATAGGTGCCGTCCGGGTTTTCGGTGATCGCCTGGGCGATGACGTGGGGCAGGATGCCGGCCACCGAGTTGATCGCGTTGAAGAAGCCACAGGCGCCGAGGTAGACCTGCGTGTACTGGGCCCTGGACGGCTGGTTGGCGCCCAGCGGCATGCGTTGGCCGTTCGGCAGGTCCAGCGGTGTGCCGTACCGCATCGCTGTATGGGCCAGATGGAACAGCGCCGGCCGGTGCGCGGTGATGCGGACCGGTCCCTGCGGGGAGCCACCCGGCAGGGCGCCGCCGTCGGGCACCCAGTTGGCCTGCGGCGCCGGCGGGGCGAGGGTCGCCACGGCCGCCAGGAGTTCCCGGTGGACCGGCACCATCGACCGGCCGTCCTCGATGTGGTGCATCTCGTGCTCCGCCAGCAACACGGGGAGCCCCGGCCAGGTCGAATGCTGGTAGGCGTAGACGGCACGGGCCCGGGACGAGTCCTGCCTGCGCTGCGCGGCGAGGCCGTCCGGATCGGTCAGGTCGAACTGACCCGCGAGCGGGCCGAGGTCGACGGTGCTCAGCCCGAACGAGCGGTACGGCGTCAGGTCGACGACGCCCCGGAGATCGACGTAGATGCCGTCCTGCTGCACGCGCTGCGCCAGGGCCGGATCGGCCTGCTGCAACCGGGCGAGCGTCGCCGGCGAAAGGTGCACGACCTGACCCGCGAGGTGTGGCAGGTGCGGCAAGCTGCTGTTGAAGAACTCGCCCTCGACCGCGAGTTCGTGCAGCCGGTCCCGCAGCGCCGCGTCGGTGAGCGGAGAAGTGCCGAAGGCGCTGTAGTAGTCGGTGTCGCGCTGGGTGCCGGGCGTGACCGCGGCGGGGTTGACCTGCAGGTTGGCGAGCACCTGCTGGACCATCGCCGGGGTGAGCTGCGGGATGGCCAGCCGGTCGAGGAAGGCCCGCACGTCCGGCGTCAGGTGGGCGTGCAACCGGTCCGCGCCGGGTTGACCCTGTTGCGCCTGGTAGCGGGCGACGGTGCCGGCGAGCTGCTGGCGGATGGCGAGCCGCCCCGCGTTGTCGGCGGTCCGGTACTGGCCGGCCAGGCCGCGCAGCTCGTCGACCGAGATCCGGCCCTCCGCCCGGTGCCCCGGTGGGAGCTCGGCGGTCAACTGGGCGTGCAGCGCCGGCTGGCGGCTGGCGAGCTGGTTCAGGTGCGTGGGGTCGATGTCGTCCATGAAGGCCGCGACGAGGTCGGCCCGTGCCTGCGGGTCGGTGGTGAGCGCGGCGATCTGCAGCACCGCCCGGGACCACGCGACGTAGAGGTCGACGGGGTCGCCGGTGGTGGGCGGGTAGGCGGCGAGCTCACGTGCCCGGCGGATGGTCTCCTGCAGCGCCGGGTCGACGGAAAGACCGGCGTTGTCGAGCTCACCGATGAGGTCCCATGCGGCGGGGGTGAGGGCGTTCTCGGCGCGGATCCGGTCGCGGCGCTGGTCCGCGCCCAGGTTGGCCTGGTCGATGCCGAGGTGCCGGATGAGCGCGGCCGCCTCGAACAGCGTGCGGACCCTGGTCCAGCCCTGATCGGGGAGGGTCTGCCGGTCGTGGCCGTGGACGTCGAGCTGGCCGAGGCCACCGTGGTCATGCCCGGACAGCGGGCCTCTGGCCGGCACGGCGGAACGGTTGGTCAGCCGGTCCTGTTGCCGCATCCGGTTGATGAGGCGCTGGACGAGGGGGCGTGACCGCAGCGCGACGACCTCGCGAAGCTCGTGGGCGAGGGCCTCCGCGACCGCGGTGACGTCGAGCCGGTTGGACAGCCGCACCTGATAGCCGTTGCGCCCGACGCGGACGGTGTTGGCGACGACGTCGTTGCTGCGGCTGGTGTGCACCGAGCTGAGATCCTCGGCGCTGATCGTGATCTCGAACGAGCGGCCGCGGACGGGCCGGATCCGGTACCGGCCGTTGCCGAGGTCGTCGATGCCGGCGATCCGGCTGGCGAGCGCCGCCGGCACGACGCCTGCCATGACCGCGGTCGCGGTGTCGACGACCGCGGCCGGGTCGGGCCTGGCCGCGAACCGGCCCGCGAACCGCGACGCGTCGACCCGGACCGCGGTGACGGGATCGACGCCGTCCTGATCGCTCTCCTGGTTGGGGTCTGGCGCGATGTCCTGGGTGATCGTGGTGATGGTGATGGTGATGATGCCGGTCTCGAGGTTGTTCTCGTCGCGGTGCTCGATCGGCTCCAGCACCTCGTTGATCTCAGCCGTGAGGAAGTGCTCCCGGAAGCTCTGCGACCAGCCGATCCGCCCCGGATGCGTGCGACGCCAGCTGTTGGGCAGGTGATCGGTGTAGAACTCGAAGCCACGCGTCCCTTCCGGCAGCGCACCCTCGTGCGCCTCGACGAGCGGACTCGGGTTCTGGTTGTACCGCTGCCCCCACAGCTCCCGCGAGTTCGCGATCTTCCGCATGACCACCGCGTCCTGGCCCTTGTACTCGGTGCGGTGGAACGGGCCGAACAGCGCGGGGGATCCTTCCGGCGCCAGCCAGTGGGTGATCCACTCGTAGCCGCGCTCCTGAGCCAGCTCCACGAACTGCTCGCGGGTGGTCAACCGGTCCGGTCGCGGTGGCGTCGTCAGCGCGGCCGGGTCCGGCATACCGTCGAGCATGTCCCGCACGTCGGCCGGGAGCAGATCAAGCGTCGCGTCGGTGGCGGTCCGCAGACCGAGATGGTCCAGCAACGCGTTGATCTCCGCGCCGATCGCCACCAGCGTGTCCCGGGACGGGTCGCGGAAGCGCCGCACCGCAGGGTCGTTGGCGAGCTCCTGGTACTGCCGCTGCAGCACCCGCAGCTCCGCCAGCCGGCCCTGATCCTCGGGGCTCAGCCGGTCGGTCTGGGCGGCGTCGGGGCGCAACGCGTCCGACGGCGTCTCCACCCGGCGGCTGAACATGCCCTGCCGCTGGCCGATGCCCCGCAGATGACGCTCGACCGTCTCCGCGATCTCGTGCGCCAACGCGCGAGCGACATGCTCGCTACCCAGCCGCAGTGGCAGGCGCAGCTCGACCGGCTGGCCCTTCAGGAACTCGGTCACCGCGACCTGGTCCGGACGCGGCAGGCTGGCAACGAGCTTCACCGGCAGGTCGATGCTCGGACCATCGACAAGCTTGACCCGGATCCGGCCGCCGGGCTCGAGGGTGATCCCTTGGACCACGCCAATGCCGAAGTCGGCCAGTTGCAACGTGGCCAGCGCCTCGGCGACCTCGTCCATCGACAGGTCGTCCTGATCGGCAGGGCGGCTGTCGGCGGCGAACTCGGACCCCTCCGGCGTCGTCGCGTTGATCAGCCCGTCGGCGATGTCCTGCTCGATCTGCGCCAGCCGGGCCGCCCGCTCCTCGGCCAGCTCGATCCGGTCCGTCAGGTGCTGGACCCGGTCCAGCACCAGCCTGACCTGCGCCTGGGACAGCTCGCCGTGGGTGCGGCGGGTCTGCCGTTCGCCCTCCTCCTTCGCATCGCGCCTGGCGAGGTTGCCGCCGACCTCCGAGTTGGCCGCGACCCAGGCGTTGGTGCTGGAGGTCGCGGCCGGCGCGGCGTTGGTCGCGAGGTTCTGCAACAGGCTCATGGCCTGGGCGGGATGGATGATCCCCGCGGCCGTCCCGGCGGCGACCACGCCGCCCTGGATGACGCTGTCGCCGACGGCCTGGCGGACACCGCGGTTACGCATGTCCGTCGACGGCTGGCCGTCCGGGTAGGCCGCCATGATGTCGATCGCGACGTTGATCTCGGCGATCAACCGGTCCGTCACGGCGTCCGGCGTCGCCTGGGGGTCGACCACGACGGTCACCTGGACGTCGGAACCGACGAAATGCGCCGTCACGGCGCTGCCGGGCTGCCCGGTGACAACGTCGAACGTGAGCGTCTGCTGGCCGCCCGACGGCAGGTCGAACTGGACGGAGAAGATGCCGGTGTCCAGGTCGACGGCGGTCAACCGCGCGTTGTTCAGCAGCTGCCCTTGTTCGGCGGTGAGGATTCCCTGCACCGCCGCGAAGACCGCTTCGAGCGTTTGCGGGGTCACGCCGAGGTCGTGGTCCAGCCGGCCGAGCGCGGCGGCAGCCTCCGGGTGCGCGGCGAGCAGGTCCGCCTGCCGTTGGGCCAGCGCCTGCTCGATCGTCTCGACCACGTCGTGCTCGCTGCGGGCCGCGGCCCTGACCCGCTCCGGCGGCGCCGTGCTCGGGTCGTTGGAGATCGCCCGGGCCGCGTCGACGAGTGCGGCGGTGCGGTCCTTGCGGAACTGCGTGTGCGCCCTGAGCGCCGCCGCGGTCACCGACGCGACGCCACCCAGGATGATGAGCGCCGGCTTGGCGAGGCCAAGGGCGCTGTAGACGGCGAGCGTGCCGGCGACCCCGGTCGCGGCCGCGATCGCCGGTCCGACCTGGGTGCGGTAGTAGCCGATATATGAGCGGATGCCGTGGGTGGTCCGGTTCGCGAACGCCTCCCCGGCGGCCGCCACCTGCGCGAGCACCTTCGCCTTGTGCTCTCTGACGACGTCAGGATCGTTCGACGGCGCCGGGCTGACGGTGATCCGCACGACCGGGCCCAGCAGCCCGCCGATGCGGACGTCGATCAGGGCATCGCCGGCGACCGGGCCGTCCACAACCTCGACCTTGACCCTGCGCTGCAGGAACCGGTCCCGCAGTCGCGAACCGCCGGGCTGAGCGTGCTGCCGGAACGTCAGCTCCGCGTTCTCGACCAGGTCATGGCTGCGTTCGACAGACTGCCGCTGCACGGCCGTCGGATCGGGCGCCTGGGTGCCGGGCGTGATCCGCTGGCGGACCTCGTTGGCGACCTCGGCGCCACGGTTGAACAGCTCGACGGCCTGCTCCGCGACCGAACGCACCTGTGAGCCACGGGCCGGCAGGTCCGTATCGCTCTCGAAGCCCTCCGGGTTGGTGGCGGTCGAGCCGGAGGTCGCCGGGCCCGAGATCGGCGTCGGGTTGCGGTCGAATGCCTTGCGTTGCGCCGCGAGGCTGCTCTCGGTGTCGTTCGTGGCCGCGGTGTTCGCCGTGTCGCCCGCCGCTCGCAGCAGGTTGGTGATCGCACCCACTTCCGCCGAATGCGACCCGCCGGTGAGCGCCAACGACGTGCCAGCTTGCCGCGTCTCGGAGAAGAAGGTGCGGCGTACCGAATCCCGAATGGACTCACGGGTGAGCCTGAGGTTGTGCTGGGCCGCGGCGATGTCCCTGATCTCCGCTTCCAGCTTCTCGGCCAGCGTGTCCGGGTTCGCGGCCAGTTCGGCCGGCACCGATATCACGATCGCGTCGTGGTACGGGTTCTGCTTGATCTTGTTGTCCGGAACGCCGGTGACCACCTCGATCCGGACGATGACGTTCGGACCCACGATCTTCAGGTCGTACTCGATCACCACGCCGTCGGTCACCTCGCCGGGCCGGATACGGCGCAGGTGCGGGATGTCGGCCCGCGCGACCCGTCGCATCGCCAGCTCGACGGCCTGCAGCGTGGCCGCGATGACGGTCGCCTCGGTCGACGGGGGTGGGGTCTCCGACGGATCGGCGGCCTGCCAGTTGTGCGCGGTGCTGCCGAGCCGATCCAGCCGCGCCCGCGCGTCGGCGACGGTGCGCGCCAGCGCCGGCAGAGACTGCGGCCGCTCGTCCATCCTCATCGCGTTAGTCCGGTCCTGCGCCCGGTCGGCCTGGTGCAGCGCCAACCGGTCCAGACGGCCCGCCGTCACGAAGTTCACCATGGACCCGACGAATCCGCGCGCCCCGACGGGCTGCGAATTGAGGCCGATGCCGGCTGCCAGCGAGCCGGAGCCGGCCACGACGGGGCCGACGGACCGGCCGAAGAGGTTCCGCCAGATGGTCCGCACCTGCACGGGTCGGTGCGCTTGGGCCGCGGTCGCGTCCGCGAGGACACCCGCGAGCCGGGCGTGCATCTCGGTCCGTTGCTGCGCCAGCGTCGCCGGGTCGGTCGAGACGGGCGCGCCGAGCAGGTCCGGGCTCAGGGTCAGCACGACGGTGTTGCCGTCGTACTGCCGCGTGATGCTCCCGCCCGTGCCGGGACGGCCGGCCTCGATCCGCACGGCGTAGCCCTGCCGGCCCCGCCAGCGGGACGGGAAGGCGCGGAACATGTCGTTGCGGTTGTCGCTGGTCGGCTCCACCCGAAGGTTGCGGAACTGATCGCTGGTCAGCACCGCCGAGGCCAGCGCCACCGTGGGGTTGACCGACAGTGCGATCGCCCGCTGCTGGTCGAACAGGGCCACCGCCGTCGCATCGGACAGGTGCGCCCGGACCGTGTCGGCGCGCAGGTCCGCGCCCGGCTGTCCTTCGCGCAAGCCATGTGTCTCGATGAAGTGCTGGAGGACGCCCCGGACCACCTCGCGGTCCGCGTCGTTGTTCGCGGCCTGGTGCAGATCGGCGAGCATCCGAAGCTCGCCGACGGTGCCCCGGTCGCCGTGGCCGAGCGGGATGCCCTCCGCACGGCGGAGCCGTCTGGCCCATCCGCGGCGTGCGCTGCGGTCGTTCTGCAGCGCCGGGTCTCCGCCCTGGCGCCCGCCCGGACCCGTGTTGCCCAGCAGTTGCCCGAAGGCCTGCGCCACGACGATGCGCATCTCAACGGTGGAACTGCCGTCCATGACCTCGGCGGAGATCGTCATCGTGAAGCGGCCGTCCGGCCCGACGCTGATCCGGAACAGGTCCCGGCCGGTGTGCCCGACCTCGACCTCGACCGCGTGCAAACCTTCCGCGGACCTGAAGTGCAGCCGGTTTCCGGTCGGTGCGCCCATCCACGTCTGGCTCGTGACCCGCACCATGTCGACCACGGCGGCAAGCTCCGCCTCGAGCCGACCCTGCCGGTCTGCCGCTATCGATCCGAAATGCACCGGTGTACCGCGGCGGTCGGCGGTCGGGTCCACGCCGGGTTCGGTGGCCACGACCGTCCCGTCCGGGTCGATGGTCACCCACTGGCCGGTGTCGACGTCCAGCGGTCCCGTGCCGGCCGGATTCGCGGGCGCGACGACCTGCGTGCCGTCCGGGTAGGCCCAGACCAGATCGGTCGCGGCGCGCACCTGGCGCCCGGTGGCCTGGGCGACGGCTGCCGCGGGCGGGTTGGTCCCAGCGCCGAACGCGCACATCGCGAGGTGCAGCGTCGTGTCGGTATCGCCGAGGTCCACGTGTCCCTGCTGCTGGAGCCGGGCCAGCTCGCGAGCGAACTGCTCGGGCGTCACCCGCACGTCGCCGAGCGCCACCGTCCCGTCCGGGAAGGTGTTCGCGGCGATCGTGACGGCACCGTCCTGCGGGCTGAGGCGCGCCGCGTGCTCCGCGGTGCCGAACGCGTAGCCGGACGGGGTCGGGCTCAGGCTCTCCGCCATCGCGGTGCGGGCCTGCTCGTCGGTCGCGAGCGGCGGAAGGTCGGCTGCTGAGTCGCTCCGGGTCCCGGTGGGCTCCCGCTTGTCGTCCAGGCCCGTGTCGTCGTCCAGTGCCGGGTTGTCTGGGTTGGCGTTGTCGTCTGGGTTGGCGTTGTCGTCTGGGTTGGCGTTGTCGTCTGGGTTGGCGTTGTCGTCCGGGTTGGCGTTGTC
>NZ_BONQ01000075.1 GCF_016862795.1 Dactylosporangium siamense | reverse complement strand
GGCGTTGTCGTCTGGGTTGGCGTTGTCGTCTGGGTTGGCGTTGTCGTCTGGGTTGGCGTTGTCGTCCGGGTTGGCGTTGTCGTCCGGGGACGTCAGGCCGTCTGCGCCGTCGGGGGCGGCGACGCGGCGCAACGCCGCTTGGCGTTGCTGCGCCAGGGCCGCTCTGACCTCCGGCCGGGCGCCCCACCGGGCGGCGGCGTTGGCCACTTCGATGGCCTCGGTGGCGTGGAGGCTTTCCTGCGTGTGGAGCCGGACCTCGAGCGTCACGCCGGTGCTCGGGTCGCGCCACGTCGTCTCGATCCCGCCGCGCCGGCCGTCGGCCCAGCCGTTGTCGAACCCGGTCGGCACGAACCCCAGCCTGGCAAGCTCGCTGATGATCTGCTGGGAGCTGGACGTGTACACCTCGTTGTCCAGCACCACGTCGCGGCTCCCGCCGCGCCGCTCGCCCTCGGGGGTCGCCGGGCGATCCGGCGCCTCCTCCGACATCCGGTCCGCGGCGGTCTCCGCGGTGATGTCGGCGGTCGTGTCGGGTGTGCTGTCGTCCTGCTCGGCAGGATTGATCAGCGTCGCGCCAGGCGTCGCCGCGACGACTTCTTCGAGCGCCGCCTCCGGGTCGGGCCGCGGGCTTTCGTCCGTCTCGGTCGGGTCCTGGTCCTGGTCCTGGCTCCGGTCCTGATCCTGGCTCTGGTCCTGATCCTGGCTCTGGTCCTGATCCTGGCTCTGGTCCTGATCCTGGCTCTGGTCCTGATCCTGGCTTTCTTCCTGGCTCCGGTCCTGGCTTTCGTTGTCGTGCGTTTCGGGGTCGTGGGTGGGTGTCTGCTCGTCCCTGGCAGTCTGCTGCGTCTGCTGGGTGCGCTGCTGGAGTGCGCGCAGGCCGCCGCTGCCCAAAGTGCCCAGAGCGTCCATGACGTCGGCGAACTGTCCCTGCAACCGTCGCGCGTCCGGGCCGCTGAGTCCCCGCATCTGCCGGTGCAGCGCCTGCGCCTGGGCGAGCAGTTGTTCGGTGGTCGTCTCGATCGCAGTGTCGCCCCGCCCCTGCGACGCGAGTCCCGCCACCGCCGATGCGATCGCCACCTCGACATCGGCTGCGGTGGCATCGGGAGCCACCGCGATCTCCACCGTCCCGTCGCGACGCTGACGCTCGCTGACCCTGGTGTCGGTGACCAGTCCGTCCAGGTCAGTGACCCGGATCGTGACCTCCGTGCGGTTGTCCAGGACGACCCGCAGCTCCGGGGACGTACTGCGATGGCCACTACCAGGCCGCACCGCCCGGATGCCGGATCCAGGGAGCGACGCGGCCAGCGCGCCACGCAACCCGTCCGCCACCGTGCCCAGATCGGCCGGCGTCTGATTGCCGTCCAGCCCGAGCGTCGAGCGGAGGTCCGCCGACATCGGCCCGTGCTGCCGCTCGATGGCCGCGGCGACATCGGCGCTGCCGGCCTGCGTCGACGCGAGGTTCATCGCCCGGATCTGGCCGAGCAACGCGTTCTCCAGGTCGATCCGCGCCTGCGGGTCGGTGGCGACGGCCAGTTCACTCGCGATGACTCGGGTCTCGGCCCACCGCGACGCCAGCTCCGCGCTGCTGTCGATGTTGCTCGCCCCGCGCCGCAGCGCGATGCCCCGCAACCGCCCACGCAGGCCACGGCCGGTGGTGAGCTGTGCGGTCGCGGCCGCCACCGCCCGGGTCAACGCCACCGGATCCGCCGCCGTCTCCGGCGACACCTCGAGCGTCCGCCCGCCGCGATCCCCGGCCACCCGATGTGCCTGGCCGTCCAGCTCGCTGGACACCCGCACCTCGAACGTCGCCGACCGCCCCCCGGGAGTCGTCACCGTCAGCTCGGTGTCCGTGTTGAACGTGACGTCACTGACCTGGTCGCTGTGCGTCTGCGTAAGACTGGTCGCCGTGTCACCGAGCGCCGCGCCCAGATCAAGCTCGGCCGCGCTCTCGGCCTGACTGTCCTGTGTGGACTGCGCCGGTTGCGTGGACGGTGTGGACTGCGACCCGGAACGGTTGGTCGCTCCCAGGTCCGTGCCGCTCGCGACCGGGTTCGCAGCGGGCGACGCCACCGGCGTCGGCGTGACCCCGCCTTCCGTCGCGACGCTCGGCCCGTGCTCTGCTCCGGTGTTGACGCTGACGTCCGGCGACGTCCGCTGACCAGGCACGCTCTGCTGCTCACCCGACGGCCGCGAGTCAACCTCGGTCGAGGTCTCAGCCCTGGTCGCCGTCTCGGCCGTGACACCAGCAGCAGTCTCGGTCGCAACCCCAGCCGGATCCTGGCTCTGGCTCTGGCTCTGGCTCGTGGCGGGATTCTGACTCTGAGTCGCGGCCGGGTTCTGACTCGCAGCCGGATTCTGGCTCTGAGTCGCCGCCGGATTCTGCGTCTGGCTCGTCGCCGGGCTTTGGTTCTGAGTCGCAGCCGGGCTCTGGCTCGCGGCCGGGTTCTGGCTCTGGCTCGCCGCTGGGTTCTGACTCTGAGTCG
>NZ_BONQ01000074.1 GCF_016862795.1 Dactylosporangium siamense | reverse complement strand
CCGTCGGGTTCTGCGTCTGGCTCTGGGTCGCGGCGGGGTTCTGGCTTGCGGCGGGGTTCTGGCTCTGGGTCGCGGCGGGGTTCTGGCTTGCGGCGGGGTTCTGGCTCTGGGTCGCGGCCGGGTTCTGGCTCGCGGCCGGGTTCTGCGTCGCGGCCGGATTCTGACTCGCCGCCGGGTTCTGCGTCGCCGCCGGATTCTGACTCGCCGCCGGATTCTGCGTCGCCGCCGGGTTCTGGCTCGCGGCCGGGTTCGCCGAATGCTCCTCGTTGCCCTGTGCGGGAGCGTGCTCCTCGTTGCCCAGCACGGGAGCGTGCTCCTCGTTGCCGAGCGTGGGTGCGTGCTGCTCATCGCCGGTCGGGGCCGAGGAGCCGAACACCTTGTCGTGCAGGCCGACGGCAATCTCGTGTCCGGTGGCGTGTATGCGGCCGGTCACGCCGCCGGAGACGAACGAGCCGCCGAGGCTGCCGAGGGTTGGCAGTTGGCCCATGGACAGTGAGCCGGCCACCTCGCCGCCGACTTCGACCACGCCCTCGTGGGCGAACGACTTGGCCTGGTCGCGGCTCCATTGGCCGAAGCTGCGCCGGCCGGGGTTGGTGGCGCCGGGGGTCGGGACGCCGTGGCCGAGGCCGTTGCGGCCGAGCTTGTGGAGGCCCATGCCGGTGAGGCCGGCGCCGATACCGCCCGCGGCGCCGGCGATGGCCGACTGGCGCACCTGCGACCAGTTGATGTTCTCGTCCATGCCCGCGTCGCGTTGCGCGTTCTGCTGGGCGGTGTAGTTGGTGAAGCCCTCTTCGAGGGCCTCATGGAAGCCTTCCTTGGCGAGTTCGAGGGCCACTTTGCGGAAGCCGCCCCGTGCGGCGGCCCGGGTGGCGGCGTTGAGGGTCATCTGGCCGGCGCGGCGGACCATTGCGTTGCCGATCCGCCGCGCACCGAGGGAGGCGATCTTCCGACCGAGCTCGGCCATGATCCTCTGCAGTGCCAAGCGGGTGAGCCCGACCGAACCCGCCGCGCCGCCCAGTCCCGCGCCGCCGGTGAAGAACGCGACGATCATCCAGATGATCAACTGGATCAGCAGCATGATGATCTCGAAGCAGATCTCATACTTGGACTGGGCGACCTGCATGCCGGTGGCGAAGGTGTTCTGCTCCATGCTCTGAACGCCCTTGAGCAGTTCGGCGAGCGCGGAGTCGACGTTTTCGCTCAGGTCGGTCCAGGCCAGGCTGAACTGCTGCGGCGTGCCGTCGCCGATCCAGCCTTCCCTGATCTTGTTGGCGCCGCCGTCAGCGTCCTTCTTCAGCCAGTCAACCTCTTTGGCGAGCGCGCCCCACTCCCTGGCGAGCTCCCAGATACGGTCCTCGTCGCCCTCGGGCCACGTCTGACCGGTCAGGAGGACCGAGACCACGTCGCGGATGGGCTCGGGCCAGCTGTCGATGGTGTCCTTGAGCCAGCTGAGGTCGAGGCCCACGGGTGACCTAGATGTCCTTGAACTCGGCTGCGGTCTTCTTCATGTCGTCGGCGCTCTCGAGGTCTTCCTTGACGAACGCCGCGACCGCCAGGTCCGTGTTCTTGCTCATGTCGACGACCGCCTCGCCGATGTCCTTGCCGATCTTGGCGAGCGCCGTCTTGCCTTCCGTGTACCACTTCAGGAACTCGCGGCCGGCCGAGTCGTTGCCGCCCGGCGTCCCGGAGTCGATAGCGGTGATCGGCGACCCGCCCTGGGTCAGCCTGGTGAACGCGTCCAGGATCGCGTCGCCGCTGACCTTGATGTCACGGGTGCCCGCCGCGACCTGCTTGCCGTCGAACCAGATGTAGTTGCTCATCTCGAGCCCCTCCCCGTGGTCTTGGCGGAACGTCCGCTGGCATATTTGTCAAAGTCGATGGCGGCGAACTTGTCCATGTCGAACTCTTCGGGCAGGTACCGCTTGATGATCTTGCGCATCTCGACATCGACGATCTCGACGGCGCGCTGGTAGGTCTCGACGATCAGCGCGCCGAGCGCGCCGGCGTTGGGCGCGCGGTAGATCCGGGGGTCAAGGTCCAACTGGACGAGCCGGCCGCGGGCGTCCACGGTCGTGACCACGAACCCGTCCTCGGAGCGGGTGCTGGCCGTCAGCTCCTTGAGCTTGCGCTGCATCTCGGCGGCGTTGCCCAGCAGCTTGTTCGCGTCCTCGAGCATGGCCTCGAGCCGCGGCTGCAGTTCGTCCCTCGGACTGGTCAAGATCCGCCCCCGTCACGATCAGTGGCGAGGCCACCTCGCGTTCGTTCACCCTCACTGTAGTCAATGCGCGCAACGCTGTCAGGCCCAGCTCCGCACGTCAACGAGGTGCCGGCGGCATCGATGCGGCCCTCAATCCCACTCGGTGATGTTGATGACCGTGTTCCGGTGGGTACCCGTGCCACCCTCACCGGCGATCGTCAGCTGATACTCGCCGACCTGATCCGGCATCGTCACGGCCCGGCGATCGTTCGGCAGGAGGGTGATGCCGGGCGACAGCAGCCGGGCCGGGCCGGTCGCCGTGGAGCTGCACTGGCCGGATACGCCCAGACACACGGTGATCTCGCTGTCGCCGGCGTTGAAGAAGCGGATCCTGGCGCCCTGCCCCAGCTCGTACCGGTCCTTGGGGAAGCTGCCGGCCCGCAGGTCCACCTGGTGCGAGTTGTAGATCGGCTCGCCGAGGACCACCACGATCCCGATCAGCAGGGGAATGCCGAGCAGCAGGGTCGGGAAGCCCCGCCCCCGGCCCGGCATCCGCGCCAGCAGGCAGGCGACGGCGCCGAGGCCCGCGACGGCGACGACGATCCAGAACATCACCGCCCGGCCGGTGCTGGGGAACGGGCCGACCCCGTCCTCGGGTGGGGCCACCCATTCGGCACCGAGCAGGCGCGCGCCCAGCAGGACGGCGAAGACGCCGGCGATCAGCGCCACCACACTGCGGTCCACTGTGGCCTCATGCATGCCGCAACGGTAGACCGTCGGCCTGTCGATGCAGCACCCCGTCGATACGAGCCGCTGTCAGGCCCCGTCGACGGGCAGCCCCGCGCGGGCCGGGTCGAGTGCCGGACCGAGCGGCATCCGGTTGACCAGTGCGGCCGGCAGCCGGACGGCGGCGGTCACCGGCAGGGCGAGGAACTGGGCCGCGACGTCGGGCGTCACCGGGTAGGCCCGGCCCGGCTCCGTCACCAGCAGCATCGTGCTGGTGGCCGCCTCAGGCGACGGCAGCGCCATGACCAGCATCGCGCGTCCGGGCTCAACGAGCACCCGGTCAGCGAGCGGGGTGCCGTTGGCACCGATCCCGCCGGTGTCGTTGATCGACGAGCCGCTGTCGAACGCGGCGCCGACGAGAATGCGGGGTTGTGCCACCCCGGTCGGGTAGACGGCGCATACGGTGTCACGCTCGGCGATGGGCACAAGTTTGGGCGTGACGGCCGGCGGCGGCTCGGCACCGATCGGGAAGGAGACCGTGCGGCTCTCCACGACCTGCCCGGCCTGGATCTCCTCCGGCGGCTGGCCGGACGCGTTGACCTGCGAGTCGCCGCGGATCACGTCGGCCTGCATCGCGGTGACCTTGGCGAGGCCGTCGGGCACCGCGACGTAGTACTGGGTGTCACCGGCGGTGTTGCGCACGAAGTACGTCCGACCGGTCGCGGTGTTGCGGAAGCTGGACGTGCCCGACGGCACGGGGACCCGCTGGATCGGCTGCCCGCTGGACAGGCCGTTGAGCCAGGCCACCCGGACCTTGGTGGGCTGGACGCTCTCCCACGCGAGTGCCTTCAGGACCACCTCGGGCTGGCGGATCTCGAACCGCCGCCCGTTCCAGACCAGGCTGACCGTCCCCTTGGGATCGTCCACGGCGCGGACCAGCATCGCGCCGGCGTCCAGCGGCCGGCCGCCGGCGGGGGTGCGACCGGCCAGCAGCACCGTCCGCGCGTTGGCCTGGCCCGAGCCGTCGGAGAACGGGGACGCACAGAGCGTCCACGCCGTCGTCAGCAGGTCCTTGGCACGGGGCACGAAGTCCGGGGCGCCGGCGATGCCCAGCGTCCGCCCCCGCGGGGTGCCGGCGAGGGAGTTGCGCGAGGCCGACACCGGCACGCTGGCTCCGAGCAGTCGCGCGGATGCGTAGTTGGCGACCGGGTGCAGGGTGTTGGTGGCCTCCCGGTAGACGTACCGGACGCCGGTCTCCTTCTCCAGCACGATCGCCGAGTCCGAGCGCCAGGTCTTCTTGCCGCCGTTGACGAGCAGCCCATAGATCGCGACACCGGCGATGACGATGATCGCGATCATCAGGCCGGCGAACGCCGAGCCGGCGAAGCGGCGAAACGGTGACTGCTGCGGATCGGTGTCATGGATGATCAGCGCGGAGGTGACCCGCTGCATCATGAACTGGTGTGACTGGAGCTGATCCCGTCGGGTCGCCATCGCCCGTCCTCCGTTGTCAGCCGAAGTGGCCGCGAACGGCCGAGTAGACGCTGGCGGCCGCGCAGGCGATCGGGATGACGGAGATGAGCACGAACGCGTCGAACATCTCCAGGAAGCGGCCGATGTACGGCGACGGGCTGCGCTTGCTGTATGCGACGCCGCCGCCGATGACCAGACCGGCGACGACGGCCAGGCCGACCGCGGTCACGATCACCCGCGTGTCGGGGTTCATGCCGGTCGACAGGTGCACCACGAGCGACGCCACGCCGACCAGCCCGGCGACGAGCAGCGGCACCCGCTGGCGGGTCGCGAGGAAGAGCCGGGTGCGCAGCAGCAGCGCCAGCGCCGCCACGGTGGCCAGCAGCAGCACCGACAGGCCACCGACGGTGCCGAGCACGGCGAGGCACACGGAGCCGGCGACGCTCGCGCCGAGCAGGACGCCGGTGAGGATCTCGTCGGCGCGGGCGACGGCGGCGAACACCCTCGGCGCCGGCACGTAGGGCTGGTCCTCGAACACGGCGCCGGCATTCTCCGGCAGCGCCGGCACCGGGATCTTGCCCAGCCGGATGGCCAGCAGCGGCGACGCCGGCGCGATCAGGACCACCGCGGCGAGGACCGCGCTGGTCGCGGGCACCGCGTCGAGGCCGAGCAGCACCAGCACCGCCCCGCACATGCCGATCAGGCCGGTCGTGACCCCGGCCACGAAGAGGCGGGCGCTGTCCGCGACCCCGGCGTAACCGACCAGGCTCGCGCCGGTCAGCAGCACCGAGGCGAGCAGCAGGTGGGGCGCACCCAGGTCGGTGAGGGCGGTGTCGCCGGCGATGAGCAGTGCGCCGCCGGTGAATGCGAACGGCAGGCTGATGGCCGCGACGAAGACGCCGGTCTGCGCGTCGGCCATCGCCCTGGACAGCGCGACGCCGGTGATGAGCAGGACGACCGCGAGACCGGCGGCGACCCAGCCGGGCAGCGTCCACGACGGGCCCGAGCGCAGCAGGATCACCATGACGACCGCCAGCGCGGCGGCGCCGACCAGCATGGTGGCGCGGCGGGTGGTGGCCGGGCTCCACGGCTGCCCGTAGCGCCGGGAGCCGGCGGCGATCGTGTGCACGATGTCGTCGTAGTCGACCTCCGGCCACTCCTCGTGCCGGGGCACGAGATGCAGCAGCTCACCGTCGTGCACCTCCTGGGCGCCGAGGGTGTCCTGCGTGACCAGCTCCGCACCGTCGCTGCGCCGCAGCATCCAGCCGCCGTGCTGCTCGCCGTCGTCGGCGAAGCTCTCCCCGGCGTGCTGCAGCAGGCTTGGGAGAAGCCCGGCCAGCGCTACGTTGGTGGGCAGCGCGAGGTCGACGCGCCGGTCCGGAGTGACCACGGTCACCCTGGCCAGTCCGGTGGTGGGAGTGGCGCTCACCGATCAGTCCCCGTCTGTCGATTGAGGTGGTGCGCGACGTCAAGCGTGCGTGGATGCCAACCTAGCAGTCGACTCCCGCCGATGGGCGGCACGAGACGGCCGTCGATGTGGGGCGGACCGGGCACTTTCCGCGCCCGTACTAGGATCTGCGCACGATCGCTGAGGGGAGCGGGCGGCATGCGGCAGGCGTTGATCGTCTTTACAGCCCTGGTGGGAGTCCTGCTCGTCCCCGTGCCATCGTTCGCGGCACCGGTGCAGACCCCGCCGACCAACCGCAAGTGCAAGGATCCCGGCACGCCGGCCCGCACGCTGCCGTGGCACCAGCAGTCGTTCGACCCGCGGCGCATCGACTCGCTCACGGGCGGCGAGGGTGTGCGGGTGGCAGTCGTCGACTCCGGTGTCGACGCGACGCATCCGCAGCTCAAGGGCCGGGTCCAGCCGGGCCGCGATCTGCTCTTCCCGGGCGGTGGCCCGGGCGACTGGGACTGCACGGGCCACGGCACGGCGGTGGCGAGCATCATCGCCGGCGGTGGCGAGGCCGGCATGGTGTTCCGCGGCTACGCCCGGGGCGTGCAGGTGCTGCCGCTGGTCGTGGGCGAGCAGGACCCGGACAAGGGCGAGCCGCCCGCCGGCACGGCCGACCGGATCGCGGCGGCGGTGCAGGCCGCCGTCACGGACAAGGCGCAGGTGATCAACATTTCGTTCGCGGTGTACGAGGACGTGCCCGCGCTGCGCGACGCGATCAAGCAGGCGGTGGCGAGTGACGTCGTCGTGGTGGCGTCCGTCGGCTCGACCAGCCCCGAGCAGGCGCTCGCCGGGCGCACGCCCTATCCGGCGGCGTACCCGGGCGTGATCGGCGTCGGCTCGATCGGCCCGTCCGGTGAACGCTCCTCCTCGTCGCCGGTCGGCCCGTGGGTGGACCTGGTGGCGCCCGGCGAGCAGATCCTCGCGGCGACCCGGGGTGGCGGCTACGCCGCGGTCCAGGGCACCGGTTTCGCGACCCCGTTCGTCAGCGCGGCCGCGGCGCTGATCCGCGCCCGCACCCCTGGGCTGCCCGCCAAGGCGGTGGCGGAGCGGCTCTATGCGACCGCCGACCCCAGCCAGGGCAGCGGGGCGGGCCAGGGGTACGGCCGGGGGATCGTGGACGCCTACCGCGCCGTGGCCGAATACCCGGGCGCCACTGCGGCCGGATCGGTCGCGGCGGTGCCCGTGCACACCGGCGACAAGGTCGACCCGACGCGCCGCTGGCAGATCCAGGTCGCGCTCATCGCGGCGGCGGCGACCGTCAGCGCGGTCCTCATCGCGACGGCTGCCGCGGTATGGCTGCCGCGCGGGCGTCGGCGCCGGTGGATTCCCGGCCGGGCGGCCCCACTGCCGACGCCGGTGCCGGCCGACGGCAACCGGCGACTCTTCGACGACCTCGAAGAGTCGTGAGCCGGACCTGACGAGCCGCGGACCCAGCGCCCGGCGGCCCACCTGCGGCGATCGCGAGGCA
>NZ_BONQ01000073.1 GCF_016862795.1 Dactylosporangium siamense | reverse complement strand
GCCCAGCGCCCAGCGGCCCACCTGCGACCGCCTCGAAGCGCCGCGTGCTGGGCCGGACGGATGAGCGCACAACGACCGACGGCCCAGCGACCATGCCGCCGGACCGTCGATGTGCTGTGAATTTCGGGCTCAGGCTCCCGGGAACGCCTTCGCGGCCGCCTGGTCAGCCTGCTGCATGCTGGACGATGCCGCGCTCAGCGCGGACTTGAGCTGGCCCAGCACCTGAATGATCTCATCCGCGTTGTTGCGCCACTTGGTCTTGCAGGCCAGGTAGGCCTGCTGCGCGTCCGAGGTCCACTCCGTCTCGAGCGGCCGCAGCTTGCTCTCGACGTCGGCCAGCTCGGAATTCATGAACCCGATGAAACTGTCGATGTTGCCAGCGGCCGCCTCGATGGTGCCGTAAGCGTAGGTAATGCCGCCGTAGCCGTCACCCATGTCAGACTCCTCCCGTCTCAGTCAGACTGCTCACGCGCCGCCGAGCGCCGCGATGATCTTGGAGACCTCAGCTTCGGCCTCGGAGTCGGCATACTCGAACTGGTGGCTGGACGTCTGAATGCCGTTCGAGACAGTGTGCAGGGCATCGGTGATGCCGTCGAGCTTGGACTTCATGGTCAGCTTCGCCGACTCGAACATGTTGGCGGCCGCACCCTTGAAGCCTCCGGGCAGCTCGTCGAGCTGCCCCATCAACCGCGCCAGGCTCGCGGTGATGTTCTCTGCGGTTTGATCGGCGTCCTTTGCCGCAGCCAGCAGCTGGCTGGTTACGGCATTCACTTTTTCGGCCAAGGCACTCCCCGTTCTCCTCGCTGGGAACTGTAACCGTATCGAAAAACTACGCTGTCTGTGCAAGTCGCGGCGCCGCTTGACGCATCCTTGAGGCGCCGGTCGGGGGCCGCGACCGGTGGCGGTTCTGCGGTAGGGTCAGGTTCACGCCCGTCAACCCCTTCGGAGCCATGGCACGCACCCTTCTCGTCGCCGCGGACCGCGCCGGCGCATACCCGACAATTCGGGAGGCGCTGGACCGCTCGTCCCCCGGCGGCGTCATCTCGATCGCACCCGGTGAATATCGGGAGGCGGTGATCTTCACTGGCCGGGACATCACCCTCACGGCCGCCGAGGGTCCCGGCACGGTCACACTGACCGGCGTCGGCACCTCCGAGCCGCTGCTGGCGGTCCAGTCCGGCAGTCTGACGCTGGTCGAGCTGACGCTCCGGGGCGGCTACGGCCCTGCGGTCGGCGCGGTGGGCGGGCAGGTCACGCTGCGCGGCTGCGAGCTCGGCAGCGAATACGGCGCCGCATTTCAGGCCGGCTCCGGCGCGACCATCGCGCTGGAGGACTGCACCGTCCGGAGCGCCCAGTTCGGGCTGCTGCTCGAGGGCACCGGTGGCACCGTGCAGCGCTGCACCATCGAGCAGATCGGCAGCGACGGCATCATTTTCAGCCTCGGCGCCGACACGACGGTGTCCGACACCGTCGTCTCCGACTGCGGCAATCGTGGCATTTACATCTATCAGTATGGCAAGCCGACGATCGTCAACTGCGAGGTGCGCCGCACCGGCCAGGAGGGCATCTCGGTCGCGCAGGGCAGCAGCCCGACGATCCGCAGCACGGCGGTGGCGGAGACCGAGGGCGACGGCATCTCGGTCGCGGCCGGCTGCGGCGGGATGATCGACGGCTGCCGGGTCGAGGACGACCGCATCCGCATCCAGGACGGCGCGACCACCGAGGTCATCGCGGCCGCCGACGCGGCCCGGGTCGGTGTCGGCGCGGCGGACAGTGCCGGTGGCGGCCGGGGGCAGATCGAGTCCCTCATGGCCGACCTCGACGGTCTCGTCGGCCTGGCGGAGGTCAAGGCCGAGGTGAAGAGCCTCATCGACGAGATGCAGGTCGCCGAGTGGCGCCGGCTCGCCGGGCTGGGCAGCTCGAGCGTCAGCCGACACCTGATCTTCGCCGGCGCGCCGGGCACCGGCAAGACGACCGTCGCCCGGATCTACGGCAAGCTGCTCTATGCGCTGGGCGTGCTGCCGAAGGACACCCTCAAGGAGGTGTCCCGGCGTGACCTCGTCGGTCAGTACATCGGCCACACCGCCGAAAAGACGGCCGGCGTCTTCGACGAGGCGCTCGGTGGCGTGCTCTTCATCGATGAGGCCTACACCCTTTCCCGGTCCGGCGGGTCCGGGATGGACTTCGGTCAGGAGTCCATCGACACGCTGGTCAAGCTGATGGAGGACCACCGCGACGAGGTGGCGGTGATCGCGGCCGGCTACACCGCCGACATGGAGGACTTCCTGTCCGCCAACGCCGGTCTGGCGTCGCGGTTCGCCCGCACCATCGAGTTCGACAGCTATTCCACGGACGAGCTCGGGCTCATCATGCAGCGCATCGCCGACGCCGACTCCTACGTGCTCTCCGACCAGGTCAACGAGGTCCTTCGGGAACACTTCAGGACCGTCGACCGGGGCCCGAACTTCGGTAACGCCCGCGAGGCGCGGACGCTGTTCGAAGGCGTCCGCAAGGCGCAGGCGCAGCGGTTGCGTGCCATCGGCCGGATGCCGACGAGGGATGACCTGCGGACGATCACGGTGGAAGATGTCCGCATCGCCATCAAAGCGCGGGAATAGCGAGGACCGTATGGCTGCGAACCGGGCGGTGAGCCCATGACCGCGCCGTCCGCGATGCCTGCGGGAGGCAACGAGCCGGCCACCGACAGCACCCAGCGGCTGAGCGGTCCGAGCGTGCCGCAACCGCGGACCGCCACCGGTCCGGCCGCGGCGCCGGTCACCGGGCCACCGTCGACCGCGCCGACGACCGGCGCCCCGTCGTGGCAGTCCCCCGCCGCCCTGTCCGCGACGACAGCCACCGGGCAGCGGCAGGGCTCGACCAACGGACTGCACAACGCCGCGGCCAGTGCACAGGCCGCGGCTGCCGCGACCGCGCAGCAGCGGGCCACGACCGGCCGGACCGGCATCCGCGCGACCGCTCCGGTCACCCCGCCCCGCCCGCCGGCGGCCGCGCCGCCCACCGCGCCGGCCGCCCTGGTCCGGCGCAAGCTCGGCGTCGGGCAGATCGTGTGCGTCGAGGTGGCCGCGCTTGCGGTCCTCCTGAGCGTGCTCAGCGGCTCTCCCGTGATCATCGTGGTGACCGGCGCGGTGGCCCTCACGGTGGCGGTGCCCGCCGTGCTTCCGTGGCGCGGGTTCTGGCTGCACACCTGGCTGCGCTGGAAGCTGTCCTACCGCACCCGGCGGCGCAGCCTCCCCCACGCCGACGGCGCCGACCCGCGGCGCGCCATGGTGCTCGCGCTCCAGCCGGCCGCCGTGTTCGGCGAGGTCGCCGTGGACAACGAGACGGTGGCGACCCTCGCGCACCCGAAGGGCATGACCGCCGTGCTGGAGCTGCAGCCCGGCGACCACACCTTGTTCGCCTCGACCGGGAGTGAGCTGCCCTCGCCGGTGTCGCTCCTGTCGAGCGAGCCGGACCTGCCGCCGACCTGCGCGCAGCTGATCGTCCAGGTCGAGGCGCCGCGCCAGCTGGACGGCGCCCGCCTGGCCGCGGAGTCCTACCTGCAGCTGGCCGGCGGGCTGGTGCCCGTGAGCCGCCGCGTGTGGCTGGCCGTGCAGGTGCGCCGCACGCCCGAGGCCTTCCACGACAGCGACCTGCGACCGGCGCTGGTCAACGCGATCAAGCGGGCCCGGCGGCGGCTGCGCCAGGACAAGATCACCGCGCGGCTGCTCGGCGAGGAGGAGCTGCTGACCGCTGCGGCGCTGGCGGCCCGGCTGGAGTCGGTCCTGGCGCACCGCCCCGGCCAGTACGGCCGCCCGCAGGGCCGTCCCGTCGCCGAGGAGACCTGGTGGCGGTGGGAGTCGGGCCGGACGCCGCAGACCGCGTACCGGATCTCGCGCTGGCCCACGAAGCCGTGGTCGATGGACAAGATCCTGCTTGGGCTGCCGGCGACCGCGGTGACGTTGTCGATCGCGGCGCTGCGCGACCCGGCCAACCCGGTCGACGAGGTGCCGCTGGAGCTGGTGGTGCGCATCGCCGCGCCCGACGAGGCCGGGCTCACGGCGAGCGGCAACAAGCTCGCCGCGCTGATCAGCACGGCGGGCGGCGCGGTGGAGCGCCTCGACGGCCGGCAGCTGGCCGCCCTGATCGCCACCGTGCCGTTCGGCGGCTTCATCGCATGAACGGAAAGCGGCTTTCATCGCGTGAGCGGAGAGCGGCTTCATCGCATGAGCGGAGAGCGGCCTCATCGCATGAGCGGAGAGCGGCTTCATCGCGTGAGCGGAAAGCGGAAGCGGGTCAGCTCATGAACGGAAGGTGGCAGCGGTGACGAGGTCTTCGAGCAGTCTGGCGTCCCACGTCGCCGGCACCGGCCCGCTCCCCGGCTGGTCGCTGACGGCAGGCGGCGGTGGTCTCGTGATCGGTCGCGACCGGCACAAGACGCCGGTCGTGCTCCAGTTGCTGCGCCCCACCCCCACCCGGGTGGTGCTCGTGGGCCAACTGTCCTTCGCGCAACTGTTCGTGCTGCGCACCATCGCGCTCGGCGCCCGGGCCATCGTGCAGACGATCTGGTCCCGCGAGTGGAGCACCCTCGTCCAGCGCACCGGCATCGGCCCGGACCACCTGCTCTATGTCGCGCCGGG
Source organism: Dactylosporangium siamense (assembly GCF_016862795.1). Classification (GTDB taxonomy): domain Bacteria; phylum Actinomycetota; class Actinomycetes; order Mycobacteriales; family Micromonosporaceae; genus Dactylosporangium; species Dactylosporangium siamense. The sequence continues at coordinate 49,789 of NZ_BONQ01000073.1, read as the reverse complement.
CGAGGCGCTACCGCCGACCGCGACCGCAGCCCGGCCCGAGGTCGTCATTCTCGACGTCGGCGCGGTCAACTGGGCCTCGGTCACCACGTCATGCAACTGGCGCACGACGGTCGTGGTCCGGCACGAGCTCACGCAGGTCGACACGGAGCTGCTCGGCAGCGCCGACGTGGTGCTGATGCAGCCGCTCACGACCGCGGAGGCGGCGATCGCCGCACCCGCCCTCGGCGTCGCCCCGGCCGAGGCGTGGCTGTCGCGCATCTCCGGGCCGATGGTGACCATCGCCAGCCAGGGCACGATGCGATGGGCGACCCTCGACCCTACGGAGCTGGAGCTGCGCACGATCGGCGCCCCGATCCGCTTCCCGGCGCCGGCCTGAACCAACCCGGACCTGAACCAACCCTGGCCTGAACCAACCCTGGCCTGAACCAGCGCGGGCCTGAACCGGCGCGGGCCACCGCTGTCAGAGCGGGATCTGATACAGGATGAAGCCGCGGTTGACGCCGACCCGGTCATACAGGCGACGAGCGGTCGCGTTGGTGTGGTGGGTGGACCAGTAGACGCGGTTGCAGTTGCGCTCCCGGGCCCGGTCGGCGACCGCGGCGATCAGCGCCGCGGCCACGCCCTTGCCGCGGGCCTCGGAGGCGGTGAAGAGGTCCTGCAGGTAGCAGACGTCGTCCGTGGTCGTGCTGGCGTGCATGAGGAAGTGCGCGATGCCCACCAGCTGCCCGTCGACCTTCGCCCCGAGGGCGTGGATGCGGGTGTCGGCCAGGAAGGCGTCCCAGGCGAGGTCGAACCGGTCGGGCGGCAGCACCCGCTCGTAGAAGGTGTTGTACCCGGTGAACAGGATCTCCCAGGCGGCCCGGTCCTCGGCGCCCAGCTTCGCGACGGTGATCACGGGAACCGACCCTATCGACCACCGGGTGTCGATGAGAAGCTGTGCGGCGTGGCCGTGACGGAGGATGCCGAGGAGACGATCACCGGGGAGCTCCGGCTACTGGCGATGCTGCTCGGCGCGGTGCTCGGGACGTGGATCGCGTGGACGAGTCCGCAGCACGGGCACGAGCCGCGGTGGGTGCTGTTCGCGGTCCTCGCCGCGGTGCTCGGGGCGGCCAGCGGCGAGGCGTTCGGGTTCGGCGCCGCGCGGTGGCGCGACCTGGGCACGGTGCACCGGATCCGGCTGTTCCACGTGCTGCACCTGGTGCTCGCGTCGGTGGCGGTGGCGGTCGGGCTGGTGGCCGCCACGCCGTACGTGCTCGGGGAGCAGGGGCTGACGGGCCGCGGGCTGGCACTGTCGGCGATCGCGATCTGCGGGGCGTTGCCGTCGGCGGCCACCCTCGGCGCGGTGCAGCGGGTGGCGCGGCGCAGGATCGAGGGGTCGCCCGGGCAGCAGCTCAACACGCTGCTGAGCCTGCGGCGGCTGGTGAGCCGGTTGCTCAACCAGCTCGGCTTCCTCGTGCTGCTGGTCACGCTGGTCAACGGCGCGGCCACCGGATGGGGCGCGGAGCTGCCGAAGGCGGCGGTGCTGTTCTCCGGCGCGGTCGCCTCGTTCGTCGTCGGTGTCATGTACGTGCCGGCGAGCACGACCCTGCGCCGCCGGTGCGCGTTGTTCGTCGACCGGCACTTCCCGCTGACCGATGTCGCGCTGGGCGACCTGGTCGACAAGGCCGAGGAGCGCGCCAAGCTGGAGAAGCTGCTCGGCATCGACCAGACGACGTTCGGCGAGCTGCGCAGCGGCCTGGTGATCATCAGTCCGTTCGTGGTGAGCGCGCTCGCCGCGATCATCCCCACCAAATTCTGAAAGGGGGCCCCGCGACGGGACCCCCTTTTGCGAAAAGCGTCAGTTCGAGGCGTAGGTGCCCTCGGCGAACGCGGCGTCGAAGCGCGCCTGCAGCGCGTCGAGCTGGTGGAACTCGCTCGACGACGCGGACTCGGAGCCCTCGGCGGCGAAGATGTGGTCGGTCTCGGCGGCTGAGTGGTCGTAGGAGGTGTAGTCCGACTCCTCGTAGTGCGCGCCGTTCGGGTCCGTGTACTCGACGTGGTGGCCCTGGTCGAAGCTGGTGGACTCGGCCGACGCGTGGTCCTGCTCGTACACGCCGAACTGCGACTGGTAGTCCTGCTCGCTGGCGTCGACCTCGTGGATCTGGTCCAGCGCCTCGTGCTGCTCGCCGGTCTCGAACTCGCCGTACTCGCTCATGTCATTCCCCTTGTTGTTGATACTGCGTTTTATGTGGTGTTCAGTGCGCTCTTGCGATGTGCTGAACACTACGGAGATCCAGGGAAGGTCAAATCCCGGAAACGTGCCACGGAGGGAAGTGCGTCATGCGGGTGAGCGAGCTGCTGGTCGAGGGCTTCGGGCGGCTGCCCGACCTCGTCAAGGGTGCGGTCGACGGGCTGAGCGCGGAGCAGCTGCGGTGGGCGCCGGCACCCGGCGCGAACACCGTCGGCTGGCTGGTCTGGCACCTCACGCGGGTCCAGGACGAGCACGTCACGGACCTGATCGACGGCGCGGAGCAGCTGTGGGTCGGCGGTGCCTGGGCGTCGCGGTTCGGGCTGGAGCCGGACCCGGACGACACCGGTTACGGGCACACCGCGGCGCAGGTCCAGGCGGTGCGGCCGGACGGGCCGGAAGCGCTCATGGGGTACTTCGAAGCGGTGTCGGCGCGGACCGTCGAGTGGCTCGCGACGCTGGCGGAGCAGGACCTGGACCGGGTCGTCGACGAGCGGTGGGACCCGCCGGTGACGCTCGGGGTGCGGCTGATCAGCATCCTGAACGACGACACGCAGCACGCCGGCCAGGCCGCGTACGTGCGAGGCCTGATTCCCTGACGGCACCCGCACAAACGTCACGGAGGACACACGGTCACCGGCCCGAAGTGGTGGTGTACTTGATCTGCACCATCCACCCCTGATCGGGAGATGTAGATGGACGAGCGTGGGCAGGGACGTCATCGCGTCGTGGTCGTGGGCGCCGGCTTCGGTGGGCTGTTCGCCACCAAGGCGCTGAAGAACGCGCCGGTCGATGTGACCCTCATCAACGGCACCGCCTACCACCTGTTCCAGCCGCTGCTCTACCAGGTGGCGACGGGCATCCTGTCCGAAGGCGAGATCGCACCGCCGATCCGCGAGATCCTCAAGCGGCAGGACAACGCGAAGGTGCTGCTGGGCACCGTCACCGAGATCGATCCGGCGGCGAAGACCGTCACCGCGGTCGCGCCCGGCACCAGCTACACGGTGGAGTACGACTCGCTGATCGTCGCCGCGGGCGCGTCGCAGTCCTACTTCGGCAACGACGGGTTCGCCGAGCACGCGCCGGGCATGAAGAGCATCGACGACGCGCTGGAGCTGCGCGGCCGGATCTTCGGCGCGTTCGAGCTCGCCGAGCTGGAGACCGATCCGGCCGCGATCGAGCGGTGGCTGACGTTCGTCGTGGTCGGCGCCGGCCCGACCGGGGTCGAGATGGCCGGGCAGATCGCCGAGCTGGCGCACCGGCACCTGCCCGGGCAGTATCGCAACATCGACCCGAAGCAGGCGCGGATCATCCTGGTCGACGCGCTCGACACAGTGCTGTCGACGTTCGGCGACCACCTGTCGACGAAGGCGCTGCGCCAGCTGCACAAGATGGGCGTCGAGGTCGAGCTCGGCACCAAGGTCGTCGACGTCGACGAGACCGGCATCGAGGTCGAGACCCGCAACGGTCACCAGCGCATCGAGTCGATGACGAAGATCTGGGCGGCGGGCGTGGCCGCGCCGTCGCTGTCGACCCAGCTGGCCAAGGCGACGGGCACGTCCACGGACCGCGCCGGACGGCTCGAGGTCAACCCGGACTGCACGGTGCCCGGCCACCCGGAGATCTTCGCGGTCGGCGACATGATGGCCCTCAACCGGCTGCCGGGCGTCGCGCAGGTCGCGATCCAGAGCGGCCGGCACGCCGCCGGGCAGATCAGGAAGCGCCTGGAAGGGCAGCCGACCGGGCAGCCGTTCAAGTACTTCGACAAGGGCAGCATGGCGACGATCTCCCGCTTCTCGGCGGTGGCGAGCGTGGGCAAACTGCACTTCTCCGGGGTCATCGGCTGGCTCATGTGGCTCGCCGTGCACCTGCTCTACCTGGTCGGCTTCAAGAACCGGGTGACCGCGGTGCTGCACTGGTTCGTCAGCTTCATCGGTCGCGGCCGCTCGGAGCGGGTCGCCACGTTCCAGCAGGTCTTTGCCCGGCGCGCGCTGCAGGAGTACCGGCAACACCTGCCGTAGCGGTTATCGTGGCGCGGTGGCAGCGTGTCCCGAGCAGACCAGCGATGGTCGCTCCGGGGTAACCCCGGGGACGCAGGATTGAGCACGGCAGCGCATCGCCGGCGCGCACTCGCGCTTCGCGCGACCCAGCGCAGGCACGACCGGGATTCGTCGGGACACGCTGCCCGTGTCGTCGCCGGTGCGCTGGCCGACGCGTTCCTGACCGTCGAGTGGGCGCGCGGGCCGCTGCTGGACGCCGGCTATGAGGTGCTGGGCCGGCGACCGCGGTGGCTCGGCCCGGTCGTCACCGCCGTCCTGCGCGCCTACCGGGAGGCGCCCGCGGACCGGCCCCGGGAGCTGGCCGGGTTCATCACCGCGCCGGCCCGCCAGCCGATCCGGGTCCGGCGGGCGACGGCCACCCGCACCGTGCGGCAGCGGTGGGACTCGCCGCGCATCGACGACCTGGCGGCGCTCGCCGAGTTCCTGGACCTGACCCCGGACGAGCTGGACTGGTTCGCCGACCGTCGCGGGATCAACCGGAAGCACCCGGATCACAAGGTGCGGCACTATTCGTACACCTGGATCGGCGAACGACTCATCGAGGCACCGAAATCACGCCTCAAGGCGATCCAGCGCCGGGTGCTGGACGACCTGCTCGGGCCATTGCCGGTGCACGCGGCCGCGCACGGGTTCGTCCCGGGGCGCTCGGTGCACACGTTCGCGGCCCTGCACACCGGGCAGGCGGCGTTGGTACGGCTGGACCTGCGCGCGTTCTTCACCAGCGTCACCGCGGGACGGATCTACGGACTGTTCCGCACCGCCGGCTACCCGGAGCCGGTCGCGCACACCCTGACCGCGCTGTGCACGACGCGGACCCCGCACACCGTCTCCGGGCGGCTCGAACACCGCACGCCGCACCTGCCGCAGGGCGCGCCGACATCGCCGGCGCTGGCCAACCTCGTGGCGTTCCGCCTGGACCGGCGGCTGACGGGGCTCGCGGCGCGGTACGGCCTGGTCTACAGCCGCTACGCGGATGATCTGGCGTTCTCCGGGCCACCCGCGTCCAGGCTCGTCGCCGCGGTGACCGCCGTCGCCCACGACGAGGGCTTCCGGGTGAACCCCGCGAAGACCCGGGTCCGCGGGCGGGGCGACCGGCAGCAGCTCGCCGGGCTCGTGGTCAACTCCCACCCGGCGGTGCCCCGCGCCTCCTACGACCGGCTGCGGGCCGTGCTGCACAACGCCGCCCGGGACGGTCTGGAGGCGGCCAACCGGGACGGGCATCCCGACTTCGCCGCCCATCTCACCGGACTGGTCGCGTGGGCCTCGCACGGGCACCCGTCGCGGGCGGCCCGGCTCCAGCGCCTGCTGCGGGCGGCGCTGTAGAGCGAAGGGCGGCGCTGTAGAGAACGAGAGAGAAGGGCGCCCCACTCCCCGGGGCGCCCTTCCAGCTTCTTCGCGGTTTCAGCAGCTCAGGTTGCCCGCTCCGACGCCGACGCCGAGGATGCCGACGAACCGCTGGTACGCCGCCACCCGGCTCTGCACCTGCGCCGGGTTGCGCCCGCCGCACTCGAGGCTGCCGTTGATGCTGCGGATCGTCTCGCCGAACCCGGCGCCGTTGACCATCGCGTTGTGCGGGGTCATCGTGCCCGGACCGCTCTGCGTGTTCCAGTACCAGAGCGCGGTCTTCATCGCGACGGCCGGATCGGTCTGCACCAGGTTCGGGTTGTGCAGCAGGTCGATGCCGAGCGCGTCACCGGCGGCCTTGTAGTTGAAGTTCCAGCTGAGCTGGATCGGCCCGCGCCCGTAGTACGCGGCCTGCCCGGCGGGGCACCCGTACGGCTGGCTCGTGTCGCAGTAGTGCGGGTAGTTGGCGGTGTTCTGCTCGACGATGTACACCAGCCCGCCGGTCTCGTGGTTGACGTTGGCGAGGAACGCCGCCGCCTCCTGCTTGCGCTGCGCGTCCGTGCCGGTCTTCGCGAACGCCGGGTATGCGCTCAACGCCGCGACCAGCCCGTTGTACGTGTAGAACGGGTTCCGGCTCGGGAACATCTGGTTGAACTGCGCCTCGCTGACCACGAACGCCCCGTTCTGCGGCGGGTTGGTGGTCGGGTTGGTCGGCGGCGGCGTGGTGCCGCCACCGCTGCAGGTGTACGGGTCCCAGTACCAGGTGCTGATCGTCGGGCTGTACCCCGGGTTGTCGTGCTCGGCGACGTAGTACTTGCCGTCGGTGAACTTCACGACGTCCCCGGTGACGTAGTTGCGCCCCTGCACCCAGGCCGGGAAGCTGCACCCGCCGGCTGACCCGGTCTGCGGCGGCGGCTGCGTGCTCCCGCCGCACACGCCCTGGTCCTGCCAGACCCCGGTGTTCCCGGGCGGCGCCTCGTTCTGCGTCCACCACTTGGCGAGGAAGTTGTGGCCGTTCCGGGACACGGTGGCGCCCCCGGTGTAGACCGCCGACGACTGCCACGCGGCGGCGCAGGTGGCCGCCGATGCCGGCAGCATGTTGATGACGGCGACGACACCACCGGCGACGGCGGTCGCGGCGAGCATCGCCAACAGGCGCACTCTGGACACCAGATCACTTCCGTTCAGTTGGTTCCGGGGCCCTCATCCGACCAGCCGAACCACCCCAACGGAGTGAACAACATCATTTAATGAACAATCTTTACGGTTTCCATAACGTTCGCTGGCGCGGCGTGCGATGCAGCACCGTATCCGCAGGTCGCCGGGGCGCCGGCGACCCCAGCAGGGTGACGCCACGTGATCAAGGGGTGGCGTAGAACCACAACGGGCGCGAGATGGTTCCGCAAACTGTCAGATAGTTTCCGTGATTTGCGTCACGTCTTTTCTTTGGGAACGCTTAGGCTACCTGCTGGGGCGGCTCGGTTTCGAGAGGTGCGTCACAGCCCCGCACAATCGGTGCGCTGCGCAGGCGAATCGCCCTGGGTAGGCTGGCCGTCGGTCTCGTCCGACAGGCACCGCCCCCCGCGGCGCCGGGCGCGACTGCCGCCTAATTGCCGGCTCGACACCGGCGAATCGGGGACCCAACCGTAACTGGGGTGAATCCGCGGGCAACCGCGGTAGGGATCGTTCCGTCCCGAACCCGTCAGCTAACCCGGTCGGCGGCCGACGGAAGGAACAACGAGCCAGATGTCATCACGACATCCCGGTCGGCGGATTCTCGCCGTCCTGATGACGGCCGCCGTCCTGTGCGGACTGAGCGCCGCACCGGCCACCGCCGAGCCGGGAGACGACACCGGCGACGAGGGTTCCAACGCGTCCCTCGCGCAGGTCCTCGACGAGAGCACCCGCGCGTGGATCGAGGCCAAGGACAAGTTCGACGCCTCGGTCAAGAACCAGGCCGACCTGACCGCCAAGCTCGCCGCGACCGAGGCCGAGCTGGCGAAGGTCACCGATCAGGTGTCCGCGATCGCCGTCGCGGCGTACCGGACGGGGCCGCTCACCACGTTCGTCGCGCTGATGGACTCGGGGAGCCCGACCGGGTTCGCGGAGCGGGCCGGTTCGATCGACGAGATCGCCCACCACAACGACAACCTGCTGCGCGACCTCAACAAGCTGAAGAAGGACCAGGCAGCCCAGAAGGCGGCGCTGGAGGCCGAGGTCAAGCTGCAGCAGGAGCAGGTCGCGGTGATGGCCGCGAAGAAGAAGGAAGCCGAGAAGGGGCTGTCCCAGGCGGGCGGCCCGAGCAACGGCTTCGTCTCCGCCAACCTGCCGCTCGCGCAGCCCGCCCCGCGCAACGCGAGCGGTGGCTGGTCGTCGGAGGGCTGCAAGGTCAAGGACCCCACCACCAGCGGCTGCATCACGCAGCGCACGCTGCACGCGATGCAGCAGGCGCAGGCGGCCGGGTTCAAGCGGTTCGTGTCGTGCTACCGGCCCAGCGGGCCGTATGAGCACCCGAAGGGCCGCGCCTGCGACTTCTCGGTGCAGTCGGCGAAGGGCTTCGGCGGGGTCGCCGCCGGCGAGGACAAGGTCTACGGGGCCAACCTGGCCACCTACTTCGTGAAGAACGCGGACCGGCTGGGCGTCATGTACGTCATCTGGTTCAAACAGGTCTGGACACCAGCGGTCGGCTGGCACCACTACAGCGGTGTCGGCGGGGATCCCTCCAGCGACCACACGAACCACGTGCACCTGTCGATGCTGTAGGAACAACCTCACATCCGCGGACGGCCGGCCGATAGGGCAACTGTCGACCGGCCGCCGCAGGGTGAGGGGATCCGAAGTGAAACACCGACTCGTGACGCGCAGCGACTTCGACGGCCTGGTGTGCGCCGTCCTGCTGCGTCACCTGGATCTCATCGGCGACATCACGTTCGTGCACCCCAAGGACGTCCAGGACGGCACGGTCGACATCGGACCGGACGACATCCTCACGAACCTGCCCTACGCGCCCGGCGCCCACCTGGTCTTCGACCATCACCACTCGGAGACGCTGCGCAACACGGGCGACCGGGACAACCACATCATCGACGCGGAGGCCCCGTCGGCGGCCCGCGTCATCTATGACCACTTCGGCGGCGCCGAGCGCTTCCCGAACGTGTCGGACGAGCTGATGGAAGCGGTCGACAAGGCCGACTCGGCCCAGTACGACATCGCGGACATCCTGCAGCCGGTCGGCTGGACGCTGATGAACTTCCTCATGGACAGCCGCACCGGGCTGGGCCGGTTCCGGCAGTTCCGGATCTCCAACTACCAGCTGATGATGCAGCTCATCGACGCGTGCATCGATCATCAGGACGTCGAGGAGATCCTGGCGCTGCCGGACGTGGCGGAGCGGGCCGAGCTCTTCCGCGAGCAGCAGGAGCTCTTCGTCGACCAGTTGCGGCGGGTCAGCCACCTCGAGGGCGACGTGGTCGTCGTCGATCTGCGGGACGAGGAAGTGATCTTCGCCGGGAACCGGTTCATGGTCTACGCGCTGTTCCCCGAGGCGCGCGTCTCGATCCACGTCATCTGGGGCAGGCAGAAGCTCAACACCGTGTTCGCGGTGGGCAAGTCGATCCTGGACCGGACGTCACCGACCGACATCGGTTCCGTGATGCTGGAGTACGGCGGCGGTGGTCACCTGGCCGCCGGCACGTGCCAGGTCCCGCACGACGAGTCCGAGCAGGTCCTGGCCGACGTCATCGCCAAGGTCGGCGCGCCCCGCACCGCGACGATCAGCGCTTAGAGCAGCTCGGTGTCGCGCAACAACCGCCACAGGCCGGCGCCGTCCGGGGCGCGCAGCCAGCGGTCCGAGGCGAAGGACGGCAGCCGGCGGGTGCTCTCCACCGTGGTCGGGAAGCCGCCGGCGAGGACCGCCTGGGTCGGCGAGAGGTGCCGGATCGCGACGGCCGCCACGCTCTCGGGATGCTCGGCGACGAACTCCGCGTAGATCTCCGGGTCGTGCTGGCCGTCGTCGCCGACGAGCAGCCACCGGATGTCCGGGAACTCCGAGGCGAGCCGCGCGAGGGTCGCCCGCTTGTGCGCCTGCCCGCTGCGGAAGAACCGGTCGGGCTGCGGACCCCAGTCGGTCAGCAGGAGCGGGCCGGCCGGGTACAGGTGGCGCGACAGGAACCGGGTCAGCGTCGCGGCCACGTTCCACGCGCCGGTCGACAGGTAGAAGACCGGTGCGCCGGGGTTGGCGTTCACCAGCCGCTCGTACAACACCGCCATCCCGGGGACCGAAGCGCGCGCGTGCTCGTCCAGGACGAACGTGTTCCACGCCGCCAGCAGCGGGCGGGGCAGGGTCGTGACCATGACGGTGTCGTCGACGTCGGAGACGATGCCGAAGCGCACGGTCGGGTCGATGATCCGCACCGGCGCCTCCACCGGGGCGCTGTCCTCGCTCTGCAGGGTGACCGTGGCCCAGCCGGGCGCGAGGTCGGCCTCGATGACGGTGTCGATGAAGCCACCCCGGTCGCAACGGACCTCGCAGGTGCGGTCCCCGGCGGTGATCCGCACCGGCGCGTTGGCCACGGACACGGCGGTGAACGACCGCCAGCCCCGCAGCTTCTTGAGGCGCCGGCCGGGCTTCGGGTCCAGGCGGGCGAGCAGGACCCGGCCGAGGACACGGACCCAGCCCGGGCCGCCGTAGCCGGTGTAGGGGGTGACGGCGACCTTCCACCCGCGCAGCCGGAGCCGGCGCTCCAGCACATCGTGGAAGGCGTCCTCGATGCGGGCGGCGCGGTGCAGCCGGACCGGACCTGATGGGGTCAACGACACGCGCTCACCCTGTCACAGCCCCCACGTCACCGCACCACCACACGCAGGGTGACAGTTACCCGACGGTGGCATGAAACCGTGAGCCCGAACACTTGGGACGCTTCTAGCGTTGGTGTTATCAGGAACACACACCAAGGGGTGCGAGATGGCAACCACGACATTCGAGGCGGTGCGAGCCGAGGCGCTGTTCGTTTCCAACCTGCAGTGCTCACAGGCTCCCAAGAGCGACGAGATCCGGGCGGCGGTGGCGTCCACGCTGCGGCGGATCGGCATCAAGGGCTGCGCGGCCCAGGTCGCCGGCGAGTTCGGTGACCACCCGGACACGGCGGTGGCGCGGATGGCGTGGGCCCTCGCGCTGGTCCGCTCGACCTACCCGGCGCGGCGCAACGCGCCCCGGTCGGTCCGGCTGCTCGCGCGCAGCGCTTGAAACGCGCGGCACATGGGTATCGCGCGGTCATGCAGGAACTTCACGTGTCACTCGACGACGCCCAGCTCAGCCCGGCGGCGCAGAAGCTTCAAGAGCCTCTCGAAGCCCAGCTGAGCTCGGCGTTGCAGCGCGCCGCCGAGCTGGTGGAGCAGGACTACCACGGAGAGTCGGCCGCCGAGGTGGGCGCCCGGTTGCTGGAGATCGCCAAGTCGAGCCTCCACCCGGACATCGCCGCCGCCTTCGAGCCGGACCCCGCCGAGCTTGACCGGGCCGCTCGGGCGGTCATCGAAGCAGTTCGTGAGTAGATTTCACGGAATGCCCGGATTGCGCAACCCAACCGCTCCACACTGAGGTCCTACCGCGCCGCAGAGCCTTGGAGGACAGCCGTGGAGCAGCACAAACTCACGATCGACATGAACGAGGCCACGATCGAGCAGTTGCGCGACCACCACTTCGCGCTTTTCGGCCTCCACGCGATCGCCACCTCGGCGAGCGGCGCCCCGACCATCTGGCTCTCCGTGCACTACCTCGAACGCCATCTCGAGGTCACGTGGCAGGAGACCTACTCGATGTTCACGGCCCGCCACTCGACCATGGCGCCGAGCACGAAGGTGGTGCCGACGCACAACTATCCGGCGCCGCTGGGCAGCGTGCTGACGGTGGCCGGCAACGACGGCGCGGGCATCGTCACGCCGGGCGGGCCGGCCGGCCACATGGAGATCGACAACACCGGCCGGGTCGAGCTCGGCGCCGGCCTGTGCATCCACGACACGCACGGCATGTATCAGCCGGTCGGCATCTTCGACCTGATCGACGTGGACCTCTTCCAGCCGATCCCGAAGGTCGCGTTCTTCTTCTCGCCGATCCCGCACATGGCCGGTGAGGTCGCCACCAGGGCGCTCGGACCCGGCATCCTGCTGGACTACGCGAAGTCGCGGGACCGCAGCTTCTCCGTCGAATACAACCTGCACGACGGCTGGTCGGTGGAGAACCGCCCCTACGCCAAGGCGATCGCGGCCAACGAGCCGCTCAACCCGCAGCTGCTGGTGCGCTCCTCGGCCCTGCAGGCCCTCGCGATGCAGCGGCAGCGCGTCACCGCCGCCAGCGCCACCCGCGCGATCAGGCGTTGAGGACCCAGTCGACGCGGTGCGCCTCCGTCGGGTCGGGCGTCTCCCAGCGCCCGACCATCCGGTTGACGACCCCGTCCGGCACCGGTCGCGGGCGGGCCCGGTTGCGCCGCCGCATCACCTCGGGCGGCGCCTCGACGCTGACGATCTCGACCCTCCCGCCGTAGTCGGCGACCAGGCCGATGCAGCGGGCCCGCAGCTGGCGGGTCAGGTTCGTGGCGTTCCAGACGAACGAGGTGCCGGCCCGCAGCAGCACCTTGGCCTGGTCGGTCGCGGCCGCGATCACCGGGCCTTGGTCGTCGGTGGGCTTGACCCGCAGCCGCTCGCGCCAGTCGTCGAGGCTGACGACGGGCACGTCCGGCCGGTTGGCGGCGATCCAGTGATCCTTGCCCGCCCCCGGCAGCCCGGACATGACGGTCACGGTGACCTTGGTGTCGTCGTACGCCGCGTAGTCCGCGACCCGGTCGGGGTTCCGGAAATAGCTGAACCTGGCGTGGTCCGACGGGAAGCGCCGAGGCTGGTCGAGGCAGCCGTCGTCGTCGGCGTACTGCAGGAACAGCGCGACGTTGTCGAGCATCTCCGTGGCGTCGGCGCAGAGCCGCCCGAGGATGTCGGCCGTGGCGAGCAGCCCGAGGTCGTCGTTGCGGGCCAGCAGGCTGACCCGGTGGATGATCCGGTCGAGGTCGCCCTTGGGACGCTCCAGGGCCCAGAACGGCACCTGATGATGGCGGATCAGCGCGGCCACGTGCTCCCGCCAGGCGATCGGGACGCCGGCCTCCCACAACACCCGCCGGGCGACGAGATCGCCGCGCCGGGAGTGGCCGTGGGCGGTGATCCGGCCGTCCTCTTCGACCTGGGTGCAGTCCGGCTTGGCCGAGTCGTGCAGCAGGACCGCCGCGAAGAGCCGGGTCCGCTCGTCGGCCGGCCGGTCCCGCCAGGCCGGCAGCGCGGCAAGCGCCTCCGCCGCCAGCCGGGTGTGCGTGGCGACGTCACCCTCGGCGTGGTGCACGGCGTCCTGCTGCACCCCATCCAGACGGCGGACCCAGTCGAACGCGGCGTGGATCTCCTCCCATGGCACCGTCCACGCCGGCCCCACCGGGCAGAACCGCTCGAAGTCGCTCACGCGCGCACCCGGTTGGCCACGATCGGGCGGTCCTGCCAGTGACTGCCGGAGTCGAGGATCGCGGTGTGGAAGCTGGGCCGCACCCACTTGTAGCGGCCGAGCACCGTGCCGGCGGACTCGAGCTTCAGGTACAGCCCCTCCATGTCCTCGGACATGTCGGTCTCCTTGACCACCTGGTCGGGGTCCGCGCCACCGGCGACGGCGGCCTCCCGCAGCGCGTCGCGCCATCCCGGCGTCCGGCAGGTCGACGGCCCGACGAATGCCGTCAGCTCGGTGAGTTTGCCGATGCGGCCGGTGTACAGGACGGGCACGGAGCTCACCGGCAACCCTTCGAGGAGCTCACGGCGCCGGTCGGTGGACAGGAACTCCTCCGCCTCCCGGTCGTAGACGTCGAACTCGCAGAAGTGATGCGGCAGCGCGTCGTAGAAGACGGTGTGCTTGGCGTACAGCCACTCGCCGTACATGACGTAGCGGTCGGTCAGGACGGGTTGCAGCTGATACCGCACGGTCGCCGCCCACGCCTTCAACAGCCCGAACTGCTTCTCGCGCGGCCCGCCGGTGAGGTAGTGGCCGCGGGACTGCAGCAGCAGCTGACCGTCGGCGTCGAAGCTGACCGCGCAGTTGGCGCCGTCGAGCTTCTCCTCGACGACCAGCACCCGCCCGGCGACCCGCGTCTCACCGGCGAGCTGCGCGAACGGGACCTGGGCCAGGTCATGGTCGCCCGGCTGCAGGCGGGAGCCCTGCAGATGAGGCGTTCTCGGATACTTGCGCAGCACCTGACCGTTGTAGCCCACCCCTCGTAACCAGCACAGTGGTTTTTGCTCGGGTGGAGGAAAGGGTCCTACGCCTTCCGCGCGTCAGGCCGGCGTTCAACGATCAGCGTGACATTGTTTTGCCCGAATCTGCCGTCCCGATGAGGTGTTTTGGACGGCTCTGGGAGGATCTGTGGAACGAAAGACTGTGAAGGGGCTCGTCCTCTTCACCGCGGCGGCCACGGTGCTGGCCGTTGCGCCGGCAAGTGGTGCCTCGGCAGCGCCGGCGGCCGAATCGGCGGGCGCCGCGAAGATCACCTGGGGGCAGTGCGAGAGCCCCGGCCTGCAGCGCCGCGGCGCTGAGTGCGGCCTGCTCGACGTCCCGCTCGACTACGCCAAGCCCAACGGCAAGAAGATCCAGATCGCCGTGTCGCGGATCAAGGCCAAGGTCGCCGCGAAGGACTACCAGGGCATCATGCTGGTCAACCCGGGCGGCCCCGGCGGCTCCGGCCTGACCCTGTCGGTGCTGGGCGAATACGTCCCGAACGGTGCCGGCGAGGCCTACGACTGGATCGGCTTCGACCCGCGTGGCGTCGGCTCCAGCGTTCCCTCGCTGTCGTGCGACAACGACTACTTCAACGGGCCGCGTCCGGAGTACATCCCGTGGAACCAGAGCATCGAGCAGACCTGGCTCACCCGGTCCAAGAACTACGCCAAGGCCTGCGGTAAGGCCGGCGGCGCGCTGCTGGACCACATGACCACGGTCGACTCCGTCAACGACATGGAGTCGATCCGCAAGTCGCTCGGCGCCAGCCAGATCAACTTCTACGGCTTCTCCTACGGCACGTACCTCGGCCAGGTCTACGGCACGCTGCACCCTTCTCGCGTGCGCCGCATGGTGCTCGACGGCAACGTTGACGTGCGGAAGGTCTGGTACCAGGCCAACCTCGACCAGGACGTGAACTTCGAGCGCAACGAGAAGATCTGGTTCGGCTGGCTTGCCAAGTACGACAGCGTCTACCACCTGGGCACGACCGCCCAGCAGGTGGAGCTGCGCTGGTACGCGGAGCAGAACAAGCTGCGCAGTGCCCCGGCCGGGGGCGTCGTCGGGCCGGACGAGTTCGCCGACATCTTCCTCTACGCCGGCTACTACCAGTCGACGTGGCTGGAGCTGGCCGAGGCGTTCGCCGGCTGGGCCAACGACAAGAACACCGACCTGATCGTCGCGGCGTACGAGAACTACGTCGGGCCCGGCGACGACAACGGCTTCGCGGTCTACAACGCGGTGCAGTGCACCGACACCCAGTGGCCGCAGAGCTGGAGCACCTGGGAGCGCGACAACTGGCGCACGTTCCTGAAGGCGCCGTTCATGACCTGGGACAACGCCTGGTACAACGCGCCGTGCCTCTTCTGGCCCGGCAAGGTGTCCAAGCCGGTCAAGGTCGACGGCTCGAAGGTCCAGAGCGTGCTGTTCGTCGGCACGACGCTGGACGCGGCCACGCCGTTCGAGGGCAGCCTCGAGGCCCGTCGCCGCTTCCCGCACGGCGCCCTCCTCGCGGAGGTCGGCCAGACCACGCACGCCAACTCGCTCAACGGCAACGAGTGCGTGGACAACGCGATCGCCGACTACCTCGCGACCGGCAAGCTGCCGAAGCGCAAGGCCGGCGACAAGCCCGACGCCACCTGTGACGCGCTGCCGCAGCCCGACCCGACCGCGGCGTCGCTGCAGGCGAAGTCGCTGCGGGCGGACAGCAGCGTGACGGTGCGGGAGCCGCTGTACCCCGTGCATCACTAGGGTTGTTCGACAGAAAGGGCGCGGGGTTTCCCTCGCGCCCTTTCTGCTGTCCTGTGCTCTTTCTGCTGTCCTGTGCTCTTACTGCTGTCCTGTGCTCTTACTGCTGGACGATGAACTCGACGCGGCGGTTGATCGCTTTGGCCGCGTCGCTGGTGTCGGGGACCTTCGGGCGGGACTCGCCGAAGCCCTTGGAGCTCATCCGCTCCGCCGCGATGCCCTGCGCGACCAGGGTGTCGAGGACCGTCTTCGCGCGGGCCTCGCTCAGCGCCTGGTTGCGCACCTCGGTGCCGGTGCTGTCGGTGTGCCCCTCGATGCTGATCCGGATGCTGGGGTTGGCCTTGAGGATCGACGCGACGTTCGCCACGACGGCCTGGCCCTGCGGGGTCAGCGTGGCGCTGTTGTTCTCGAACTCGACCGTCGGCAGCGCCACCAGCTGCGTCTGCACCTGCTCGGCCTTCGCCTCGCCGATCGCGAGGTCGTTGCGCACGATGCCGGTGACCTCCCGGGCCGCCGCCTCCGCCTGGTCCTTGACCTGCTGTGACACGACCGTGCCGGTCAGCGTCACGGTGCCGCCCTGCAGGTCGACGACGCCGGCCTTGGTCTCCTTGCCCAGCGCCGCGAGCACCGGCGCCAGCGCCGCGACCTTGACGCCGTCGCTGCTGCGCTTGGCATCGACGGTCACCTCGTCGAGGACGTTGTCGGCGCCGAACGCGGTCTTCGCCGCGTCGCCGAGCGTGGACTTGGCCGCCGCGTCGGACACCGTGCCGGTCAGCGTGACCTTGCCGGCGTCGACGAGCAGCTTCACCGCGACCGGCGACGGCGGCACCTCGACCTTCGGCGGCGCGATCACCGTGACGACCCGGACGCCTTCGACGCCGCCGGAGACCTCCTCGGCCTTCTGCTTCTCGTCGGCGGAGTCCACGCGGACCGTGCCGTCGCGGCCGGTGAACGACACCTCGGCGTCGATCCCGGCGTTACTCAGCGCGACCTTCGTGTGGTCCGTCAGCACCGCCTCGATATGGTGCCGGAACGGCACCTCCGCGGCGCCGACGAGCGCGGCCAGCCCCACGACACCGACCACGATCGGCACCCACGGGTTGACCTTGCGCAGCTCGTGCCGCACGGTCCGGGTGGTCGTCGTGGCCGCCATCAGGCTTCGCCGCCGGCGGCGGGCTGCTTCGCGGCGGGGTCGCGACCGGCGATCAGGTAGTCGGTCAGCGCCTTGAACTCCTCTTCCTTGCCGTCGGCGAGCAGCCGCGCCTGCCGGGCCCAGGTGAAGATGCTGGGCGCGAAGTGCAGGTTGGCGTTCTCGATCGCGGTGCGCAGCGTGTCGACGTCGGAGTCGGCGAGCTTCACGTACGTGCGGATCCCGGCGGCGAGGAGCGCGGCCGACATCTTCGGGCCGATCCCTTCGATCCGCTGCAGGTTGTCCGGCGGGCCGTCGTCCACGGCCACCGCCGCGACGACCGGCTCGGCCTCGTCCGGCGCCGCGGCGGCGACCGGCTCGGGGACGACGACCGGCTCGGGCTCGGGGACGACGACCGGCTCGATCTCAGCGACCGGCTCGACCTCGACGACCGGCTCGACCTCGGCCACCGGCTCGGGCGCCACGACCGGCTCGGCCTCGACCACCGGCTCGGCCGGCTTCTTCGCGGTGGGCTCGCGGCCGGCGATCAGGTAGTCGGTGAGCGCCTTGAACTCTTCTTCCTTGCCGTCGGCGAGCAGCCGGGCCTGCCGGCTCCAGGAGCCGATGCTCGGGGCGAACCGCAGGTTGGCGGTGGCGAGCGCATCCTCCAGAGTGGACCGCTCGGCGTCGGCAAGCGCGGCGAACGTGGTGATCCCGGCCGCCTTCAGCGCCGCCGCGATCTTCGGGCCGATGCCCTCGATCCTGGCGAGGTCGTCCTCTGCCTTGGGCGCGTCCTCGACGACCGGGGCCGCCGCGAACGCGGACTCGATGTCCGCGACCAGTTCGTCATCCACAACGACCGAGTTGTCCACAGCGGCCGGCTCGGCCTCGGCGACGGGCTCGGGTTCGGGGGTAGGTTCGGGTTCGACGGCAGGGACGGCCTCCGCGACCGGCTCGGCCTCGGCAACCGGCTCGGCCTCGGCAACCGGCTCGGCCTCGGCAACCGGCTCGGCCTCGGCGACCGCGACGGGCGCCGGGTCCTCGACCAGCGGGTCGCTCGCCGCGGGCTCGGCCGGCAACGGCTCGGCCGCGGAAGCCGTGACCGTCGCCGGCTCCGGCTCGGAGTCGGCGACAGGCTCAGCCACCGGCTCGGAGTCGGCCACCGGCTCGGCAACGGGCTCGGCAACGGGCTCGGCGATCGGCTCGGCCACCGGCTCGGGGTCGGCGATCGGCTCGGCCGGCACGGCGGCGACGAGTGATTGGGGGGTCGCGGGAGTGGTGGTGGTTTCCTGGGAGCGAATCCGGCGCACCTGACGGCCCCACCAGAGGTAGCCGACGAGCAGGCCGAGTAGGAACGCAATGACGATGAACAGCAGTGACTGGTTGATGAACCAGGTCACGACGGGCCTCCGGGGGAAAGTGACCGACGCGTGAAAGGGGGAAGTTTGCGGGCAGCCTTCCATACCTCGATGCTTGGCAACAGAGCCGGAAAGACGGCACGACCTGCCGGTTCTGTCTGTTCGCTCACGGCGTCGGCGGGGCGGCCCGCCACCCTCGGAAGCATTTGCGCTGATGAGAGGCCATGTGACGGGCAGTGACGGCCGGAACAGCGGAAAATCCGTGCAACCGTGGATGCGGTGCCGATGGAAAGCTTGGTGCTGAAGCTCACGACAAGCGGGTGAACTGGAGGTCGACGGAGCATGGGCAAGACGACACGGGTCCTGACCCTGGCGGCGATCGCGGCTGCGGCGGGTGGGGTGGCGTGGGCGCTGCGTGACCTTCCGGCGCAGCTGGGCGCCGTGGCCTCGGGTGCGCGGGCGGAGCGGATGCGGCGGTCCCCGCAATACGGGGAGGGCAAGTTCGTCAACCCGGTGCCGCGGGAGATCCTGCCGGACGGCGCGATGGGCGCGGCCTTCAAGGAGCTGATCTTCGGGCAGCAGCCGCGGCGGCCGAAGGGGGTGATTCCGGTGGTGAAGCCGGCGTTCCCGGCGAAGCAGGACGGCGACCTGCACGTCACGTGGCTGGGGCACTCAACGGCGCTCGCGGAGGTCGAGGGCGTGCGGGTGTTGTTCGACCCGGTGTGGAGCGACCGCTGCTCGCCGACGTCGTTCGTCGGGCCGAAGCGCCTGCACCCGATGCCACTGGGCGTCGAGGAGCTGCCGCGGATCGACGCGATCGTGATCTCGCACGACCACTACGACCACCTGGACCTGGCCTCGATCAAGGCGCTCGCCAGGAGCCAGCAGGCACCGTTCCTCGTGCCGCTCGGCGTCGGGGCGCACCTGGAGCGCTGGGGCGTGCCGTTGGACCGGATCGTCGAGCTGGACTGGGACGAGTCGGTGGACGTCAGGCACGTCACGCTGACCGCCACGGCGGCCCGGCACTTCTCCGGCCGCCGGTTCACCCGGGACGGCACCCTGTGGGCGTCCTGGGCGGTCAAGGGCGAGCGGCGCAGCCTGTTCTACACGGGCGACTCCGGCTACTGGGGCGGCTACAAGGAGATCGGCGAGCAGTATGGGCCGTTCGACGTGTCGCTCATCCAGGTGGGCGCGTATGGCGACGCCTGGCCGGACATCCACATGAAGCCCGAGGACGGGGCGAGCGCGCACCTCGACGTGCGGGCCGGGGTCCTGATCCCGCTGCACTGGTGCACGTTCAACCTGGCGGTGCACGCGTGGTCGGAGCCGGTCGAGCGGTTGCTGGACGAGGCCGCCGCGCGGGACATCACCCTGGCGATCCCCCGGCCAGGTGACCGGATCAACATCGACGCGTTGCCGGCAGTTGAACCGTGGTGGCGCGCGATTGCGTAAGGATTAAATAGCCAGGTCAGGGCACGTGTCAGGGCACACACGCCAGGACCCGACAAATGACTGGCGGATGCGACCCTCCCGACGTACTGTATCGATACAGAAGGTTCTGGATCGATGCAGAGAAGGGAGGGGCCTGAATCATGAAGGCGACGTTGCAGACCATCGCCGACGAGCTCGGCGTGTCACGCAGCACGGTGTCCAACGCATACAGCCGACCGGATCAGCTCTCTCCTGAGCTGCGCGCCAGGATCCTCTCGGCGGCGCAGCGGCTGGGCTACTCGGGTCCCAACCCGACGGCGCGCTCGCTGCGCAGCGGCAAGGTCAACGCGATCGGTGTGCTGCTGACCGACAACCTGTCGATGGCGTTCACCGACCCCTATGCGGTGGCCTACCTGCGCGGACTCGCGGAGGCGGCCTCGGCAAGGGAGACCTCCCTGCTGCTGCTCAACCTGCCCAAGGACGAGGCGGCCGGCCGGCGCGTCATCAGCAACGCCGCCGTCGACGCCTTCTGCCTCTACTGCGTCCCCGACTGGCACTCGGCGCTGGAGCTCGTCCGCTCCCGCGGCGTGCCGGTGGTGATCGGTGAGGACCCGCAGGCGTTCGGGCCGGAGGCGAGCTACGTCGGCATCGACGAGCGCGCGGCGGCCCGGCGGCTGGGCGAGCACATCGTCAACCTCGGCCACCGCGACATCGCGGTGGTGGCGCACTGGATCGTCGACGACGGCGTGTCCGGGGGTAGGACGGGACAGGTCCACGCCGACCCGGACGACCTGCGCTACTACGTGACCGGCGAGCGGGTCCGCGGCTTCCGCGACGCGTTCCTGGCCGCGGGTGTGCCGTGGGAGCGGGTCGTGCTGATCAACGCGGCGGGCAACCAGCGCGAGGAGGGCGCCGAGGCGGCGGCCCACGCGCTCGACCGGCTCGACCGGGCGACCGCGGTCCTCTGCACCTCCGATGTCCTGGCCCTCGGCGTGCTCGACGCGCTGCGGGTCCGGGGCCTGCAGGCCGGCCGGGACGTCTCGGTCACCGGCTTCGACGACATCCCGGAGGCGGACGCCGCCGGGCTCACCACGATCCGCCAGCCCAGCGTCGAGCGCGGGCGGCTCGCGGGCGAGCTGCTGCTCGACCCGCCCGAAGACCCGGTGCTGCGTCGCCTGACGCTGCCCGTATCCCTGGTGGTCAGGTCGACCACCGGACCCAACACTGCCAAGGAGAAGTCATGACCCCGATCGCCCTGATCATGTCGCTGGAGGCCGTCCGCCTGGAGGCGAACTCGGCCATGCCCAACGCCCCCGTGATCGACGACCGTCGCCGCGAGTCGGTGACCATGGGCAAGATGCGCAACTTCACGGCTCGCACGCTGCGTCGCGCGGCCGACCGAGTCGAGCCCACGCCGGCCCTCACCTACGGGTAATTTGGTCCAGCTGCACAGAAAGAGCCGGGGCGGTCCGCCCCGGCTCTTTCGTCGTCGTGCGGGAAACTACAGTCGTGCAGGAAACTACGACTGCTGCGAGGCGTAGTCCGGGGCGTCGGCCCGGGCGGTGTTGGCGCGGGCGCCGAGACCGATCGAGTCGTAGTCCTGGCGGTTGGTGACCCGCAGGATCAGGGCCCAGACGATGCCGATGACCGCGACCGCGCCGTAGGCCGCCGGGAACGCCCAGACCGCGGCGTTCTCGGTGCCGGGCTGGAAGCCGAGCAGGCCGCCGAAGTTGTCGACGACGAGCCAGATGATGTATCCGAGCGCCACCGTCGACAGGATCGGCGCGATGAGCCGGGCCCAGGCGCCTTCGCCGCGGGTGTCCTTCACGAAGTAGAAGATCACCGACAGCGAGGTCGCGAAGACCAGGAACAGCACGCCGACGCCGCCGGAGGTGCCCAGCCAGAAGAACAGGTTGAGCATCGGGTCCCAGCCCTGGACCGCGAAGAGCACGAGCACGGCGAGCGCGATCAGGGTCTGGAAGACCGAGCCCGCCGCCGGGGCGCCCGAGCGGGCCCGGGTGCGGCCGAAGAACGCCGGGAGGACCCGCTCACGGCCGAGCGCGAACGCGTAGCGCGCGGTCGTGTTGTGGTAGCTCAGGGCCGCGGCCGCGATGCTGGTGGTCAGCAGGATGAGGCCGAGGTCGGCGGCCCAGGCGCCGCCCTTCTCCGCGAGGGTCGGGAAGAAGGGGCCACCGGCCTGGGCGATCTCCGGGGTCTGCGCCATCGGCACGGTGGCGTCCACGCCGATGCTGACCGCGGCGGCCCAGCTGGTGACGGCGTAGGACACGACCATCACGGCGAGGCCGAGGAACGTCGCGAGGGCGACGGTCCGGTTCTTGCTGCGCGCCTCCTCGGCGAAGACCGGTGCGGCCTCGAAGCCGACGAACGCGGTGACGGCGACGGCGAACGCCGGGCCGGCCGCGTCCTTCAGCGAGCCCCAGGTCCACGGCTCGAGGCTGACGCCTCCCTCGGCGGGGTTGCTGAGGAAGATGAAGTCGAAGATCGTCACCGCGATGAGCTCGGCGCCGAGCAGGACCATGAGGACCTTGCTGTTGACGTCGACGCGCAGCAGGCCGAGGACCGCGACGACGAGCCAGAGCGCGAGCGCCAGGATCCACCAGTCGACGGTCAGGTCCGCCTTCTCCGCCAGGATGACCGAGGCGAAGAAGCCGAACGCGCCGTAGAGGCCGATCTGCAGCAGGTTGTAGGCGAGCAGCGCGACCAGCGAGCCACCGACGCCGAGCGGCCGGCCGAGGCCCTGGGAGATGTAGCTGTAGAACGCGCCGGCGTTGGTGATGTGCCGGGACATGGCGACGTAGCCGAAGCTGAACAGCGCCAGGACGACCGCGATGATCACGAAGGCGAGGGGGAAGCCGGTGACGCCGACCCACCCCCACGCCGAGGAGACGAGGGCGCCGACCACCATGAGGGGGGCGGCCGCCGTGAGGGCGAACATGATGACGGACGGCACGCCGAGACGGTCTCGGGCCAGTGCCTGGGATACCACGCTCGGTCGCGCATGCGACGTTGCGGACATCGATCCTCCAGGGGTTTTGAGGGGGGAAGGGGGAGAGGGAAGTCCGCTAACCGCGCTGCGACAGGACCGCGTCGCCGACCGCCGACTCGACCTGGAGGATCAGGTCTCGCAGCGGTGGCGGCAGTGCGCTGACCGCCTGTTGAAGTCTTCTGACGCTGCTCTGGTCGGTGTCCCACAGGACGTGACCGGACAGCCCGGTCGCGTCGGCGAGACCGGCCAGGGTGGTGTCTGCGACCCGCATCGGCTCGTGACCGGTGAGCAGGCGGCGCAGTCGCACCACCCGCCCGGCGGGCAGGTTGATGTCGGTGGCCACCCAGCGGGTCGAGCTGCGCAGCAGCCGCCGCACCTGGGTCTGCTCGACCAGCCCGACGCGGGCGAGCCGCTGGCCGACCGCGTCGACGGCGGTCTGGCCGAGGAAGAGCAGCCACGTGCGGATCTCGCGGTGCTGCGTCTCAGCGATCATGGTGGCGAGGTTGGTGTGCGCCAACGGGTCCGAGGGAGGCTCCCGGCTGATGATCCGGAGCCGGTCGCCCTCGCAGACGATCCGTTGCTCCAGGACCAGCTCGCCGAGCATCGCGCCCGCGAGACCGAGTTCGACCGCCCGTTGCGACAGGCGGGATCGACCGTCCCGGTCGTCGTGCGCGATCAGGAAGAAGTCATCGGCAAGCAGCATCCGCCCGCACTCCTCGAAGAGGGCAGGGTGAATGGCGCCACGAACCCCAGCCTGGCGCGCACTGTCACCACACTTCCGTCTTCAGCTCAGTTTGGTCCCGAAAGATCTCCCGGACCCAACGCGAAAGCATGCACGGCTGGACGTGGCCACGCAACTTATGTAATGAGGATTTGAATCAACGGCCATCCGGTAAGTGATATTGACGGCTGGCTCAGCCTGCAGAGGCTACCGAGCGTGATCAGTCCTAATTCGGGTCCAAACGTCACCGCCTCGTACCCTGGGTAACATTCGGATCCGTACGGTCGAGGGCATTGTTGCGCATTACCCGCTGATGATTGCGGTACAGAAGTCACCCGTCGATATTGCGCTGGGTAACCGGCGGGGGACACGCGTGCGGGCCGGCTCCCACACGGCGCGTGATGAGAGTCGGCCGCACGTCGCGAAAGGTCAGACAGTCGCTTCGGCCGCCTCGTCGACCGCTTCGAGCAGCTCTTCGAGGGCGTAGCCGCCGTCGTGGCGGATTCCGTTGATGAAGAACGTCGGCGTGCCGTTGACCCCGCTGCGGACCCCACCGACGAAGTCGCGGCGCACCCGGTCGAGCAGCACATGCGCGCCGACCTCGCCGGCGATCTCCTCCGACGGCAGGCCCAGGCGCTCGACCCCGACCATCAGCTGGCGCGGGTTGATGCTGCGCTGGTGCTCGAAGAGCCAGTTGTGCACCGGCCAGAACTTCCCCCGGGCCGCCGCCGCCTCCGCGACCTCCGCGGCCAGGTCGGCGTAGGGGTGGACGTTGGTGAGCGGGAAGTGCCGGTAGGTGTACCGGACCGTCTCGTGCCGCAGCCGCAGCAGGTCCTGCACGATCGTGTGGGCCATGCCGCAGTAGGGGCACTGGTAGTCGCCGTATTCGACCAGCGACACCTGACCGTCGGACAGGGTGTGATCGTCGGGCCCGACCGGCACCACCAGCCGGGCCACGGTCACCTGGAACGGGGTCGTGGTCACAGCACCGGCCGCCGTCCGCTGTCGATCCCGGTCAGCCCGTCGAGGGCGTTGAGGATCCCGTCGGCCCCCGGGTTGATCCCGGAGGGCGCGACCTGGCTCCAGGCCACCATGCCCTCACCGTCGAGCACGAAGAGGGCCCGCTGGCAGACCCCGCTCTGCTCGTCGTAGACGCCGTACTGCCGGGCCACCTCGCCCTTGGGCTCGAAGTCCGCCAGCAGCGGAAACGTGATCCCCCGGTCCTCGGCGAAGGCCCGGTGCGACCAGACGTTGTCCACGGAGATGCCCAGCACCCCGGCGTTGTAGCGCTCGAACTCCGGCATGACCGCCTGATACAACGCCATCTGGTCGCCGCAGACCGGGCTCCAGTCGGCCGGATAGAACGCGAGCACCGCTGGGCGGCCACGGAACTGGGTCGTGCCGGTCCGGTGGTCCGGCGCGTCGGGCAACTCGAAGTCGGGCGCGCGCTGTCCGGCCTGAAGGACGGTCGGGGGCACCGACTGGGATACAGAACCGCTCATACCTCAACGGTTCGCCGTGCCGCCGCAGGGCGGGTCACTAGGCCGGGGTGACCGTGGTGACCTTGAACGGGCTGCCGGTGCACTGCGACTCGAAGCCGGGATCGGGCAGGCCGGTGACCTTGACCTTCTGGCCGGCCCGGAGCCCGGCGGCGGGCGGGCCGATCAGCAGCCACACGACCTTGTCCGTGACCAGCTCGACGCAGGCACCATCGAGGCGGATCTGGCCGGTGGTGGTGAGCACGGAGAAGTCGTCGGTCGGCTCGTGCGGTGCGGTGGTCTTCGGCACCCCGGACGGCAGGGTGGTGAGCACCGAGGCGCCGGGGCTGGGCGCGGCCTTCGACCCCGAGGGCGACGGCGCGGGCGTGGACGAAGGGGACGGCGACGGAGCGGCGGCCTGGTCAGTGGACCTGGCGGCGCATCCGCCCAGCACCAGGGATACGGCGAGGAGGAGGCCCAGTGTGCGGTTCATAGCACTTGGACCTCCTCCCGCCGTACCTGGTTCCAACTAGCGACTATCCGCTCAGCCGGTGATCTTGACCTTCACGGTGGTGCCGTTGGTCGACACAACCTTGATCTTCACACCGTTGTTGGGGACCTTCACACCGTAGTACGTGCTGGTGGCCGGGTCCTCGCTGTAGTAGTTCTTGCTGTCGTCGAACGTCGCGACACCGTTCTGGCCCCGGATGTAGCTCGGGGTGGCGTTCGGGCCGTAGTGCAGGGTGAACGAGCTGGCCTTGGTCGTGCCGAACGTCGCGTCGTAGCCCTGGATGCGCGGACGCCACGGGGTGCCGTCCAGCTTGTAGATCAGGTCAGGGTGCGCGTCGACCGGCAGGATCAGGCCACCGCCGTGGTGCTGGCTGGTGTTGTTGTCCGAGTAGGAGGTGTCCCAGTAGGTCACCAGGAGGCCCTGCTCGTACGGGAAGTGCTCCACCAGGTCGGGCTTGGCCGGGAAGCCGAAGTTGTACGGCCCGGTCTTGAGGTACTGGTCCCAGGACACGTACTGACGGTTCGAGGCGATGTAGAAGTTGTCGAACGCGGTGGTCAGCGTGCTGCCCACGGCGGTGAAGCCGACCGCGGTCCAGCCGTTGGCCCCGGCCTCGGCACCGTCGGCGAAGACGGTGGTCGCGCCGTTGGTCACCTTGATGTCGTCGGCGAAGAAGCCCTGGCCGCCGGCAGCACCATCGGTGAAGTAGTGGAACCGCAGGCCGACCGTCTTGCCCGCGTAGGCGGACAGGTCGAACGTCGCCGGCACGAAGCCCGCGCTGGTCCCGTCGATGCCGTTGCCCTCGGCCGCGGTGGTGATCGAGCCCGGGATCGACTTGAAGCCGGTGCCGTCGTCCACCTCGACGTAGGCGTAGTCACACGCGTCGGGGCCGCAGTCCTCGATGTCCCACGCCGCCTTGAAGCTCAGCGTCGTCGTGCCCGCGGGGATCGCGACGGTGCGGGCCAGCGAGTTGTTGAGGTCGTCGCCGGATCCGCTCCACCATGACTTGGTGCCCTCCGGCGGAGCCGGGAGCTGGGTCACGATCTGCTTCTTCGGCAGGACCACGACAACGGCCTGGGCCTTGTTGCTGTTGTACTCGTGCGGCCCGAGCTCCAGCGTCTTGTTCTGCCCCGCCACGACGATCTCGTAGTCGAGCCAGCCGAGCTGCAGCTTGTCCCAGGCGCCGAGGTCGGCGGCCCGGTCGGCGATGTTCTGGTCGCCCGGCTTGCTGACCCGGCTCTGCGCCATGATGGTCCACCAGTTGACCGGGTTCTCGGCGTTGCCGCCGGCGCCCGAGGTGTCGTAGTGGTCCGGCAGACCGAGGTCGTGGCCGTACTCGTGCGCGAACACGCTCAGGCCGCCGTTCTCGGGCTGGATCGTGTAGTCACGCACCCACAGACCGGTGGTGCCGATCTGCGTGCCGCCCATCTGGTTGAACGAGGGGCCGCTGGTGAAGTTCTGGAACGCCGCCCAGCGGTGGCTCCAGATCGCGTCCTCACCCTGGTACGGATCGCCATCGGCCTGGTCGCCACCGGAGTGGACGATCTGGAAGTGGTCGATGTAGCCGTCGGGCTCGTTGAAGTCGCCGTCGCCGTCGTAGTCGAACCGGTCCCACTGGTCGTAGGAGGCCAGCGCGGCCTTGATCTGCGCGTCGGTCTTGCCCTGCGCCTGCTGGCCGGCGACCCACGCGGTGATCGCGTCCTGGATCAGGTACCAGGTGTTGCTGCAGACGTTGCTGGCGCACGGGTAGCCGTTGCTGCGACCGTACCGGGCCTCGTTGTACGGGACCTTGACCCAGTCGGTGACGAGACCCTCGACGCTGTAGCGGCCCGAGGACTGCTTCTCGTAGTACGTCTTCAGCGACTCCGCACCGCTACCGGTGGCGAAGTACTTGTTGTAGAAGTACTGCTGGCTGAAGTCCTGCTCCCAGACGGTCGAGTTGTCGACCGACCGGTCCGGGGCGGGGATCGCGTTGTGCAGCGGCCCGTCGAACGTGGTCGGGCCAGGAGTCGCGGCGGACGTGTCCTGGTCCGGGTAGCTCGGGTGCCGCGTGTTGCCGAACTCGGCGAGCACGACAAAGATCTTGTCGGTCTTCTCTCGGCTCAGCTCGACGTACTGGTCGACGCGGGCCTTCTTGGTCTTGGTGTCGCCACCCTTACCGGTCTGGCCCTTCTGGCCGATCTTGACGACCGTGCTGGATCCACGCTTCTCCGGCGTCGCCTGGCCGCTCAGGATCTGCGAAATCGCGACCTCACGGGATTCGCGTCGCTTCTCCTCCAACGGGTTAGGCAGCTCGTCGGAGGGTGACGCGGCGTCGGCTACGGACGGTCCCCCGGCTGCCGGCACCGCGAATGCGGCACCACCACCGACGAACACCCCCATACCCGACGCAAGCGTGAGACTCAAAAGTCCCACGGTCAACTTACGCACAGGTACCTCCCTGGTGGGGCGAAAGCACCCAGGCATGATGTCGATGCCTCGATGCACCTGTCGCGAGAGACTAGGGGGTCCTTGTTACCTGTAAAGATCAACAACGGGGTATGCGCATACATGAAAGGGTCGAGGCAAGGGTGAACCCAGCTATTGAGCGCGGTCTCTCAATGCGGCGAGATCATGGACGATCACGTGCAGTCGACCGGTCTGGATCCAGCCCTCCTCACGCAGCGTGCGCAACGCCTTCGTGACGGCCTCCCGGGACGACCCGGTCCAGCCCGCGAGCTCGTCCTGCGACAGCGGCAGGCTGATCCGCAACCC
Source organism: Dactylosporangium siamense (assembly GCF_016862795.1). Classification (GTDB taxonomy): domain Bacteria; phylum Actinomycetota; class Actinomycetes; order Mycobacteriales; family Micromonosporaceae; genus Dactylosporangium; species Dactylosporangium siamense. The sequence continues at coordinate 21,733 of NZ_BONQ01000073.1, read as the reverse complement.
TTCGTCCGTCTGCTCGCCGAAGCGCTCCGCGAGCTCGACGAGCCGCGCCGCGACCCGTCCGGTGGTGTCGTAGGCGCCGAACTCGATCCGCTTGCGGTCCGCGTCCCGGACCCGGCGGATCACCTCCCGCATGAGCAGCATCGAGACGCGGGCGTGGCCCAGCAGGTAGCGCTCGAACTCCGGCGTCGGCACGGCGAGCGCGGTCACCGGCTCCAGCGCGGTGACGGTCGCCGACATCGGGCCGCCGTCAACGGCGGAGAACTCGCCGAGCAGCGCGCCGGGCCCGCGCACGGCGAGGACCACCTCGGTGCCGGAGGCGGTGTCGGAGGAGACCTTGACCCGGCCGACCTTGAGGATGATCACCGACTCGGAGCGGCTCGCCTCGCGGTAGATGACCGCGCCGCGCTTCCACTGCCGGCGGTGCCCGGCCGCCTCCATGGCGGCCTGCTCGTCGGCGCTCAAAAGCTCGTAGAACTCGGTCACGACGCCAAAGTCTCCACCACATATGCCCGGACTGTCTGTCGGCGACCTTTCACTTCGAGGTCCCCGAGGGGGGTCGCGACCACCTCGCGGAGCGCGTCGAAGGTGGCACCGCCGATGACGACCTGACCCGGCTCGGCGATCGTCTGCAGCCGCGCCGCGACGTTGACGGCGTCGCCCATCGCGTTGAAGCCGCGCAGCAGCTCGCTGCCGATGTTGCCGACCAGTGCCGGGCCGGTGTTGGCGCCGACCCGGAAGCGCGGCCAGCCGGGGTGCCCGGCGGAGATCACCCGGACCGCGTCCTGCATCTGCAGGGCGGCCCGGACCGCCCGCGTCTCGTGGTCGTCCTGCCGGGCGGGGGCGTTGAACAACGCCAGCAGCGCGTCGCCGACGAACTGCACGATCGTGCCGCCGTTGTCGAGGATGCAGGGCACCGCGACCCCGTGATAGCGGTTGAGCATCTCGACGATCTCGCCCGGCTCGACCGCCTCGGAGAAGGTCGTGAAGCCGCGCAGGTCGGCGAAGAGGGCCGTCACGTCGACCAGCTGCCCACCGAGCGCCGCCTGGTCCGGGTCGGCGAGCAGGGCGGCCGCGACGTCCGGTGACATGTACTGGCGGAAGAGCGTGGACAGCTCGCCGTAGAGCCGCGAGTTCTCCAGGCCGATCGACAGCTGGTTGGCGAGGGTCGCGCGCAGCTCGGGCCGGCCGGTGGCGGGAATCCGCACGCCCCCGGCGGTCTTGCCCTTCACGGTGAGCGGCAGCACGTCGGTTCCGGTCACGCCGACAACACCGCCGGAGACCAGGCCGATCTCGACGTCGCCGAACGACGGCCGGACCGCCTCGACCGCCGAGCGCAGGAACTCCTCCTCGCCCGCGCCGACACGGGCCTGCTCGCCGACGGTGACGAGGGCGCCGAGCCGGCCGGACAGGTCCCGCTCGGCGAGCAGCGCGGCGGCGGCCCGGTCGAGGACCTCCGCCTGCTTCTCGGTGAGGCCGAAGCGCGCCGCCATCCGCGCCGCGAGCCGCTCGGGCCGGCCCCCGGCCTCCGACTCCTGCAGCGCGGTGACGAGCTCCTCGAGCGCCGTCTCGTACTGCGCCCGGATGCGCCGGGTCGTCTCGGCGACCGCGATGCCGTCGAAGAGGCCGGCCGCGCTGCCCTCGCGCCGGTACTGCACGTAGGCGGAGTACCCGACGAAGAGGAACGCGGCGGTCAGGATCAGGTGCCACTCCCACCACGACAGCCGCCACTTGTCGGCCAGGGTCACCGCCAGCATCGCCTCGGCGAGCAGCGCGAACGCGGTCACCACGGACATCAGGACCACGCCGGGCGCACGCCGGTACCGCAGGTAGAAGCGCACCGCGGCGACCAGGTACAGCACGACCGCCGCGTAGGAGGCGAAGACCATCGGGCCCTCGACGTCGCGCACCTGGGTCTGCCGGTTGAGCGGCGGCAGGTCCAGCACCGACAGGACGACCCACGCGAACAGCACGATCGCCAGCAGCGGGCGCAGGGCCAGCTGCCATCGCGTGATGCCGGCCGGCAGTCGCATTGACGACACCAGCGCGAGCACCGAACCGATGATCAGGCCGACCGCCATCGCCATGTCGAAGCCGGCGTTGGGGTGCGCGACGAGGACCTTCGGCGTGGCGAGCGCGTGCGCGAAGAGGAAACCGGCACCGGCCAGGAACACCAGCGAGACGAGGAACAGCCGCCCGTCCTGGCGGCGGCGCGCGGCGACGCTCATCGCGACCCCGACCGCGATGTTGACCGCGGCGACGATCAGGACCAGCCAGAAGTGGGTCTGGTGGTGCTGCATGATCAGATCCGCGCCGGGCCGGGTCAGCAGCAGCCACAGACCCGCGAGGGGCAACGCGAGGTGGGTCGCCCACACCACGGCACGAGGCATCGAACGCACCAATCTCTGAGCTGGTCACTTTGGCGACATTGCAGCAGTTGCGTTGTGCGTCTTTGGACGCAGACACCGTACGCCAACCTCGGTCTCATATTCAGCGAAGCACCTGATGGGTGCGATCACCTGTGGGAGTCACCGATGAAGTTCAAGGCACCGCTCATCACGCTCGGCGCCGGACTTGTAGTTGCCGGCGTTCTGTACACGCTCAACGTCGATCTCAGTAACGACGTCGAGAGGAACAACGCGGCGGCGAACCAGACCGCGACCGCCGCGGCGCCGGCCGCCCCGGCCTCCACGCAACCGGCGGCGGACCCTCCGCCGAGCACCGCCCCCGCGTCCAGCGCGCCGGCCGGCGACGGCAGCGGCAACGCCGCCCAGCAGGGCACGGTCACCTATGCCGGGTCGGTCGACGGCGGGGCGGCGTCGCTCGCCATCGTCGTCAACAACGGCAAGGCGATCGCCTACGTCTGCGACGGCAAGAAGGTCGAGGCGTGGCTCAACGGCACCATGGCCAACGGTCAGATCGACCTCAAGGGCACCGCGGGAAGCCTGACGGGCACCTACGGCGGCGGCCAGGTCAAGGGCAACGTCACCGCGGGCACCAAGTCCTGGGGCTTCACGGTCAAGACGGCGGCCCCGCCGTCGGGCCTGTACCGCTCGGCCGCGTCGCTGCGCGGCAAGCTCGACGCCAGCTGGGTCGTCCTGCCGGACGGCAAGCAGGTCGGCGTCCAACGCAAGAACGGCGAGTTCTCCGAGGCGCCGCCCTTCGACGTGAACAGCAGGACCGCCACGGTCGACGGGACGCAGGTCCCGATCGAGGCGGGCAACCCCAACGCCAGCTCCGGTTACTGAGAGGAGAGCCGTCACCATGTCCCCGGATGAGACCCAGACCGCTCCGGTCATCCAGCCCACCAACCCGAAGACGGCCGCGACCCTCATCGTGCCGGTGCTGGTCGCCTGTTTCGTCGCCGGCGCCCTCGGCGTCTACGGCAAGCTGCACGAACCGACCGGCTTCGCGGTGAACGTCGCGGGCTTCTCCAGCCCGCTGACGGTCAAGGTGTGGCTCGCCACGCTCGCCTTCGTGCTCGCGATCGTGCAGCTGTTCACCGCGCTCGTCATGTACGGCAAGATCCCGCTGCGCAACGCGTCCTGGCTCGGCGGGGTGCACCGCTGGTCGGGGCGCCTGGCGTTCATCGCGTCGATCCCGGTGGCCCTGCACTGCCTCTACGCCCTGGGCTTCGCCGACTACGACACCCGGGTGCTCCTGCACTCGCTGCTCGGCTGCTTCTTCTACGGTACTTTCGCCGCGAAGATGCTGATCCTGGCCAAGAAGGGCGTGCCCGGCTGGGCGCTGCCGCTGTTCGGCGGCCTCGTCTTCACCGCACTGTCCGGCCTGTTCGTCACCTCCGCGCTGTGGTTCTTCACCACCTCCGGCGTCAAGTTCTGAAAGGGATCGAAGGACCATGAGCAACACGACTCGACGGACCCTGCTGACCGGCGCCGGTGCGGTCGGGCTGACCGCGGCCCTGGCCGGTTGCGCGGCCTACGGCGACACCGGCACCGACGCCGGGGCCCCGGCCCCGGCCGAGAACACGGGCGGCGGCGCCACGACCGCGACCACCGGGGGCGGCGCGCCCGCCGCCGGCGGCGGCGGCTTCGCCAAGACCTCCGACATCCCCGTCGGCGGCGGCAAGATCTTCGAAGACCAGAAGATCGTGGTGACCCAGCCGACCGCGGGCCAGTTCAAGTGCTTCACCGCGGTGTGCACGCACGCCGGCTGCGTGGTGGGAGACGTGTCCGGCGGCACCATCAACTGCCCGTGCCACGGCAGCAAGTTCAAGGTCGCGGACGGCTCGGTCGCGAACGGCCCGGCCAGCAAGGCGCTCAAGGCCGTCGCCATCAAGGTGAACGGCGACTCCATCGCCAAGGCTTGACTCCCACAGGGTCAGCTGCCCAGGCGCGTCCACCCGGACGTGACCTGGGCAGCTGGCTGTCGGGAAAAGTTCTTCCGGATTCAGGTAACCCGATCGGCGCGAGGTGGCGTTTATAGCGGTCACTGGAAGACTTCCGTGGAAGGACCGTTGCCGTCATGCACCGCATCGCCCGTGCTCTCGTCGCTGCCGCCTTCGCCACCGGGCTCGCCGCCTGCCAGGCTCAGCAGCCGACCCCCGCGCCGAGCACCGCGCCCAGCGCGGGATCGAGCTCCACGACCAAGGACAAGGCGCCGCCGCCGTTTCCCGGGAAGCTGTCGGTGCTCACGTTCGAAACCGGCAAGCCGATGAGCCTCGCGCGCGGCGGCAAGGCCGTCACGTTCGGCCTCCGGTACCCCGAGGACATGCTGGCGCGACCGTCGTTCGACGAGCAGCACCTCGCCCTGATCAGCACCCCCGACGCCAGCAAGGTCGAGCCCGGCTCCCTGGTCGTCGTCGACGTCGACGGCGGGCGGCACGTCCTCGCGGACAACGTCCCCTGGGGTGGCGGCGTGGCGCCGACCTGGACCCCGGACGGCACGGCGGTCATCCACGACGGCGTCCGCTACGAGGTCTCCGGGAAGTCGCACGCTTCGGCCGGGCTCGGCCATGCCAACTACCTGGTGTACTCCGTGAACGGCGGCGCACTGGCGCACACCCGATCGGGGACGTCGATCGAGGTGCGACCCACCGGCGGCGCGGCGCGCAGCGTCGACATCTCGGCGTTGCCCGGCTGCGACATCGCCTGCCCGTCCGCCGTGCAGGCGGTCTCCGACAGCGGCGACTTCGTCGCGCTGGGCCGCGGCGACACCGACCCCGGCCGCACCACCTCGACCACGCTCGTCGTGGACACCCGGACCGGCCGGCCCGTCGACCTCGGCACGCGCAACGGGCTCCAGCACGTCTGGTTCCCCACCGGGGGCGGCGCGATCGTCGCCGACGCCGAAGGGCTGCACGTGCTCGACGCCACCTGGCACGAGACCGGCACCTTCCCGGCGCCCGGCGCCGGCCAGCTCTTCTACGCCGCGTAGGTTTCCGCCGCGATGGAACAGGACGAGCACGACTTCGAGGCCTTCTACCGGGCCCGGACCCCGGCGCTGCTGCGCACCGCATACCTGCTGACCGGTGACCGGCACCTCGCCGAGGACCTGGTGCAGGACGCCCTGGCCCGCACGCACCGGGGCTGGCGGAAGCTGCGCGACGGTGGCAACCCCGAGGCATACGCCCGACAGGTCATGTATCACCTGCAGGTCAGCCGATGGCGCCGCAAGCGCGTCACGGAGTCGCTCCCCGGCGACCTGCCGGAGCGCCGCGACGGCCGCGATCAGGCCGGAGACGCGGCAAGCAGGCTGGCGCTGCGACAGGCGCTGCTGACCCTGCCGACCCGACAGCGCGCGGCCCTGGTGCTGCGCTACTTCGAGGACTACAGCGAGACGGCCGCCGCCGAGCTGCTGGGTTGCCGGGTCGGCACCCTGAAGAGCCACACGTCCCGCGGTCTGGCGGCGCTGCGCAAGGCACTGCCGGACCTGGCGACGGAGGGGATGTTCCGATGAACCTGCACGATCAGTTCGACGACCTGGCCGGCGAGATGACCGGCACCGATCTCGCCGACCTCCGGAAGCGGGTGGACCGCACCTCGCGGCACCTGCGGAACCGCCGGATGATCGCCTCGTCCGCCGCCGCGGTCGCGGTGGTGGCGGCGCTGACGACCGGCGCGGCCGCGCTGCGGATCCAGTCCGGCGACACCCGCCCGGACGTGGTGCCGGCTGCCACCGTCACCCCGCCGTCCGCGCCATCCTCCACCCCGCCGTCCGCGCCACTCGTCACGGCGCCGTCCACTGTGGACTCGATCCCGGGCGCCCTGTCGTTCCTGCCCCGGTTGCAGGCCGGCAAGACCATCGAGCTCCACCGGTATGTCAACGGGACCCCGCAGACGGTCACGTTCGGCGCCGCCACCGGCAAGGACATGTATGCGACGCCCTCGCCGGACGGGACCCGCCTGGCGATCAACACGTCGCCGAACGGGGATCTGATCGCCCCCGGCGACCTGGTCGTGGTCAGCCCGGGCGGGGCCCGCAAGACGATCGCCCGCGACGTCAACTGGTCCGGTGGCAGCACCGTCGTCTGGACCCCGGACGGCACGGCGCTGATCGCGGCCGGCATCCGGTACGACGCCAAGACCGGCGCGAGCCGGCCTTTCCACGACAAGCCGGGATACCTGGCCTACTCGCCGGGCGGCACGACGATCGCCTACGTCCACCCGACCGAGCCGAACGCCGTCAAGGTCACGAAGGTGGACGGCGGCTCGCCGCGCACGGTGTCCGTCGCCGGCCAGGACGAGTGCGAACGCACCGCCGGCTGCCCGACCTCGGTCCAGGCGGTCTCCGACGACGGCCGCTACGTCGCGCTCGGCAACGTGAACAGCGACCCCAGCCACGTGTACTCCACGGTGCTGGTCTACGACACGGTGGCCAAGCAGCGCCTGTCCCAGCTGGGCAAGGTCGAGCACGTCTTCTTCCGTGCGGACGGCGCGATCGTGGTCACCGCGACCCAGGTGAAGGTGCTCGACCAGGCGTGGCAGGTCGTGCACACCTTCCCGGCGCCGGCGCACGACGCCGCCACGCCCGTCTTCTACCGGGCCTGAGCCGCGCGGCCGTCCGCCAGGAAGGCGATCAGCGTCTCGGTGAACGGGGGCCCGTCCGACCACAGCACCAGGGTCGGGCGGGCCGGCGGCGGCAGCGCGACGGCGTCGATGACGACCAGGCGGTCGATCTTCGTCGGGTGCTCCGCCGCCAGCCGGGCCGCCACGTGCCCGCCGAGGTCCTGGCCGACGACGTCGAAGGTGTCGTGGCCGAGCGAGTGCATCAGGGCCAGGCAGTCCAGGGCCATCTCGTGCACGAGGGCCGGCCACGCCTCGTCGGTGGTGCGCACCGAGCCGCCGTAGCCGCGCAGGTCCGGCCGGACCACGGTGTGCCCGGTGGCGAGCGCCGGGGCGAGCTCGTCCCAGACGTCCAGCGTGCCGGCGTGGCCGTGCAGCAGCAGCACCGGCGGGCCGCTGCCCTCGCGGCGGACACGCAAGGTCACGTCCCACAGGTCGATCCGGTCCTCGAACACCCCCATTCCATACCCAACTGGCACCCGGCCGCCGCTCGCACCCCCCGTAAGAGTGAACACGAGGGCACTCAACTTTTGTCGATATAGAGGAAAGTCTGTTGCTTTTGAGCGAAAGACGTTACTGTCTGGCACACATCGATGTCCTCCAGTCGGCGGGAGTCCATCGAGCCGCCCGCTCACAGGAGGTCCGGTGAAACACCCCCACCGCCGACGATGGACCGTCGGTGCCTCAGCTCTGGCCCTGATCGTATCGAGTTTCGTGAGTGTCGCGACGTTCGCGACCGTCGAGGCCGCCGCCCCCACCCCAGCGGCCGCCGCCCCACCGCCCGCCAGCGACTTCGAGAAGGTCAAGCTCGACGGCGGGCTCACCATGGGCGAGCCGATCGAGCTGGCCGTCCTGCCTGACGGCAAGGTCATGTACATCAACCGGGGCACCACCGCCGGCGGCGGTCAGGTCCGGCTGTACAACCCCACGACCCAGTCCACGACCGTGGCGCTGACGCTCCAGCTGGACGCGCGCTTCGAGGACGGCCTGATCGGCATCACGCTGCACCCGCAGTTCGCCACCAACCGCTGGGTCTTCATCTTCTACTCACCGAAGGTGACCCCGCTGGTCAACCGGATCTCCCGGTTCACCTTCAATGCCACCACCAACGTCCTCGACCCCGCCAGCGAGGACATGATCATCGAGTGGCCCACCGAGCGCAACCTGTGCTGCCACTCGGCCGGGTCGATGACCTGGGACTCGAACAACAACCTGTACTTCGCGGTCGGCGACAACACCAACTCCGGCGGCGACTCGGCCGGCATGGCGCCGATCGACGAGCGGACCAACCGCGACCCGCAGTACGACGCCCAGCGCTCCTCGGGCAACACCAACGACCTGCGCGGGAAGATCAACCGGATCCACCCGGAGAGCAACGGCACCTACACGATCCCGTCCGGGAACCTCTTCGCGCAGAGCGCGCAGACCCGCGGCGAGATCTACATCATGGGGACCCGCAACCCGTACCGGATCTGGGTCGACACCAAGGCGAACAACACCCTCTACTGGGGTGAGGTCGGCCCCGACGCCGGTGCCACGGTCGCCAACCGGGGGCCGGCGGCCTTCGACGAGTTCAACCGGGCGAGCGGGCCGGGCAACTACGGCTGGCCCTACTGCGGCGGTCCGAACGTGGCCTACAACGACTGGGACTTCGCCGCCAACGCACCCCGTGGCTGGTTCCCGTGCGGCGGCAGCACCGGGCCGGTCAACAACTCGCCCCGCAACACCGGCCTGCAGCAGCTCCCGCCGACCAAGCCGGCGCTGGTCTGGGAGCAGCACGGCGGCAGCGTGCAGTGGCCGCAGCTGGACAGCCCCGGTGGCTGTGGATCACCGAACCACACCGAGGTGTACCACTACGACCCCAACCTCAACTCGTCGGTGAAGTGGCCGCAGTACTACGACAACAAGTGGATCATCTCCGAGTACTGCCGCAACTGGCTGAAGATGGTCAACTTCGACAACGGCAACCCGGCCACGGGCAACCCGGTCTCGGGTGGCATCGAGCCCGTCAACGCCGGCACGCCGTTCGTCCACCCGATCGACTGGCAGTTCGGCCCGGACGGCTCGATGTACATGCTGGAATACGGCAGCGGCTACTTCTCGGGCGCCGCCGACGCCGGCCTGTACAAAATCAACTACGTCCAGGGCGGGCGGTCACCGATCGCCAAGGCCACCGTGAACAAGGACAACGGCCTCGCGCCGCTCGCGGTGACCTTCTCCAGCGCGGGCTCCAGCGACCCCGACGGCGACACGATCACCTACGCCTGGGACTTCGACAACAACGGCACGACGGACTCGACGGCGGCCAACCCTTCGTACACGTACACCACCAACGGCGCGAAGCAGGCCCGGCTGACGGTGCGCGACCCGGCCGGACACACCGGCACCACCCTGGTCCCGATCACCATCGGCAACAACCGTCCGACCGTCACGATCTCCGGCGTCCCGGCCGGCGGCATGTTCGACTGGAACGACAACTTCACCGTCACGGCCTCGGCCACCGACCCGCAGGACGGCCCGATCGACTGCTCGAAGATCGTGATCGCGGTCGCCCTCGGCCACCAGGAACACGCCCACGACGAGGGCGCCGGCACCGGCTGCTCTGCCACCTTCAACACCGGACCGGTGCACGCCGGACCCGACTCGGTGCTGTTCTTCGTCGTGCGCGCCACCTACACCGACAACGGCGCCTCGGGCTCGGCGCCGCTGACCGGCTCCTCGGAGTTCACGCTGTGGCCCAAGTACTGGCAGGCCGAGCACTACGTGTCGCTGTCCGGTCCGCAGGTCATCACGGCGGCGGCGGCCGACGGTGGCAAGCGGCTCGGCGACATCCAGTCCGGTGAGAGCGTCCGGCACCACGCCGTGTCGCTGAAGAACATCACCGGCGTCAAGGCCCGGGTCTCCTCCGGCGGTGGCGGCGGCACGGTCTCCTTCCGCTACGACTCGCCCACCGGCACCGAGGTCGCCCGCCTCACCGTGCCGAACACCGGCGGCTGGGAGACCTACGCCGAGGTCAGCGGCGCCGTCACCAAGCCCGACGACGGGACGCACGACCTCTACATCGTGTTCACCGGCGGCACCGGGGCGATCCTGGACCTGGACAGCTACACCTTCACCGGCCCAGGCATCGGCACGCCCGGCGCCCGAACCGGCCCGCTGACGGCGCTCGGCAAGTGCGCCGACATCAACGCGAGCCAGACCGCCGACGGCACCAAGGTCCAGATCTACGACTGCAACGGCACGGGCGCCCAGCAGTGGACGGTCAACGCCAACGGCACCCTCACTGGCCTGGGCAAGTGCCTCGACGTGAAGGCCAGCGGCACCACGAACGGCACGCTCGTGCAGCTCTACACCTGCAACGGCACCGCCGCCCAGCAGTGGGTGATCGAGGCGAACAACGCGATCCGCAACCCCCAGGCCAACAAGTGCCTGGACATCCCCGCTTCGACCACCACCAACGGCACCCAGTTGCAGATCTACGACTGCAACGGCACGGGCGCCCAGACCTGGACGCACCCGTAGTCCCGTGATCCGGAAGACCCTGTGTACCTATGCACAGGGTCTTCCGGATCATTGAAAAGGGTCAGACGGCGAGTGGGAGGGTGACGCGGAAGGCGGCACCCTCTCCCGGTGCGGTGCGCAGGGTTACCTTGCCACCGTGCGCGGCCACCAGGGCGCTCACGATCGACAGACCCAGCCCCGAGCCGGACCCGCTGACGACGCGGGTCCGGCTTTTTTCGAGCCGGTGGAAGCGCTCGAAGACGAGGACGGCATCCTCGGCGGTCATGCCGGGACCGTTGTCGGCGACCTCGAGGACGGCGTCCCGGCCCTCGGTGCCGACGAAGACGGTGACCTCGGTGCCCGGCGGGGTGTGGATCATCGCGTTGGCGATCAGGTTCTGCAGGACCTGCCGCAGCCGCGGCTCGTCGCCCAGGACGATCGCCGGCTCAACGTCGTCGTCGTCCCCGCCCTGCGTGCGCAGGCGCAGCTTGTGATCGTGAGCGGTGACCCTGGCGTCGATCAGCGCGTCGGTGGCCAGGGCGAGCAGGTCGACGGGCTTCTTCTCCAGCGGGCGCTGCTGGTCCATGCGGGCGAGCAGCAGCAGGTCGTCGACGAGCAGGCCCATGCGGGTGGCGTGGTGCTCGATCCGGCCGATGCTCTCGTCCTCGCCGCCCGACTGGCGGTGCAGTTCGGCGAAGCCGCGGATCGAGGTCAGCGGGGTGCGCAGCTCGTGGCTGGCGTCGGCGACGAACCGGCGCATCCGCTCCTCCGACGCGAGGGCCGCCTCCTCCGACGCCCGCCGCTCCTCGAACGCCGTCTCGATCTGCCCCAGCATCGTGTTGAGCGCCATCGACAGCCCCCCGACCTCGGTCCGCGGATCCGCCTCCGGGACGCGCCGCGTCAGGTCCCCGGCGGCGATGGCCTCGGCGGTCTGCTCGACCTCGACGAGCGGCCGGAGGCTGGAGCGCACCAGCAGGTAGGCGACCACGGCGAGCACCAGCAGCACCCCGCCCCCGACGCCGACGGTCACCCAGAGCTGCTGCTTGACGGTGTCGTCGACCTCGTCAAGGCTGAACCCGACCACGACCCAGCCCTGGACCGGGCCGCTGGACTGCCGCTTCACGAGCACGCGCCAGTCGTGACCGACGCCACCGGCGGACGGGACGGTCAGCAGGATCTCCCCGCGGGGGGTGACTTCGCCCTCGCTGGCGAGGCCGGTGATCGTGGTGGCCGGTAGCTTCGGAGCGCCCTGAGGCGCGTTGTTCGGGCCGGCCTTGAAGACCTCCTGCTCGATGGTGCCATCGACATTTTCGCAGCCGACCCAGTAGGCGCTGCGCAACGCCGGGGTGCCCTTGTTGCGGCCGTCGCCGTAGCCGCTGCCGATGCAGTCGTTCAGCGCCGGGCCCGCGCTGTTTCGCAGCTGGTCGTCGACGCGCTGAATGGCGAAGTCGCGGGTGCTGTAGAGGCTGATGCCGCCGGTCAGGACGAGCGCGGCGGTCAGCAGCACCAGCATGAGCGCGACCAGCTTGACGCGGAGCGGCCAGGCCCTCATGTCCGTGGCAACCGCAGCGAGTAGCCGACCCCGCGCAGCGTCTGCAGCAGGCGCGGCTCCGACGTGTCGATCTTCTTGCGCAGGTAGGACACGTAGGACTCGACGACGCCGGCGTCGCCGCCGAAGTCGTACTGCCACACGTGGTCGAGGATCTGCGCCTTGGACAGCACCCGGCCCGGGTTGGTCATGAAGTACCGCAGCAGCTTGAACTCCGTGGGCGACAGCTGGACCTCCTGGCCCGCCTTGAACACCTCGTGGGTGTCCTCGTCGAGCTCGATGTCGGCGAAGGTCAGCCGCGACGACGGGGCCGCGGCGCCGCCGGCCGGGTCGGCGGCGCGGCGCAGCACGGCCTGGATCCGGGCGAGGATCTCCGAGAGGCTGAACGGCTTGGTGACGTAGTCGTCGCCGCCGAGGGTCAGGCCTTTGATCTTGTCCTCGGTGGCGTCGCGGGCGGTCAGGAACAGCACGGGCACGCGGGTGCCCTCGCCGCGCAGCTTGCGCAGCACCTCGAAGCCGTCGAGCTCGGGCATCATGACGTCGAGCAGGATCATGTCGGGGCGGAAGCGGCGGGCCTCCTCCATCGCCTGCCGGCCGCTCGTGGCGCTGGCCACGTCGTAGCCGTGATACTTCAGGCTCGCGGACAGCAGCTCGACGATGTCCGGCTCGTCGTCGACCACAAGCAGCCGCGTCATGATTCACTCCAAGTTCGTCAGATTTCCCCTGTCAACGTCGAGACTGCCGCCGTTTGCTGACCGCCGGTTGCGGTTTCCCTGAAAACCAGCTGTGAACGCGCTGCACCCGCTCCGAGCAGCATCGCCAGCAACACCGGAAACTCCAGATACGCGTGATATGAGGCGAATGCACTGTAGAGCGCTCGCCCCGATGCGTAGTCGATGACGAAGAGCAGCCCCAGCACGGCGCCCAGGCCCGCACCCAGGGCCCAGGCCCGGGATCCGCGCAGCCACGGGACCCGTGCCTCGAACGCCCGAGCGGCGTCAGGGGCGTACCGCGGCAAAAACCAGACCCACACGAAGTAGTGCATGGTCTGCAGGAACGCGAACACCACCAGGAACCGGGCACCGACCGCCACGGAGGACGCGGGCGGCGCGCTGAGCGCCATGATCTTCGCGGGGTCGCCGGCGAAGGCCGCCACGGTTGACGCGGACACTCCGGACACGTCGAAGGCGCCGAGCAGGATGGCGGCCGGCACCACGAAGACCCAGCCGACCTGGATCGACCGGAACCAGCGCCGGGTCACCGGCGGCAGCGCGGCGGCCCACTCCCACAGGAAGAACAGCGGCACCACGTTGTGCAGGTGCGCGAGGACCACGAAGTGGTAGCCGGGCCAGGAGAGTGAAACACCGGCGGCGACGGCCAGCACCGAACCCGCCACCCCGAGAAGCCAGCCGCGCAATGCGTGCGCACATCCGGCGGCGAGGACCGCGTAGCCGACCAGGATCTCGGCGTTGCGGGCGGGCTGACCGACGAACATCGCCGCGATCCGGCAGAGCACGATCGCGCTGATCAGCCCGAGCAGGACGGCCAGGAACCGGCCGTTCAGCACCGGCGCGAACCGCCCGGTGACGTATCGCAACTCCAGGACGTTGTGCAGCACCCCGAACGCGATCAGCCCGAGCACGGTCGTGGCGAGGGGCGCGCCGAGCGCGACGGCCAGTGCGGCGGCGGCCGCGAACAGGAACGGCAGCGTTACCTTCATGCGGTGATCCCGGCGCTGCTGCTGACCATCGCCGTCGAGGTGCCGTTGTACGCACTGGCGCTCTCGGCATTGCGCCTGGCGAAGCCCGGGCGGGCGGTGCTGCTCGGGGTCGTGGTCAACCTGCTGACCCACCCGGTCCTGTGGTGGTTTCTCGCCCCTCGTCCGAGCGCCGGACGGTTCTGGGGTGCGGAGGCCGCGGTCGTGGTCGTCGAGGCGGCGGTCCTGCTGCTGGCCTGCCGCCGCGACCCGGCGCTGCTGCTGGTGACGAGTCTCGGGGCGAACGCCGCGTCGGTGCTCATCGGGCTGCTGGTGCTCTAGTACCTGGTGTTCTTCGTCCGGCGGACCAGCCAGACGATGAGCACGGTCAGGGCGGCGACGAACGCCACGCAGACGAGCGCGACGACGATGGCGGTGCCGGCGAGGAACCCGGGTTCCGGCGCGGCGTCGGCAAGCACGATCTTCATGCCGCGCAGTGTGCACCGCCGCGTCGGAACCCGGTACTGGCTGTTACTCCCGAATCTCGTCCGCCGGCGGGATGTCGCTCGGCGTCGGCGGTTCGGCCGGCCGCCACCACTGCCAGAGCAGGAACAGCAGCCCGAGGGCGAGCATCCCCAGGCCGGTCCAGAGGTTGATCCGGACCCCCGCGGCCTTCTCGATCTCCGCCGGCGAGTCGAAGATGCCGAGGATCGTGACGATCACGCCGTAGACGGTGAAGAGCCCACCGATCACGCGACGGACGTCGAACAACCGGGCCGCCCTGGCGGTCTCCGCTTTCGTCGGGTCAGACATGTGCAGACACCCTCTCCACTACAGGAACGGCAGGTAGAACGCGAAGGCCAGGATCAGCGCGCCGGCGCCGAGCAGGAGCGGTGAGCGGTACCAGGCCTGGTCACCGGCGACGGCATCGGCGGACAGGTCGTGCCGGCCGATGCCGTACACCAGACCGCTGAGCTCCTCGTCGGTCTTGCTGGTGGTGAAGAGCGTGACGACGACGGAGACGATCGCAACCGTCACGAACGCGATGCCGGCGCCCCAGAACGACTCGTCGAGGTCGGAGCCGAACGTGAACCAGCCCCACCACTTGTAGCCCGCGTAGACGATGAACGCCGCGAGCGTGCCGCTGAGCAGACCCCAGAAGCCCGCCCAGGCGGTCATCCGCTTCCAGAACATGCCGATGATGAACGCCCCGAACAGCGGGGCGTTGAACAGCGAGAACAGCGCCTGGATGTAGTCCATGATGTTGCTGTAGCCGGCGGCGATGAACGCGGTGCCGATGCCGATGATGACGCCGACGACCGTGATCCAGCGGCCGATGCGCAGGTAATAGCCGTCGGGCCGGTCCTTCTTCACGTACTCCTGCCAGAGGTCGTACGTGAAGACGGTGTTGAACCCGGAGACGTTGGCCGCCATGCCCGCCATGAACGACGCCAGCAGACCGGTCACGGCGATGCCGAGCACCCCGTTGGGCAGGAACTCGCGCATGAGCAGCGGGATCGCGTTGTTGTACTGCAGGTCGCCCTTGTCGGCGCCGAGCCCCTTGACCGTGACCAGGGCGACCAGGCCGGGGATGACGGTGACGAACGGGATGACCAGCTTCGGGTAGGCCGCGATGATCGGCGTGCGGCGGGCGGCGCTCATGTTGCGGGCCGACAGACCGCGCTGGACCTCGGCGAAGTTCGTCGTCCAGTAGCCGAACGACAGCACGAACCCGAGGCCGAACACGATGCCCCACCAGGGCGCGCCGAGCGGATTGTCGCTGCCGCCGGTGTCGGCCCAGGTGTGCAGGCCGGCCTCGCCGAGCTTCGTGTCGCGGACCGCGGCGAACAGCCCGTCGATCCCGCCGACCTTGACCAGGCCGATGATCGCGATCGGCAGCAGACCGGCGATGATCACGAAGAACTGCAGGACTTCGTTGTAGATGGCGCTGGAAAGACCGCCGAGGGTGATGTACGCCAGGACGATCGCCGCCCCCACCACGATCGCGGTCCACAGCGGCCAGCCGAGCAGCGCCTGCATGATCAGCGCGAGGGCGTACAGGTTCACGCCGGCGATGAGGACCTGGGCGACCGCGAACGACAGCGCGTTGAGCAGGTGGGCGGGCCGGTTGAAGCGGCGCCGCATGTACTCCGGGACGCTTCTGACCTTGGACCCGTAGTAGAAGGGCATCATGACGATGCCGAGGAACACCATGGCCGGCACGGCGCCGATCCAGTAGTAGTGGACCGTCATGATGCCGTACTTGGCACCGTTGGCGGCCATGCCCAGGATCTCCAGCGCGCCAAGGTTGGCGGAGATGAAGGCGAGACCGGTGACCCAGGCCGGCAGCGAGCGCCCGGACAGGAAGAAGTCGGCGCTGTTCTTGATGGACCGGCGGGCGGCGAGACCCACCCCCAGGACGGTGATGAAGTAGAGCGACAGGAGGACGTAGTCCAGCGCGTCCATCTGTAGGCGTAGACCTTCGGCGAGAGTCTGCACCCGTTCCTCCCCTTTGACGACGAGTGAGCGTCATCTCACCTACCCACCGGTAGGTGACGCTCAAACGCAGCTAAAGGGCGAGATGCCTAGCGAGAATCTTCAATAGGTCCTGGGCGCCGTACGGCTTGTCGAGGAAGGCGTCGCACCCCGCGCTCATCGCGGCGGCCCGTTCGTGCGGCAGCACGCTCGCGGTCAGGGCGATGACCTGTGGCCGGTCGGGCTGCGTGCTGAGGTCCGCGGCGAGGCTGAGCCCGTTGCCGTCGGGCAGGTTCACGTCCAGGAGGATCACGTCGACCGGGCTCTCCGTGAGCGCGTCCCGGGCCCGCTGCAGGCTGCCGGCCTCGACCAGCTCGACCTCGCGGATCACGTCGTCGGTGGCGCGGGCCAGGATCGCCCGGACCAGGACGCGGTTGAGCTCCTCGTCCTCCACCAGCAGCACCTTGCTCATTGTTGTGCCCCGTTCCCCCGCGCGTCGGACAGTGTGCTGGCCACCGCGGCCAGGTCGACCCACTCGCGGACGCCGTCGGACGCGGCGGCGCTGCGGGGCATGGTGCCGATGACCTTGCCGGTCAGGCGGACCCGGTCGGCGTCGGACAGGTCGGGCTCGGTCAGCGCCAGCACCGGGATCCCCCGGGTCGCCGGGTCGCCCTCCAGCCCGGCGAGCAGGGCGAAGCCGTCGACGTCGGCCATCTGCAGGTCGCAGATGATCAGGTCGAAGCGGCGGTCGCGGGACAGTCGCAGCCCCTCCGGCCCGTCGTCGCAGGCGACCACGTCGATGCCGCCGTCGCGGAGGTGCTGCTCGACCACCCGCCGGGTCTGGTCGTCGCGGTCGACCACGAGCACCGAGGCGGCGTCGTTGCCCGCCGGCACGACGTGCCGGGCCAGCTGCGCCAGCAGCAGGTCGTGGTCGACGGGCTTGACGAAGAAGTCCGTGGCGCCGAGCGACATGCCGGCCTTCCGGTCGTCGATGATCGTGGCGAAGAAGACCGGGATCCCGCGCAGCGGATCCTCGTGCTTCAGCTCCCGGATCACGTCCCAGCCGTCGAGGCCGGGCATGACGACGTCGAGCAGGATCGCGTCGGGCACCCAGGCCCGCGCGGCCGCCAGGCCCTCCTCCCCGCCCGGCGCGACGCGCACCTGGTAGCCGGCCGCGGCGAGGTAGGTCATGAGCAGCTCGGCGGCGCGGGCGTCGTCGTCGATGATCAGCACCCGGCCGCGGGCGGCGCCGACCGGTCCCGTCACGGGGAGTGCGGTGGGCGCGGCGGCGGGCATCTCGGCGGTCGCGTCCGGCAGCCGCACGGTGAACCGGCTGCCCTCGCCGAGCTCGGACTGCAGGACGATCGAGCCGCCGTGCGCCTCGACCAGCCGCCGGGTCAGCGCGAGCCCCAGCCCGGTGCCGGCCTGCCGCTGCGCGGCGCTGCCGACCTGCTGGAACTCCTCGAACACCCGGGCGTGGTCCTCCGCGGCGATACCGACCCCGCTGTCCGCCACGGACAGCGCGACCTCGCCGGCCTCGCCGGCGGCGCTCAACGCGATCCGGCCACCCTCGGGCGTGAACTTGATCGCGTTGGACAGCAGGTTGTCCAGGATCTGCCGGAAGCGCAGCGGGTCGGCGCGGACGGCCACCTGCGGCACGTCGATCACCACCTCGAGGCCCTTGCGGTCGGTGAGCGGCCGCAGCCCGGTGATCACCTCATGGACCGCGACGTCGAGGGCGAGCGGCTCCGGGTTGAGCTCCAACCGGCCCGCCTCGACCTTGGCCAGGTCGAGGATGTCGTTGATCAGGCCGAGCAGGTGCCGGCCGCTGTTGTGGATGTGGTCGACCCAGTCGGCGGGCACGGTGCGCCGGTCGCCGTCGGGGTGCTCGGCCCGCATCAGGTCGCTGAACCCGATGATCGCGTTCAACGGGGTCCGCAGCTCGTGGCTCATCCCGGCGAGGAAATCGCTCTTGGCCTGGCTGGCGTGGGTGAGCGCGTCGACGGACTCGGCCAGCTGCTCGCTCAGCCGGCGCTGCTCGGCGAGGGTCGTGCTGCGCTCCGCGAGGGCCTGCGCCTGGCCGCCGAGCACCGCCGTCAGGCGCAGGTCGTCGGTCGTGAACAGGGCCTGGTACCGGTCCATCAGCAGCACGGCGCCGCACTCGTCCGCGGACAGGGACAGCTCCAGCGCGGTGACGAGCCGGGCGCCGGTCGCCTGCGCGTAGTACGTGGCGAGCGCCGGTGCGGGCCGGCGGGTCGAGCCGGCCGTGACCGGTTGCCGGGCGGCGAGCAGCAGCGCGAGGTCCTTGTCCGTCAGCTCCGGCATCGGGTCGTGCGGCAGGCTGGCACCGGACCGGCAGACGGCCGCGACCTGCTCCAACCGGCCCCCGCGCGCCGTGCGCACCAGGACGACCGCGTCGGTGCCGGTCGTCTCGTGCACCACCTGGACGAACCGGCGCCACACCTGGGCGGTGCTGACGGCCGACGGCAGCCGCTGGAGGTCTTCGGTCGCTTCGTACCAGACGGTGGCCGACATCACCCGGCGCAGCCAGGCGGGCGGCATGAACGCGATCAGGTAGCCGACCGCGGACACGAGCGCGACGACCCGCCCGGCCGGCGCGAGCCAGCTCCTGGTGCTCGGCGACAGCGCCGCGCCGGTGTACAGCATCAACATCATCGCCACGAACGCATAGGTGGCCACGGCGGCGAGGCGCAGCCTGGCCCTGGCCGCACCGGACCGCCGCTGCGCACCGATCAGCAGGTAGGTGCCGGCGATCACCTCGGTCACGGTGAACGTGCCGGAGGCCAGCAGCAGGTAGCCGACGTTCAGCGGGCGCGGCGCCGCGGCGACGGCGACGATGCTCGCCACCAGCGAGATCAGCAGGGTGCGGTCGAGCCAGGTCGGCACGTGCCGCAGCCGGGCGGTGAGCCGCAGCGTCAGGTACGGCTGCAGCATGAGCAGCGCGGTCGTGCTGGCGCTCACCGCGGTCGGGAGCGGTGCGCCGAGGATCTGGCGCACCAACGCGTTGACGCACACCGCCACCGGCGGCAGGAAGATCAGCGTGATGGCCCGTTGCATCGGATCCCGGGTGGCGAGATACCCCCCGAGCGCGCGCAGGAACACCGCGGTTACCAGCAGTGCTGTGACTAGAGTTATCATCCGACTACGCCCCGTAACAGTTGGACGGGACTCACTCTAGCCAGGGGGACGGATGGGCGCGACGGAACCGGCCGACGAGCTCGCCCTGCTCCGGGCGGAGGTCGCCGACGGCACCCATGACCTTTCCAACGCTCTGGGCGCGATCCTCAACTATGTGGCGTTCCTGGCCGAAGACCTCGGCGACAACCCGGCGGCCGCGGACTACCTGCCGCACCTGCAGAGTGCCGCCCATCGGGCATTGGGCGTTGTCGAACGGTTGAGCGCGAGCGGCGCCCGCTGAGCGCTAGCGGCGCTCGCTGAGGCTCTTGCAGCGCACGCACAGCGTGACCGACGGAAACGCGGTCAGCCGCGCGACCGGGATGTCCTCGGAGCAGCGCTCGCACCGGCCGTAGGTGCCCTCGTCGAGCCGCTCCAGCGCCCGCTCCACCTGGTCCATTCTGGCCCGGATCGACAGCGCGAGCGCAAACTCCTGATCCCGGCTGAACGCCTTGGTGCCCAGGTCGGCGACGTCGTCACCGGCGTCGACCACGCCCGCGAGGGTCATCTCGGCAACCGCATCGGCGTGCTCGGCGGCGAGTTCCTGGTGCCGCGCGCTCAGCGCCGAACGAAGGTCCGCGAAGCGCTGCGCACCACCGGCAACCGACATTTCTGGTTGAACGAGCATCCTGGCCCCCTGAAGTGGTGCTGAGTCGCGTGCGATTGGCTTCCGGTTTGCCCACCACGAAGGGTGCGCAAACCTGACTCATCCCCGACTCTGGCGGTGCTGTCACTGTTCAACCAGGGCACGAACGGGCACCATGGGATACGTGTTCACCGCCGAGCCCGACACCTCCGAGGTCACCGTCGAGGTGCCAGCCGGTGCGGTCCGGCAGGCCAGGGCCGTCATCACCCGCACGCTGACCGCCTGGGGCCTCACCCACCTCACCAGGTCCGCGGTGATGGTCGGCCACGAGCTCGTCGCCAACGCCCTGCGCCATGGCACCCCGCCGGCGGCCCTGCGCCTGCGCCGCACCGAGGGCGCGGTGCTCATCGAGGTCGGCGACGGCAGCACCGCGCTGCCCCGGATCGCCGAGATCGACAACGAGACCAGCCTCTCCGGCCGGGGCATGTTCATCGTGTCGCGGCTGGCCCGCGCCTGGGGTGTCCGCCCCCTCCCGACCGGCAAGGTGGTCTGGGCCGAGCTGGCCTGACCAGCGCCTCAGAGCGCCTTGAGGTGCCTCGCCGCCTCGGGGAGCGGTTCGCCGACGGTCCGGTGCAGGGAGCGCCACAGCGACGGCACGCTGGTGGCCGGCTCGCCCCGGGCGGCGAACAGCGCGGTGAGCCAGTCGTCCGCCTCGCGCAGGAGCCGGGGATCGTCCGTGAGCAGCGCCGCGGACAGGGAGTGCAGCGCGTGGTCGACCGCGTCGCGGGCCAGACCTGCCTCGTCGGCCGGGTCGCCGGGGGCGTCCAGCCAGTGGCGGCGGGCGGCGGCGCGAAACTCGGCGAAGCGGATCACCATCTCCGCGTGCTCGTCGGCGCCGGCGTGGCGGGCCCGGTCAACGGTCCAGGTCAGGTCGCTCGCGGCGGCGACGAGGCCGGTGAGCACGGTCGCCGCGGTGCGGGCGTCCCCGGCCCAGCCGGACGCGCCCAGCGCCCTGGCCCGGGTGTCGTCCGGGCCGAACGCGCCGCCGCCGACCAGGACCGGCAGGCCGGCCTCCCGGGCGGCGCCGATCAGGCGCCGGGCGGCCGGTAGCGACGCCGCGACGGAGCAGCTGATCGCGACCGCGTCCGCGTCGACGTCGTCGAGAAACCGGGCGAACTGCAGCGGCGACGTCGAAGCGCCCAGGAAGGTGGTGCGCCAACCGGCGGCCTGCAGGCCGTAGCCGACCAGGCGGGCCGGCAGTCCGTGCCACTCGCGCTCCGCGCAGGCCAGGATCACGTGCCCGACCGGCGTGGCGGGGGCGGGGATCCGGGCGCCGACCGCGATCGCGACGGACTCGCTGGTCGCGGTCGCGGCATGCTCGTGCGCGACCGTCCAAGCGCCCTCCGCCCAGCGCAGCCCGACCTGCTCCTGCGCCGGCGCGACGACGTCGAGCAGGACGTCGACGGGATCGGCGCCGCCGTCGACCAGGGCCAGCGCGTACTGCACGGCACCGGCCGCGTCGCGGCGCTGGAGGAGGTCGAAGTACGGCCAGAAGGCGAGCCCGGTCATGCGTCCTCACTTCGTTCCGGGCGCCTGCCCCAACACTGAACCCCCGATGACCGGCCCGAGACGCTCCGCTGGCCGGTCATACGTCCTCACTCCGCTCCGGGCGCATGACCCATTGCTGATCCCCAGATGACCGGCCCGAG
>NZ_BONQ01000072.1 GCF_016862795.1 Dactylosporangium siamense | reverse complement strand
TGCGCTCGCCGCCCGCAGGGCCAGCACCGCCAGGTCGTCGCGTTGGACGCCGCCCGATTCCTCCAGGACCGCGATCTCGATCGCCTCGACGAGGGCGTCGACGCCCGCCTGCGCATAGTTCGACAGGAGACCGGTGAGGCGCTGGGTGCCCCGGCGGACGCTGTGGTGGCCGGCCTCGGTGACACCGTCGGTGTAGAGCACCAGGGTGTCGCCGGGTGCGAGGACGACCTGGGTCTGGTCGTAGTCGACGTCGGCGACCAGGCCGGCCGCGAGGCCGCGCACCCGGACCGGCTCGACGTCGCCGGACGTGCGCACCAGCAGCGGCTGCGGATGTCCGGCGGACGCCACGGTGACGTGCAGCCCGCCGCCGGAGTGCCGGCGGACCCGACCGTAGACGGCGGTGACGAAGCGGCCGGCGGTGGTGCCGTCGAGCATCGTGTTGAGGGCGCGCAGCACCGCCGACGGCTCCCGGTCGACGGCGGAGGCGCCACGCACGGTGTGCCTGGCCTGGCCGGTGACCACGGCCGCCTCGACGCCCTTGCCGGAGACGTCGCCGAGGACGAACGACCAGTCCGCGGGGTCGCCCCAGGCGTCGTAGAAGTCGCCGCCGATCTCGGCGTCGCCGGAGGCCGGCCGGTAGCGGGCGGCCAGTGCGCTGCCTTCGAGCTTCGGCAGCTCGGGCGGGCGGAGGCTGGCCTGCAGCACGGTGGCGACGTTGGAACGTTCCGCGTAGCGCCGGGCGGCGTCCAGCGCGAGCGCGATGCGCACCGCGAGCTCCTCGGCCACCGAGATGTCCTCGGTGACGAACCCGTAGCCGCTGCGCCGGGCCAGGGTCAGGGTGCCGAACGTGGTGCCGCGGGCGGTCAGCGGCAGGCCGAGCACGTCGGCGGGGCGCAGCGCGGCGACCTGCGCGCGCATCAGTTCGTCGGGGACCAGCGCGGCCAGGCCGTCGGGCTGCAGCGGGTCCTGGTCCAGCGAGACGTGCAGCAGCTCGGGCCGGCCGGTGACGAGGAGCCGCGCCTGGCCGCTGACCCCGTCGGCGCCCGGCGTCCGGCGCGCGGTCGACGTCGGGCCCGAGCCGTTGACGACGAGGCTGGTGTACGTCGCACCGTCCCGCCCGACCAGCATGATCTGCGCCCAGTCCGCGAGGTGCGGCACGCAGGCGGACAGCGAGCGGCGCACGGTGTGCGGCAGGTTGAGGGAGCCGGACACCTGGCGCCCGGCGTCGGCGAGGAACTGCGCCCGCCGCTGCGCCACGGCGAGCATGGCGGCGTCGTCGAACGTTGCCGGGGCACGCCCCACAAAATCGAGATCACCGGTCATGCCATCGAGTCTGCGACGAGCAGCAGACCCGGTCAAACGGTGTGAGCGTTTGAAGTCCACCCAATGGGTACCACACACTGTTGACCAGCGATCAGTAGCCGATCTGCAGCTCGGTTCGCGAAAGGACATGCACAACGTGGTCGACGACGAGACGGTATGGGAGCTGTCGGTGCGCCGTGAGGGCGGGCTGGTGCGCCTCGACGCGGTGGGGGACCTGGACCTGGACACGGCGCCGAAGTTGCTCACCGAGGTGGTCCGGCAGCTGGACGCGGGGGCGAAGGAGCTGGTCATCGACCTGACCGAGCTGACGTTCGTCGACTCGAGCGGGCTGGGCACACTGGTCGGCTGCTGGCGCCGGGCACAGCAGGCGGGCGCGACCCTGGTCGTCGCCAACCCCAACGAAGACGTGTCGATGACGCTGGAGATCACCGGCCTCGACCAGATCCTGCCGATCCGCGACGAGAAACAGGCGGCCTGAGGCGTTGATCGCAGTGACCGGAGCAAACGGCCAGATCGGCGGCAGGGTGGCGGCGGCGCTGCCGGACGCGCGGCGGCTGACCCGCATGGACGCGGAATACCGCGACACGCCAGGGATGCGGCGGGCCCTCGACGGCGTCGAGACCCTGCTCCTGGTGTCGGGCCGGGAGTCGAAGGACCGGGTCGCCGAGCATCGCAGCGCGGTCGACGCCGCGGTGGGTGCGGGGGTACGCCGGATCGTGTACCTGTCGTTCGCCGGCGCCGCACCGGACTGCACGTTCACGTTCGGCCGGGATCATTGGCACACGGAGCAGCACATCCGGAGCACCGGGCTCGGCTGGACGTTCCTCCGCGACAACCTGTATCAGGAGATGCTGCCGAAGCTCGCCGGTCCCGACGGCGTGATCCGCGGCCCGGCGGGCGACGGTCGGGTCGCCGCGGTCAGCCACGACGACATCGCCGCGTGCGCGGTCGAGGTTCTCACCAACGCGGACACCGGCCGCTACGAGCAACAGACCTACGACCTGACCGGCCCGGAGGCGCTGACGCTGCACGAGGTCGCGGCCCGGCTCGGTGTCGGATACGAGCCGGAGACCGTCGAGGAGGCGTACGCGTCCCGGGCCCACTACGGTGCCCCGGCGTTCGAGGTGGCCGGGTGGGTCAGCTCCTACGAGGCCATCGCCGCCGGCGAGCTGGCCGCCGTGAGCGGCGACGTGCAACGCCTGACGGGCCGCCCCGCGAAACCACTGCAACCGCTCAGTCCCAGGTGAGCAGCTGGTCCACCGGCGCGTAGTCGTCGGTGAGCACCGTCGCGTCGCCGGTGAAGGCGCGCAGTTCGTCGCCGGTGAGCGAGTCCGCGGCGGGCCGCAGCGGGGCCGTCGACGCGAGCACCACGAAGTTGCTGCCGGTCTCGCCGCGCAGCGCGGGCAGCGGGGCCACGAGCGTCACGTGCGGGAAGACCGCGGCGATGGTGGCGACCTCGGCGCGGACGAATCGCCGGGCCGGCCCGTCGATGACGTTGAGCGCGTACACGCCGCCGGGGCGCAGGACGCGGCGCACGTCGGTGACGAGCTCGCGGGTCGTCAGGTGCCACGGGACCGCCAGGTGCCCGAAGGCGTCGCCGATGATCACGTCCCGGGACCCGGACGGCTGGCGGTGCAGGTTCGCGCGGGCGTCGCCGGTCTCGACCCGCAGCAGCGGGCCGGTCCGCAGGCCGAGGCTGCGCCGGTCGAGGGCGACGAGCGCCGGGTCGAGCTCCAGGACGAGGTTGTCGCTGCCGGGGCGGGTCGCGGCGACGTACCGCGGCAGCGTGAACCCGCCGCCGCCCAGGTGCAGCACCGCGAGGGGCCCGGCCGGCAGGCCGTCCAGATAGGACCCGATCCACTGGGTGTAGGCGTATTCCAGGTGAGCGGGGTTGTCCAGGTCCACGTAGGAGTGCTGGGCGCCGTTGAGGAACAGGGTCCGCCCGGAGCCGTCGGGCTGGACCGTGGCGCAGGTGTAGGCGGTCTCCACGTCGCACGGGTTCGGTGCGACGATCCCGATCGGCACGCCGATCGCGACGAACGCGAGCGCCGCCGACACGTTGCCGCGGCGCCGCCAGTACCCACCGAACCCGAAACCGGCAACGGCCAGGACCGCTGCCAGCCCGAACAGGATGACGCTGGTCGGCACGGTCGCCACCAGGACGAACCCGGTCGCGAACGTGGCGGTGATGGCGCCGAGGGTGCCGACGCTGGACAGCCGGCCCACCACCCGCCCGGTGTGCGCGAGGTCGGCCAGCTGGAGCTTGACGACGAGCGGGGTGACCGCGGACAGCAGCGCGGCGGGCACGAACAGCGTCATCGCCGCGAGCAGCAGCACGCTCGTGGCGTCGGTGCCGCGCAGCCACTCGCCGGCGACCCGGATGATCGGCAGGGTGGCCGCGGTCGCGACGGCGCCGAGCAGCAGCAGCGGCGACAGGAGTTTGCGCTGGTCGATGCGGCGGTCGGCGAGCCACCCACCGGTCCAGGCACCGTAGGCGATCGCGGCGAGGGCGACACCGATGATGGCGGTGCTGCTGGACAGCGTCACGCCGACGTACGGACCGACGAGCCGCAGCCCGACGATCTCCAGGACGAGCACGGCCCCGCTGGTCAGGAAGACGAGAGCGGCGGCGATGCGGTTATTGAGGGGTGTCGCGGCAGTCACCGCTCTAGCATGGGGCACATGTCCGATTCGACGCGTATACCTGCCAAGCCGACCCTCGATGGACTCGAGGCGCGCTGGGTAAAGGTATGGGACGCCGAGGGGACATACCGGTTCGACCGTTCCGCTGAACGGGAGTCGGTCTTCTCGATCGACACGCCACCACCCACGGTGAGCGGGGCGCTGCACATCGGGCACGTGTTCTCCTACACGCAGACCGACGCGATCGCCCGCTACCAGCGCATGCGCGGCCGGAACGTGTTCTACCCGATGGGCTGGGACGACAACGGCCTGCCGACCGAGCGACGGGTGCAGCTGACCTACGGCGTGCAGTGCGATCCCACGCTGCCCTACGACGAGCACCTGGTGATCACGAAGACCACCGGCGGGCCGCCGCAGAAGATCAGCCGGCGAAACTTCATCGACCTGTGCAAGCGCCAGACCGAGGTCGACGAGCAGGCGTATGAGCACCTGTGGCGCAACCTCGGCCTGTCCGTGGACTGGTCGTTGCTCTACACCACGATCGGCGACCGGGCCCGGACCGCCGCGCAGCAGGGGTTCCTGAACAGCCTGGCCCGCGGCGACGCGTACGCCGTGGACGGCCCGACGCTGTGGGACGTCACGTTCGGCACCGCCGTGGCCCAGGCCGAGCTGGAGGACCGGGAGCGCCCGGGCGCCTACCACCGGATCCGGTTCGGCGACTTCGCCGTGGAGACGACCCGGCCGGAGCTGCTGCCGGCCTGCGTGGCGCTGGTCGCGCACCCTTCTGACGAGCGGTTCCAGGCGCATTTCGGCTCGACCGTCCGCACGCCGCTGTTCCGCGTGGAGGTGCCGCTGCTCGCGCACCCCCTGGCCGACCCGGCGAAGGGCAGCGGCCTGGTGATGGTGTGCACGTTCGGCGACCTCTCCGACGTGACCTGGTGGCGCGAGCTCGACCTGCCCACGCGCACGGTGATCCAGCGCAACGGGCGGCTCGGCCTGCAGCCCCCGCCCGGCGTCGAGGAGGACCTGTACGCGCTGGTCGCCGGCCTCACCGTGCACCAGGCGCGGGAGAAGGTCGTGACGGCGCTGCGCGCTTCGGGAGAGCTGGAGGGCGAGCCGCGGCCGATCACGCACGCGGTGAAGTTCTACGAGAAGGGCGAAAAGCCGCTCGAGATCGTCGGGACGCGCCAGTGGTACATCCGCAACGGCGGCCGGTCGCCGCAGCTGCGGGCCGCCCTGCTGGAGCGCGGCCGCGAGCTGCAGTGGACGCCGGCGCACATGCGGACCCGCTACGAGCACTGGGTGGAGGGGCTCACCGGCGACTGGGTGATCAGCCGGCAGCGGTTCTTCGGCGTGCCGATCCCGCTCTGGTACCGGCTCGACGCCGACGCCCACCCGATCTACGACGAGCCGATCGTGCCCGCGTCGCTGCCGATGGACCCGAGCAGCGACACCCCGCCCGGCTTCGACGAGTCGCAGCGGGGGCGGCCCGACGGGTTCGTCGGTGACCCGGACGTGATGGACACCTGGGCGACGTCGTCGCTGACGCCGCAGATCATCGGTGGCTGGCTCGACGACCCGGACCTCTTCGGCCGGGTGTTCCCGATGGACCTGCGCCCGCAGGCGCACGAGATCATCCGGACCTGGCTGTTCTCGACGGTGCTGCGCGCGCACGAGGAGCACGGCGTGCTGCCGTGGAAGCATGCCTCGATCGCCGGTTGGATCGTCGACCCGGACCGCAAGAAGATCGGCAAGTCCAAGGACAACGCGCCGGACTCGCCGGAGGCGCTCCTGGAGCGGTTCGGCGCGGACGCGCTGCGGTACTGGGCGACGAGCGCCCGGCCGGGCGTGGACACGGCGCTGGACCTCAACCAGATGAAGGTCGGCCGCCGGCTGGCGACGAAGCTGCTCAACGCGAGCCGTTTCGTGCTCGGTTTTCCCGTGGCTTTGGAACCGGTCGTCACCGAGCCCGTGGACAAGGCCTTGCTGGCCACGCTGTCCACGGTGGTGGCTGATGCTTCCGCGGCGTTCGAGGTGTACGACTACGCGCGCGCCCTGGAGCGCACCGAGCAGTTCTTCTGGTCGTTCTGCGACGACTACCTGGAGCTGGTGAAGGCCCGGGCCTACGGCGAGGTGCCCGGCGGCGACTCCGCCCGGGCCGCGTTGACGACCGCGTTGTCGACGTTGCTGCGGCTGTTCGCGCCGTTCCTGCCGTACGTGACGGAGGAGGTCTGGTCGTGGTGGCAGCCGGGGTCCGTGCACCGCTCCGCGTGGCCGACCCTGGCTGACTCTTCGGATATTTCGCCTTTGTCGGTTGCGACGGCGGTGCTCGCGGCGGTGCGCAAGGCGAAGTCGACGGCCCAGCAGTCGATGCGCGCCGAGGTGGCCCTGCTGACGGTGACCGGCCCGGCTTCCGTGCTGGCGCAGGTGCAGGCCGACCTCACCGCCGCCGGCAACGTGCGCGAGTGGGCCGTCACGGACGCGTCGGAGCTGTCGGTTACCGTCACGTTGTGATGGAACTCCAGGCCATCGGGGTCCAGCACCCCGCCGTGCGGCAGGTGCAGCACATCCAGAACAACACCGCACCCAACCGCTACAAGCTGTTCGTCGCCGAGGGCCTCTGGGCGCACAACATGCTCCTGGAGGCCAACGCGCCCATCGACACGTTCTTCTGGTGCCCCGAGGCGATCTACGCCGACGAGGCGCACCGGCGGGCCGAGGAGATCGCAGCTCGCGCCGAGCGGTCGTTCCGGGTCTCGCTGCGGACGATGGAGAAGATGTCCGAACGCGACAAGCCCGACGGCCTGCTGTCCCTGGCCGCCCTGCCCCGCTGGGAGCCCTCGGATCTCCGGTTCGGCCGGACGTCACTGGTCCTGGTCGCCGACGGCGTCGAGATCCCCGGCAACCTCGGCACCCTGATCCGGTCCCTGGACGCGTGCGGCGCCGACTGCCTGGTGCTCACCAACCGCAAGACCCGGCTGACCCACCCGAAGGTCATCCGGGCCAGCCAGGGCACGATCCTGACCGTGCCGACGGTGGAGTTCGAGGAGACCGGGGAGGCCATCGCCTGGCTCGACCGGCTCCGCTTCACGGTCCTGCTCGCCGACACCGACGAGGCGGTCAACTACCGCCAGGCCGACTACTCGGGCCGCACGGCACTGGTCGTCGGCAGTGAGCGCTACGGCATCGGCAAGGAGTGGTACGGCCACGGCTACCAGCGCGTCGCGGTCCCCATGCTCGGCTCCGGCGACTCGCTCAACGTCTCGGTCTCCGCCTCGGTCCTGCTCTACGAGGCCAAGGCCCGCAAAGCCAACTGGTAGCCGTTGTAACTGTGCCGACCTGAACGAAGGACGGCTCCGGTCGCGGGGACCGGAGCCGTCCTTCGATCACGCTTTGCGCGTCGGGGGTGTTACTTGGGCTGGGCTGCCTGGCCTCGGAGAGAGATGGCCTGGAGGAAGATGTCGCCGATCTTGGCGGGGTCGGGGGCGACGAAGGTGCCGCCGCCGACCGCGTCGGTGATCTGGCGCATGGCTCCCTCGCCGACCTTGTCGCCGATGCCGATGAGGATCACCTGGATCGGCTTGGCGGGGTCGGCGGTGGCCTTGAGCTCGGCGATCAGCTGCTCGAGGGAGAGACCACCGGCGGGGTCGTCGTTCTCGCCGTCGGTCATGACGATGAGGGAGTTGATCCGGCCGTTGTCCCATCCGGACTGCACGGCCTTGTAGCCGGCGAGGATGGTGTCGTAGAGGGCGGTGTCGCCGTTCTGCTTCGGGCGGATCGTCTGCAGCGCCTGGAGGCACTGGTTGCGCTGGCTGACCAGCGGGCCGATCGGCACGAGCTGCTTGTAGTCCTTCGCGCCGTCGAGCTGGGTGGAGAAGGTCCACACGCCGAGGGCCCAGGAGTCGTCGAAGAGCTGCATGCCGCGGCGGGCCGCCTCGAGGGTCACCGTCATGCGGTCGACGCCGCCGGCGGTCGGCACCTTCGTGAGCATCGAGCCGGAGACGTCGATGACGGCGAGCATGCGGGCCGGCAGGGTGATCGCCTGCCACTTGGTCAGCAGGCCCTCGATGGCGGCCGCCTCGGGCACCTGGCTGGCGGTGAGCGCCGACGGCGCGTTGGTCGGCGTCTGGAAGCCCTTGCCGGCGGCGCCGTCGGAGCCACGGAGGCCGATCGCGCCCAGGCGGTCCCGGAAACTTTCCCCGCTGAGCGACTTGAACAGCTGCTCGGCGGAGGCGGCCCGGTCCTTGTTGAGCACGACGAACGGGTAGTCCAGGGCGACCGGCGCCGGGTCGGCGTAGATCGCGGCGATGCGGACCGGCGGCTGCTGGGCGTTGTACTGGATGACCGACTGCTCCGACAGCGGCGCCACGGTGAGGCCGGCGCTGAGTGCCTGCGGGTCGGAGCCGCGCGGGAACTTCTGCATCAGGTCGTCCTTGAGCGACGACCGGCCGGCCGCGAGGGCGCGCAGGGCGGCGGTCGCGATCTGGGTGGCCTGGGTCGCGTTGCCACCGCCGGAGGCGGTCGCCGCCGCGGCGAGGGTCATCAGGCCGGCGAGGCCGGTCGAGTCGCGGCTGGGCTCGACGATGCCGAGCTTGACCTTCTGGTCACCGGACACCTTGGCGATCAGGTCGGTGTACTTGATCTTCGCGTTCGGCCAGCCGAAGGACGTCGTCGCGATCGGCTCGGGGACGGCCACGACGATCGGGCTGCGGGCGATCGACTTGGCGCCGGTCGGCACGCTGGCCGGGTTGGCGGCGCGCAGGCGCTGCAGCCACAGCGACGAGTCGGGCACCCAGACGTCCGGGACGCGGGTCTTGCCGTTGGCCTGGCCGACGCCGGTCAGGGACTTCTTCGAGGTGGCGGCGATCGCGGCGGCCACGTCGGCGGACGCCGCTTCGATGACCTCGACGTCGACGCAGCTGTTGTCGGACTTGGCCTGCGCGGACCAGTCGGCCGCCTGCAGCTTCAGCGCGGGGGCGATGTCGGCGGGCGCACTGATCGTGAGTTTCGTCGACGAGCCGCACGACGTCTGGGAGAACTTCCGGAACGCATACCAGCTGCCGGCGAGGACAACGAGCACGGCGACGGCAGCGGCGCCCATCTTGAGCGCTGCGCCTGACGACCCCGCTGAGCGGTGGCGACCTTTCACGGCTCTTATCCTCCGGACCGGCGGCCTCTGCGGCCTTGTACCTTCGGTTGGAAATCACTGACGGTACGCATCCCAACAAACGAACGCCCAATCTACAAGGCGCCGAAGAATCGTAGTTAAACGAACACGTTTCGCAATCACGCCGGGACAAACCACCGTAAGCAGGCATTCCACTCGCGCTTAAATCTGCCCTAATCGATCTGCAGTGTGCCCGGCCGATCGCGGAGGGTGACAACGAGTGGCCGGTGGTCGGAGAAGGGCACCGCCGGGTTCGTCACCCGCAGGACCCGCGGGAGGCGCTCGATCCCCCGCCGGTCGGCGAGCACGTGGTCGAACTGCACACGTGGGGCCGGTGATGGGTAGGTCGGCACGCCCGCGAGCCGGTGCCAGCCGGAGAAGAGCCGGGGCAGTCCGCCGGGGAGGTTGAGGTCGGCGAGCAGCACGCGCGGTGCCGGCAGGGTCCGCAACGTCCGGCGCACCAGCTGGAGCTGCCGCACGTTCCAGCCCGGCACGAATGACAGGTGCGTGGTGGCGACCGTCACACGTCCGATCGGGGTTTCGAGCACGGCGGCGATCAGCACCCGGGGCTCGTCGTCGAGCAGCATGAGGCCGGAGCCGGCCAGGATCGGCGAGCGCAGCGGCGCCGCCGGGAGCCTGGTGACCCGCCATTCGACCACTGGATACCGGCTCACCAGCGCAACGCCGTAGTGCGGATCGACACCGTCCTGATCGGCGTCGGTCGCCACCCGGAAGCCCACTCCGGGCGTGCCGACGACCGCCGGCACGAACAGGACCTCGGCCGCACCCAGCGCGTCGGCGGCGATCCTGGCGAGGTCGGCGTGGCCGCTGCGGTGCTGCCCCCGGTCGACCTCCTGGAGGCCGAGCACGTCGGCATCGAGGCCGGCGATCGCGGCGTGGACCCGGTCCGCGTCGACCAGCCCGTCGGCGAGGGACCGTCCGTGCATCAGGTTGAACGTGCCCAGCCGCATGTCTCATTGTCGCCGCTGCAGCTTCCGTACCGCGGCTCTGGCGATCGCCTCGGTCTCCGCCGGGTCGACACCGGGCTGGCCGAAGTGCACGATCGTGCAGGTCGTGCCGCCGACCCGGACCGCGATCAGGTAACCGCCGAGCGTGTAGGCGTCGTCGCCGACCCCGCCGGAGGCGGTCATCAGAAACGCCGCGGACTCGTCGCCGAGGCTCGGCAGGCCACCCTCGGCCACCGTGACGCCGGTCGTCTCGCCACCCGCGTCGGTGTCGGTGAACGCGGCACACCGTCCGGCCAGCTCCCGCAGTACACCTGCCGCACCGGCGTCATCGGCCAGCTCCTCGGCGAGGAACGGCCCCGAGGTGCCGGCCTCGAACCGGACGCCGCTGCCGCCGTCACGGAACCGGTTGAGCAGGACGTCACAGCCGGCGACGCTCACCGAGCCGACCGCGCTGACCTCCGGCTGGGCCTGCGGCGGGCTGGTCGCATAGCCGTCGGGCAGGTCATCGACCGTGAGCAGGACGCTCGCGGCAGTGGTACGCGAAGACTCCGGCTCGACGGGTGTCGAACCGGAGTCGCAGGCGCTCAGGGTCAGCGTCAGGGCGCTGAGGAGAATGGCGGCGGCGGTGCTGGACATCAAGCGCTGACGGTCGGCTGCGAACCCTGGTGCAGCGGGGTGCGGGCACCCGTGGCCAGGTTCACCGCGGTGATCCAGGAGTGGCCCTGGTGGGCGGCGGTCAGGACGCCGGTGCGGGTGCCCGCGTAGACCATCTCGCGGTCGTCGGCGGCACCGACCTGGCGGCGGTTCGCACCGTCGAGGTCGGCCTCGGTGACGCGCACGGCGGTGCCGTCCTCGGTGTACGTGGTCCAGGCGACCTTCTGACCGTCGGCGCGCCAGGCCGGCACCACACCGAAGCCGCTGGTGCCGCTGCCACCGCCGCCGTAGTAGTCGATGGCGCGCTCGGTGCCGGCGACCACGTTGCCGATGCTCAGGCAGTTGTCGGCGATGGACTCGCACTCGCCACCCCGGAAGGCGATCTTGGAGCCGTCGGGCGACCAGGCGACCGCGTCGTCGGTGCGCAGCCGGTCGACCAGGTTCGGGGTGACCGTGGTGGCCTCCTCGGGCTGCTCCATGACGTAGGCGACCTCGGGGGCGGCCTGGTCGCGGCAGGAGGCGGGGAAGAGCGGCTCGGAGGCGGTGCCGCCCACGGTGCCCACCCGGAAGACGCCCGGGCCGCCGGTGCAGGACAGCGCCGCGTAGGCGATCCACTTGCCGTCGGGCGACCACGAGGGCCCACCGGCGGTGCGGTCACTGACCTGGTGCTTGTCGCCGCCGTCGGCGTTCATCACCCAGACGGTGTTGTTGTGCAGGTAGGCGAGCTTGGTGCCGTCCGGGGAGAAGCGCGGCCGGGCGTTGACCTCGTCCTCGGTGAGGCGGGTCTCGGTGGTGCCGTCGCTGCTGTAGATGACCCCGGCCCGGACGTACGCGACGGTGTGACCATCGGTGGCGGTGGCCGTGGAGGCGGTGGCGGCGGTCGAACCGATCATGGTGCCCAGACCCGCCAGAGCAGCGAAGCCTGCGAGCGTGATGGCCTTCGTGATCGCGTTGCCGTTCATCCGTGCCCCCTGTGTTTCCGTCGCTTCCGTGTGACGCTGAGACCATCGGCGCAACCGTGCCGCACCTAAACGGTTCCCCACCTGGAACTTCCCGGAATTTCCACCAATCGGGCATACCGGCAGAAACCGCGACCCGCGTGAGCGCCCATCAACAATTTGCACTCTGAGTGCCTTTTCGGGACCGCGTCTCAGGGGTGAGGATCGGAGGTATGACTGAGACACAGGCCCGCGTGGCGATCGTGACCGGCGCGGCCCGCGGCATCGGCGCCGCGACCGCCCTCCGCCTGGCCGCCGACGGGCTCGCCGTCGCGGTGCTCGACCTGGACGAGGGCGCCTGCAAGGACACCGTCGAGCAGATCCGGGCGGCCGGCGGCTCCGCCCTCGCCGTCGGTGCGGACGTCGCCGACTCCGGTGCGGTGACCGCCGCCGTGACCCGGGTCGCCGACGAGCTCGGCCCGCCGGTGGTGCTGGTCAACAACGCCGGCGTGCTGCGCGACAACCTCCTGTTCAAGATGAGCGACGACGACTGGGACACGGTCCTGGGCGTGCACCTGCGCGGCGCGTTCCTGATGAGCCGGGCGGCACAGGTGCACATGACGGCGGCGAAGTTCGGGCGGATCGTCAACCTCTCCTCGTCCTCCGCGCTCGGCAACCGGGGGCAGGCCAACTACTCCGCGGCCAAGGCCGGGCTGCAGGGCTTCACCAAGACCCTGGCGATCGAGCTCGGCCCGTTCGGCGTCACCGTCAACGCCGTGGCGCCCGGGTTCATCGCCACCGACATGACCGCCGCGACCGCCACCCGGATGAAGGTCGACTTCGAGGCGTTCCAGACGGCCGCCGCCGAGCGCATCCCGGTCCGCCGGGTCGGTGTCCCCGCCGACGTCGCCCACACCATCTCGTTCCTCGCCAGCGAGGGCGCGGGGTTCGTCTCCGGTCAGGTCATCTACGTGGCCGGCGGCCCGCTCAACTGAAAGGGCGATCATGACCTCAGCAGGACTCACGAGGGACTTCCTGGCCGCGCACGACCCGCACGCTCTCGCCCCGCTGGACTTCCTGCGGGCCCGCTTCGACGCCGGGCTGGCCTGGGTGCAGTACCCAGAAGGGCTCGGCGGCCTCGGCCTGCCCCGCGAGGAGCAGTCGGCGGTCGA
This sequence comes from Dactylosporangium siamense, assembly GCF_016862795.1. Taxonomy (GTDB): domain Bacteria; phylum Actinomycetota; class Actinomycetes; order Mycobacteriales; family Micromonosporaceae; genus Dactylosporangium; species Dactylosporangium siamense. The sequence continues at coordinate 8,372 of NZ_BONQ01000072.1, read as the reverse complement.
CGAGGCGTTCACCGCGGCGGGCGCCCCCGACAACAACCCGCGCCGCATCGGCATCGGGCTCGGCATGGCGGCCCCCACCATCCTGCGGCACGGCACCGACGAGCAGCGGCACCGCTGGCTGCGCCCGCTGTGGACCGGCGAGGAGGTGTGGTGCCAGCTCTTCAGCGAGCCCGGCGCCGGCTCCGACCTGGCCGGCCTGGCGACCCGCGCGATCCGTGACGATGACGGCACGGGATGGGTCGTCGACGGCCAGAAGGTGTGGACGTCGATGGCGCACGAGGCGCGCTGGGCGATCCTCATCGCCCGCACCGATCCGAGCGTGCCGAAGCACCAGGGCATCACCTACTTCGTGCTCGACATGACCGCGCCCGGGGTCGAGGTGCGGCCGCTGCGGCAGGCCACCGGTGAGGCGGAGTTCAACGAGGTGTTCCTGACCGGGGTCCGCATCCCCGACACCGACCGGCTCGGCGCGGTCGGCGAGGGCTGGGCGGTCGCGCAGACCACGCTGATGAACGAGCGGGTCGCGATCGGCGGCGGCGCGTCACCCCGCGAGGGCGGCGTCATCGGTGTCGTGACCGACGTGTGGCGCAAGCGCCCCGAGCTGCGCACTCCGGCGCTGCACGACGCGCTGCTGCGGCTGTGGGTCGAGGCGGAGGCGGCCCGGCTCACCGGGACCCGGCTGCGTCAACAGATGGCGGTCGGCCAGCCCGGGCCGGAGGGCTCCGCGGCCAAGCTGCTCTTCGCCCGGCTCAACCAGGAGATCTCCGCGCTGGAGCTGGACCTGCTCGGCGAGGAGGGGCTGCGGCACGACGAGTGGACCATGCGGCGGCCGACGGTCGTGGACTTCGCCGGCCGCACGGCCGGATACCGGTACCTGCGCGCGAAAGGCAACTCGATCGAGGGCGGCACCTCGGAGATCCTGCGCAACATCGTCGCCGAACGGGTCCTGGGACTGCCACCGGAGCACCGGCTGGACAAGGACCTCGCGTGGAAGGACCTGCCCAAATGACCGACCTGCTGTACAGCGACGTCGAGGAGGAGCTGCGCGCCAGCGTGCGCTCCCTGCTGGCCGACCGCGCCGGGTTCGAGGCCGTGCTGGCCCGGATCGAGTCGCCCGAGCCCGTCGACCTGAAGTTGTGGCGGGCCCTGGCGGTGGATCTCGGCGTCGCCGGCCTGCCGGTCCCCGAGGCCGGCGGCGGGGCCGGCGCGTCGTGGCGGGAGACCTCGGTGGTGCTGGAGGAGCTGGGCCGCGCGGTCGCGCCGGTGCCGTTCCTGGGCAACTCGGTGCTCGCCGTCGCCGCGCTGCTCGGCACCAGCGACCCGCTGCTCGACGCGGTCGCCGCGGGCACCCGCGTCGCGACCCTGGCCGTGCCGCTGTCCGCCGGCACGCTGAAGACCTGGACGGTCACCGCCGAGGGCGACCGGCTGGACGGCACCGTGACCAGCGTTGTCGACGCGGGGGTCGCGGAGGTGCTGCTCGTGCCGACCGCGGCCGGGCTGTACGCGGTCGAGGCGACCGACACGGAACGGACCCCGGTCGTCAGCTTCGACCTGACCCGCCCGCTCACCGACGTCACGCTGCGCGGCGTGACCGGCCGGCTGATCAGCGCCGACGCCGCCGGGACCGTGGAGCGGGCATTGCGGGCGGGGGCGGCACTGCTCGCCTCGGAGCAGCTCGGTGTCGCGGAGTGGTGCCTGACGACAACCGTCGAATACGTGAAGACGCGGCGGCAGTTCGCCCGGCAGGTGGGGTCGTACCAGGCGATCAAGCACCGGCTCGCGGACCTCTGGGTCAGCGTCACCGAGGCCCGTGCGGTGGCCCGCTACGCGGCGGACTGTCTCGCGACCGGGGACCCGGACCTGCCGGTCGCGGCGGCCCTCGCCCAGGCGTTCTGCTCCCCGGTGGCGGTCAAGGCCGCCGAGGAGTGCGTCCAGCTGCACGGCGGGATCGGCTTCACCTGGGAGCACCCGGCGCACCTGTACCTGAAGCGCGCCCGCTCCAACGCCGCGACCTTCGGCTCCGCCGCATCCCACCGCGCGACCCTGGCCGGCCTCGTCGACCTACCGGCCTGATGCTGATCCGGTAGACCTTGTGCGTCTATGACTGCACGAGGTCTGCCGGATCATGAGAAGGACTAGATCAGGAGACGGGTGAGGGACTCCGCGACGCAGACCGGCTTCTCGTGGCCCTCGCGCTCGATCGTCACCTTGTTCTTCAGTTGCAGCCAGCCCTCGCCGAGGTCGTCGGCGACCAGGAGCTGCACCGTGGCGCGCACCTTCGAGCCGACCGGCAGCGTGGCGGGGAACCGCACCTTGTCCAGGCCGTAGTTGATGCCCATCCGGACGCCTTCGACCCGGTACACCTCGGAGGCCAGCACCGGCAGCATCGACAGTGTCAGGAAGCCGTGGGCGATGGTGGTGCCGAACGGTCCGGCCGCGGCCTTCTCGGGGTCGATGTGGATCCACTGGTGGTCGCCGGTGGCCTCGGCGAACAGGTTGATCTGTTCCTGTGAGACCTCCCGCCAACCGCTGTGGCCCAGGACCTCGCCGACTGCCGCCAGCAGCTCACCCGCACTCGCAAACGTCCGCATGACCCCGATCCTGCACACACCGTGCAACATCCGTCAACGACCGACGGCCGGCCCCGTGGATCGGGACCGGCCGCCGGATTCAGCAACGTGCTTACGTGCCGATGCGGTTGAACTTCAGCGTCACACCGATGTCGGTGTTGACTATGGTCGTGCCCGGGACGGCCGCGGTGACCACGGAGGTGGTGACCTTGCCCGAGCCTGGGAGCAGACCCTTCACCGTGACGGTGTAGGACGTCGACGCACCGGGCACCGGGTCGGTGCTGGTGACGTAGAGGTCCGTGGTGGGCAGCGTGTTCACGGGCAGGCCCTGACCACCGTTGCCGGCCTCGTTCTCGGCGCCGACCACGAGGTTCTGCCCGGCAGGCAGGCTCGAGACGGTCCCGAAGTCATACGAGAACGCGATGTCCTGCGGGCCACCCGAGCCCAGCCAGACCTGGAACCTGCGGGTGTTGGTGGTGCCGAAGTCGTTCACCCGCCACTCGACCACCGTCCAGGTGCTGACGCCGTCGGTGAGCACGTTGATCAGCAGACCAGTCGCGCCGGTGCCGTCGAGGTCGGTCCAGAACGGGGCGAGCACGTTGTTCGGCTTCGCGGGATTCGGGATCGGGCTGATGTCACAGCAGTTGTTGTTCTCGGTGCTGTCATCGCTGCCCGGATACAGGTATCCGTTGGAGTCGACGGTGAGCGAGCTGTACTCGACGCCGTTGTACTTGAACGGTGGCACGTTGAACGTCGTCAGGTTCTCGTCGCCGATCGGGGTCACCAGGGTGCCCCCGAACAGGTCGAGCGGGATGTACCCGGCGATGGTGCCCGGGGCGATCGACGGTGTGCCCGCCACCGCGCCGGCGAGCGGCGCGTTCTTCTTCTCCGCCTTGAACGGGTGGACCACCGTGGCACCGCTCGCGCCGACGATCGGCAGGTTGAGCGTGGGCGTCGTGGTGAAGTCCGCCGTGGTGTCGGCGAAGGTCTGGTTGGTGGCCGTGACCGTGCAGGTGCTGTTCTGCAGCAGCGTCAGCGACGCCGGGCTGCACGCCTGGGTCACCGTGACGTTGCCCTGCTGCGGGATGAACGCGACCGGCAGGTGCAGCGCCGGCACGCTCGAGCTGAGCGGCTTGAGCCGGACCTCACCGAAGTACTGCGCCTTGGGGGCGCTGGACTTGATGGTGATGTTGATGGTCGCGGTCTTGCCCGGAGCGACGGTGAAGATGGCCGGCGAGACCGTGATGGAGGAGCCGGCCGGCGACGTCGTCTCGACGCGGTAGGTCTGCGTCTTGTTGGTGACGTTCTTCGCCGTGCGCACCGCGGTGAGCTTGCCCGGCATGATCGGGGCGTTCACCGACGGCAGGTTGATCTGCACCGCGTTGACCGGGTCGTTGCCCAGCGCGAACAACCGGTCGGCCGTCTCGTCGAAGGTGAGACCGGGGTTGGCGGCGAGGTTGACCTGGACGCGACCGGCGCCGAGATCGAACGGGTCGGCCGGAGTCGTCCCGTCCTCCTTCTTCACGCTGGTGGTCGCGGTGGTCATCAGCGAGGACTTGATCTGACCCGGGGTGAAGTCCGGGTGGGCCGCCTTCTCCAGGATGGCGGAGCCGGCGATGTGCGGCGACGACATCGAGGTGCCCGCGATGGCCATGAAGTACTGGCCGGGCGGGCCGCCGGCGGCGTCGTCCAGGACCGGCGTCTGGCCGGCCAGGATCTGCGCACCGGGCGCGCTGATGTCGGGCTTGATGAACTGGCCGCCGGGGCCGCGCGACGAGAAGCTCGTCATCACGTCACCGGTACCGATGACCTTCTCGCCCTGGGTGAACGACGCCTTGACGCCCGGGTGGGCCGCGACGTAGTTCAGGAACGCCGTGCCGTCGGCCAGGTGCACCGTCGGCAGCCAGTGGTTGTCGCTCAGCGCGTCAGCCGCCGGGTTGTTGTACAGGATCATGCCGGCCGCGCCGCCCTGCTTGACGTTGAAGCCCTTGATGATGCGGCCGGGGCTGCGCTGGCAGGCCACGATCTTCCCGACGAAGATCCCGGGCGGGGCCGGGTTCGTGCAGGTCGGGTTGTTGTACGGCGGTGCGGATGCCATCACGACGGGCGCCGCGGTGCTGATGCCCTGGGTGATCGAGATGCCCTTCAAGACCGTCTGGGTGCCGTCGGTGGAGCTGACGGTCAGGGTCGACTCGAAGGAGCGCTTCTGGGTCGACGCGGCGACGGTGGTGACCCAGCCCGACAGGTGGTCGGACGTGGACGCGCCCGGACCGGAGTTGCCGGCGGAGGCGGCCACGAAGACGCCGGCCTTGTAGGCGTCGAAGAACGCCAGCTCCACGACATCGGTGTACGGGCTCGCGCCACCCGAGATCGAGAAGTTGATGACCTTGACGCCGTCCTTGATCGCCTGGGCGACCGCGGCGGCCGAGTCGGTGCTGTAGCAACCGGTCGCGCCACAGACCTTGTACACCGAGACCCAGGCACCGGGTGCGACGCCGTTGATCGGCCCCCGCTCGACGCCGAGGACGTTCGCCGAGGCGACCGGGTTACCGGCGGCCGTCGACGCGGTGTGGGTGCCGTGACCGTCGGAGTCGCGGGCGGTGTACCCGAACAGCTCCACCGGCTGGTTGGCGTTGTACGTGTCCAGGAAGCCCTTGCCACCGATGAGCTTGTTCTGGCACACGAACGGGTCGGCGGCCGGGGTCAGCGGGTTGTCCCCGAAGTCGCAGGCCCGCGGGGTCCCGTCCGCCTTCGCGGGCGGGGCACCGAGGTTGCCGTTGTCCGCGAACGACGGGTGCTCCGGCCACACGCCACTGTCGAGCGAGCCGAAGATGACGCCCTTACCGGCGTTCGGCTTGCCGCCGAGCGACGGGTAGACCTGGTCCGCCCCGATGAAGCTGGTGCTGGAGTCGGTCTGCGGCGCACGCGCCGCGTCGGACTGGACCGCCACGACGTTGTCGATCCCGAGAATCGAACCGATCTTGTTCGCCGGCACGGTCAGGGCGATACCGCCGTAGACCGTTCGCAGCTTCTGACCGATCTTGGCGTCCGGGACCTGCTTCTGCAGTTGCCCGAGGAATTTGTCCTCGATTGCCTTGATGCGGCTTTCGTAACGCTGTTCCGCGGTATTTCCGGAAAGCGCCTTACCAGTGACGGACGGGCTCGTCGCCTCATATCCGGCAATGCCGCCGGAGTATGTCGCGGTCGAGTCGTAGTCCAGCTTGACGGCAATCGACAGCCGGGTGCTGTCGGTGCGGTTGAGCAGGGATGGGTCGGTCTTTGCCATACGGCTCGTCGGCGACTTGGCGGCCTCGACCTGCTTGGCCAGCGAAGCCCCCGGCACCGATGTCAAGCTGCCGTTCTGCACCGGTGCTGCTTGGCTCGGGCTTGCCGAGACCATTACGAGCAGTGGCGGAACGAGTGCTGACGCCATTGCGGCGCGCACCCATGTCCGTCGGCTCATCGTGCCCCCTCTCATGGACGGGCTGGTGTCCGAAGGGTTTCTTCCGTGCTCCCCCGTTGGCCCCCCGTGCATTGCTCGGGCGTGCCCACCCTCGGTCTACGCGCACGCCGTCGCCGCATATCTCGAATGTTCGATATACGCCGTCACAACATGCCAGTTTTCGAGACCGCGGAACAGGGGCAATCACTCCGCAGAAAAGCGCCGAACAGGGGTTGTAGGGCAATGTCGAGGGTTCAACGGGGCAGCCGTTGCCGCATATCAATGAATTGCAATGTCCTACTGATCCGGAGTGGGGCGAATTCGGCGTGACCGGTGTTTTGCGTCGATTCCGTGGGAAACAACAAACCCGCCCTCTCGGGGCGGGTTTGTCGTTTCGCGGATGGTTCAGACGTCGTCGCGTGGCGGGTTGATGACCACGGTCTGGTCGGGGTCCTTCGGCGGCGGGGGGACCGGCCGCTGGGTGGGGACCTGGATCTGACCACCGGGAGTGACGGGCGGCATGGTCGGGGGCACGGTGGGGACGATCATCGTCGGCGCGTCGGCGGCGGATTCGGTGGCCCGGGTCGCCGCTGCCTGCCGTGCCGCCTCGGCGGCCTCGGCCTGGCGGGCCGCCTCAGCGGCCTCGGCCTTCCGTGCCGCCTCAGCGGCCTCGGCTTGACGGGCGGCCTCAGCCTGGCGGGCGGCCTCGGCTTCCGCGGCGCGGCGGGCCTCGGCCTCCTCGCGGCGGGCCTGCGCGGCGACCCGGACGCGTTCCGACACCGCCGGCGCCTCCTGCTCGACGCGGGTCAGCCAGCCCTCCCACCGCTGCTGCATCGGGCGGACCAGGCCGCCGCCGACCCCGACGATGAGGATGCCGGCGATCGTGGCGAGCACCGCGATCAACACCGGCGTGGTCACCGACGTGGCGATGCCGATCTGGTTCAGCGCCGCGATGACGCCCAGGCCGAGCACGAAGCAGTAGCCGAGGTTGGCCAGGAGCCGCCCGTACGACAGGCCACCCAGCGCGCCGGTCACCAGGTCGCGCAGCCCGTTCGCGAGGGCCGCGGCGACAACCACGATGACGATGGCGACGGCCGCCTTCGGCAGCCAGGAGACCACGGTGTCGATGAGCTCGGACACCGGGTTCGGCCCCCACACACCGAACGCGATCTGGAGGGTGAAGAGCAGGATCGCGTAATAGACCAGCTTGGCGATCAGGTCGCCGGCGTCGAAGCTCGTCCGCGACAGCGCCCGGCCGACCCCGCCGCGTTCGACCAGCCGGTCGAAGCCGACCTTGGCCAGCAACTTGCGGACCCCCGCCCGCAGCAGGACCGCGAGGCCCCAGCCGGCCAGCAGGATGACGAGGAACAGCAACAGTGACGGCACGAAGCGGACGACGTCGCCGAGGGCATCACGGACCATGCACTGACGGATGCCCATCCATCGGCGAACTCAATCGTCCATGCCGGCCAGTCCCTTCGGACTGTCCGGCTCGGTGGCGTGCTCCGGACCGCCGGCCAGCTGATCGGCCAGCGTGACGCTGCAGTGCTCCACCGCGAAGTCGCCGAGGTCGTCGACGTCGAAGCCGGGGAACGGCTCCACTACACGCACCTGTGGCTCGGTCATATTTCCAGTGAAACCCCCCGTGGGTGGGTACAACGGACGCATGACCAAACCAGTGACCGGTGTGCTCTTTGATGTCGACGGGACCCTCATCGACAGTGTCTACCTGCATACGACGGCCTGGTGGCAGGCGTTCCGACAGTATGGCCACGACGTGCCGTCGGCCCGGATCCACCGGGCGATCGGCATGGGGTCGGACAAGATCCTGGACCATCTGCTGGGGGATCATCACGACACCGGGGACGACGACGCGCTCCGGGCCGCGCACGCCAGCCTGTACGCGACCAGCTGGACCTCGCTGCGCCGGCTCCCGGGAGCGCAGCAGCTGCTGCAGACCTGCGCGGATCGCGGGCTGCGCAACGTGCTCGCCACGTCGGCCTCGAAGCCGGAGCTCGGCGCGCTGCTGCGCTGCCTGGACGCCGACGCGGTGATCGACACCGTGACCAGCGCCGACGACGCCGGGGAGAGCAAGCCGGCGCCGGACATCGTGGAGGTGGCGCTGCGCCGGTCGACGCTGGACGCCGAGGAGGTCGTGTTCGTCGGCGACTCGGTCTGGGACGTCCAGGCCGCGGGCGCCCTGTCGATCCCGTGCATCGGCCTCACCAGCGGTGGCCTGTGCGCGGCCGAGCTGCTCGACCACGGCGCCGCGGCCGTCTACGCCGATCCGCAGGACCTCCTCGACCACCTCGACGAGGCGCTGACCACCGCGTTCCGGGTCGCCCTGATCAGCGTTTAAA
>NZ_BONQ01000071.1 GCF_016862795.1 Dactylosporangium siamense | reverse complement strand
CTAGAGCTTCAGCGGCGCCGGGTAGCCGGGCGGCGGCTCCGGCAGGTTCCACGGCTCGTGCACGGCCTTGCCCTCGACATCGGCCAGCTCCGGCACGTAGCGGCGGACGTAGTCGCCCACCGGGTCGAACCGGTGGGCCTGCCGGATCGGGTTGAACCGGCGATACGGCTTGGTGTCGTTGCCCGTGCCGGCCACCCACTGCCAGTTGCCGTAGTTGTTGGCGACGTCCCCGTCGAGCAGCAGGTCGAAGAAGTGGTCGCCGCCGGCCCGCCAGTCGACGTTCAGGTGCTTGGTCAGGTAGGAGGCGGTGATCAGCCGGGCCCGGTTGTGCATCCAGCCCTCGGCGAGCAGCTGCCGCATGCCGGCGTCGACGATCGGCACGCCCGTGTGGCCCTCGCGCCACGCCTGCAGCGCGTCGGACTCGTCCCGCCAGTGCTCCTCCGCCGACGCCCGGTATGCCTTGCGCCGCAGGTCGGGGAACGCGAACAGGACCTGGTGGTAGAAGTCGCGCCAGCACAGCTGCCGCACGAACGGCTCGGCGCCGGGGTGGCCGTCGACCCGCGCCGCGACCTCCCGCGGGGACAGGCAACCGAAGTGCAGATACGGGCTCAGCCGGGACGTCTTGTCGGCCGCCATCGCGTCGTGGTTGTCCTCGTAGCCCTCCAGCTGCGGCAGCCACGCGGTGAGCCGGCGCCGGGCCGCGGACTCGCCGCCGGTCGGCGCCGGCCGGTCCTTGAACCAGGACGCCGGCAGGTCGTCGGGCAGCCGCAGCTTGCGCGGCGCGCCCTCGACGTCCCGCCACCGCTGCGCCTGCCAGGCCCGCCAGTAGGGGGTGAAGACCTTGTAGTGCTCGCCACCGCCGCTCCCGGGCCGGACCGCGCCCGGCGGCACGACCGTGACGCCGGGAAACGTCTTGAGCGCGATGCGCTCGTCGGCGCAGGCCCGCTCCAGGCGGCGCTCCCGGTCGCGGGCATAGCCGCTGACGTCGGCGGCGACGCCGATGCCCTCCGCACCGACGGCCTTCGCCACCCGCACCGCCTCGGTGGCCGGGTCGCCGCGCAGCTCGACCAGGTCGGCGCCGCGCTGCCGCAGGGACGCCTTCAGGTCGGTGAGGCACTCTAAGAGGAACCGGCGCCGGTTGTCGCCGGCGGGCAGCGCCGGGTCGTGCACGAACAGCGGGACGACCCGCTCGGCCGCCCGGGCGGCCGCCGACAGCGCGGGATTGTCGTGCACCCGCAGGTCGCGGGTGAACAGGACGACGGCGACCTTCATGCCGTGCTGCCGCGCAGGTCCAGCACCGGTGGGAGGTGCAGGTCCGCGGCGGGCTCGCGGGGGTGCGGCACGGCGACGGGCGGGATCGCGGGCAGCCCGTCGAACACGTCCGCCGGGGTGCCCGGGATCGGCACCGGCGCGCCGGGACGGGTCAGCAGGCAGCGCAGCGCGACGAGGATGCGGCGCACCTTCGGCACCGTCGCACGGCGGACGAAGACGTCGTGGTCCTGCGCCTCGACCTCGTCGAGGATGCCGCCGTAGAGCCGGAACGCAGCCCGCATGCAGGCCTGCGAGCTCGGCGCGAGCATCGGGATCCCGACCGCGGCGGCCACGTAGTGCGCCCGTGCGCGCTGCACCTCGTACACCATGAGGCTCTTGATCTTCTGACTGCTGCGGCGCTCACGTGCGGCGTGCTCGAGGTCCTCGCGGGTGACCCCGAACCGGCGCAGGTCCTCGGCCGGCAGATAGACCCGGCCCCGCTCCAGGTCCTCGGCCACGTCCCGGATGAAGTTCGTGAGCTGGAAGGCGAGGCCGAGCTGGCGGGCGGGCTCGCGGGCGGCGGCCCGGTCGGACGACTCGAGGATCGGCAGCATCATCGTGCCGATCACCGCGGCCGAGCCCTCCATGTAGTCGAGCAGGTCGGCGTAGGTCTCGTAGTCGGTGACGGTGAGGTCCATCGCCATGCTGTCGAGGAACTTGCGGAAGTCCTCCAGGTCGATGTCGAACACCTGGATGGTGTGCAGGACCGCGGGCAGCAGCGGGTCGTCGGTCGGCACGCCGGAGAGCCCGAGCACGAACCGGTCCGCCCAGGCCTCGAGCTCGCTCGCGCGTTCCCGCGGGGTCAGCGCCCCGGTGCGGTCGACGATCTCGTCCGCGTAGCGGGTGAACCCGTAGAGCGCGTGCACGTGCCGGCGCTTCCAGGCGGGCAGCAGCCTGGTCGCCAGGTAGTAGGTCCGGCCGTGGTGGCGGTGCAGCGCGCGGCACCGCTCGTAGGCGGCGGTCAGGTCCATGCTGCCTCCGTTAATCGACGCACCAATCGACGCAATGCCGAGCCTACGCTACCCTGGAAAAATGCGGGTAGTGAAAGGACCGACCGATCGGGTGGTCGTGGTCGGTGCGGGTCTCGGCGGGCTCGCCACGGCGATCCGGCTCGCCGCCGCCGGGCGCGAGGTCACCGTCCTGGAGCGGGAGGACTACCCCGGCGGCCGGGCCGGAAAACTCTCGCTGGACGGCTACGAGTTCGACACCGGGCCGACCGTGCTGACGATGCCGTCGCTGCTGGAGGACCTGCTCGGCACCGTCGGCGAGGATCTCGCCGGCTGGCTGCCGATGACCCGGCTCGACCCGGCCTATCGCGCGCACTTCCCCGACGGCTCCACGCTCGACGTCATCGCCGACACCGCCCGGATGGCCGGCGAGGTCGCCCGGGTCTGCGGCGCCCGCGAGGCCGACGGCTACCTGCGCTTCGTCGACGACGCGCGGGAGCTGTGGCGGCTGGAGCGCGACGACTTCATCGACCGCAACCTCGACCGCCCGCAGGACCTCGTCACCGCCAACCTCTGGCGGCTGCTCGTCCGCGGCGGCTTCGGCCGGCTCCAGTCCAAGGTCAACAGCTACTTCGCCGACCCCCGGACCCGGCGGATCTTCTCCTTCCAGGCGATGTACGCGGGGGTCGCCCCGCACCAGGCGCTCGCCCTCTACGCGGTGATCGCCTACCTCGACTCCGTCGCCGGGGTCTACTTCCCCAAGGGCGGCATCCACGCGGTCTCCCGCGCCCTCGCCGACGTCGCGACCAAGCACGGCGTGACCATCCACTACGGCGCTGCCGTTTCCTCCGTGTCTGTTGTCGGCGAGCGGGCCACCGGCGTGGTGTGCGCCGACGGGCGCCGGTTCGCGGCCGACACCGTCGTGCTCAACCCGGATCTGCCGGTGGCGTACCGGGACCTGCTGCCGCCCACCCGGTGGCGCAACCCGTTGCTGGGCAGGCTGCGATACTCACCGTCGTGTGTGGTGCTGCACGTCGGGTCGCGGCAGTCGTACGGTGCGATCGCCCACCACAACATCCACTTCGGCCGGGCCTGGCGGGAGACCTTCGACGAGGTCATCAACCAGGGCCGGCTGATGACTGACCCGTCCCTGCTGGTCACCAACCCGACGCGCACCGACCCGTCCCTCGCGCCGGACGGCCGGCAGACGTATTACGTGCTCGCGCCGACCCCCAACCTCACCGCGCCGTTGCTGGACTGGCGCGGCTCCCTGAGCGGCACCTACCGCAGCGAGCTCATCGACACCCTTGAGCAGCGCGGCTACGTCGGCTTCGGCGACGCCGTCGAGGTCTCCCGCTTCGTCACGCCCGCCGACTGGGCCGATCAGGGCATGGCCGCCGGCACGCCATTCGCCTCGGCGCATACGCTGCGCCAGACCGGACCCTTCCGGCCGGGCAACCTCCACCCCACACTGTCCAATGTGGTCTTCGTCGGTTCGGGGACCCAACCGGGGGTCGGCGTGCCGATGGTCCTGATCTCCGGACGCCTTGCCGCCGAGCGCATTACGGGAGTGGTGTCGTGAGCCGCGAATCGCATCTGGTGGAGCTGGTCGACTCGGGTGGTGGGGCCGTCGGGTCGGCCACCGTGGACGCGGCGCACCGCGCTCCCGGCCTGCTGCACCGCGCCTTCTCCGTCGTCCTCGTCGACAAGGACGGCCGGTTCCTGCTGCAGCAGCGCGCCGCCGTGAAGACGAGGTTCGCGCTGCGCTGGGCCAACGCGTGCTGCGGCCACCCGACGCCCGGCGAGAAGGTCACGGACGCGGCGCAACGCCGGCTGGCCGAAGAGCTCGGCGTCAGGACCGTGCCGTTGCACGAGGTCGGGGTGTACGTCTATCAGGCCGCCGACCCGTCTTCCGGGCGGGTCGAGTTCGAGTACGACCATGTGCTGGTCGGCTCCGCCAGTGACATCTCGGACTTTTCCGTCGATCCGGACGAGGTCGCCGCGCTGGAGTGGATCGCCGGGGACGAACTCGCTTCGCGGCTGTCGCAGTCCCCTGACCTGTACGCACCGTGGCTGGCCGGCGTCGTGTCCGCCTGGCGGGGCTCCACGGCATGACGGCCGCGGCGGCGTATTCGGCGGGCGCGGTGGCCCGGCGGCTCGGCGTCGCCGTGACCACGCTGCGGACCTGGCATCAGCGGTACGGGATGGGCCCGTCCCTGCACGAGCCCGGACACCACCGCCGGTACACCGAGCAGGACATCGAACGCCTCGAGGTGATGCAGCGCCTGATCGTCGAGGGCGTCGCACCGAGCGAGGCGGCCCGGTGGGCCCTGTCGTCCGCCTCCGCGCTGCCGGCGCTGCCGTCCCCTGTGCCATCCATCGCGCCTTCCTCACCGGATCTGGTCGCGGCGGCGCGTGGCCTGCACCGCGCGGCCGCGCGGCTCGACGCTCCGGCCGTCCGGCAGCGCGTCGCCGCGGCCGTGCACGACCTCGGCGTCGTCGTGGCCTGGGACGAGGTGCTGCGCCCGGTGCTCGCCGCGATCGGCCACCGGCACGCGCTCACCGGCGCGCTCGTCGAGGTCGAGCACCTCCTCTCCGGCTGCGTCTCGGCCGTCTTCGGCGCGGTCCCCCGCCCCGTGCCGACCATCCCCGCGCAGATCCTGCTCGCCTGCGCCGACGAGGAGCAGCACAGCCTTCCCCTGGAGGCGGTCGGCGCGGCCCTGGCCGCTTCGGGCGTCCCGACCCGCATGCTCGGCGCCCGGGTCCCCCCGGCCGCGCTCGCCACCGCCGTGCGCCGCACCGGCCCGGCGGCCGTGCTGGTCTGGTCGCAGCTGAGCACGACCGGCGACCCGGGCCAGCTCGAGCCGGTCCTCGCCGCGCCGCGCCGCCCCATCGTCGTCGCCGCCGCCGGCCCCGGCTGGGACGCCGCCGCGCTGCCCGCCGGGGTGTCCCAGCCCGCGACGTTGACCGAGGCATTGGTCCTGCTCACCGCGGCGATTGCCTGATCGGCTTTTCCGGGTTATCCGCCTTTCTCGGAGACACCCACCTGAAAAGCATCACTACTCATCTGCGTAAAAGTCCCTTGTCGAGGTACTCCCGGGTTCGTGCCATGGCCTGAACGCAGGAGGTCACCCGGTGCGTCCTGTCATTAGCGTGTGCCTTCACAACGCACGCCATTCACCGACCACCGACCCCTCGGAGTTCTCGATGACCCGCACCCGCCTCGTCCTAGGAGCGCTGATCAGCGCCGCCGTCCTGGCCCTCGCCGGCTGCGGCACCGATGCGCCCTCGGCGGCGTGGCACGGGTCTCCCGCCCAGTCCGGCTCGGCCGGCGGCGCGGGCGGCGGCACCCAGGCCCACCCGATCAGCGACGCCACCGCCCAGGCGGCGGCCGGCAAGCCCAGCGCTTCCGCCTCCGCCTCCGCCTCGCCGTCCACGTCGCCGTCCGCGTCGGCATCGGCATCGCCCGCCGCCGCTCCGAAGGACGGCATCATGCGACAGACCGGCGGCGCGCAGGTCGCCCTGACCTTCGACGACGGCCCCAGCGCCGACACCCCGAAGCTGCTCGCCATGCTGCGCCAGCACAACATCAAGGCCACGTTCTGCGTGGTCGGCGTCGCCGTCCAGGAGTTCCCGCAGTACCTGCAGGAGATCGTCAAGGACGGTCACACCCTGTGCAACCACACCTGGAAGCACGACGAGAAGCTCGGCAAGAAGTCCGCCGACACCATCCGCGCCGACCTCCAGCGCACCAACGACGAGATCCGCAAGGTCGTCCCCGACGCGCAGATCAAGTACTTCCGCCACCCCGGCGGCAACTTCACCCCCGCGGCGGTGCAGATCGCCACGGAACTGGGCATGACCTCGGTCGGCTGGACCGTCGACCCGTCCGACTGGAACACGAAGAAGTGGTCCGGCAACCAGATGACCCAGCACATCATCACCACGGTGAGGAACAACACGAAGCCCGGCGCCGTCATCCTTTCCCACGACGGCGGCGGCGACCGCAGCGCCACCCTGGCCGCCTACAAGACCCTCCTGCCGGAGCTGAAGCAGCAGTACACGCTGGTCGCACTGCCTCTCTAGCGCTGGTGCGACACCTCTTCGGGGGTGTTGCGACACCTCTTCAGGGGTGTTGCGACACCTCTTCAGGGGTGTTGCGACACCACGATGGATACCCATTTGGCGATCGCGGAAGGGGTCAAGTATGCTCTGAAAGCCTCCGGCGGGGCCGGATGGGAGCAACACCGCACGAGTCGTAGAGTATGCGATAATTGCGGGGCCGCCCTCATCGTCTAGCGGCCCAGGACGCCGCCCTTTCAAGGCGGTAGCACGGGTTCGAATCCCGTTGGGGGTACGTAGTACTGGTAAGTGCAAGGTCCTGTGGAGCAGTTGGAGTGCTCGCCGCCCTGTCAAGGCGGAGGTCGCGGGTTCAAGTCCCGTCAGGACCGCAAGGCCCATCTTGGGCAGGTAGCTCAGTCGGTACGAGCGTCCGCCTGAAAAGCGGAAGGTCGGCGGTTCGACCCCGCCCCTGCCCACAAAGCTCTTCGCCGGGCTTTATGAGACCCCGACCAGCGGAAACGCGGGTCGGGGTCTTTGTTGTCGACTGCCTGTCATGAAGATCGTCATGTAACAACGGCCGCCCTCCTCGACGGCGGACGGTCGACGTCACCAGATCAGGACACCTCCGCCGGCCTCACGTGCGCGATCCGCCGCGCTGATGAAGTTCCTCAAGTACCCCCGGATGCGGTCTTCGTCGTAGCCTGAGGCCGCGGACAACACGGCAAGATTGACCATCAGCACCGCACACTCCGTGGCGAACGCCTCGACATCGTCCGGCTGCACCCGAAGGTCACGCTCCGCAAGGTGCGGCAAGAACGTCGCGCAGAGGCCATGAGCGGCTTCGGAGCCCCATAGCTTCGTCCGGGCAACCTCGGGCCCGGCGGCTTCCGACACTTCCTCTGGCACATCGGGAATCCGGTAACCACCGGGCTCGTCGCTGGCATAGATCCACATGTGGACGTCTCGGGTCAAGAGGTCCTCGCCCGCTACGCCGTCGCTCTGGGCGGTCGCCTCCACCAGGCCATCTACTTCGACAACGGCGACATCACCGCTATCGCCTGATCGCAGCGTCGTGCAGCAACGGCGGCGAACATGTCGGAGCGGCTGAATACGGCGCGAGACGCGTTGGCTCGGCGTTCGCGCCATCTACGCAGACGCGTTTGATTCAGGACGGTTTCCGCTCGTTACCGCACTCGTCGTAGACCCAGCGCTCGAGGTAGGCGGCTCTGTCGTGCCGCGTCTCCACGGCCGCCAGCCACTCGGCGGCTGCCTGTTTCATGTGGCGAACCGCTGCGGCGTCCTGCTCCGGTGAACCCCTGCCTGGAGCGTCCATCTCATCTGTCAGCGCTCCCCAGATGAGATAGAGAGCCGCCAGCACTTCGGCGGCGTACTCGCCTTCAGGCGTCTCGGACAATGCACTCATGGTCGTGCCCAGGAACCCGATACCCGCCTCGTAGGTTGCCTGGCTCCCGTCCGCGTCCCGCACAAGGCACGCCTCGTTGACGGTCGCTGCAAGGAAGTCTTCTGGCCCGGTCTCCGGGTGCCATCCAGCTGCCATGACGCACAGTATGCGGTCGGGGTCCGGCAGCTGAGGGTCGTCGACGCGTCTGGTCAGGCGATTCATCGTGAGACGCTGGTGCACAGCAGCCGCAGTGTCCCGGGAGGTGGTCCAGACCTGAGCGTGGCAACGATGGAGCACGCCGGACCCTGGACTACCTCGCGCTGGGCGAGACCCCGAATCGGATCGAACTGGTCGATGGAAGCCTGCTGGTGACTCCCGCGCCAAGTTCGCGCGACCAGCGCCTCTCTCGCCGCATCGCCAATCAGCTGGACACATCCGCCTCAGCCGCAGGCCTGCTCGGCTACGAAGCGGTGAACATCCGGCTGCACACCGACCGTCTCGGCGAGAGCCTGAGCGCCGATCGGCCCTTCCAGTTCCAGCTCGACATTCGCAGAGAGTGAACTGCCTGGATGTCGCCGTCACGTCTGAGCTTCGGCCACGTCGCGTGACCGGAGGACTACGGGCCTCGGGAACTGTCGGACCCTGGTCGTAGCGTGCGGGCATGAACACCTTCGACTGGGATTTCGACGACCACCCGACCCGCGGCACGGACGTCCGGCGCCGCCTGATGCTCGACCATCGCAGTTATGACGTGACCGCGTTCGACGACGGTTCGGGCTTCGTCGGGCTGCGGCTGGTCGGCTGGGATTCGGGCTATGTCTTCACGGAGCTGGTGGTCGAGCTGCCGGTCGGCGATGCGACCGACGTCGGGCAGTTGCTCGCGTCCGCGCTCGCCGGCTTCCGAGGTGGCGGCTCACCACCGCCGGGCTCACCGCTGGGTTCTCCGCCGCTGGGCCCGCCGTCCTCGGGTGAATGGCTGCCATATGACCGCTCGGCGCGGGACCCCCGACCGGCGGCGCCGAAGTCCGGCCAGCCGTGGGAGCCGGCCGATCTCGAGCTGCTGGTGCGACGTTTCCGCGAGGGCGCCACCATCAAGACTCTGACCGTTGAGCTGGGACGGACGGATGGTGCGATCCGCCAGCGGCTGCAGATCCTTGGTGAGGTCCGGCCTGCTCCGGCTGCGGTGCTGTCCACGGACGGTGTGCCGGAAGGTGTGCCTGCCGGCGAGCCTGAGGGGGCACCGGCGGAGGCGCCGCGTGGGTCGCCTGAGGAGGTGTCGGCCGTGGTGCGGGGTGGGCCGTCCGAGGGACCACCGGTGCGGGTGCCGGGTGGCTCGCCGGTGCGGGCGGCGCTGGAGGAGGTGCCGGAGAGGACTGACTGACGGGCGTGCCGGGCGGTCCACCGCGCCCTCCCGCGGTGAACCAGCCGAAGGCCGCGCCGAGCGACCTGCGGCGACGCGTTGACGACTGAGGAGCGGTGGCCGACTGAGGATCCGTGGCCAGCTGAGGAGCCGTGGCCAGCTGAGGAGCCGTGGCTGACTGACGGGCGGTGGGCGGCTGGGGAAAGGCGGGTTGCTGACGGCCGACGGATGGCTGAGGACCGGTGGCTGACTGACGGGCGGTAGATGGCTGATGGCCGGTGGATGCATGCGCCGGTCGGGGTCCGAAGGCGACACCGGAGGAGCGGAGCGTGACGCCTGGCTGGCGGCGAGGCAGTCGGCCGTAGGTGCGCAGGGTCCCCTCGGCGGCGCGGCGGAATGCGCACGGCATCGGCTGGGCACAAGCCGAGCAGCGGTCGCTGGTGGCCGACTCGACGTGGACGGCCACGGCGTGGTTCGCGGCCGCGATCTGGTCCGCGACGACCCGGTCAGCAACGGCCCGGTCCGCAGCGATCTGGTCAGCGACGGCCCGGTCCGCGGCAATCCGGTCCCCGGCAATCCAGTCAGGCGCGACCCGCTCCGCGGCAATCCAGTCGGGCCTGGTCTGTTCAGCGATGCCTCGGTCCGCGGTGATCCAGTCGGACGTGACCCGCTCCGCGGCAATCCAGTCAGGCTTGGTCTGATCAGCGACGCCCCGGTCAGCAACGACCTGGTCCCCGGCAATCCAGTCAGGCGTGACCCGCTCCGCGGCAATCCAGTCAGACTTGGTCTGATCAGCGACGCCCCGGTCCGCGGTGATCCAGTCGGACGCGACCCGGTCAGTGACGTCCTGGTTCGCGGTAATCCAGCCAGGTGCGACCCGGTCAGCGACAACCTGGTCCGCGGTGATCCAGTCGGGCCTGGCCCGGTCAGCGACGCCCCGGTCAGCAACGACCGGGTCCGCGGCAATCCAGTCAGGCGCGACCCGTTCCGCGGCGATCTGGGAGGAGCGCAACGTGCTCACGCCGGTCGGCATTCGCGCGGCGTGATCCGTGTGGCGTGGGCTGGGTTCGGTCGGCATCGGCGGCCCCCTCGAGGAATCGAGAAAAGGGGGCGGGCGCCCGGGGTCACCAAGGCCAGTTGGCTAGGCGAGCGCCCGCCCGTTCACCCGACCGCGCGGACCCCTCAGTACGACACACGGTCAGGGGTTCGGGCGCTGCGACGCTCGGTAACGACGTATGCACAACCTTGCCGCACTCAATGCGATTCTGCAAGTGCGAGATTGCACTAAGCGGCGCCGCGGCGGCGGAGTGTAGCGACGGCCGAGCCGGCAAGCGTCATCAGGCAGTCGGGGAGCTTGCCGTCGACCAGCGCGACGGTGAACAGCGCCGTGCCGCTGGGGATGTCCTCGTTCACGTAGGCGCTGACAAATCGGGCGACCCAGCGCTTGTCGTAGTTGGCGTCGTCGATGTCGGGGAACTCCAGGCGCCAGGGTCCGCGGGCGAGGTTCTCGCCGACCATCTCACCGGCGAGGCGCCATGCGACGTCGTAGGCGGCGCTCATCCCGCGCCGGTCGACCACCGCGTCGAAGGTGTGGACAACGCCTTCACCGTCGCCCGCTAGGGCAGACTCCAGGACCATGGCGGCGTCCTGGTAGGTCTCGTCTCCGGGCTCATCCACGCCGACACCGTATGCGCCTCAGTCAAGCCACGCGGGCGAAACCGTGGACTACGACCCGCCCGACGATCGGCGGAGTGCGCAGGTCAACCGGGCCGTGCAGATGCGGTCGCCGGTTTCGTCGGTGATGGCGATCTCGTACGAGGCGATCATCCCGCCGAGGCGCAGCGGTGTCGCGACCCCGGTGACGAGACCGGCGCGGGCCGCCTTGTGGTGGGTGGCGTTGACCTCGATGCCGACCGCGATGCCGTTGAAGAGGCGGGCCGCGTGGAGGGCCGCGCCGATCGAGCCGAGGGTCTCGGCGAGGACGACCGAGGCGCCACCGTGCAGCAGTCCGTAGGGCTGGGTGTTGCCGGCGACGGGCATCGTGCCGACGACCCGCTCGGGTGCCGCTTCCAGCAGGTTGATACCCATGCGCTCGGCCAGCGTGCCGTGCATCGACATGCCGTCGGGCAGGGAATCACTCTCGGTGACGCCAGTGTCCTCCATGCCGCTAGAGGTTACCGGGTGGTACGCCCGCGGCGGCCACCTCCCCACTTAAGTCCGTGGCCGGACCGCGCTATGGTGCGCACGGCACCTTTGGGGAGGAGAAACACTCATGCGCGCACGGTCGGCCAAAGCCATCGTGGGAGCAATCACCGCGATTGGTCTGTTGCTCACCGCGTCCGGCTGCGGTTCAACCGCGCAGAGTAACGGCGACACTGAGACAAAGAGTGACATTCACTTCTATGGCTCAGATGGCAACATGGCCAACTCGTTCGGTGAGGCGCTCAAGGATTCACCGGCGGTGCTCGCCGGGATGAAGGGCACGACCCCGCTGACCCCGCTCAGCGACGACTTCAAGCGCCGGGTCAAGTCCATCGACTCCGGCCTGACGGACTTCAACTACGCGGGCGAGTCGTATGACGCGGTCGTGGTGGCCGCGCTGGCCGCCGAGGCCGGCAAGTCGGTCGAGTCCGCATCGATCGCCAAGCAGCTGATCGGCGTGACCACCGGCGAAAACGTGTGCGACACGATCGCCGCGTGCCTGCTGGCAGCCAAGTCCGGCAAGGATTTCAAGTACCGCGGGATCTCACTGCGACGCAGTGGCTTCACCGATGCCGGCGAGCCGTCCTCCGCCATGTATGGCGTGCTCAACTTCGGTCGTAACAACACCATCGACGACGCGAAGACCGAGTTCGTCGGCGCCGGCGACGAGAAGACCGAGAACAAGGCCGCGGCGCCGCCCGCCAACGGCAACAAGGGCGGCGGGAAGGGGCCGGCGCTGAAGTTCGGCCTGCTGCTGCCGAAGACCGGCGCGCTGGCGTTCCAGGGCCCGCCGATGTTCGCCGCGGCCAAGCTGGCGGTCAAGGAGATCAACGAGGCCGGCGGCGTGCTGGGCCAGCAGGTGCTGGTCGAGGAGGGCGACGACGGCACCAACCCTGACGTTGCCAAGGCGACGGTCGAGCGGTTCCTCACCTCGAACGTTCAGGTGATCATCGGCGCCGGTGCGTCGGGGGTGAGCAAGGCGGTCATCCCGCGGGTCGCGCAGGCCGGCAAGGTGATGATCTCGCCGTCGGCGACGTCGGACGAGCTGACGAAGTTCGACGACAAGGGGCTGTTCTTCCGCACCTCGCCGCCCGACATGCTGCAGGCCAAGGCGATCGCCGACATCATCATGCGGGACGGGCACACCAAGGTCGCGATCATCGCCCGGGACGACTCGTACGGCAGCGGCCTGGCCGAAGGGGTCCGCACCGACCTCATCGCCGCCGGTATCAAGGCCGGCAACATGCAGGTCCTCAAGTACGAGGCGAAGGACAACTACGACCCGAAGGCCGACGCGGCGAAGCTGTTCACGCCGATCGCGGGTCAGGTCAAGACCTTCGAGGCGACCGCGATCCTGCTGGTGGGCTTCGACGAGTCGGCGCTGGTGATTAAAGCTCTGGTCGCCGCGGGCATAAAGGCTCCAGCGGCCTAGCAGCACGGTTCCGAGTGAAGCCCGATTGACGTGAGAGGACCAGCATGAGCGAGAACGAGACCGTCGAGACGCGTGGCGACCAGCGCATCGAGCTCCTTGTCGGCGACACGAACAACGACGGCAAGCCCGACCTCTGGGCGATCGACACGGACGGGGACGGCAAGGCCGACGTGTTCCAGTTCGACACCAACGGCGACGGCAAGGTCGACATCACGATGAGTGACATCGATGAGGACGGCACGCCGGAGCAGGTCGTGGACGGCGACGGCGGCCTCCCGCCCGCAGCGGTCTGACCGATACAGAAGACCGATACAGCAGCAACCGGCACAGCAGTAACCGAGCAGCGCGGCGGAGGGGGAACCCTCAGCCGCGCTGCTGTGCTACATAGTCCCGCCACTGCTGCTCGAGCGCGCTCACGCCGATGCCCAGCACCGAGCGGGCCGCGGACTCGACCTCCGAGACGTTCTGGAACGCCTCGTAGAACGCGATCAGCTTGGCCTCCCCGTACTTCTCCGCGATCATCCGGTTGGCCAGCCAGCTGGCGATGTAGTTGCGCGGCTCCGCGTAGAACTGCTCGTCGGTCGGCAGGGTCGAGATCACGAGATCGCCCAGCGCGTTGCGGATGCCGTTGGCACGCACCTTGTCCTTCTTGTACGCGACGTACTCCGCGAACCCCTCCACCACCCACCGTGGCGTCCGGGCGGTCGTCACCGGGCCCATGGCGGCGTGCGCGAACTCGTGCGTGAGGTCGTGGGCGAGCTCGTCGGGCTGCGCCGTCAGCTGCGTCGGGTTGAACACCACCCGCGTCGAGCTGTACGCCGGCGACGTCGCCCAGTCACCGACCTGGTTGTAGTACGGCACCGCGATCGCCGCCACCTGCGCGACCCGCTCCTGCGACTCGGCGAAGTACGTGTCGAAGATCCGCTTGTCCTGCACGGCGGTGAACAGCACCTTGCCGTCCCAGCCGGTCGGGCGCACCTCCACGACCTGCTTGAGGCTCGTCTCGGCCAGCTGCAGTAGGCTACGGCCCCGCTCGGCGTCGTCGACCGAGACCACGGCGATGACGCGGTCGTTGCGCAGCACCGCGACCGGCCCGGTCGAGTCCCACGGCTGACCGTTGGCGCCGAGCGGCATGTCCTTGCCGGCCGCGTCGCCGACGATGCGCCACTTCCCCTTCACCAGCGCCACGACGGGCATCCAGGGGATCGCGACCGTCTTGCTGTCCACGCCCTCGATCCGGTGCCGGATGGTGACCGCTTCGACGTGCACGGCTGCGTGGTACCGGTCGAACAGCTGCGTCGGCAGGAACTTCGCCAGCTGCCGCGCGGGCAGCCTGGTCCGGTCGAAGCTGATGTCCGAGAACGGCATCTTGACCAGGTTGTCGTACAGCTGCTTCTGCCGCTTCGTGAACGCCGCGTCGCTCTGTTCGACGTCCGCCATCCAGGCGTTGAGATCCTTCTTCTTGATCGCCTGCGTGCGCCGCTCCAGCAGTTCCTCGATCGCCTTGACGCCGACCCCGGTCCGCATGTCGACCCACGTCGAGGAGGCCACATCGGTCTCACCGCCGCCCCCGCCGCGCAGGGCCCAGGTGGCCGCTGCGGCCCCGCCGAGGGCGAGGACCATGCTCACCACCAGAAGGGTGGTCAGGACCGGCCAGAGGAAGCTGCGACGTGGTTGCGGCGGCAGTTGCGGCGGCCACCCATAGGCATAGCCGGGATGCGTCTGCGGCATTTGATGGTGTACGGGTGGCGCCCCCACCTGCGCCGCAAACCCCTGTGGCACCCCGAACTGCGCCGGCACTCCGACGTGCGGAGGTCCGATCTGCGACGGCGCGGGGAACCCGTGCTGCTGTGGTGGCCCGAACTGCGGCGGAGTTGTTACCTGCGGCGCCGGCCCGGACTGCACCGGCCCGAACTGCGGTGGCCCGACAACCAGCGGCGGTCCGGCAAGCTGCGGCGGCGCGGCGAATGGCGGCGGCGCACCGTATTGCTGCGGCGGCCCCTGCAGCGGCGGCCCCTGCAGCGGCGTCCGCTGCCGTGGCACGAACTGCGGCGGCACCCCTTGGCCGGGCGCGACCTGGGCCGGCGCGACCTGGGCCGGCACGGCTTGGGCTGGCACGGCCTGCGGCAGCCCGGCCTGCGGTGGCCCGGCCTGCGGTGGCCCGGCCTGCGGTGGCCCGGCCTGCGGTGGCCCGGCCTGCGGTGGAACGGCCTGGGGTGGAACGGCGGACGGTGGCGCGGCCTGGGGCAGCGCGGTTTGAGGCGGCGCGGCCTGGGCCGATACGGCCTGCGGTGGCGCGGCCTGGGGTGGCGCGGCGGACGGGGGCACGGCAGGCGGCGGGGCGGGTGGAGCCGCCTGCCCGGGCAAGGCTTCCGCAGCCGGTGGGCCCGGCTGGGGCGGGATGACAGGCGGCTGGGCCGGGGCGGCGGGCGCCGGTTCAGTCACCACCGCGGCGTCCGGCGTCGCGGCGACGCCGACAGGTGCGGCGTCAGTCGAAGGGGCGGCGGAGGGCGCCGCTGCGGCCGGTTCGGGGTTGGTCACATTGCCTGCCGACGTCGAGGAGCGGAATCACATCCTCCGCCAGGCCGCCTGTCCTTGTCGACCCCGCCCAGAGTTCGCCCCGGAGCCCGCCGCGCCCTACCCCAGCGTGGTCAGCTCGGCGGTCAGCACGTTGGACAGCAGCGCGCCGTCCATGCGCACCTGTCGCAGGTACCAACGCTGCAGTGGGGTTCTGTTCTGACTGAACTGCCAACCGCCGCGCGGGCTGTCGATCTGGCCGAGCTTGCCGATGGCGGCGTTGAGCGAGAACGAGTCGAGGTTCGGCTGGCTCGCGTCGGCGATCGCCTTGTCCAGCACGGCGGCGGCGTCGTAGGAGGCCATCGCGTAGGTCGACGGGATGCTGCCGAAGACCTTCTGGTAGTCGGCGATGAACCGGCGGTTGGCCGCGTTGTCCAGGTCCGGTGAGTAGTTCATCGCGGTGTAGATGCCCTGGGCGTCGGCGCCCTGCTGCTTGAGGACGTAGCCCTCGGTGAGGCTGCCGGGCGCGATGAGCTTGAAGCCGGCCGGGAACTTCGCCGCCTTGAACTGCTTGACGAAGTCGACCGCCGAGGCACCGGCGTAGAAGGCGAACATCGCGGTGGCGCCGGAGTTCTTCACCTGGCCGAGGACCTGGCTGAAGTCCTTCTGCTGGAACGGCGTGAACCGGACGCCGTTGCCGTTGACGGTGCCGCCGGCGCCCTTGAAGTTTTCCAGGAACGAGTTGACCTCGTCGTCATCGCCGGGATAGTCGGCGGCGACGATCGCGAGGGAACCGCCGGCGTTGTCGGCCGCCCACTTGCCCAGGGCCTGGCCGGGCTCGTTGGCGACGAACGAGGTGCGCCAGATGTACTTGGCGCTCTGCAGGCTGGTCGGGGACGCGTTGGACCCGACCAGCGGGACCGCCGCAGCCTCGACGACGTCCTTGATGGCCAGCATCGACGCGGCGGCCGCGACGCCCGTCAGCGCGAGGACCCGGTCCTCCTTGATCAGCTTCTCGGCGGCGGCCCTGCCGATCTCGGGCGTCTCGCCCTCGTCGACCCTGACCAGCTCGACCTTGCGGTTGCCGAGCTTGAAATCGTGCAACTTGAGATACAGCTGGAAGCCGTTGTCCATCTCGTTGCCGAGGTCCTTGCGGCTCCCGGTCAGCGGCACGATCATGCCGATCTTGACCGGTGGACCGGACGGCGTGGAGTTGGACCCGTCGCTGCCGGTGCCGCTGCATGCGGAGAGTAACGGTGCGGTCGCGCCTGCAACGCCCGCGGCCGCGAAGAGTCGGAGCGCCTGGCGGCGGTTCAGGTGGGACACGTACTTTTCCTCCCCAGCACCCTGCGGCGGCGAGAAAACCTCGACACCCACGCTGCGTTCTACCGCCATCGCGGCGGACAGTCAATCGTCAGCTTCGGCCTCACCCCTGGTCACCGTGCCGAACGCGGCAAGGACGGCGGGCCAGGCGGCCGACAACGGATCGATCACAGCGAAGTGTTCCACACCGGCCAACTCGACCAGCGTGGTGTCGTCGCCGGCCCGGCGGGCCATCCGGCAGAAGGTCCTGGACAGCTCGACCGGCACGATCGGATCGTCACCGCCGTGGACGATGACGGTGCGGACGTTCGACGGAAGGTTACGCATCGGATCCGCTGCCGCGTACGCCTCCGGGACCTCGTCCGGCGACCCCCCGAGCAGGTCCGCGACGGCGCCGTCGTCGAGGTGGAGCTCGTGCGCCCGGGCAAGATCGGCGACGGGCGCCAGGGCGACGACCCCGCCGACCGCGTCGGGGGCGACCGCCGCGTACCACAGTGCGAGATGCCCACCGGCCGAGTGCCCGGCGAGGATCGGCGGGGCGACCGAGACGGGCCGCAGCCCCCGGTGCGCGATCTCCTTGGCGAGCAGATCGGGCACGGCAACCGCGGCGGACGCCACGTCGGAGAACGTGCCGGGCCAGCCGCCGCCAGGCTGTCCGGTGCGGCGGAACTCGACGGTCGCGACGGCGTAACCCCGGTCGGCAAGATCCGCGGCGAGCGGGCCGACGTGTGTGCGGTCCCACTCGCTGCGCCAGAACCCGCCGTGAATGAAGAGCACGAGTGGTGCACCCGCCACGGCCGCGAGCCGGACGTCGGCCACCTGGTCGGGGTGCTCGCCGTAGCGCAGGGTGAAGTCGGCGGGTCGGGCAGGCCGGCTCAGCACCTCACGGGGATCACTCGTCACGGGGCGACGTTAGCGCGTCACGAAGCGTGGCAACAGGGCCCCTTGGTGGTCGTCCACACGACGGGTAGGCAAGACTAGGAACCATGGCAGAAGAGGCGCAGGACGAGTCGCGCACCGTGCTGGTGGTCGGGCCCGACGGACGTCCGCTCGGCACCATGTCCACCGACGAGGACGGCGCGGAGGACCCGAGCAAGCTGATCGAGCAACCAGCCAAGGTCATGCGCATCGGCAGCATGATCAAGCAACTGCTCGAAGAGGTCCGGGCCGCCCCGCTCGACGAGGCGGGCCGCAGCCGGCTCAAGGAGATCCACCGCCGCTCGATCCTGGAGCTGGAGGACGGGCTCGCCCCCGAGCTGCGCGACGAGCTGGAGCGGCTGTCCCTGCCGTTCGAGGACGGTTCGACCCCGAGCGAGGCCGAGCTGCGCATCGCCCAGGCACAGCTGGTCGGCTGGCTGGAGGGCCTGTTCCACGGCATCCAGGCGGCGCTCGTCGCACAGCAGATGGCAGCTCGGGTCCAGCTCGAGCAGATGCGCGGCCGGCCGGCACTCACCGGCGGCCCGGGCAGCGTCCCCGGCCAACCCGGCCAGCCCACCCCAACCGGCACCGGCCAATACCTGTGACCCCGAGCCAGTTGTAACCCGTCCGGCCGTTACCCGGGCCGGCGGGAACGCTGGCTGACTCAGTCCACGGTGGCTGCGGCCCAGAGCGGCTGCAGCCCACGCCGGCTGAGGCCACTCGGGACACCGGGTTGGCGCCGCGGTGCGGACACCGACGACGTCGCGCGATCGAAGGACGGACCTGGTCATACAAACGACCAGCGCCGTCCTTCGATCACGAAACCCACCGCCAACCAGCCGCCGCAGAACAAACGGCGATCCGAGGACCGAACCGGCAGGGCACACCACGCCGAAGTGCGATCCAGACGACGGTGGCCGGCCACCGGATGGGCGCGTGTGCGCGATCCCAGCCAGCGCGGCACGCGCGGCTGTGTGAGCGCAGCGAGCATTGGGGGTCCGGGGTGAGAATCCCCCGGCGGGACCCGCCGCGCCAGCGGTGGGGCGGCGAGCTCTGGCGAAGCCACACGCGGGAAACAGCGGGTCCGGGGTGAGCATCCCCCGGCGGGACCCGCCGCGCCAGCGGTGGGGCGGCGAGCTCTGGCGAAGCCAACGGCGGGAAACAGCGCGGCGAGCTTTCGCGCAGCGACAGGCGGGTAACAGCGCTAGCGACTGGCGGGAGACAGCGGGAAGTACTGCTCCAGGTAGGCGGCCACGCCGTCGTCCTCGTTGGTCGCGGTGGTCACGTCGTGTGCCGCGGCCAGGACCGCTGGGTGGCCGTTGGCCATGGCGACGCCACGGCCCGCCCAGGTGAGCATCGCCAGGTCGTTCGGCATGTCCCCGAAGGCGATCACCTCGAGCGCCGTGACCGCGTGCTCGCGGGCGACCCTGGCCAGGGCCGTCGCCTTCGTGACGCCGACGGCGGAGACCTCGACCATGCCGCTGGAGGAGGAGTTCGTCGCTTCCGCCAGGCCGTCGAGGCACTCGCCGACCAGCGCGGTGAACTCGTCGGCCTGCTGGACGCCGGCGCGGACGAGGAGTTTCGCCGCGGGGCGGGTCAGTAGCTCGGCGTAGGAGACCGGACCGACCGACTCGTGGTTGACCTCCCAGGGGCCGACGGGAAACTCGACCTCGTGGCGCATCTGACGGCCGCCGTCGCGCTCGACGGCGAAGACGACGCCGGGGATCTTCGCGCGGAGGCGTTCGCAGGCCTCGGCCAGGGTGGTCGGCTCGATCGGGGTGCTGTGGACGATCGAGTCGGTGCCCGGGTCGTAGGTCGCCGCCCCGTTCGCGCAGATGGCGATCGGGTGGACCGTCAGCTGGTCGTACACCGGATGCAGCCAGCGAATCGGTCGGCCGGTGACCAGCACGATCACGATCCCGGCGGCGTCGAGGCGGTGCAGGACCTCGACCGTGCGGGGGCTGACCGTGCGGTCCCGGCCGACAAGGGTGCCGTCGAGGTCCGTCGCCACCAGTCGAGGGGTCACAGCTTCAACATAGCTTCGAGGTAGGTCGCGACCCCGTCTTCGTCGTTGGTGAGCGTCGTCTCGTCAGCGAGCGCCTTCAGGGCCGGATGGGCGTTGGCGACGGCGACCCGGCCGAACCCGGCCCACCGGAACATCGGCACGTCGTTGGGCATGTCGCCGAAGACCAGGACGTCGCCGGGGTCGATGCCGAGGGCCGTCGCGACGAAACGCAGGCCGGTGGCCTTGTCGACGCCGGGCGGGCAGATCTCGATGTAGCCGAGGCCGGCCTGGGTGATCGTGGCCAGGTCCGGCGGGATGACGCGCTCGGCGACGGCCAGCAGCTCGTCGACGTCGCAGGTGGGGTGCCTGGCGAAGCCCTTGAGGACGGGGCCGGTGAGGCATTCGGCCCGGACCCTGGCCTCGACGACGTCTGGGTAGCGCCAGTGCGGGTCGGCGTCGCCCCACAGCGGCGCCTCGTGGTGGTCGCCGGCCTCGATCAGCACGGAGAGGGTGCCGAGCTCGTGCTCGAGGCGGGTGAGGACCTCGGCGAGGGCGTCGCCGGCGAGCCGCTCGTCGCGCAGGACCACCGGGTGGTCGGTGTCGCGGATGTCGAGGACCCGGCTGCCGCCGCCCATGACCAGGAAGTCGGCGGCGGGGATGTCGAACCGGACCAGCTCGGTCAGTCTGGGGCCGCGGCCGGTGGCGCCCACGATGTGGATGCCGGCCGCCTTGACCCGTTCCAGGACGGCACGGGTGTAGTCGCTCACGGTGTCGTCGCTGTGGACGAGCGTGCCGTCGAGGTCCGTCGCGATGAGTTTGGGCAAACTGCGCATTCGGTGCTCCTTCCGCGTCAGCGGGGCAGCAACCGTACCTCCGCGATCCACCGGGGTCACACCATGCGAGTAAATCTCAACCGAACGTACGACGTCCTGATGACGGACCCTAGTGCAGTGGGGTGACCGTCAGCTCGAGCGGCTCGGAGCCGTCGTGGTGATCTTCCACGGGACGGCGGCGGGTCAGTCCCCGCACGGCGACGATCGCGCCGGCCGCCAGCATCGCGGTTGCCGCCGCCGCCAGCGGGTATCCGGGGCCGACGTGCACGGCGTCGTCCGGCAGCCGGTACGAGCTGAGCGGGCTGTACCCGAGACGGTCGATGATCTGCTTGAAGCCGACGAGCACCAGCGCGTTGCCGGCCAGCATCGCCAGGGCGCCGGCGGCCGCACCACGGCGGACCGCGCCGCGGGTCACCAGCAGGATCCCGATCCCGACCAGGGCGAGTGTGAGGGTGCCGAGGTAGACCACGACCGGGCCGCTGTTGAGGCTGGCCAGGTCGATGTCGATGGTCTCCGGCGTGCTGCCGTTCTCGGCGAGGTCCGGGTCGCCCATGACGGCGGTGCGCAGGTTGATGGAACTCCACGGCAGGTACTGCGCGGCGGCCGCCAGCGCGAACCCGACGGCAAGCAGCGCGATGGCGACCGGGCCGCCGCCGCGCTCCGCCACCCCGGCGGGCGGCGGAGCATCGGCCGGGGTGGCGGAAGGCGGGGAGGACGGCACTGCGGGCGCGACGATCGATGGTCCGCGGACGACCGGCTCAGTCATACCGCGCAGGGTAGCTCAGGAAACGACCCGCAGGTTGAACCGCAGATCACGCTTGGCGCCCCATACCGCGATCCACAGCGGGACGTACTGCTCCATCGCGAACGCCTTGTCGATCCCACCGAGGTCCAGCACGTCGTCCTCGGGCCAGCCGAACTTCGTCAGCACCGTCCTGACCTGCGCTTTGGCGACCGCGTCGTCGCCGGCGACGAACATGGTGTGCGGCTGGGACAGCAGGTCGGGGCGGACCATGACGTCACAGTTGACGGTGTTGAGGGTCTTGACGACCTTGAGCGAAGGGAACGCGGCCTGCAGGCCGGCGGCGACGGGCTTGACCGCGGCCGAGGTCAGGTCGTTGGAGATGTCGGCGAGGACCTTGCCGGTCAGGTCGCCGGCGGAGCGCAGCACGTCGAGCGAGGCGCCGCCGGGGGTGGCGTTGAACAGGAGCGAGCCGTGCGCGGCCGCGTCGGCGAACGTGCCGGCGCGACCGCCGGTGCGCTCCGCCCAGGCGACGGCCTTCGGGTTGGCGGCGTCGCGGGAGCCCATGACGACGTCGTACCCGACCTCGATCAGCCGGGTCGCGATGGCTTCGCCGACCGCACCGGTGCCGAGGACCCCCACATTGAGATCAGTCATGTCCAGCGGCAACATCGGCCGGCGCCGAAACATGCCGTCCGGCGCGGCCGATTGCGAGCAGCCCGCACCCGAAGCCGAGCAAAGGCATCGACACGAGTGCCAGCCAGCTGCCCGCTGACGTGCCCACATCCGCGATCCGGCCGGGGCCGGCGAGTTGGCCGTCGAAAGTAGTGATGAGGCCCACTACGATCGACGCGGTCACCAGCGACAGGACCGGTCCGGCCAGCCCGGCGATCTTGCGGCCCTGGTTGGTGCCCATCGCCGCGGCACCGAGCAGCGCGATGAGGGTGAGCAGCAGGATCACGTACCAGACGCCCTTTTCGAGATTGAGGATCGTGAGGCTGTCCAGGCGCCGCTGAGTCCGGCGGCCGGAGCCGGTCACCACCAGCTGCTGGACCCATGGCACGAAGATCGAGGCAATGCCGGTGAGCAGGCCGGACACGCCCAGCCAGCCGCCGATCTGCACCAGTTTGCGCTGCATCAACTTGATCCCTCCCAAGACTGCCGAGCTCGTCCCAAGGAACACACGGAATGGGCTAGCGTCTGGTTCATGCCTACTCGCACTTCATCCGCCCGCTGGGAGGGCGACCTCAAGTCCGGCGCCGGCACGGTCTCCACCGGCTCGGGCACCTTCCAGGGTTCCTATTCCTTCCCGTCGCGCTTCGAGAGCGGCGAGGGGACCAACCCGGAGGAGCTGATCGCGGCCGCGCACGCCGCCTGCTTCTCGATGGCCTTCTCCAACGGCCTGGCCAAGGCCGGCTTCACGCCCACGTCGGTGGAGACCACCGCCGCGGTGCAGTTCGGCCCGGTCGAGGGCGGTTTCGCCATCACCCGGATCGACCTGACCAGCCGCGGCGACGTCCCCGGCATCGACGCGGGCGAGTTCGACAAGATCGCCGCCGAGGCCAAGGCCGGCTGCCCGATCTCCAAGGCCCTCGCGGCCGTCGAGATCACCCTGGACGCCAAGCTCGTCTGAAGTCCCTTGAGAGGGTCCCCCGCAATGGGGGACCCTCTTTCACATGCCGGTGACGATGAGCAAAGAGCGTTTCGAGGAGCTCGTGGGCGAGGCCCTGGACGAGGTCCCCGAGGAGCTGCTCGACCTCATGGACAACGTGGTGATCCTGGTCGTCGACGACCCTCCGGCGGGCGAACCGGACCTGCTCGGTCTCTATGAGGGGTACTCCCTGACGGAGCGTGGCTGGGACTACTCCGGCGTGCTGCCCGACCGGATCTCGATTTACCGGAACCCGATCCTTGCGATCTGTGACGATGAGGACGACGTCGTCGACGAGGTCGCGATCACCGTCGTGCACGAGATCGCGCACCACTTCGGCATCGACGACCGCAAGCTGCATGCGCTGGGCTGGGGTTGAGACAACGCCGAAGAAGGGACGCTCACATGCGCAGTGCTTTGTTCGCCGCCGAAAACATGGAGAAGGAGTCGCAGCAGCCGGGACTGCGGCTGCAGAACTCCAAGATGCTCAAGGCCGAGCTCAACGGCGAGATCATGGCCCGGACCGGCACGATGGTGGCCTACCAGGGTCAGGTGCAGTTCCAGGCGCTCGGCTCGGGCGGCGTCGGCAAGTGGCTCAAGTCGAAGCTGACCGGCGAGGGTGTCCCGCTGATGAAGGTCTCCGGCCGCGGCGACGTGTTCTTCGCGGACCGCTCCGCCGACGTGCACCTCATCGACCTCGAGCCCGGTGACGCGATCTCGATCAACGGTGCCAATGTGCTCGCGTTCGACGCGTCGTTGCAGTACGACGTCAAGATGGTCCAGGGCGTCGGCATCATGTCGTCCGCGGGCCTGTTCAACTGCGTGTTCACCGGCCAGGGCCGGCTCGCGATCACGACGAAGGGCACCCCGGTCGTGCTGACCGTCGACGCGCCCACATACGTCGACCCGCAGGCCGCCATCTGCTGGTCCGCGAGCCTGCAGACCGGGTATCACCGCGCCGACCAGCTCGGCATCGGCACGCTGCTCGGCCGCAGCACCGGTGAGGCTTTCACGATGAGCTTCGCCGGGCAGGGCTTCGTCGTCGTCCAGCCGTCGGAGGAGCCGCCGCAGGGCCTCGCCGGTGGCCAGGGACAACAGCAGCAGGGCGGCGTCCTGGGCAACCTTCTCGGCGGTTGATCGCGCTTTGGTAACGGGTCCTCCGCGCGGCCTTGGAGGACCCGTTACGCTGCGCAGCGTGCGCGGTGACATCTTCAAGGCCGAAAACATGGCCCAGCCCCCAACCCAGGCAGGCATGAGCCTGCAGCACTCCAAGTGCGTCAAGTACGCCGTGAACGGTGAGGTCATGGCGCGACAAGGCGCCATGGTCGCGTTCCGCGGCAACCTCCAGTTCGAGGTGAAGAGCCAGGGCGTCGGAAACTTCCTCAAGCGTGCGGTCACCGGTGAGGGCTTGTCCCTCATGGCCGTGCGCGGACAGGGCGAGGTGTGGTTCGCCGACGCCGCCTCCGACTGCCACATCGTCGACATCGAGCCCAACGACGCGTTGACGATCAACGGCAGGAACGTCCTCTGCTTCGACCCGTCGCTGCGGTACGAGATCCAGCGCGTCCAGGGTGCCGGCATGTTCGGCGGTGGCCTGTTCAACAGCGTCTTCACCGGTCAGGGCAAGCTCGCGATCGTCACCGAAGGTGCCCCGATCATCATCCCGGTGAGCCCGCAGGCGCCGGTGCTGGTCGACACCGACGCGGTCGTCGGGTGGTCGGCGAGCCTGCAGACCAGCATCCAGAAGAACCAGAGCCTCAAGTCGATCCTCAAGGGCGGCTCGGGCGAGCTGTTCCAGCTGGTGCTGCAGGGTCAGGGCTTCGTCATCGTCCAGCCCAGCGAGGGCAAGCCGGCGGCGGCCCAGCAGAAGCCGGCCGGCCTCCTGGGCGGCATCGGCGGCTGATCGCCATCCACAGGTCGAAGGATGGGCCCTGGGACCACCACCGCCCATCCTTCGACCACTTCGGCGGTTGCGGCGGTACCCCTGAAAAGGGCCTCAGCTGCCGTTGCGGAGCTCACTGAGCCAGCTGGCGGCGTCGGTGAAGTCCTCGTCGGACAGGCCGGGCGCGCGCCGTGGCGGCGTGTCGCCGTGTGACGCCCGCGGATACGAGCCGAGGAACCGCACGTCGGCGCAGATGCGTCGCAGCCCCTGCAACGCCTCGCCCATCTGGGCCTCGGCGACGTGGCCGCCGCAGTCGAGGAAGAACACGTATCGGCCGAGGCGCTCGCCGGTCGGCCGGGACTCGATCCTGGTCATGTTGATCCCGCGGACCGACAGCTCGGTCAGCACGGCCAGCAGCGCGCCGACCCGGTCGTGCGCGATGTAGACCGCGAGCGTGGTCAGGTCGTCGCCGGTCGGTGGCGGCGGCGGGCCGGGCCGGGACACCAGCGCGAAGCGGGTCATCGCGTCGGGGTTGTCGGCGATGTCCTTCGCCAGGACGTGCAGCTTGTAGCGGCTGGCGCCGATCGCGGCGCAGATCGCGGCGTCGAACTCGCCGGTGCCGGCGCCGATCGCGGCGGTCGCGTTGGACAGCACGTCGACGACCGTCGCCTGCGGCGCGTGGTCCCGGAGCCACTTGCGGCACTGCGCACCCGCCTGCGGGTGGGCGGCGACCGACCGGACCGAGTCCAGCGGCCGGTCCTCGGCGCTGGCCAGCACGAACTGCACCGGCAGCACCACCTCGCGGGTGATGATCAGCGGCTCACCGCCGGCGAGCTCGTCGAGGGTGACCCCGACCTGCCCACCGATCGAGTTCTCCAGCGGGACCAGCGCCGCGTCGGCCTCACCGGCGCGCAGCGCGTCGAGGGCCTCCGGAACGCTACGGGCCGGGGTCAGCACCCCGCGGTCGGCGGCCGGGACAGTCCTGAGCGCCTGCTCGGAGAACGTGCCTTCCGGCCCCAGGTACACGAACCGCGTCGGCGGCACACCAGGCATGCCGTCAAGCCTAGACGCTCCGGCCGGCCGCTAAGCAGTCGGCGGTGCCGGGCAGTCGGCGGTGTTGAGCAGCGCGAGCGGTGCGGTCGCCCTGACCTCGACGGTGCACGGATCGGTGCCGACCGTGACGACGGTCAGCGCGGCCGGGGCGCCCTTCGACATGACCTGCAACGGTTCACTGCCCGTGACGGTGAGCACGGTGTACTGCCACACCCCGGCACACAGCGGCCCGGTCTTCACGGTGAGGCCGGCCCCGGCGGGCAGGTTGGGCCGGGCCCGGCGGACCGCCGCGATGACCTGGTCGCCGGTCGGGCGGCCGTTGCACTGCGACACGTACGCATCGGAGAACGGCAGCTGGCTCGGGCTGGCGCTGGCGGAGCGGGAGGGCGTGCCGGTGCGGGCCGGCACGTTGGGCGTGCTCGCCGGGGTCGGGCTCGCCGTCCTCGCCGGAGGGGCCGACACCGGCGGCAGGAGCGGCCCTGAGTCGTCATGCGACCGGGTGCAGCCGGACACCAGGCATCCAAGGCTGACGATCGCGAGCAGGGCGGCCCCGGTGCGCATGGAGCACATCGTAGGGCGTCAGTCCCTGGTCGTTCACGGGTGGTTCAGACAGTGCCAGACGTCGTCACGCGGTGCCCGGCGGCGTTGAGGGCGGCCAGCGCCTCATTCAGCCGCACCGCCGGAACCAGCACGTAGTCGGTGTCGAACGTGGAGAACGCGAAAATGTTGACCCGGGCGTCGGCGAGCGGGGACACGATCGAGGCGAGGATGCCGGTGAGGGCGAGCTGGACCGGTCCGGCGACGCGCAGGCAGCGCCACGGCGTCTCGACCGAGGCACCGCTGGGCACCCGGTCGGCGGGGCACAGGATGGAGACCTCGTCGGGCGTCCAGGTCACCGAGATGACGTCGGGACCGGTCGCCGCCGCCTCGAGGAAACCCGCCGGGAGGGGCGATCCGGCCGGCAGACGGCCGATCGCATAGTCACCTGGCAGCACCTGGAGGTCCAACATGACAAGGAGCGTACGGTGCGAACGCGCTGCGTGGCGGGAGCCGTGAGCCACGTTACGCCGGTCTGTCTTTTCGCCCTATACCGTGCTGAAGAATGTCAGTGAGCCGACGACCTGTCCGTCCTGCAGCAGTGGGGTGGCGATCGCGTCGAACGTGCGCGGTCCCGTCGCGCAGCGCACCCGGACCAGCCCGCGGGCCAGGCGCCCCGAGGACAGGGCGAGCAGCGGCGGCGTCTTGTTGATCTCGGAGGCGTCCAGGGCGCCACCGTCGCCGAAGTCGAGCAACTGCAGGACGCCGTCCACCAGTGGCCGGTCGATGGCGGACTCCGTGAGCCCGAGCAGGTCCTCGAACGAGGCGGACACCGCGACGATGACCGCCTTGTCGTCGATCACCAGGCTCGGCTCCGCCGCGTCGGCGACCGTCGCCGCCCACCGGTCGAGTGACGACTCGGTCGGGTCGGGCGAACGGGCGAGGTGCGGGTCGGAAATGGAAAGCTCGACATGCGCCACAGCGCCTCCTCAGGCACCGGTGCGGCGGATGTGTCCGCGCAACGCACTCATCATCGCATCAGTCAGGGTGTGATCGGTCCCCAGCGATTGCTCAATCCGGCGCTTCGTGTCGAGCGGCTCCACGCCGCAGAGGCTACTCCGCGTCACCCCCGCTTGTCAGCGCCCACACCGGGCTGTCCGTCCTTGTACCACCGGTAGCTGTCAGCGAACGTGGCATACGACTGCGCGGACCACGTCGTCGGGTGCAGCGCGAGCTCGAACACCTTGTCGACGGTGTCCGTCGCGAGCCGGTTGCCCCGGGCGTTGAGGACGCGCGGCAGCTCGTGATACGCGGTGACCAGACAGCCCTTCGGCACCCCGTAGAAGCTGATCTTCCCGGTGCCCGCGAAGGCCAGGATCGGCATGACCGGGATCGACACGCCGGCGCTGCGGGAGAGCGCCTCGGCGGCACCCTTCGCCTCGGCGCGGGTCTCCTCGACGTACTTGGGCCGCTTGCCGTCGATCTGCACGATGTCACCGGCGAACGAGACGCGGCTGCGCCCGTGGTCCTTGACCGTCACCGCGAACACACCACCCGGACCGACGGCGAGGAAGGAGCGGCGTTCGGCGCCGGTCAGCTCGCGCAGGTCGAGGACGTGCCACTCCTCGCCGAGGCGGCCGATGAGGCTGCCCATTCTGCGGTACAGACGGTTGTGCCCTGCCTCTTCCCTGCGGGCTCCGCGCTCGGCGCGTCGCTCGCGCATCCAGTCAATCGGGGAAGGCCGACCGGCATCAACAATGATGCGATCGTCAAACCCTTCGGGCTGCGAATAATCCTTACCGCCGCGGTGCAGCAGTTCGGTCATCTCGCACACCTCCAAGTCGCCGCTCGGTTGCGTGTGTGTTCAAACACCGTACGTGTTCAATCGCGCAACTGGGATGACCGGATGGTTGAAAGACCAGGAATGACTGGGATGAATGCCGCATTCACGACGTCTCATGAATTTGCAGATGGCGCCCAACCGGTGGATATCGGGTCAGCCGTTAGGCTGAGTCGGTGAGCCATCATCACGTCGACAGCGAGGTCGGACGGCTCGGCACGGTGCTGCTGCACCGCCCAGGCCCGGAGCTGGCCCGGCTGACCCCGCGCAACAACGACTCACTGTTGTTCGACGGGATCCCATGGGTCGGACGCGCTCAAGAAGAGCATGACACGTTCGCGCACGCCCTGCGTAGCCATGACGTCGAGGTCCTCTACGTGTCGGACCTCCTCGCCGAGACGGTCGCCGTGCCCGCCGCCCGCGCCGAGGTGACGCAGGCGGTCCTCGACGACGTCCGGCTCGGCGACACGCTGCGGCGGCACGTCGCCGACCACCTCGCCGCGCTCGACCCGGCGACGTTGGCGACCACTCTCATCGCCGGACTCTCCCGGGCCGAGCTGCGGGCCGGTGGCGGCCTGGTCCACGCGCTCATGGACCGGTCCGACTTCGTCATCGACCCACTGCCCAACCTGCTCTTCACGCGCGACTCATCCGTCTGGATCGGCGGGCAGGTCGCGGTGACCAGCCTGGCGATGCACGCCCGCCGCCGCGAGACGACCCTCACCTGCGCGATCTACCGCCATCATCCGCGGTTCGCCGGCACGTCCCTGGTCTACGAGCCGGGCCTGGAACACCTCGAAGGCGGCGACGTGCTGCTGCTGGCGCCGGGCGTGGTCGCGGTCGGCGTCGGCGAGCGCACCCGGCCGGCGGGCGCGGAGCGGCTCGCCCGGCGCTGCTTCGAACGCGGCCTGGCCCACACCGTGCTGGTCGTGCCGATCGCCCAGGAACGCGCGACGATGCACCTCGACACGGTCTGCACGATGGTCGACGTCGACGCGGTCGTCATGTATCCGAACGTCGCCAGCACCCTGCAGGCCTGGACCGTCACGGCGGCCGGCGGCGCCCATGACCCGGCCGTCCCGGGCCCCGCCGCCGATCTGGCCGTCTCGGGGCCGGAGCCCTTCATCGTCGGCGCCGCGAAGGCGATGCGGATCGACACCCTGCGCATCATCGACACGGGTCTGGACCCGGTGACCGCCGAGCGGGAGCAGTGGGACGACGGCAACAACACGCTGGCGATCGCGCCACGGCTCTGCGTCGCATACGAGCGCAACGTGGAGACCAACGCCCAGCTGGAGCGGCACGGCATCGAGGTCATCCGGATCCCCGGCTCCGAGCTGGGCTCGGGCCGGGGCGGTCCGCGATGCATGTCCGCGCCGATCGCGCGAGGTCTCGCCCAGCGCTTCTGAGGCTTTCCTAGCGCAGGGGCTGCAGCCGGCCGAGCAGACCCTGCTTGCTGCGGCGCTCGGCGGCGGTCAGGGGCTCGTTGACGGCGAGCGCCTCCGCGTAGCGCTTCGTGAACTCGGCGACCGGAGCGTCCCACTCCTCCGCTTCGACGTCGAACGGCAGGTCCCAGACCGGAGCGAGCAGGCCGTGCGCACGGAACATGCCGGCGAACTTCGTGTTGTCGCCCAGCAGCAGCCCGCCACCCGCCGACAGCCGCGACAACGCGTCCAGCGCCCGGTCCTCGTCGTCGCCGAGCACCAGACGGACGTGGGACCGGTCGGTGACGCGGCACCAGTACGTCGCCGGCGCCGCCGACAGCCGCACCGTCGGGAAGATGCTGGCGTTGGCTCGCTCCAGCGACGCCCGCACGTTGGGGTCGTCGGTCGCGTTGTCCTCGAGCCAGAACTCAAATCCCGTGTGCACCGTGATGTCCAGCGGCGCGTTGACGATCACGTCCTGCAGCCGCGGCCCCACCCCGGGCAGCGCCGGGATGTTGACGGTCTGTCCCGTCGGCGTGTCCAGCGCACACTGCAGCGCCACCGCGAGGTCACGGGAGACGTCACCGGACTGCACGTGCCGCTGCAACCCGATGAACACCCGACCGTCGGGCTTCGTCATCGCCGGCCACGCCATCGGCAGGACCGTCGCGAGGATCACCGGGCGGTCGCCGTATCGCTCGACCAGATCCGGGGCCAGCTTCAAGGGTGCCGAGGCGGCCGGCACCAGTTCACGCAGCGCGATCCATTCCGGCTCGTCGGCCAGCCCTTCGAACGGGCGGCCCACGTAGACGTCGCGGATCTTCTGGCGCTTCTCGCCGTCGGCGGACCGGCCACGGGGGGTTTTCGCTCGCTTGCTCACGGCGACCCAGCCTAGGCGGTCCCATCGCGCCGCGGGCGAACACCCACCACCCTGGGCGCGTCACTCACCCCAGCGCGCACCCCATTTCCGACAAGTCAGAAATATCCCCCGGACGCGCGGACGCTCGGCAGCAGCGAGAGGGGCGCGGGACAGTGGAGGTGGAACCGGATCAGAGGGTGGCCCAGACGCACTGGCCGAGGCCGTCGCGTTCGACGCCCCAGCCGGTTGCCAGCGCGGCGACGATGGTCAGGCCGCGGCCGTCGATCGCGTCCGGAGCGGCGACCCGCAGCTCGGGACCGGCCGCCGAGCCGCCGTCGGTGACCCGGATCTCCAGGGTGTCGTCGTCGAGCAGGCGCCAGGCCACGCGGATGACGTCGCCGGGGAGGGGGGCCGCGTGGCGGACGGCG
This sequence comes from Dactylosporangium siamense, assembly GCF_016862795.1. Classification (GTDB taxonomy): domain Bacteria; phylum Actinomycetota; class Actinomycetes; order Mycobacteriales; family Micromonosporaceae; genus Dactylosporangium; species Dactylosporangium siamense. The sequence continues at coordinate 148,835 of NZ_BONQ01000071.1, read as the reverse complement.
TTGCCGACCAGTTCGGCGGCGATGGCGACGGCGTCGTCGAGGCGGTCCTCGGTGAGCAGGGCGTCGAGTTCGTGGGCAAGGCGGTGGCGGGCGACGTGCGCGCCGCGAGCGTGATGCGGGACGACGACGCACCAGGCGCGTTCCGCGACGGTTGTGGACACCCTCTCAAGCCTCCCCATGGGCATCTGCGTCGGCGCGGGGCAGCCGCACCTCCGCGACGGTCCCGCCTCCTTGGCGTGGACGCAACGATACCCATCCATGTTGACGCTCAACGATCCTACGCACGAGATAGAGTCCCAGTCCGACGCCGCCGCGGGTTCGCTGGTCCCCGGTCTCGAGTTGCCAGAAGCGCTCGAACGCCCGCTCGACGTGCTCCGGGCGGATGCCGATGCCCCGGTCGGCAACCCTGAACCAGACGGTTTGCGCGTCCGCACCCGCGGTCAGCACAGCTTCTACCCAGTTCAGGGAGTATTTACCCGCATTCGTAACAAATTCCGCAAGGATGGTAGCGAGGGTGGCGCGTTCGCCGAGGGCCTTCGGAAGGGTCTGCGGCAGCGCGACGGTCAGGGTGCGGCGCTGCTCGGGACTCAGGTCGTCGAGTGCGGCCGTGAGGGTGTCCACCAGGTCGAACGGCAGCAGCGCCGACGCGTCGCCGGGGGTGCCGTCGTCGCCGACCGCGTTGAGGAGGCGGTCGACCAGCCGGCTGAGCTCGCGGGCGCGCTGGCCGACGACGTAGATCGCCTCGCGCCGGGAGCCGTCGTCGAGGGAGTCCCAGTGCTCGACGAGCGTGTCGGCGTACCCCCGGATGACCGTGATCGGGGTCCGCAGTTCGTGGCCGGTGAGGGCGATGAACAGGTCGCGCCCGTCGGAGGTCTGGTCGGCGCGGGAGCGGAACGACACGCTGATGTCGGTGCCGCCGGGCACGGTGGCGGCTCGGATCTCGATCCAGGTGCCACAGGCCATCTGGTGTTCGACCGTTTCGGCGCCGGTGGGCAGCGGAAACGGCCACGGCTCCCCGATCGCGGACTCGGGCGAGCGGGCGGTGAGCAGGGCCGCGGCCGGGTTCCAGGTGCGCACGACGTGCTCGGCGTCGAGCAGTGCGAACGGCTCCGCCACGGGGTCGACCGAGGGGGCGTCGACGTGGATCGGCAGGCCACGGCCCAGGGTGTACTGGAGGCCGACCAGTCCGGCGAGGAACCCGAGGGCGGCGCGCTCGTCGGGACCGGCGGTGCCTTCGGCGTCGTGGTAACCGCCGACGAGGACACCGACGGCGGTCTTGCCGGCGTTGACCTCCGCGGCGACGAAGCGGGCCAGGCCGCGGCCGCGCAGGTGCTCGCCGCCGACCGTGCCGAGAAGACTGACGGGGATTTCACGGACCCTGGAGCCGTACTGCAGCAGCCCCCGCAGCGTCGGATGGATCAGGTCGACGGGCCGGCCGAGGGACCAGTCGAGCGCGGCGGTGGCCGCGACGACCCGGCCGCTGTCCTGACCGTATTCGATGAAGGCGGCACCGGCGGCCGCGGTCGCCTCGACGGTGACGTCGACGGTGCGCTGCAGGGCGTGCAGGCCGCCGGCACCGGTCGCGAGTTGCTCGGCGATCTCGGCCAGCCCACCGAACACGGCGGCGGCGTCGACCGGACGGCGAGCATCGACCATGGTGCGAGTCTGCCTCCCCGCGCTTCGCTTTGAAAGGCTATTGACAAAACTTGTCGACGTGGGATTCCAGCGGGGCGGCCAGGTGCGACGACGGATTCCGTGGTAGCAACCCGATAGCAAGACGATGGTCAGTCTCGCAGGCCCAGCTCCCTGAGCCGTTCGATGACGAACGCGGGCCGGTCGGAGATGATGCCGTTGACCTTCAGTTTCACTACCAGGTCGATTTCGTCGGGTTCGTTGACGGTCCACACGTACACGGGAAATCCCCTGCGGTGGAGGCGTTCGACGAGTTCCGGGGAGGCGCGCAGGAGGGACACCCCGGGCCCGCCGATGCTGCTGCCGGGCGGGAGCCAGCCGATCCGGCTGGGCACGGACCAGATGTCGATGAGCATCACGGTCGGGAGGGCCGGTGCGAGCTGGCGGACCCGGCGCACGGCGGTGGCGGAGAACGACATCATCGTGACGTGGACGGGCTGGTCCTCGCGGGGGCGGTCGAGTCCGTACCGGCGCAGCAGGCTCAGCAGCGCGGTCTCGACGGCGGCACCGTAGCGGGTGGGGTGCTTGGTCTCGATGAGCAGCCGCATCGGGCGGCCGGCGTCGACGGCGAGGCCGAGGAGCCGGTCCAGGGTGAGGACCCGGCCGCGCCAGCGGTCGTCGGCGAGCTTCCGGCTGGTGATCAGCTCGTCGGGTGACTCGGGCAGGTCGGTGCGCCAGGAGCCGAAGTCGAAGCGGTCGAGGTCGGCGAGGGTCTGCACGCTGACCCGGCCCCGGCCGTCGCTGGTGCGGTCGATGCGGGAGTCGTGCAGGCAGACGAGGTGGCCGTCGCGGGTCAGCCGGACGTCGCACTCAAGGCCGTCGGCGCCTTCCTCGATGGCGAGGAGGTAGGCGTCGAGGGTGTGCTCGGCGTGTCGATACGACGAGCCCCTGTGCGCGAACACCCAGGGCCGCTCAGGCGACCCTCGGAGCACCGCCGTCCTCGCTCACCATGGGCCGCCCGGCGGCCGCCCAGTCCGACATGCCGCCGTCGAGGTTGATGGTGCGGGTGAGCCCGCCCTGCTGCAGGTAGGCGACGACCTGCGCGGACCGGCCGCCGACGCGGCAGATGACGACGACGTCGCGGTCGGTCGGGATCTCGTCGATCCGGGCCGGGATCTGCATCATGGGCACGTGGTTGGCGCCGGGTGCGTGGCCCGCGGCCCATTCGTCGTCCTCGCGGACGTCGAGAAGGTAGGCGTCGTCGGCTACGTCGTTGACCGTGACGGTCGGCACAGCGGATCCCCTGAACACCCCACCAGCCTATAAGAGGCTCAGATCGGGTTGACCCAGGTGGGGTTCTCCACCGCCCACGCGTCGAGCGTGTCGCCACGGATCGCGCTGTAGAGCGCCTGCGCGTCTTCGAGACCGACCACGTAGGAGATGCCGCCGATGTCCTGCGGCTCGGACGGCACGGTCAGGCCGAGCAGGCTGCTGGGACGCACGTTGCGCAGGCCGAACATCAGCTCTTCGAGGGCCACGCCGTTGGTGTCGACGGTGAGCGCGCCGCCGAGAGCCCGGATGAGCCGGTCGAGCGCGATCGGGTTGGTGGTCAGGTTCTGCTGCTGCGCCTTGGTGAGGATGGCGCGGATGAACTTCTGCTGGTTCCTCTGCCGGTCGTAGTCGCCGTTGGCCAGGCTCTTGCGCTGCCGGACGAGGTCGAGCGCCTGCCATGACTCGAGGTGCTGGCAGCCGGGCTCGTACACGGCCGGGTGGCCACCGCGGTCGGGTGAGAGGTAGTTGCCCTTGTCGTCGAAGCCGACGTGGATCGACGTGACCTTCTGGTCGATGCACATGTCGACGCCGCCGAGGAGGTCGACCGCGGCCTTGAAGCCGTCGAAGTTGACGATGGCGGCCCCGTCGAAGCGGATGCCGATCAACTCGGTCAGGGTCTCGGCGAGGAGCTGGACGCCGCCGGCGCCGCCACCGCCGTGCTGGAACGCGCCGTTGATCTTCTCGTGGCTGGAGCCGCGGAACTCGGTGGGCTCGAACGCGGGGATCTTGACCCGCAGGTCGCGGGGAATGGACAGCAGGTATGCCCGGTCCAGGCCCACGGGGATGTGCACGATGATGATCGAGTCCGAGCGCTGACCGTCTTCGGGGTCGTTGGCGCGCAGGTCGGAGCCGATGAGCAGGAAGTTGAGCGGGCCGCTGATGGAGCTGCGGCGCTCTTCCGTCTTGTCCTCGGTGCTGACGCGGGCGTTGTTGCCGAGGAGGTTCTCCTGGCGGACGCTGTCGCGGTATCGGTTGGCGAGGACCTGCGAGCCGGTGACGATCGTGGCGGAGGCGATGAGGAGGAACGCGCCGACGACCACGAGGAGCTTGGCCCAGATGGGGTCGCGGCCCGGGAGGGCGGCGCGGGACTTCTTGCTCCGTCGCAGGGTGAGCACGCGCGGGCCGGCCGGGCCCGCGGCGGCAACAGCCTCGGGCTCCGGGACAGCAGGAGCGTCGGCAGCCTCGGACTCCGCCGCCGCAGGAGCGTCGGCAGGCTCAGACTCCGCCGCCGGGAGATCGTCGGCAGGCTCGGGCGCCGAGGCAGCAGGAACGGCGGCAGCCTCAGACTCCGAGACAGCCGGGGACGAAGACTCCGCGACCACCGGGGACGAAGATTCCGCGACCGCCGGGGACGAGTCTGAAATATCCGACGCGGTGGATTTGTCCGCGCTCACCTCGGTCGATGTGGAGGACTCGACCGGCGCCGGTAACACGTCCTCAGGGCTGTCCGCCGGCTGATCCACCGGCGGGTCCTGGTCCTGCTGCATGTCGCCCCCGACTGCGCGCCCGCACTCCGGCGGGAATTTATCCGAGTCTACGTTCGCGGCGGGGATCGTGCCGACCATCGTCACTGCACAAGATCCGAGGAGATGCCACCAATCAGGCGTTTTCTACCCGGTCAGCGGCAGTTCCGGCAATGAGATCTATACGACAGCCCGGGCATGCAACCCCACAGGTAGGGAGACATGCCCGGGATGCCGGAATTATCACTTCTTGGTGCTGGCCTTCGTCGACGGCTGCGACGACCCGCTCGCCGCCGGCTTGGGCGCGTTGGTCGCGGCCCAGTCCGCCATCTTGTCGGTGCGCATCGCGGTGTACAGCGCGTTGGCCTTCTCCTCGTTCGGCACGACGACGTCCTCACCGTTGATCTTCTTGCTGCCGTCGTGCGGGCTGACGAGGAACGTCAGGTCGTCGCTGCGCAGGCTGCGGAACTGCAGCGCCATGTCGGCGAGCGAGAAGTCCTTGTCGACCGTCATCGCCTTGGTGATCGCCTTCAGGAACGCGTTGAGCTTCGTCGGGCTGCTCACCGTGCCGGAGCTGACGGCCTTGTCGAGGATCGCCTTCATCATCTGCTGCTGGTGACGCATCCGGGCGAAGTCGCCGTCGGGGAACTGGTACCGCTGCCGGGCGTAGTCCAGGGCCTCGTCACCGTTGAGGTGGTTCATGCCCTTCTTGAACTTGCGCTTCGGCGGGTGGATGGAGGTGATGTCCTGCTCGATGTTCATGTCGATGCCGCCGAGGGCGTCGATGACCTGCTTGAAGCCGCCGAAGTCGATGAGCAGCACGTGGTCCATGCGGACGTTGCTGTACTTCTCGATCGTCTGCACGGTCAGCGGCGTGCCACCCCACGAGAAGGACGCGTTGAGCTTGGCCTTGGTGTCGCCGTACGGCGTCGTCTTGCTCTTGGGGATGTACACGTACAGGTCGCGGGGCATGGAGACCAGGTACGCCTTGTCGTGGCTGGAGGGGATGTGCAGCATGATCATGGTGTCGGTGCGCCATTCGCCCGGCTTGCCCTTGTTGTCGGGGTCACGGGAGTCACTGCCGAGCAGCAGCATGTTGAGCGCGCCGTCGGCGACCTTCGCCGGCCGGCCGTCGGTGATCTGCGAGAACGGGTCGTCGCGCTGCAGGCCCGCGTCGACGTAGCGGTAGTAGCTGTAGGCGCCGACGCCGGCGAGGAGCGCGAGCACGACGATCGCGGCGCCGGCGACGAGGGCGATCCGGCCCCAGCGGGGACGGATCTTCTTGCGGCCGGGGTACTCGTTGCCGCCGGGGCGTCGCGGGGGCACGACACCGCCGCCACCACCGCCGGAGGCGGCCGCGGGACGGGCGGAGCCGTAGACGCCTGGCGTCGCCGGGCTGGTCGGAGTGGAGGCGCCGGAAACGCGCGCACGAGCTCCCGCGCTGGGCGGGAGGGCGTTGGGCACCGAGGCGCGACCCGACGAGCCGTTGGAGGCAGGCGTGGTGGACATGAAACCCACGATACGAACCGCCGGCCTCTACGCCACGCAACTCGGACGGGCGCGGCACGAAGCCGGGAGATTCACCGGGAGCGGAAGTAGTCCACGGTCCGGCGCAGTCCTTCCTCGGGGCCGACGGTCGGCTCATATCCGAGCAGCTCACGGGCCTTGCCGAGATCGGGGCGGCGGCGCTCGGGATCATCGGCGGTGCGGGGCCGCAGCGACACCGTCGAGGTGCTGTCGGATAGCCGCACGATCGTGTCGGCGAGCTCGAGCATGGTCATCTCGTGTTCGGTGCCGCAGTTGATCGGGCCGGTCTCGCCGGAGTCGAGCAGCAGCAGGATGCCACGGACGAGGTCGGACACGTGGCAGATGGACCTGGTCTGGGTGCCGGTGCCGTGCACGGTGATCGGCTCGCCGCGCAGCGCCTGCGAGATGAACGTGGGGATGGCGCGGCCGTCGTCGGGGCGCATGCGCTCCCCATACGTGTTGAAGATCCGCACGATGCCGACGTCGGTGCCGCGGCCCCGGTGGTAGCCCATGGTGGCCGCCTCGGAGAAGCGCTTCGCCTCGTCATAGACGCTGCGGATGCCGATCGGGTTGACGTTGCCCCAGTAGCTCTCCGGCTGCGGGTGCACCAGCGGATCGCCATACGCCTCGGAGGTGGACGCCATCACGAACCGGGCACCGTCGGCGGCGGCCCGCTCCAGCAGCTGGAGGGTGGCGAGCGAACCGACCCGGAGGATCTCGACGGGCAGCAGCTCGAAGTCGGTCGGGCTGGCCGGCGACGCGAAGTGCAGGATCGCGTCGAACCTGGCGGCGAGGGCTTCGACGGTCGGCAGTGGCTCGCTGACGTCGGCCTCGACCAACGTGAATCGCGGATGATCGACCAGGTGCGCGACGTTGTCCTTACTGCCCGTGACGAAGTTGTCGACCACGACAACCTGCGCACCGCGGGCGATCAGGGCATCGGCGAGGTGAGACCCGACGAATCCGGCCCCACCGGTGAGCAGGACCCGGTGTCCCTCGCCGTAACGCTGCGCAACAACGACCATGGGACCAGCCTAGCGGCAGTGCGCCGGGGTCGGGGTATCGGCGGTGCCCTGACCCCGGCGCACTACATCTCAGTGGGCGCCGGCCCCCGTGAGGGAACGGGCCTCCAACTCGGCGAACTTGTCCGCGTCGCGCTCCTTGCTGCTGAGCGCACCGAGCGCGGCGAAGATGAACCCGATCGGGATCGAGATCAGGCCGGGGTTCTCCAGCGGGATCGGTGCCGCCGTGGTGCAGCTGAACAGCGCCGACGCGTTGGAGACCTCCTTCGACTTCGCGTCCACGCCGCAGGTCTTGGCCTGCGCCGCGGTGAGGGTCGCCGCCGGGCGGGCGTCGCTGGTGCCGCCCCAGGCGATCGGGCTCATGAGCACGATGCCGACCGCGGAGATCAGGCCGGCGTAGATGCCCCAGGTCGCGCCGCGGGTGTTGAACTTCTTCCAGAAGAGGGAGAAGAGGATCGCCGGCAGGTTCGCCGACGCCGCGATCGCAAACGCCAGCGCCACCAGGAAGGCGACGTTGAGGTTGCGGGCGAAGATGCCGAGCACGATCGCGACGGCGCCGATGACGAACGCGGAGTACCGGGCGACGACGACCTCTTGCCGCTCGGTGGTCTGGCCGCGCTTGATGACGTTGGCGTACAGGTCGTGCGCCAGCGACGACGACGACGCGAGGGTGAGCCCGGCGACGACGGCGAGGATGGTGGCGAACGCGACCGCCGCGATGATCGCCAGCAGCAGGGAGCCGCCGAAGTCACCGCCGAGGTAGCGCTTGCCGAGGGCCTCGGCGAGCTGTGGTGCCGCCGTGTTGCCGCCCGGGTCCTGCGCGAGGATGGCCTGCCGTCCGACGAGTGCCGCGGCACCGAAGCCGAGGGCCAGGGTCATCAGGTAGAAGACGCCGATGATGCCGATCGCCCAGACGACGCTCTTGCGAGCCGCCTTGGAGTTCGGGACGGTGTAGAACCGGATCAGGATGTGCGGCAGGCCGGCGGTGCCGAGCACCAGGGCCAGGCCGAGCGAGATCAGGTCCAGCTTGCTGACCAGCGTCGCCGTCGCGTTGCCGGCGATGTCGCGGCCGTATCGCAGCCCGGGCTGCAGGAACGACTCCGGCGGCGTGCGGCCCGACTTGGCGGCCGCCTCGCCGAGCAGCGACGACAGGTTGAACTTGAACGCGGCGAACACCATCAGCGTCAGGACCAGGGCGCCCAGCATGAGCATGAACGCCTTGACGATCTGGACGTAGGTGGTGCCCTTCATGCCGCCGACCGTCACGTAGACGATCATCAGCACGCCGATGAGCCCGATGGTGACGATCTTCGCCGTCTCCGCGGTCATGCCCAGGAACGTGTCGCCGGCCTTGATGCCGAGCAGCAGTGCGACGAGGGCGCCGGCGCCGACCATCTGTGCCAGCAGGTAGAAGATCGACACGATGATCGTGGAGATCGAGCCGGCCGTGCGCACCGGTGCCTGCCGCATCCGGAACGCCAGGACGTCGGCCATCGTGTAGCGGCCCGAGTTGCGCATGAGCTCGGCGACGAGCAGCAGCGCGACGAGCCAGGCGACGAGGAAGCCGATCGAGTACAGGAAGCCGTCATAGCCGTTGAGGGCGATGATGCCGGCGATGCCGAGGAAGCTCGCCGCCGACATGTAGTCGCCGCCGATGGCCATGCCGTTCTGGAAGCCGGTGAACGACCGGCCGCCGGCGTAGAAGTCGGCGGCGCTCTTGGTCTGCCGGCTGGCCCAGATGGTGATGGCGAGGGTGGCCGCGACCAGGACGACGAAGAGCGTGAGCGTCAGCGTCCGGGTGGTGGTCGCACTCACCGCGAGGGTGATCCCGTTGTTCATTCGGGGGTCCCTTCGATCTTGGCGCGCAGCGAGTCGGCGAGAGGATCGACGCGACGGTCGGCGTAGCGGACATACAGCCAGGCGATGAGGAACGTCGACACGAACTGCAGCAGCCCGAAGATCAGCGCGATATTGATGTGGCCGACGACCTTCGTGCTCATGAAGTCGCGGGCGTATGCGGAAAGCAGCACGTACAGCGCGTACCAGACGAGGAACGCGGCGGAGACCGGGAAGACGAAGCGACGCAGGGCGCGACGCAGCTCAGCGAACTCCGGGGTGTTGGCAGCGGAGACGTAGCGGTTGTCTTCCGTGCCGGTCGGCACCGGTGTATCGGTGCTCATGGGGGATCACCACCTGCCGGTAGGGGTGTGGGTACGGCGCACGGTAGGAACCGCCGGGCAGGGCGTGAAGATCCCTGGGTGGGCCCGGCGGACCCCTGCGCTGAACGGCAGGTTCGGTGCGCCGAGTGACAGCGGTCACACCGTTTACCGGCGTTTATATCGAGGTGTACCGACCCCTGTGGTGGAGCAGCGGCTTCGCGGCCGTGGCCGGCAGCTCGACCCGCTGGATCGTCGCCTCGACGAGCAGCGACCAGCCGAATTCCCGGGCGCTGTCCAGGCCGCAGCCGGCCCACGGGTAGCCGCGCGGGACGGGTCCCCAGTCGGTGCCGTCCCAGTCGCCGGTCGCGAACAGGCCACCGGGTGCCGGCATCAGCCCCGCGAACCGCTCCGCGAGCTGGTTGTCCCCCTCGGTGAGCGGCGTGACGGCGAACCGGCCGGTCGCCTCGATCGCCGTCCACAAGTCGCTCTCGTCGTCGACGAGCCCGACGACCCGCCCCGGGTCGCCGTCGACGACCAGCATCGACGACACGGTGAGCCCGGCCGGCGCGCCCGCACCGCCCGCCGTCCACAGCGACACGGCGGCCGGCAGCCGCCCGCGCAGCCGCCGCAACGGCGAGCGCTGGTCATCCGGGGTGGCGAACGGATCCGTGGCGTGGATACTCACCCGTCCATTGTCGGGTATGACCGGAGTGTGCAAACCTTCCTGCCCTACCCCGACTTCGCCGCCAGTGCGCACGTGCTCGACCCGCGCCGCCTCGGCAAGCAACGCGTCGAGGCACTGCAGGTGAGACGCGGTCTCATCGTTCCCGGGTACGGCTGGCGCCACCACCCGGCCGTCAAGATGTGGAAGGGCTACGAGGAGGCGCTGATCCGGTACGGGTTGGAGATGTGCGCCGCCTGGACGGCCCTCGGCCACGCGGACACGGTCGCCGCCACGCTGCTGGAGGGCCGGGGACCCGTCCGGTCGCAGGAGGAACTGGCCCGGCTCGTGGCGGTGCCGCCCTGGCTGGGGCGCGACGACGTGCACCGCAGCCACCGCTCGGCCCTGGTGCGCAAGGACCCGGACTTCTACGGCCCGGTGTTCCCGGACGCGGACCCCGAGGAGCCCTACGTGTGGCCGGTCCCCGACGGGGCGTGAGCGTCAGCCGTGCTTCGGCGTGACGGCGGCGAGGACCTCCGGCGCGCGCCGCTCCAGCAGGTGCCCGGCGAGGCGGGTGCCGAGCCACGCCAGCGCGAAACCCCAGACCAGGCCGCTGGGCAGCAGGATCCACTGCAGGCGGTCGGGTAGGAACACGTAGGCGATCATCAGCGGCGACGCGAGGATCCACGTGACGAACATGCTGACGAAGGACAGCATGCTCTTGGCGCTGCCCTGGCCGGTGTTCATCGCGAACGGGTTGGTGGAGTCCGGCATCGGGTAGGGCGCGAGCACCGACGTGATTCCGGCGGTGCCGACGGAGATGCCGAACGCGCACAGGCCGACGCCGAGCGCGGCCGGCAGCTGCCCGGTGTGGTCGCTCAGCACCGACACGCCGATGGTGCCGGCGGCCAGCAGCGGGAAGGTGAGGAGGCCGACACCGACCGCGCGGGCCGCGAGCTCGACCTGGCCCGGCACGTTGGTGAGCATGTGCAGCGCGTAGGCGGTGCCGTCGTTGCCGAACTGGTTGACCAGGACCAGCCCGACGAACGCGCCCGCGATCAGCAGCGAGAACACCAGGGCGCCGTCACTGAACCCGGCGCTCTGCCGGGCGGCCTCCTGCTCCTCGGCGCTGGATCCGGTGCCGAAGCCGAACGTGAACGCGAACGGGATGACCACGGACGCGGCGAGCAGCGAGATGAGGCTGGCGCGGCGGCGCGGGTCGCGGAACCAGTAGCGCAGCTCCCGGCCGACGAGGCCGGTGAACCGGCCGGCCGGCAGGGACCGCAGGATGGCCGGCAGGAACGCGCGCACCGGCTTGCCGTCGACGGCCTTCGCCTTCTTCGCCGCGCCGGTCGACGCGGTGCCGAGCATCGCGGACTCGATCGTCTGCAGCCACCACCACAGCAGCGCGGCGACCCCGGCGACCCCGATCGCGAGGCGGGCGGCGACCAGGTGCCAGTTGCCGTCGATGGCGTCGACATAGGCGACGAACGGCGCGGCGAGCGGCGTCCACGACAGAACGCCGGCGATCGTCGTGGCCTGCTTCGACTCGCCGTTCTCGACCAGGGCGAAGACCAGTTGGAAGACCGGGTTGCAGGAGATGCCGGCGAGGGCGATCAGCAGCGCCGCCAGGTCACGGACCTTCCGGGAGCGCAGCATCCGGGCGAAGGCGCTGGTGACGGCGCGGCTGGCGGCGACGCAGACGGCGAGGCCCACGGCGGCGCCGAGGACGGCCACCACACCGGCCGCGATGCCGCCCTTGCTGATCGCGCCGATGGTGGAGCCGAGCGCGGCGAGGAGGGTGACCACGGGCGGGATGCCGACGAAGGCGGCGGCGAGCATGCCCAGCACGAGCGTGCGGCGAGGCACCGGCAGCAGCGCGAACCTGGCCGGGTCGAGGGTCTCGTCGACGCCGAAGAACAGCAGTGGCACCAGCACCCAGGCCAGGACGAGGGCGGCGCCGGCGAACGCGGCGAGGGTGGGCCGCAGGTCGTCGCCGGCGACGCTGCTGCCGGCGAAGGCGCCGAACCCGACGAGCGCGGCCCACAGGCCGAAGAAGATGCCGAGGATGAACAGGACGATGCGGGACGCCTTGCCCCGCATCGCGTTGCGCAGGATCCGCAGCTTCAACCGGACGAAGTAGCTGACCTTCGGCTCGCCGCCGCGGATCGGCTCGGGCCGCGGCGCGAAGATCCCGGCGCCGCCGTCGGCCCCCACCACCTGCGACGGGACGGCACCCGGAGGGGCGGCCAGCGGAACGGCGGCCGGGCGTTGCGCGGGGATGTGCGGCGGGTCGCCCGGGACGGGCGGCTGCGGGGTCACAGCCACGACAGCTCCGCGCCGGTCGCGACCCGCCCTCCGACGACGTCGACGAAGACGTCCTCGAGCTCCCGCCCGCCCTTCACCTCGTCCGTCGTGCCGACGACCTTGATCTGGCCGTCGGCGAGGATCGCGATGTGCGTGCAGAGCCGCTCGACGACCTCCATCACGTGGCTGGAGAAGATGACCGTGCCGCCGTTGCGCACATACCGGATGAGGATGTCGCGGATCAGCGCGCCCGAGACGGGGTCGACGGCCTCGAACGGCTCGTCGAGGACCAGCAGCCGCGGCGCGTGCAGCAGCGCGCAGGCCAGGCCGATCTTCTTCTTCATGCCGGCGGAGTAGTCCACGACGAGGGTCCGGCCCGCGTCGGCGAGGCCGAGCACGTCGAGCAGCTCCGCGGCGCGGGCGTCGATGACGTCCTGTGGCAGGCCACGCAGCAGGCCGGTGTACGCGAGCAGCTCGCTGCCCGTGAGCCGGTCGAACATGCGGGCCGAGTCGGTCAGCGCCCCGAGCCGGCGTTTCGCCTCGACGGGGTCGGACCAGACGTCGTGGCCGAGGACATACGCGCGCCCGGCGTCGGGGCGCAACAGCCCGACCGCCATGGACAGCGAGGTCGTCTTGCCGGCGCCGTTGGGGCCGAGGAGGCCGAAGAACGACCCGGTCGGCACGTCGAGGTCGACACCCGCGACCGCGACCTTGCTCTCGAAGCGTTTGGTGAGCCCTCGCAGCGCGAGGGCGGGGCCGGGCCCGCTGTCCGTCACAGTTCGACCGTAGGTCACGCCCGCATCCCCCGCATCCCCCGCACCACGTCACGAGCACTTACATCCGCAGCGCGTCCGGCGCGTGTAGGCGAAGCATGATCGCTCCGAGGTTCTTCGGCAAGCGGTGCCGGGTGAGCAGCGAGACCGAGATCATGACGAGGAACGCCAGCGGCACGCTCCACGCGGCGGGCTGGGTGGTCAGGACGCCGGCCCAGCCGGGCAGCGGACCGCCGAGGACGGTGAGCAGGACCGCCGATGCGGCCGCACCGCCGCCGGCGACGATGCCGGCCGCCGCGCCGACCGCGGTCAGGCCGCGCCACCAGATGCCGAGGACCAGCAGCGGGCAGAAGCTGGACGCGGCGACGGCGAACGCCAGCCCGACGACCTGGGACACGTCGAGGCTCGCCACGAACAGGGCGAGCAGCAGCGGCACGATCCCGGCGACCAGCGCGGAGCGGCGGAAGTCACGCACCGAGCCGTGCCCGAGCACATCGGTGGACAGGACCCCGGCGACGCTGGTGAGCAGCCCCGACGACGCGGACAGGAACGCCGCGAACGCGCCGGCGGCGACGAGCGCGCTGAGCAGCTGGCCGGTGAGACCGCCGCCGAGTGCCGCCGACGGCAGCAGGAGCACCACCGCGTCGGTGTTGCCGGTCATCAACAGTTGCGGTGTGTACACGCGACCGAGCACACCGTACAGCGTGGGGGTGAGATAGAAGACGCCGACGAGCCCCAGCACGACCAGGGTGGTGCGCCGGGCGGCCGCGCCGTCGGCGTTCGTGTAGAAGCGGACCAGGACGTGCGGCAACCCCATCGTGCCCAGGAACGTGGCGAGAATCAGCGAGTAGGTCGCGAACAGTCCCTGGGAGTGGTCGCCGGGCAGCAACCAGTCCGTCGGAGACTCGTCGGAGACGGCGGCGACCTTCGGTACCACCGCGGCAGCCTGGAATTCCAGGGCGGTGCCGGCGTCCGCGACGTGCTCGCCGACCGTGAGCAGCACGGCACCGTCGACCGTGGACCCGTCGAGCCGGCCGTGCGCGATGACGAGGGTCTGCGTCGTGACGGTCAGGCGCGTCGCGTGGTCGACGGTGACCGTCGTCGCGACCGGGAACGTCGGGCCTTCGGGGGCGGTCAGCGCGGGGCGGCCGGCGGACTGCCACTGCATGAGCAGGAAGATGACCGGCACGGCGAGGGCGGTGAGTTTCAGCCAGTACTGGAACGCCTGCACGAACGTGATGGAGCGCATCCCGCCGAGCGCCACGTTGAGGGTGACGACGACGCCGACGAGCAGCGCACCGAGCGCGTACGGGGCACCCGTCACCGTCTGCAGCGTCAGCCCGGCGCCCTGCAGCTGCGGCACGAGGTAGAGCCAGCCGATGAACATGACGAACGCGGTCGCGAGCTTCCGCAGCCGTTTCGAGCGGAGCCTGACCTCGCAGAAGTCCGGCAGGGTGAACGCACCGGAGCGGCGCAGCGGCGCGGCGACGAACAGCAGCAGCGCCAGGTAGCCGGCGGCGAACCCGACCGGATACCAGAGCACGTCGACGCCGTGCTTGAGCACGAGCCCGGCGACGCCGAGGAAACTGGCCGCCGACAGGTATTCACCACTGATCGCGGCCGCGTTCCAGGTCGGGCTGACCATCCTGGACGCGACGAGGAAGTCCGAGGTGGTGCGCGCGAACCGGAGCCCGTAGATGCCGATGGCGACGGTGACGAGGGTGACCGCGATGACCGCCGGCAGGGCGTAGTCACTCATGCCGCGGCTCAAAGACGCACTGCGACATGATCCGCTCGCGGAGCTCGCTCATGACTGCTGGTGGGACCTGTCCTCGACCAGCGCGACGAACTCCTGCTCGTTGCGCTCGGCGAGGCGCACGTAGCCGTAGCCGACGACGAACAGGAACGGGTAGGCGGCGACCCCGAGCAGCAGCCACGGCACCGACACCCCGAACAGCTGCGCCCGGCCGACCGCCGGGGCCGCGGCGAACAGCAGCGGCAGGCCGCCGAGCGCGACCGCGACGACCGCGGCGAGCCGGATCGCGACCGCCAGCTGCGCCCGGACGAGGCCACGGGCGAGCGCCTCGCCGACCGGGCTCTGCTCCTCCAGCTCGGCGCGGGTGCGCGCGGGATCGATCCGGCCGCGGGCGACGTCACCGAGCACCACGCGGACCCGCGGGGCAGGTGGCTCCATGGACCGCAGTCTCGCAACCGGTGCGAAACAAACGCAAGGGGCCGACGTCCCCCGTTTGAACGTCGGCCCCTCGCGTGGTTGGTTACCGATAACTCCGGTAGCAGGGGAACCGTCCGGAATCGACCGGCTCCGGCACGATCCGGCGGGCCTCGACGCGGCCGAGGTTCCAGCCGCGCCAGTCGTCGGCGTCGTGGACTTCGTCCGAGATCTGCGACAGCGCGCACGCCCGCGCGTCCGCCGGCAGCTTGTCGAGCGCGGGCGCCGCGTCGGCGGAAAGCGTCGACAGGTACCAGATGTCGGAGTTGTTGTGGTTGGCGTACCGGGCGACGTTCTGCTCGGCGATGAACCGGTCGGGGTTCAGCACCGCGAGACCCAGCAGCGTGATCACCCAGAGGGCGACCGCGGTCCGCGGCAGCCACCGGGTCACCGGGACCACCCCGGCGATCATGATCAGGACGATGAGGCCACCCAGCCAGAGTTCGAACGCGCTGACCAGGACGCGGAGCCGGCTGAAGCCGTAGGCCGTCTCGTATGCGTTCATCCGCCACAACGCCGAGGCCACCACGACGAGCGCCCCGGCCGACAGCAGCCCGAGCAGCACGCGCAGCAGCACCCGCTCGCGGGTCGTCTCCCGCGCCGCCTTCCGGACCGCCACCGCGATCACGACGATCGTGAGCAGGGTGACGACGAGCAGCTGCCAGAAACCCTTGCGGGCGTAGTCGGCGAAGGTGAGCCCGGCGGTGCGCATGACGTATTCCTCGTCGCCGAACAGGACCGGGATCTGCACGCCGACGAAGATGCCGAAGACCAGGAGGAGGGCGCCGACCGGGACGACCCACTCATACCAGCGCACCGTGCGGGCCGGACTCCGCTTGCCGTCGCCGACGGTGGACGGGCTGTGCAGCAGGTACGCCCCGCCGAACGTCAGGAACGCGAAGATCGCGCCGACGAACGCCCACCGGAACGGCGTCGCCAGGGACAGATCCGGCAGGATCGTCTGCACGATGTGGTCGAACGCTGCGTCGGCGCTGGCGAACAGGGCCCCGAACACCACGAGCAGCAGCACGCCGAGCCCGATCGAGCCGAGGACCCGCATCGTGCTGGACGCGCCCTCCGCGGCCCGGGCCCGGACGATGCCCCAGCGGACCCACGGCAGCGACCGGAACCCGGCGATCGGCAGGTTCAGCACCGCCATGAAGACGGCCGGGACCCGCCGCCCCGCGCCGACGGAGAGCGCGACGGTGGCGAACGCGGCAAGGACGCAGAGCACGAACAGCCAACCGGCGGCCCGGAACACCCCGACCGACAGCAGCGCGACGGTGGCGACGCTCCAGCTCGCCGCCTCGATCACGCTGGTGCCCCGCTGCTTCGGGTCCATCCGCAGGATCACGACGAGCAGGGCGCCGACGAGCCCCAGGCCGGCGATCGGCCAGCCGAGCCCGGGCCGGTCCAGCGGCAGCGCGGCGGCCGCGATGACCGCGGCGACCAGGCCGCCGATGAGCACCTCCGGACCGGCGGCGGTGCTGCGCTGCGGCCAGCGCTGCTGGAACAGCGTCGGGTTCGGCGGGCCGAGGCGGACCGGGTTGATCAGCGCCGGGTTGGGGCCCAGCTGCTGCGGGTGCGTCGGCGGCGGCTGGGTGACGAGCGCCCCCTGCGGCGGCCTGGCCTGCGCCTGCACCGGGTGCCCCGGGTGCCCCGGCTTCGGCGGGCGCGGCGGTTGCACCTGCTGCTGCGGCGGCTTCCACAGGTTCGGCTGGGTCGCACCCGTCGGCGTCGTCGCCGGTGTCGCCGGTGCGCCGTGCGGCTGCGCCGGCCCGGTGGACTGGGACGGCACCGCGGACTGGGACGGCACCGCGGACTGCGCCGGCACCGCGGACTGCGCCGGGCCGGACCCGGCTGCGGACCCGGCCGGCGACTCCGCCGGCGACCCGGCCGGCGACTCCGCCGACGAGTGCGCCGGGCCGGGCTCGGCGGGCGACGCGGGCTCGATGTCCGGCGAAGCGTCGGTGCGCGGCGAAGACTCAGCGCTCGCCGGCGTTGCCGGCACTGGCGGCCCGTCGGGCGGTTCGTGGGTCGGTGTCGACATGTCGGACTCCGGGGTAAGAGGAACCGCGCGTCCGGCGGAGCGCCGGACACGTACTCAAGAAGACGCTTTGGTCAGACGGGCAGGGTGACCCGGATGCGACATCCTGCCATGCCATCCGGCTGCTCGATGACCGCGATCGTGCCGTTGTGCAGCTGGATGAACCACTGCGCGATCGCCAGCCCGAGGCCGGTGCCACCGCCGGAGGCGCGGGCGCCGCGGGTGAACCGCTCGAACACCCGCTCGCGTTCGGCGTGCGGGATGCCGGGACCCTCGTCGGCGACCTCGATCATCACCTGGTCACCGTCGCGGCGGCCGATGATGGTGACGGTCCCGCCGTCGGGGCTGTGCCGGGTGGCGTTGTCGACCAGGTTGGTCAGGACGTGGTGCAGCCGTGCCCGGTCGGCGCTGACCAGGGCGTTCTCCGGGAAGGCACAGAACAGGTAGTCAACCTTGTAGCCGGCTGCGGAGGCCTTGACCTCGGCCTCGGCGACGACCTCGATGAGCAGGTCCTCGATGCGGAAGTCCTCCCGGTCCAGGGGGATCACGCCGGCGTCGAGGCGGGACAGGTCGAGCAGCTCGGTGACCAGCCGGCCGAGGCGTTCGGTCTGGGCGAGGGCGGTGCGCAGCGTCGCCTGGTCGGGCTGGACGACGCCGTCGACGACGTTCTCCAGGACCGCCTGCACGGCGGAGATCGGGGTGCGCAGCTCGTGGGAGACGTTGGCGATCAGTTCGCGGCGCTGCTGGTCGGCGGCGGCGAGCTCGGCGGCCATCTGGTTGAACGCGACGGCCAGCTGCCCGACCTCGTCCTTCGAGGTGGCCCGGACCCGGGCGGAGTAGTCGCCGCGGGACATCGCCTGCGCGGCGGCGGTCATGTCCCGCAGCGGCGAGGTCACGCCGCGGGCCAGGACCTGGGAGGTGAGCAGCCCGACGGTCAGCGCGATCTCCGTCGTCGTCGGCGGGATCCAGCCGATGCCGATCCAGAAGACGCCGAGGCCGGCGCCGGCCGACGCGACGAGCAGGACGGCGAGCTTGAGCTTGATCGAGCGCAGCGGGTCGAGGGGGCGCGGCAGCAGGTCCAGGAAGCTCTTCATGTGGTCTCCAGCGCGTACCCGACCCCGTGGACGGTCCTGATCAGGTCGGAACCGAGCTTGCGGCGCAGCGCCTTGATGTGGCTGTCGACGGTGCGGGTCCCGGACGCGTCGGCCCAGCCCCACACCTCGGCGAGGAGCCGCTCCCGGGGCAGCACCGTCCTCGGCCGGGTCGCCAGGTTGACCAGGAGGTCGAACTCGGTCGGGGTCAGGTGCGCCTCGACGCCGGCCCGGCTGACCCGCCGCTGCGCCCGGTTGATCTCGAGGTCACCCAGGACGATCGGCGCGGCGTCCGGCTCCGGCTGGGCCTGCGCGAGCCGTTCCAGGCGGCGCAGCAGCACGTGGACGCGGGCGGCGAGCTCCCGCATCGAGAACGGTTTGGTGAGGTAGTCGTCGGCGCCGACCGCCAACCCGACGAGCATGTCGGTCTCATCGTCACGGGCGGTGAGCATGAGGACGGCGACGGGTCGCTCCGCCTGGATGCGCCGACAGACCTCGAGGCCGTCGAAGCCGGGCAGCATCACGTCGAGCACCACCAGGTCCGGCTTCAGCAGCCGGGCCGCGGCGACGGCGGACGGACCGTCGTGTGCCTGATCAACGGCGAATCCCTCGGCGCGCAGCCGGGCCGAGATCGACTCCGCGATCATCCGCTCGTCGTCGACGACGAGAACCCTGCGCCGCTCCCCGTTCCCGCCTGCGTTCATGCCAGCAGCGTATTGGGTAGATGCGAGGGGCAACGGTGCGTGATGTGTGGAAGTCGTGAAGACCTCAGGACCAGGATTTGGCGGCGCGGACGAGCCGGTCCTTGAGCTCGCGGGTGTGCCGGCGGCTCACCGGCAGCTCGTGGTCGTCGATCACCACCACATATCCGGTGTTGGTCATCCGCAGCTCGGTGATGAGCTTCAGCTGGACCAGGAACGAGCGGTGGACCCGCACGAACCCGGCGTCGGCCCACCGTTCGGCGAGCGTCGCCAGGGACACCCGCACGAGGTGGGAGGCGTCGGCGGTGTGCAGCCGGGCGTAGTCGCCCTGCGCCTCGACCCAGCGCACCGAGGACCGGGGCAGCATCCTGGTGGTGCCGGCCAGCTCCACGGGGATGGTCGGGTCGTCCTGCCGGTCGCGGCGGCCGGCGACGGCGGGGTGGGTCGGGACGAGCCGGGTGGCCAGGACCCGGCGCAGCGACTCGGCGATCCGGTCGGCGCGGACCGGTTTGCGCACGTAGTCGGCGACGCCGAGGTCGAACGCCTCGGCGGCGCGGTCGTCGTAGGCGGTCACGAACACCACCGCGGGCGGCTTCGCGAACCGGCCCAGGACCCGGGCCAGCTCCATCCCGTCGAGGCCGGGCATGCGGATGTCGAGGAAGACGGCGTCGACGTCGATGTCGCGCAGGACGCGCAGCGCCTCGGTCGCGTCGCCCGCGGTGTGCAGCCGGCCGACGCGGGGGTCGGCGCGCAGCAGGTACGCCAGCTCGTCGAGCGCCGGGACCTCGTCGTCGACCGCGAGGACGCGCAGGAACCCGGTCTGTGCCCCGTGCTCCTGCACGATCTGCACATTCTGGACGATCTGCCCGGTGACGCTCTTGCCCGCGCTCGAATTCATTGGCTGCTCCGCACGCCTGGATGGAACTTCGGGACCCGCATGCTCACCTTGGTGCCGGCGTCGGGGGCGGTCTCGACCACGACCCCGAACCCGTCGCCAAAAACCGACCGTAGCCGCTCGTCGACGTTGCGCAACCCGACGTGCTGCCCGGCGTCGGTGGTGTCGTCGGCGCTGAGCAGCACGGCGGGGTCCATCCCCACCCCGTCGTCCTCGACGGTGATGTGACATTCGGCGCCGGCGTCCCGGGCCACGATGCTGATCGTGCCCATCCCGGGCTTGCGGGACAAGCCGTGCCGGACCGCGTTCTCGACCAGCGGCTGCAGGCACAGGAACGGCAGTGTCACCGGCAGCACCTCGGGAGCGATCTGCAGCCGCACCTGCAGCCGCTCGCCGAACCGGGCGCGTTCGATGGTCAGGTACCGGTCGATGGACCGCAGCTCCTCGGCGAGCGTGGTGAACTCCCCGTGCGCGCGGAACGAGTACCGGGTGAACTCGGCGAACTCCAGGATCAGCTCCCGGGCCAGCTCGGGGTCGGTCCGCACGAAGCTCGCGATCGCGGTCAGCGCGTTGTAGATGAAGTGCGGGCTGATCTGCGCCCGCAGCGCCCGGACCTCGGCGCGGGCCAGGCGGGCCCGGGACGTGTCGAGCTCGGCGAGGGCCAGCTGCGTGCCGACCCAGCGGGCGGTCTCCGCGGTGGCCTGCACGAGGCCGGGCGCGGGCGGGCCGTCGGACAGGGCGACCAGGGCGCCTTCGCGCTGGGCGAGCGGGACGACGACGGCGCCGCGGACGGGGCAGTCGACGAGGTCGCAGGGCAGTTCCTCGCCGCCGAGGACGGTGGAGCGGCCGGCGACGACGGCCTTCGCGGCGGCGCCGGCGACCTGCTCCCGGTGGTGCTCGCCGGCGCCGTCGAACGCCAGGACCCTGGTCGCGTCGGTGACCGCGATCCCGGCCGCGCCGGTCAGGGTCCGCAGGTGGCGGACGGCCTTGCCGGCGGCGGTGTCGGTCAGGCCGTTGCGCAGCGGCTCGGCGGCGAGGGCGGCGATGTGCAGGACGTCGTAGGTGGCCCGCTGCGCGGCGGTCGCGATCGCCCGCCGCGACCGCAGCCGGATGACGGCCCACACGGCGACGGCGAGCGCGACCGCCAGCCCGATGACCGCGATCCCAGCGGCGAGGTTTCCACCCACGCGCTCATCCTGCGGTCAGGAGCCGTCCTGCGGAAGACTCGGCGGCCTTCGCCGTCAGTAGGCGCCCTTGCGGAAGACGACGACGCCGATGGTGCGCCACAGCGTGTGCAGGTCGAGCACCAGCGACCAGTTGTCGACGTAGTACAGGTCGAGGCGGACCGCGTCGTCCCAGGACAGGTCGCTGCGGCCACTGACCTGCCAGAGGCCGGTGATGCCGGGGCGGACCAGCAGGCGGCGGCGGACGTCGCCGAGGAAGTCGCCGTCGTCGGCGGGCAGCGGGCGGGGGCCGACCAGGGACATCTCGCCGGCGAGGACGTTGAGGATCTGCGGCAGCTCGTCGATGGAGGTGGCCCGCAGCCACTTGCCGACCTTGAAGACCCGCGGGTCGTTCTTCATCTTGAAGAGCAGGCCGTCGCTCTCGTTCTGCTCGTCGAGGGTGGCCTGGCGCTCCTCGGCGTCGACATACATGGTCCGCAGCTTCCAGACCTTGAACATCTTGCCTTCGCGGCCGATCCGGGGCTGGCGGAAGAAGATCGGCCCGGGATCGGACAGCTTGATGGCGATCGCCACGAGCGGGAAGAACGGCAGCACGATCAGCAGCGCGATGAGTGCGAAGACCCGGTCGATCACGTTCTTGAACAGCCAGCCGAGGCCGGAGAGCTTCGGCTCCTCGACGTAGAGCAGCGGGATGCCCTCGATCGGCCGGATGTGCACGCGGGGGCCGGCGATGTCGGTGAGCTGGGGCGCGACGGCAAGATCGATGCCGGTGCCCTCGAGCTGCCACGCGAGGCGGCGCAGCTCGACAGGCTCGGCGCTGGCGGAGCCGCAGACGGCGATCGTGTCGGCGTTGAGCTCCCGCACGAGGGACAGGATGTCGCGGCCGGCGTGCACGGGCACCGGGGTGACGGTGCTCGGGTGCGGCGCGTAACCCTCGATGAGGTGGATGCCCACCGGCACGAGCCCGGCCGCCGGGTCGCGGGCGATGGTCTGGTGCACCTCGAGCGCCTCCTGCAGGGTGCCGACGAGCAGCATCCTGTGGGTCGCGAGGTTGAACCTGGTCCGGACGTACTGCAGGCCGCGCCGGGCGAGATATCGCAGGATCAGCACGTAGAGCAGGCCACCCACCAGGGCCGCGCCGACGGACGTCCGGGAGATCTGGGTCTTGGTCGAGAACGCGGCGAACGCGACGATCGCCACGACCGTCCACGAGGCGCGCACGACCCGCTTGAACTCGTCGGTGCCGGTGCCGAGGTAGCGGCGGTCGTAGGCGCCGTGGCCCCACAGGACGAGCAGCCACACGGCCGGCAGCAGCCCAAACGTGATCAGGGTGAACAGGCCGGGATTCTTCTCGAAGACCTCGTTGGTCTTGGTGTCGAGGAACGTCCGCGCGGTGACGCTGGCCAGGACGCAGGCGCTGGTGTCCAGCAGCAGCAGGATTCCCGCATAGGGCCGGTGCCAGCGGGACGCCCGCCGGGCGCGCTGCCAGCCGGAGCGTGGCACGCCGTTGGGGCCGAGTGGGGTGAGCGCGTGCTCGGGAAGGATCTCGAAGCTGTCAAGCTCACCCAAGGTCGATCTCCGGCTCGGCGGGGTGGCCGGACGTTGGAGACTAGCGGTCACCTGAGTGTGTCCTCTCGCACCACGATCCGCGGATCAGGGCGCTCAACTGCTCGACCGGGTGGGTTGTGGTCGCCGACGACAAGGACACCCAATCGCACGCGAGAAGTGTCCCATGTTGGCTTGGGCAACCGACGACGACCGGCCGAGACTAGTTGCTCAACGTGTTGGCTGTCGAGTGCACTGGCGTGGGCCGGACAGAACTCCGCGTGACAATCACCGCGAGTAGCGCACCACCTACCAAGCACGCCAGAAGCGGCACGACACTGCCGAGCGGCGGTTGCCACGTTCCCCCGAACGGGTTCAGCCCTTCGTTGATCCCGCGCTGGAAGCGGGTCATCACCCGGGCCAGGGCGTACAGGTCGAGGGGGATCGTGATCGCGACAAGGCCGAGGGCCAGCCGGTCGAGCCAGCCCCGATCCGACAGCCACGCTGCGTAACGGTCCGCTGTCCCCGCGAGGAGGACCACCCCGACACCGAGCGGCATGACGTACCGGCCGTGCGCGAAGTGACCGACCTTCGGGGCGAAGTACAGCTCCAGGGCGACCAGCAGGACCGCGGAGGTCGCCCCGACGGCCACGATGGCGATGCGCAGCCGGGTGGTGCCGAACCACAGCGCGGGCACGACGAGGGCCGCCGCCAGCAAATACCAGAGCCCGACCAGGCCGATGGAGACCTGCGTCTCGCCGTAGCCGAACTGGCCGATGATCTGCCGCACCCAGAACTCGGCGCGGGCATCAGCGATGTCACGCAGGATCGCACCGCTGGTCGTGGGCGCGATGGGCCGCCCCGGGTCGACGGCGTCACTCCGGGACGCGAAGAGGGACCAGAAGACGGCGAAGGCGGCGGCGCCGGCGAACGGCAGCCAGAACACCCGGGATCTGATCCAGGTGCCGGTCACGAACAGCGACACGGCCAGCACCGCCGCGGCGAAGAAGGGACCCAGGTCCCGGATCGTGAGCAGCAGCGCCACCGACACGCCGGCCGCGGCCCAATGGCGGCGCAGCACGGCGACGTAGAGCAGCACCGCGGCGCTGATCTCCATGCCGTTGGGGTTGAGCGCGCCGTCGAGGTTCATGACCATCGGCGTCGCGGCGAGCACCACCGCGATCCGGAGCAGACCGGACCCGGCGAGGGCGAACGCGGCGGCGAGCAGCAGCGCCGACAGGGCCGCCGACAGCAGTCGCGCCCAGATCAGCCCGGTGCCGTCGGGTGCGATCCGCAGCGGCAGGCCCACCAGCGCGTAGTAGACGGGGCTGTACCGGGCGGCGGCGCTCGGCACCAGCGTCTCGGTGCGGTCGGCGGTGGGCGTGAGGCAGGACGCCGGCTTGTAGGCGTTCTTGTCGATGAACGTGCAGTCCGCGTTGACCGGCACCAGGCTGCGCGGGCCGGTGAACGCGTTGGTGTCGTTGCCGCTCGCGTCCAGGGTGCGGTCGTGTGGCAGCCACTGGCCGGTCCACACCGCCCAGGCCCGCACGAGGTGCTGCTTCTCGTCGTAGGTGCCGTTGACCGGTAGGGCGAGTGCCCACGCCGCGCCGAGCAGGAAGAAACCGACGAACGCGATCAGGAAGGCACGGCGCACCGGGTCAGCGTACGAGCTTCGACAGCCGCCGATCCGCCAGGGGCTTGCCGCCGGTCTGGCAGGTGGGGCAGTACTGCAACGACGTGTCCGCGAACGAGACCTCCCGGACCGTGTCGCCACAGACCGGGCAGGGCAGGCCGGTGCGGGCGTGCACGGCGAGGCCGGAGCGCTTCTCGGACTTCAGCGTCGCCGCCTTCTGCCCGACCGAGCGCGTGACGGCGTCGGAGAGGACGGCCCGGGTCGCGGTGTGCAGCGTCGCCATCGTCTCGTCGGTGATGCGGTTGGTCAGCGCGAACGGGGACATCTTCGCGGCGTGCAGGATCTCGTCCGAATACGCGTTGCCGACGCCCGCGATCACCGTCTGGTCGGTGAGGACGCCCTTGATCTGGCCCTTGCGGCTGCGGATCGCGGCGGCGAACTCGTCGGTGGTGACGGCGAGGACGTCCGGGCCGAGCCGGGCGATGCCGGGGACGAGCCGCGGGTCGGTGACGAAGTAGGCGGCGAGGCTCTTCTTCGTGCCGGCCTCGGTCAGGTCGAAGCCCGACTCGTCGTCCAGCCGCACCCGCACCGCGATCGGGCCGGAGCCCGGCTTCAGCGGGGTCTTGGCGTTGAACGTCTCGCGGTAGTGCAGCCAGCCGGCGCGGGCCAGGTGCGTGACCAGGTGCAGGTCAGGCCCGACGTGGATGTCGAGAAACTTGCCGTGCCGGGACGCTCCGGTCAGCGGCAGGCCGGCGGCGGCGCTCACCGGCGGGTCGAAGGTCTTCAACGCGCTGAGCGAGGAGACCTCGACGCGTTCGACGGTGTGGCCGACGGCGCGGTCGCGAAGGAATGCAGCGAGCGCTTCGACCTCGGGAAGCTCGGGCACTCGTACAGTCTGCCTCAAGTACGCTTTTGCCGTCATGAAGGTCGTTGTCGCGCACAATCGCTACGCGTCCGGCGCACCGTCCGGTGAGAATGTCATCGTCGACGCCGAGATCGCGCAACTGTCCACGGCCGGGGTGTCCGTGCTGCCGTTCCTGCGCAGCTCGGACGAGATCGGCACGTTCTCCACCGCGCGGAAGGTGCTGCTGCCGCTGTCACCGATCCGCAACGGCGAGTCGCAGCACGCCCTGGAAAAGCTGATAAAAGCGGAAAAGCCGGATGTGCTGCACCTGCACAACGCCTATCCGCTGCTGTCGCCCTGGGTGGTGCGGACCGCGCACGCGCACAACGTGCCGGTCGTGCACACCGTGCACAACTACCGGCAGGTCTGCGCGCCCGGGCTGTACTTCCGCGACGGGCACATCTGCACCGAGTGCCGCGGCAAGGCGTTCGGGCTGCCGGCGATCAAACACGCCTGCTACCGGGACTCGAAGGCCCAGTCGGCGGTCATGGCCGCGACCCTCGCCGTGCACCGCGGCACGTGGCGCGGCGTGGACCGGTTCGTCGCGCTCACCGACCGGATCGCGGAGCACCTGCGCGACTTCGGCATCCCCGACGAACGGATCACCGTCAAGCCCAACGGCATCCCGGACACCGGCGCCGCTCCCGGCGCCGGCGAAGGCTTCGTCTATGCGGCGCGACTCTCCCCGGAGAAGGGCCTTGAGCTGCTGCTGGACGCATGGCGGCAGCACCCGGACGGCGCACTGGGCCCGCTGCGGATCATCGGCGACGGCCCGCTGCGCCCACTCGCCGAGGCCGCCGCTGCGGACAGATCCGACATTTCGTATTTGGGAGTTATCCCGAACGCCGAGGTGAGGGCGCAGATCGGTGCCGCGGCGTGCGTGATCGCCGCCTCCACCTGGCATGACGTGCTGCCGACCATCGTGCTCGAGGCGTTGTGCGCCGGCCGCCCGGTGCTGGTCACCGACCGGGGCGGGCTGCCGTTCCTCGCCGGCGACGCGGGCTGGGTCGTCGAGCCCACCCCCGACGCACTTGCCGCCGGGCTGGCGAAGGCGCACGGTGAGGCGCCCGGGCTGGCGGTCACCGCGCGGCGGCGTTACGAGGAGCACTTCGCCCCGGACGTGCTCATCCAACGGCTGATCGACGTCTACCGCAGCGTCCTGCGATGACCGCGCGGGCCGGCTGGGCGGTCGCCGGGATCGTGGCCGTCGGGCTGCTCGCCGGCGCGGTCGAGCTGGTCGTCGCCGACAGCTACCGCGACGCCCTGCTGGCCCTGGTGGCCGGGCTGCTCGCGGGCGCCGTCGGGGTGCTCACCGTGTCCCTGGCCCCCGCCGCCGATCCGCGAGGGCTCGTGCTCGGTGGGGTTTTTGCGATACAGGGTGTGCTGAGCTGGACGTACACCAACCTCGGCGGCGTCACCTGGACCCTGCTGCTGCTGTCGGGTGTGCTGTTCCTCTTCTGGTGCCGGCCGTTGTCACCGGCGGCGCTGCGATCCGGGGCGGCGTGGCTCGGCGTCTC
Organism: Dactylosporangium siamense; assembly: GCF_016862795.1. Taxonomy (GTDB): domain Bacteria; phylum Actinomycetota; class Actinomycetes; order Mycobacteriales; family Micromonosporaceae; genus Dactylosporangium; species Dactylosporangium siamense. The sequence goes on along the minus strand of NZ_BONQ01000071.1, from coordinate 122,212 downwards.
GTATCTGGTCATCGGCGCGCTCGGCGCGGTGCTGGTCATGAAGCCCGAGATCGCACTGCAGCGTTTGGCGTACGCGGGATATTTCGGACTTGTCGTGCTTGCCGTGTTCGCGTTCCGGGGATCGTTCGCGCGGCTCACGCTCGGGATCGCCGTCGCATTCCTGGGCACGGTGGCGGTGCTGCTGCTGGCGGGCTCCGGCAACCTGTTCACGTCGCCACACGTCGTGCCGGACACCCCGTGGGGGCGGGGCTTCGAATACCGCTTCTGGGGCGCGTCCTGGCTGCTGGACCACCCGAACGCGATGGCCTGCATCGCCGCCCTCGCCGCGATCCGGATCGGCGCCGACGCGGGACTGGCCGCGTGGCAGCGGATCGGATCGGTCGCGACGGCCGCGCTGATCCTGTGCACCAGTGACTCCCGCACCGGCTTTCTCCTGCTGCTGACGTCGACGCTGGCGTTCATCTGGTACGGCCGGCGCCAGGCGCTCATCCCCGCCGCCGCCCTCGCTGTGGTGCTGCTGGCCAACGGCCCGTCGTTCCTGATCAAGGAGCGCTACGGCGACGACGCCGGGGTCAGCAGCGGCCGGGTCGAGACCTGGCGGCAGGTGGAGGCCGACTGGCGGCACGACAGCCTCACCGAGCAGCTGCTCGGCAACACCCGGGACGCGCGCGCCACCGTGTACCGGGCCAGCAGCGGCGCCGACATCAAGCTGACCGTCGACAACGCGCCGCTCGCGGCGCTGCGCAAGGCCGGCGTGGTCGGCGTCGCCGCCTTCCTCACCGGCCTCGGCCTGCTGCTGTGGAACGTGTGGCGGCGCCGCCGGGACGCCGACGCCTGGCTGGTCGTGCTGCTTCCCGGCGCGCTGTTCACGATGATCACGAACGAGTGGCTGATCGGCGGCACCGGCGGCACGCTCTGGCTGCTGCTGCTCGCCGGTGAGGCCGCCCTGCTGCTTCGTTCGCCCGGACCGGCTTAGGTCCGTCTGCCTGCCGCCTGGTCAGGCGCTCTGGGTCGCGTCCAGCCGCGTCGCGGGCGTCGCAACCGGTGGGCCGACGGACTTCAGTGCGTAGCCGTACAGGATCACCATGCAGACCAGGCCGGTGGCGGAGCCGGTGAGCAGCCCCCAGGCCGCGCCGAGCAGCCCCTGGCTGGCGCCGACCGACAGGCCGGTCAGCGACACGGTCGCGAACACCACGTACTGCACGAACAGCATCCTGGCCCGGTGCATGCCGCGCATCGCCGCGGTGAACGGCACCTGGAGCAGGTACACCGCGCCCTGCAGCGCGATCGGCAGCGCGAGCGGGGCGGCGTCTTCGAACTTGTGCGTCGCGGTCAGCACCCACGACACCAGCGGCCACACGACGGCAACCATCAGCATGCCCAGCACCGCGAACGCGATCGCCAGCTGCCGCGTCTGACGGCGCAGGGTTGCGGCCGCCTCGGCTCCCTGAGCGCCCGGCTTCACCGCGTCAGCGGCCGCCCGGGACGCCCGCGGCACGAGCAGCCCCTGGATCGCCGCGACGAGGTTCTGCACCGGCTGCAGCTGCACCGTCTGCACGAAGCGCAGGTTGCCGAGCTCGATCTTCGACAGTTTGCCGGCGACCAGGAAGCTGATCGACAGCACCTGCACCTGGGCCACGATCGCGGTGGCGGTGAACCAGCCGGACAGGTGTCTGGTCTCGGTCAGCCACGCCTTCGGGTTGCCGCGCCACGGCACCCGGCGCTCGCGCAGCAGGTACACGGTCGCGCCGGCGGTCGCGCCGATCCCCCACGCGGCGAGCAGCCCGCCGGCGCTGGACTGGCCCGTGAGGATCATCACGATGATCGCGATGCCCTGCGTGCCGAACCACACGAGGTCGATGCCGAGCGCCTTCTCGGGCCGGCCATCGGCGAGATAGTCGCAGCGCGCCGTGTCGTGCAGCATGAGTGGCACCGTGAACGGCACCAGCCAGATCAGCTCGTCCAGGTCGATCTTGCCGTTGTGCGGCCAGGCCAGCCACAGCACGGTGAAGACGACCATTGTGGTGAGCCCGGAGCAGAACGCGGTCGTCAGCCCGTTGCGGATGAGCCGGCCCCGGTGCTCGCCCTCGAACCGGGAGGCGAGGGCAAGCAGCACGTCACCGACGAACGCCCGGTTCAGATACATCGAGAAGTAACCGACGCTTAACGCGAGCGCCAGCGCACCGAACTGGTCCTTGGGCAGCAGGATGCCGCCGAGCAGCGTGTTCGCCGCGTTGGCGGTCGCGATGACGACCTGGTCGAGAAGGCCTGCACCGACGAAACGGGACGCGACACGAAACCCCTGCAAGCGGCGGCGGCGTGATGGCGGCTGGTCGGTCACCCTCGACGGCCATGGTCGCGAACGAGCTTCACGACACGCACCATACGTGACCTGCGGGTGACGAGACTATCCCGTCGACCCGTTCACCAACTGACATCCAGAGGTTTTCCTTCCGCGTACCCCGCTGCGCTCTGAATTCCCACGGTGGAACGCTCCGCGAACTCCTCGAGGTTGCTCGCACCCGCATACGTGCACGCGCTGCGCACCCCCGCGACGATCGCGTCGAGGATGTCCTCAACGCCGGGCCTCCTCGGATCCAGGTACATCCGCGAGGATGAGATGCCCTCCTCGAACAGTGCCTTGCGGGCCCGCTCGTAGACGCTGTCGTCCGCGGTCCGCCGGCTCACCGCACGGGCCGACGCCATACCGAAGTTCTCCTTGTAGAGCCGGCCGTCCGGATCACGGCGCGGGTCGCCCGGTGACTCGTGGGTCCCGGCGAGCCACGAGCCGATCATCACGTTGGACGCACCCGCGGCGAGCGCGAGCGCCACGTCCCGCGGGTGACGCACCCCACCGTCGGCCCACACGTGCCGGCCGCGCCCCTTCGCCTCGGCGGCGCACTCCAGCACCGCGGAGAACTGCGGCCGTCCGACCCCGGTCATCATCCTGGTGGTGCACATCGCACCCGGCCCGACACCCACCTTGACGATGTCGGCACCCGCGTCGATCAGATCGGCGACCCCGTCGCGGGTCACCACGTTGCCGGCGGCCACCGGGACCTTCGGATCCAGCGCCCGCACCGCCCGCAGCGTCGAGATCATCCGCTCCTGGTGCCCGTGCGCGGTGTCGACGACGAGCACGTCGACCCCGGCGGCGAGCAGCTTGTCGGCCCGCCCCGGCGCGTCACCGGTGATGCCGATCGCCGCCCCGATGCGCAGCTTCTGGCCGGCGTCCACGGCCGGCTGATACAGGGTGGCGCGCAGCGCGGCGTTCCGCGTCAGGATGCCGACCAGCCGCCCCGCCCCGTCGATCACCGGCGCAAGCTTGTGATGCCCGGCCGTGAGCTGCTCGAACGCCGCCTCCGGGCTGATGTCCTCCGGCAACGTCTGCAGGTTGCGCGACATCACGCTCCGCAACTGACTGAACCGGTCCACGTCATTGCAGTCGCTCTCGGTCACGACGCCAACCGGCTTGCCGTCCTGCACGACGATCACCGCGCCATGTGCCCGCTTCGGCAACAGGTCCAGCGCCAGCGCCACCGTCTCCGTCGGCCCGAGTGTGATCGGAGTGTCATGCACCAGGTGCCGCTGCTTCACCCACGAAATCGCCTCGGCGACCACATCGATGGGGATGTCCTGCGGAATGATGGCCAGGCCGCCCCGCCGGGCCACTGTCTCCGCCATCCGCCGACCCGCCACCGCGGTCATGTTGGCCACCACGATCGGAATCGTCGTGCCACTGCCGTCGCGCGTGTTCAAATCGACGGCCATGCGCGACTCGACGGCGCTGCGGCTCGGCACCATGAACACGTCGTCATAGGTCAGGTCATAGCCGGGATGCTGATCGTTGAGGAAGCGCACGTCTTCGAACTCTAACGCGCGTTCCGGCGCGGTACCGGGCCTTCTCGCGCGGCTTCTCGCTTCGGGTGCCGCTTCTGGTCCACGCGCAAGGGTGAGCAACTCTTGAGAGTCGCTCTCTGAGCAGGGAAGATTTCCGTAACGTGCTTGCGAGGAGTGATGCCTGATGCAGGTCCACGAAGCGATGTCCACTGCTGTCGTCCAGCTCGGTCCGGACCATACCCTCCGGCAAGCCGCCCAGTTGATGTCCCGCCACCACGTCGGATCGGCCATCGTCGTCGACCCTGACGGCGCGGGCGTCGGCATCATCACCGAACGCGACATCCTCAAGGCGATCGGCGCCGACCTCGACCCCGACGTCGAGCGCACCGCCGAGCACATCACCTGGGAGGTCGTCTACGCGAGCCCGTCCTGGACCATCGAGGAAGCCGCCTCCGCCATGGTCCGCGGCGGCTTCCGCCACCTCGTCGTCCTCGACGGCGACGAAGTCCTCGGCGTGATCTCCGTCCGCGACGTGCTCCGCGTCTGGGTCCACCAGGGCGCCCCCGTCTAACCCCACGCCCTTCCGCGCCGCTCTCGTGATCCGGACGACCTCATGCACTCCTGAGTGCATGAGGTCTTCTGGATCATGAGGCAGGGCCTTGAAAGCATCCGGCCATTCCGCCTCGCGGAGCGGACCTCCCCGTGATCAAGGGCGCGTGCTGGTCGGGCGGAGGACCACGGCGCTCCTTCGATCTGCGTGGGGCGGGAGATCGCTGTTTCGACGCCAGCGTCCGGCTGGTGCCTGGATCACCAACGAGCCGCAGCATCCGCCGCCGCGTTTCGGTGAAAGCGTGAAGCGCAGGGGCCCCTTCACGCTTCCTGCCGAACATCCGCCCGCTCGCCCAGACCGCCACCTGCCGCGCGGGCGATCGGGGCGGGCGTGATCGAAGTCCTATACGGGCTGTTCGATCACCGGGGAGATCCACTCCCAGTGCGAAACAAGCGGGCGACGAGGCTGATCCGGATCGCGCGCCGGGGGGTGGTTGCCGGATTCCTCCACAACCCGAAGGCCCAGGGCTCCTACCTGGAAGCGCGGGTCCGCCATCACTCCGCAACCATGGCTGCCCGAAGCGTGCAGGCCAGCACGACTGCACACCACCACAGCGGACACGACCCCCCATGCTGCTGACAGCCGGCCCTGCTGAGCAACCAACGACGGATAGCGACACCCCTCACCTGCACAGATCATGCGAGAGGCGACGCCGGAAGAACATCACCGCAGACAACGGCACGGCGCTACCGAATCAGATATCCATCGAACGAGGGAAACACGCCGGTGCTCCCCAGGTGCTGAGCGCCGACCACCGCAGCGACGGCGTGGACCACAGCTGGCGGCCACCACCGACGCCGGCGGGCGGAACCGGAGCCCCGCCCCGACAACGCGGCGCTATCGGATCAGACCCGGATCAATGCTCACCGAAAACGGATCATCGGTCGTGAACACGGCGCCCGGATTCACCACGGACGTCGTCCGGTAGCCGTCCGCGTGTGCGGCGGCCAGCGGATCGGTGTGCACGGTCAGGGTGTGGCTCCTCGAGTCGAGGATCCAGAACTGGGCGATGCCCGCCGCGCCGTAGTCGTGGCGGCGCAGCACCAGGCCCGGCAGCGGGTTGCTCAGCGACATGACCTCGATGACGACCAGGACGTCGGCGGCGTGGACGACGTCACCCTCGCCCTCCATGGCTTCGGTCCGCGTCACCATCAGGTCGGGAACATAGGTGCGACCATCGCCACAGTCCACCCCGAGGCCGACCGCCAGCACCGCGAGATCCGGCGGGCAGGCCTTCCGCAGCACCGTCTCGAGGCGGTGGCTCGCCCGGCGGTGGGAGATCGCCGGAGGGGCCGTGGCCAGTGCTCCGTCGATCGTCCAGCCCTGGGTCCGGTGCGGTGTGAACACGGGCATCGTCATGCCCCACATGCTGCCAGCGGGGTATGACATTTTCTCTTTCCACCTGGTGGAGCGGACGGAACTCGGCTGAACCGACCGATGTCACTCTCGTAGGCTGGCGCCATGCAGCTCATCTCTTTCGCCCGTGGCGCACCCAGTCTCGACATCATCGACGTCGACGGGCTGAAGGCCGCTGCGGTGCGGGCATTCGAGGCCGACCCGGCTGGCATCACCGCCTATGGCACGTCGGTCGGTTATCTCCCGCTGCGGTCGTGGATCGCGGCCAAGCACGGCGTCGACGCGGACCAGGTGATCGTGACCAACGGTTCGCTGCAGGCCGACGCGCTGCTGTTCGAGCACCTGGTGAAGCCGGGTGACGCGGTGGTGGTGGAGAAGCCCACCTACGACCGGACGCTGCTCAACCTGCGCAACCTGGGCGCCACGGTGCACCAGGTGACGGTCGACGCCGACGGCATCGACACGGACGAGTTGCGGCGGCTGCTGGAAAGCGGGGTGCGGCCGACGCTGGCGCACATCATCCCCAACTTCCAGAACCCCGCCGGTGTGACCCTGTCGGCGCAGCGCCGCCAAAAGCTCGTCGAGCTGGCGCAGGAGTTCGGGTTCACGATCTTCGAGGACGACCCGTATGCGGACATCCGCTGGCGGGGCGAGAAGCTGCCGACGATGCTGTCGCAGGACACCGCCGGCGTGGTGGTGCACGCGAGCTCGTTCACCAAGACGATCGCGCCCGGGCTGCGGGTGGGTTACCTGGTCGGACCGCAGAAGACGATCGCCGCGATCGCGAAGCGGGCGACCAACCTCTACATCTCGCCGAGCATGGTCGCCGAGGCGATCACGCACCAGTTCTGCGTGACCGGTGACATCGAGCGGTCGATCGCGAAGGTGTCGGCGACGTTGGGTGAGCGGGCCCGCCTCCTCGCGGAGGGGCTGCGCAAGCACGTGCCCGACGCGACGTTCGTGGAGCCCGACGGTGGCTACTTCCTATGGGTGGAGCTGCCGGAGGACATCGACACCACGGAGCTGGAGACGGTGGCCGCGCGGGACTTCGGCGTCGCCGTGGTCAAGGGCAGCGACTTCCTGCTGGAGGGCGGCAAGCACGCGGTGCGGCTGGCGTTCTCCGCGGTGCTGACCGACCAGGTCGACGAGGGCGTGAGCCGCCTGGCGGCCGCGATCGAAGCGGTCCGGAAGGGCTGAGTTGAGGCTGTAAGAAAAGCGACACCAAACCGTGATGGTGCGGTGGGTTCCGCAGTCGGCTCCGGATGGCCCAAAATCCAGCCCGGCGCGCTTTGCTGAATCGCGCTGCAGACATCACCCCCCGCCCCCCAACGGCACCGGGTGGGTCGACCGCGCCCCCACCCCCCACCTGCGGTCGACTCACCCGGTGCCTACTTTTGCCATGTAACAAGGGGGTCGCGATGACCGACGAGCAACTGGCTGGCTCACTGTCCAGGGCGCTGGCCCGTCCGGTGCGAGCGATGTCGCGCATGCTGAGTCCGGCCATGCCGGCCACGACGACCGCGGTCCAGCAGGACACGGCCAGTTCGATCGTCGACTGCGCGCTGTACGTCGACGGGGTCCGCCAACCGGGTGACTGGCACTACGCCGAGGCGCTCACCGCGGCCCGCAAGCATCGGCACGCGTTCGTCTGGGTCGGGCTGAAGGAGCCGGGCGGGCGGGAGATGGCCGCGATCGCGGAGACGTTCCAGCTGCACGAGCTGGCCGTCGAGGACGCCGTCAACTCCTCGCAGCGGCCGAAGGTCGAGCGGTACAGCGACATGACCTTCATGACCATGCGGACCGCGCGATACGTGGAGCACGACGAGCTCACCGAGAGCAGCGAGGTCGTGGAGACCGGCGACGTGCTGATGTTCATCGGCGAGCACTTCATCATCACGGTCCGCCACGGCGACGCCTGCCGGTTGACGCCGGTGCGCACGGACCTGGAACGGCGCCGGGAGGTCCTCGCGAGGGGGCCGTGGGCGGTCGCCTACGCCGTTGCCGACACCGTCGTCGACGTGATGGTGGAGGTGGTCGCGGCCATCGAGGAGGACGTCGCGATCATCGAGGACCAGGTGTTCAGCCCCGCCAAACGAAACAAGGCCAAGGGCAAGGGCACGGACCGGATTCAGCGGGTGTACCAGCTCAAGCGCGAACTGATGGAGTTCAAGCGCGCCGTGCTACCGCTGCAGCGTCCCCTGGCCGGTCTGGTCAGCGGCCAGCTCGCGGACGTGCCGGAGGAGATCCGCCGCTACTTCCGTGACGTGAACGACCACCTGGTCCGCACGGTCGAGCAGGTCTTGTACCTCGACGACGTGATCAACTCGGTGCTGCAGGCGCGGCTGGCACAGGTGAGCGTCGACCAGAACAACGACATGCGCAAGATCGCGGCCTGGGCCGGTATCGCCGCGGTGTGGACGTCGGTCGCCGGCGTATACGGGATGAACTTCGACTTCATGCCCGAGACCAAGTGGGTCTTCGGCTATCCCGGCGTGATGACGCTGATGGTGGTGGCATCGGCGCTGCTGTACCGGGCGTTCAGAAGATCCGGCTGGCTGTAGGGACGCACCAGCGAAACGCGGACGGGCCGTCCCCCGTGGCTGGGGAGGCCCGTCCGCGCGCTCGTGCGTCAGGAGCGGCTGTTCTTCGACGCGGCCTGCGGCATCGGGTGCTTTTCGTACTCACCGCTGCCCGAGGGGCCGGTGTTGGTGCTCTTGCTGCCGATCAGGTCCGAGGCGCGGTCCTTGGCCGCCTCGCCCATCGTCTTCGCCTTGTCGATCCCGGCGTCCATCGTGGACTTCGCCGAGTCGAGCATCGAGCCGGTGTCGCTGGTGGTGCGGGTCGAGCCGTATTCGTCCCAGGCCTGGTTGGCCCGGCGGCGCCGCATGAGCGCGGTGGCCGCACCCACGGCCGCGCCCGCCATCAACAGCCCACCGACGGCCATCGGCCAGCGGCGGCGGCTCTCGTTCTTCGTCATCTTCGCTTTCCCCTTGCGCCCTATCTTCTCGGCCTGCTTGCTCGCCTGGCGCGAACGGTCGCGGGCGATGATGAGGATCGTCCCCGCAGCACCGCCGGCCTTTGCGAGGCCAGGCTTGACCGCATTCCGGGCGTTTTCGACGCGCGGCGCCAATGCCCCCGAGGCGCCATCGGCGGCATGCGCCGCGGCCATCCGCAGGTGGCCCAGGCTTTCGCCGAGCTCCTCCTGCATGAGCCGGCGGTGCGTCTTCACCTCACGACGTCCAAACACTTGCTCCACCTCCATGGCCGCGAAACCTCGTTCTCCCCGGGTTACCCAGGCAGAACATTCCGAACCGGTCCGCTGCTGGTCATCCTGCCGCGAACCGACGGCCCGCACACCCGGATCCGCCAGAATCCGCGTCCGATACGGTGATGACGGAATGTCACCAAAGAAAGGGAGAACTGGTGGCCGAGCAACTGTTCGCGACGCTGCACACCAACGTCGGCGCCATCCGGCTGGAGCTGTTCCCCAACCACGCCCCGAAGACCGTTCGCAACTTCGTGGAGCTCGCCGAGGGCAGCAAGGAATACACCGACCCGCGCACGGGCGAGCCGGGCAAGGGCCCGTACTACAACGGCGTCATCTTCCACCGCGTGATCGACGGCTTCATGATCCAGGGTGGTGACCCGACGGGCACCGGCACCGGCGGTCCGGGCTTCAACTTCAACGACGAGATCCACCCCGAGCTCCACTTCAACCGGCCGTTCCTGCTGGCCATGGCCAATGCGGGCATCCGCTTCGGTCAGGGCACCAACGGCTCGCAGTTCTTCATCACGCTCGGCCCGACGCCGCACCTGAACGGCAAGCACACGATCTTCGGTGAGGTCGCCGACGACGACTCGAAGAAGGTCGTCGCCACGATCGGCAGCACCCAGACGGGCCAGATGGACCGTCCCCGCCAGGACATCGTGATCGAGCGGGTGGACATCGAACGGGTCTCATGAAGGGCTGGCTAATCTTGTCAGCATGACTCAGCCGCCGGCGAACGTGGTCCCTCACTGCTACCGGCACCCTGACCGCGAGACGTATGTCCGGTGCACCCGCTGCGACCGGCCGATCTGCCCGAATTGCATGAATGAGGCGTCGGTCGGCTTCCAGTGTCCGGAGTGCGTCCGCGAGGGTGCCAGAACGCAGCGCCCGATCCGGACCGCGTTCGGCGGCGGCCGCGAAGGAGTCACCGGCACGGTGACGATCACGCTGATCGTGATCAACGTGCTGGTGTTCATCGCCTCGGTCATCAGCTCCGGCAGCGCCGAGTCCGTCGCCGGCGGCGGGCTGGGCGGGCTGCTCGGTGGCAGCACGCCACTGCACGAGTGGGGCGCGCTGATCACCTATGGCTACGAGCGGGTGGACGCCGAGCACATCTCCTTCGACGGGGGCGGGATCGCCGGCGGTGAGTACTACCGCCTCGTGACCTCGATGTTCCTGCACTACGGCGTGTTCCACCTGCTGATGAACATGTGGGCGCTGTGGGTGCTGGGCCGGCCGCTGGAGGCCGCGCTGGGCCGGTCCCGGTTCCTCGGCCTGTACATGGTGGCCGGGCTGGGCGGCAGCGTCGCGACCTACCTGCTGGCCTCACCGGAGAGCCTGACCGCCGGTGCCTCGGGCGCGATCTACGGCCTGTTCGGCGCCCTGATCGTGGTCCTGCGCAAGATGCGCCGCAGCATCGCCGGTGTCGTGCCGGTCCTGGTGATCAACCTGGTGCTGACGTTCAGCGTGCCGGGCATCTCGATCACCGGGCACCTTGGCGGCCTCGTGACCGGCGCCGTGGTCGCCGCGGGGCTGGCCTACGCGCCGCAGAAACACCGCACCCTGATCCAGGTCGCCACGCTGGTCGCGGTCGTGGTGGTGCTCGTCATCGCGACGATGGTGCACACCGCGGGCCTGCCGTCGCTCGACGAGTACCTGAGCACCCGCCCGGACTGAACGACCGTTGAAGGCGCCACCCCCCGGATGGCGCCTTCGACGGAAGACGGAAGCAGGAGCAGCTACAGGGTCAGTGACCAGGTGTCGATCCGGCCGGAGTCCCCGGTGGCGGCGTCCCGGACCCGCAGGGTCCAGGTGCCGTTGGCGTCCTCGGCGGACAGGTTGACGGTGAACGTCTGGATGATGTTGTCGGCGCTGCCACCGGACCGGTTCGCCAGGACGTAGGCCGTGCCGTCGGGGGCGACCAGTTCGACGACCAGGTCGCTCTTGTACGTGTGGTAGATCGCGACCGGCACCGCGCTGGAGGCCGACGCCTTGCGGTTGCAGCCGGCGATCTTGATGATGCTCGTGACGGTCGTGTTGTCCGGGACGGCGACGTCGGTGCCGTTGGTGCCGCTGCAGCTGACCGTCCCGACGGTCAGGGAGAAGCTGGTGGCCCGGGTGGCGTTCGGGCCGGTGCCCGTGATGGTGATCGGGTACACGCCCGCCGGCGTCGCGGCCGTCGTCTTGATCGTCACGGTGGAGGTGCCGCCGGCCGAGGTGATCGACGTCGGGCTGAAGGTCGCCGTCACACCGGCCGGCAGCCCCGACGCGGTCAGCGCCACGGTCTGCGCCGCACCGTTGGTCACCGTGGCGGTGATCTTGGTGGTCACGGTGCCGCCGACGGTGGTGATCGAACCCGAGGCGGGGCCGGCGGCGAGGGCGAAGTCGTTGACGGCCGGGCAGGCGGCGTCGCTGCCGGCCACGTTCACCGAGGTCCACGCGGCCTGGACGGCCTTGTACTCGGCCGAGCAGTTGCCGTACAGGTAGGCCGCCGCGGTCAGGGTGTACGCGCGGGCCGTGTTGTCGGGTCTGGTGGCGTTGACATACGTGGTGCTGGAGGTGAAGTTGACGTCCAGCGCCCGGTACCAGATCTTCTCCGCCTTGGCCCGGCCGATGCCGACGACGGCCGGCGCCGAGCCACAGACCTGCGACGTGCCGTAGGCGGTCGCGCCGGTGCCCTCGGCGAGGTTGAAGAAGAAGTGGTTGGCGACCCCGGAGCTGTAGTGCACGTCGACGCTCTTCGTGCTGGTCGACCAGCAGCTGTGGGACGAGCCGTCCAGTCCCGGGTTGTACATGTAGCGCAGCGGGGTGCCGTTGCCGTTGATGTTGACCTTCTCGCCGATCTGGTAGTCGCCGGGGTCGGCGGCGTTGCCGGCGGAGAACTCGACCATGGTGCCGAAGATGTCCGAGGTGGCCTCGTTGAGGCCGCCGGACTCGCCGGAGTACGTCAGGTTCGAGAGCGACTCGGTGACGCCGTGGGTCATCTCGTGGGCGGCGACGTCGAGGGCGACGAGGGGCCGGGCGTTGCCGGCGCCGTCACCATAGGTCATCTGCGCGCCGTCCCAGAACGCGTTGGCGTACGCGTTGCCGTAGTGCACCCGCGACGGCACGCCCATGCCGTTGCCGAAGATGCCGCTCCGGCCGTGGACGTTCTTGTAGTAATCGAACGTCTTGGCGGCGCCGTAGTGCGCGTCGACCGCGGCCGACTGGCGGTTGGCGGTGGTGCCGGTGCCCCACGCATTGTCGGCGTCGGTGAATGTCGTGCAGGTGGAGGTGCCGTTGTTCATGTCGCAGGTACGGCCGTTGCCGCGCGACTGGTCGACCATCTGGTACGTCGAGCCGGACAGGGCCGTCTCGACGGGCACCGTGCCGCCGTAGAGGCTCGCGCCGGTGCCGGCGACCGTCTCGATCTCGTCGAACGCGCCGACGTGGGCGCCGCTGACCGCGTCGGTGATGACGTGCAGCTTCGACGGGGTCTGCCCATCGGGCTGCCAGCCCTGGACCACGGTCTCCCAGGCGAGCCGGCCGGCACCCGAGGACGCGTCGACGAACAGCTCCGCCGCACCGACCGACGTCACGGTGCCGGTGAACCGCGCCCGGGCGGCCGTCGCGGCCTGGCCGGCGCCGATCTTCGGGGTGACGCTCAGCGTCAGCGGCGACGCCAGCGCGCTCGCCGAGCCGCCCCGGGCGCCACCCGGGGTCTTGTGCACGACGAAGTCGCCGCCGGCGACCCGGAGCCCGTGGTAGGTCCGCAGGTACCGGGTGTGCGTGCCGCCGTCGGCGTCCTTGACGACCCGCTGGACGGCATAGGCGTCGGCGGCCGAGGCGCGGATGTCCGACGCACTGGCGCCGACGGCATCGGCCTTGGCCGCCGACCCGCCCGGTGCCGCCACGCTGGATGACGCCGACACCACCACGAACGCCGCCGCCGAAGCGGCGACGCTGACAGCTGCGAGGGTTTTCCTCACTGAATGCTCCTCAACCGGGGGATATGGCCGACATGCTCCTGCGCGGCCACGTTCTCGCAGCTAGAGCCTTCGCCAGCGGGCAGACCGGCGGTAGTGGGGGATGCCCTAGGTTTGCTTTGTTGATCACCCCGAGGTGCGCTGCATACAATCGAGCGGGGGCGATGACGTGACGCTGTTCGGCCGCGATGAGCAATTGGCGATCGTCCGTTCCGCGGTCGATCGGGCCGGCGCGGGATTCCAGGTCATGGTGCTGACCGGACCCGCCGGTATCGGCAAGACCGCGCTGTGGGAGTCCGGCGTCGCCGACGCGGAGGCCGCCGGGCACGCGGTCCTGCAGACCCGTGCCTGCGAGGCGGAGGCGCGGCTGTCCCACGGTGGCCTGAGCGACCTGCTCGAGCACGTGGGCGAGGACGTGCTGGCGGGGCTGGCTCCCCCGCAGCGCCGGGCCGTGGACGCCGCGCTGCTGCGGGACGACAGCGGTCCCGTCGACTCCAGGGCGCTCGGCGCCGGCTTCCTGGCGATCGTCCGCGCGCTGGCCGCCGCCGGTGCCGTGCTGATCGCCGTCGACGACGACCAGTGGCTGGACGCCGCCAGCATCGAGGCGGTGATGTACGCCGTGCGCCGGCTCCGCAACGAGCGGGTCACCGTCCTGCTGACCCGCCGCAGGGACTGGCCGGACGCACCCTACGGCGCGGAGGGTCTGGCGCCGCACCTTGCCGACCTGCGGGTGCGGGTGTCGACGGTGGAGGTGCCGCCACTGCCGCCGGACGCGATCCAGCGCCTGATCGACCGCCCGGTCCCGGCGCGGCTCGCCGGTCGCGTCTACGACCTCTCCGCCGGCAACCCGTACTTCGCGCTGGAGATCGCCGAGGCGCTGCGGCGCGCGGATCAGCCGGTCGGACCCGGCGACGACCTGCCGGTGCCCTCGTCGTTGCAGGCACTGGTCAGCGCGCGACTGGCGGCGGCCGCCCCGGGCACCCGGCGGGCCATCCTGGTGACGGCGCTGGTGAGCAACCCGCGGGTCGGGCTGATCCGGGACGTGCTGACCCGCGACGACGCCGGCGGCGAGCTGGAGGAGTCCGTGGCCGACGGGTTGCTGGTCATCCGGGGCGAGCACGTGCGGCTCGCGCACCCGCTGATCGGTGCGGTGGCCCGGGCCGAGGCGCCGGGCGCGGTGCGCCGGCACCTGCACCGGATCCTCGCCGACCTGGTCGTCGACGCCGAGGAGCGGGTGCGGCACCGGGCGCTCGGCACGCTCCCGCCCGACGCCGCCATCGCCGACGAGCTCGCCCTCGTCGCGGAGAAGACCATCCACCGCGGCGGTCCGCGGGCCGCGGCTGAGCTGGCCGAACAGGCCTGGCGGTTCACGCCGCCGGCCGATCCCGGCGGCGACGAGCGGCTGCTCGCCGCCGCCGATCTGCACCTGCAGTCCGGCCTGGTCGACGCCGGCGCCGCGCTGCTCAGGCCGCACGTGGCGGCGCTGCCGCCGGGCCCGTTGCGAGGGCGGGCCCGGCTCCGGCTCGCGCAGATGAGCGGCGTGGTGGTGCTGACCCAACCGGAGTACGAGGCGATCCTGGCGGACGCCGATCCGCAGTTGCGGGCCGAGACGCTTGCGTATCGGGTGAACTGCGAGGTCTTCGAAGGCTTCGTCCCGGTGTCACAGGGCGCGTTGTGGGCCACGGAGGCGATCGAGGTCAGCGAGGGTCTCGATCCGGCCACCCGCGCCCGGGTCGTCAGCGAGGCGGCCTTCATGGACGCGATGCTCGGCGTCGATCCCGCCCCCCGACTCGCGCTGGTGGGGGTGGACGCGTTGCCGGATCTCGCCTGGTACGACCACCGCGGCCGGATAGACGCGTTGCGGGCGATGTGGCGCGGCGAGATGGCGAGCGCCCAGCGCCTCCTGGGCACACTCCAGCGGCTGGCCCGGGAACGCGGGGAAGAGATCTCGACGGTCGTCTTCACGCTCCACCTGTTCGAGGCCGCGATCCGCGTCGGGGACTGGATCGCCGCCGCCGGACTCCGGCACGACCTCGGCGAGCTCGATCCGGCAATCGTCCCCGCCGAGGTCATGCACCGGGTGGCCGCCGCGGTCGCCGCGGGCACCGGCGACCGGCCCGCCGCCACCGAGGCGCTGCGCTGGTTCGACGAGGTGAGCGGCGGCCAGGTCACCGGGCCGACGTTCTGGCACCAGATGGAGACCCGGCGGGTGGCCGGGCAGGCGGCGCTGTTCGACGGTGACGCGGACACGGCGGCCGCCCTGCTGTCCCGGGTGGTGGCCGACGCGCACGAGCGTGACTACCGCGATCCGGGGGTGTTCCCGGCCGCGCCGGATCTGGTCGAGGCGCTGGTGAAGGCGGGCCGGCCGGCCGAGGCGCAGGCGGTGCTGGACCGGCTGACCGAGACCGCGCAGGCGCAGGACCACCCGTGGGCCCGCGCCGGTGCGGCCCGCGCCCGTGGCATCCTCCTGACCGCGGCGACCCCGGCCGACCCGAAAGCAACGACCGACCCGAAAGCAACGGCCGACGAGCCGGCCGAGGTCGCGCTGGTCGAGGCGGGCGACCGGTACCGCGCCCTCGGCCTGCCGTTCGACGAGGTCAGGACGATCGCCGCGCTCGCCACCCTCCGCCGCCGGCAGCGCCGGTTCCGCGAGGCCCGGACCCTGCTGCAGGACGCCGCCGAGCGGTTCGAGCGCCTGGGTGCGGCCGGCCTCGCCCGCGCGGCCAGGGCCGAGATCGGCCGCTTCGGCGGTCGCCAGCAGGAGCGCGCCGCGACGGCCGGCGGGCTCACCGCCACCGAGCAGCAGGTGGTCGACCTGGTCGTGGCCGGCTGCACCAACCGTCAGGCCGCCGACCGGCTGTTCATCAGCATCAGTGCGGTCGAGGCGCACCTGACCAGGGTGTACGCGAAGCTCGGT
This sequence comes from Dactylosporangium siamense, assembly GCF_016862795.1. GTDB lineage: Bacteria > Actinomycetota > Actinomycetes > Mycobacteriales > Micromonosporaceae > Dactylosporangium > Dactylosporangium siamense. Next base: position 106,256 of record NZ_BONQ01000071.1, on the reverse strand, counting down.
GTCACGTCGCGCACCCAGCTGGTCCGCACCCAGGCCACCGCGGAACAGGTCTAGGCGCGCCAGACGCGGCCCTGCAGGAGCGCGTCGGCGCCGACCCAGACGAAGTTCATCATCCGCGTCGCGGTGTGGTCGGGGTCCTCGTCCTCGTGGTCGGCGAGCCAGTCGGCGAGGGACTCCGCGGCGCCGACGTAGGCGTAGGCCATCGCGGTGAAGTCGCCCGGCCGGCCCGGCACCTCCGCGGCCGTCGCGGCGCTGCCCAGCAGGCCGGCCACCACCTCGACGATCCTGGCCCGCATCCCGGCCAGCTCGCCCGCGAAATGCGGCTCGCTGCGGGCCTGCCGGTACAGCACGCGCCACCCGTCGCGGTGGTCGCCGACGAAGGTGAAGAACGCCCGCAGGCCGTGCCACAGCTGCTCGTCGGGCTTGGCGGTGGGCAGCACACCCGCCGCCACCGCCTCCATGAGCCGGGTGGCCTCGCGGTGCAGGCAGGCGATGAACAGCTCGTCCTTGGTGCCGAGGTACGCGTACACCATCGGCTTGGAGATGCCGGCGACCTCCGCGATCTCGTCCATGGACGCGGCGTGGAAGCCACGATGGGAGAAGACCCGCACCGCGGCGTCCAGCATCTGCTGCTCGCGCACCACCCGCGGAAGTCGTTTCAGCACCTTGTCACCTTACCTACTCGTGCGTAAGGTTACGCGTCAGTAGCTTATTTCCGTGAAGACTGAAGGGCATACCGACATGGCCGACCTCGACGCCCTGGGCGACTTCAACAACGTCGACCCGAAGCAGTTCGCGCAGCTGGTGAAGGGCGCCTCCGACGCGCAGCTGGCCGAGCTCATGGCGGGCCCGCAGCGCAAGGCGATCCTGGACACGATCTTCTCCCGCTTCCCGGAGCTGTTCCGCGCCGACCGCGCCGGCGCGACCAACGCGATCATCCACTGGACGATCACCGGCGCGCCCGACGGCGGCGCCGAGACCTACGAACTGGTCATCGCCGACGGCACCTGCGTGCTCTCGCCGAGCCCCGACCAGGAGCCGAAGCTCGCGATCACCGTCGGTCCCGTGGACTTCCTCAAGGTCGTCTCCGGTGCCGGCAACCCCATGATGATGTTCATGACCGGCAAGCTCAAGGCCAAGGGCGACCTGGGCCTGGCCGCCAACATCGCCAACCTGTTCGACATCCCGAAGGCATAACGAGCGATGCCCGAGTTCTCGCTCGATCTGAACGAGGAGCAGCGGGATCTCCGCGACTGGGTGCACGGCTTCGCCAAGGACGTCGTGCGCCCGGCCGCCGCGGAGTGGGACGCCCGCGAGGAGACCCCCTGGCCGGTGATCCAGGAGGCGGCGAAGATCGGCCTCTACGGCTTCGAGTTCCTCGCCAACACCTGGGCCGACCCGACCGGACTGTCGCTGTGCCTGTCCAACGAGGAGCTCTTCTGGGGCGACGCCGGCATCGGCCTGGCGATCTTCGGCACCAGCCTCGCGGTCGCCGCGATCTACGCCACCGGCACCCCCGACCAGATGCTCGAATGGGTCCCGCAGTGCTTCGGCGACGCGGCCGAGCCCAAGGTCGCCGCGTTCTGCACCACTGAACCGGAGGCCGGCTCCGATGTAGGCTCGATGAAGACCCGGGCGCGCTACGACGAGGCGACCGACGAGTGGGTCATCAGCGGCCAGAAGGCCTATGCCACCAACGGCGGCATCGCCAACGTGCACGTGGTGACCGCGAGCATCGAGCCCGAGCTGGGATCCCGTGGACAGGCCGCGTTCGTCGTGCCACCCGGCACACCCGGGCTGAACGGCAGCAGGAAGCTCAAGAAGCTCGGCCTGCGCGCCTCGCACACCGCCGACGTGTTCCTGGACGACGTGCGGGTGCCGGGCCGGTGCCTGCTCGGTGGCAAGGAGGCACTCGATGCCCGGCTGGCCCGCGCCCGGGAGGGTCGCAAGGCCCAGGGGCAGGCCGCGATGCGCACGTTCGAGCTGTCCCGGCCGGCGGTCGGGGCGCAGGCGCTCGGCGTGGCCCGCGCCGCGTACGAGTACGCCCTCGAATACGCCAAAGGCAGGGTGCAGTTCGGCCGGCCGATCATCGAGAACCAGGCGATCGCGTTCGCCCTCGCGGACATGCGCATGGAGATCGACGCCGCCCGCCTGCTGGTGTGGCGGGCCGCCTGGATGGGGCGCAATAACCGCCCGTTCGAGGCCGGCGAGGGTTCGATGAGCAAGCTCAAGGCCGGTGAGGTCGCCGTGGCGGTGACCGAGAAGGCCGTGCAGATCCTGGGCGGGGCCGGTTTCCTGCGGGAGCACCCGGTCGAGCGCTGGTTCCGCGACGCCAAGATCTACACGATCTTCGAGGGCACCAGCGAGATCCAGCGACTGGTGGTCGCCCGCGCGATTTCCGGCACCTACATCCGCTGACTTACGGCGGCGGCCCTCCGCCAGGGGCCGCCGCCGTTTCAAAGGGGAGACATGGACACGCCGTTCGTCCTGCGCACGATGGCCAGCCGGAAGCTGCTCAACCCCGGCAGCCCCGCACGCATCGTCCGCCAGCTCAACGCCCTGCGCCGCTGGGGCTTCGGCCTCTACGGAGAGATGCGCTCGACGGCGGCGCGCGACCCCGACCGGATCGCGGTCGTCGACGAGGACCGCCGGATCACCTACGCCGAACTCGACCTGCGGGTCCGCCGGCTCGCCAACGCCCTGCGGGCCGAGCACGGCGTGCGCGCCGGCGACCGGGTCGGCCTGCTGTGCAACAACTCCGCCGGCATGGTCGAGGCGATGCTCGCCCTGATCGCGCTCGGCGCGCAGGCCGTCCTCGTCAACACCGGCCTCGGCAACACCCAGCTCGAGGCGGTGGCGCACGACCAGTCCCTGACCCTGCTCGTGCACGACGACGACCTGCTCGGCATGCTCGCCGCCGTGCCGCCGCACCTGCCCCGGCTGGCGATGTCGAAGACCGCGGGGCTGATCCACCGGGCGCCGTCCGCCGAGCTCGAGCCGCCGGCCACGGCCGGCTCCGTGGTCGTGCTGACGTCCGGCACGACCGGCGCGCCCAAGGGTGCCCGCCGGCGCAACCCGTCGGGGCTCGGACCGCTCGCCTCGGTCGTGTCCCGCATCCCGCTCTACGCCGCCGAGCGGATGTTCGTGGCCGCGCCGCTGTTCCACACCTGGGGGCTGGCCGCGCTCCAGCTGTGCCTGGCGTTGCGGGGCACGATCGTGGTCGCCCGCCGCTTCACCCCACAGTCCACTGTGGACGCGGTGAACGCCATGGGGTGCACGTCGTTGTTCGCGGTGCCGGTGATGCTGCAACGGCTGCTCGAGGCGCCCGCGGCCATGCCGACGCTGCGGGTCGCGGCGACGTCGGGCTCGGCGCTCACCGGGCCGCTCGCCTCGCGGTTCATGGAGGTGTACGGGCCGGTCCCGTACAACCTCTACGGCTCCACCGAGGCGTCCTGGGCGTCGATCGCCACGCCGGAGGAGCTCCGGGCCGCGCCCGGCACCGCGGGCCGCCCACCACGCGGCACCCGGGTCGCGATCCTGTCCGACAGCGGCACCGAACTCCCGACCGGCGTCATCGGGCGGATCTTCGTCGGCAACGACATGCTCTTCGAGGGGTACACCAACGGCACCGGCCGCGAGTCGCACGGCGACCTGCTGGGCACCGGCGATCTGGGCCACCTGTCCGCCGACGGCCTGCTCTTCGTCGACGGCCGCGAGGACGACATGGTCATCTCCGGCGGCGAGAACGTGTATCCGGCCTCGGTCGAGGACGTGATCGCCGAGCTGCCACAGGTCCGTGAGGTGGCGGTGGCCGGGGTGCCGGACGAGGAGTGGGGCCAGCGCCTGGCGGCGTGGATCGCCCTGCACGACGGCGAGTACGTCGACCCGGACGCGGTGCGGGAGTACGTCCGGCACCGGCTGGCCCGGTTCTCCGTGCCGCGCGACGTGTACTTCGTCGCCGCGCTCCCCCGCAACGCGACCGGCAAGGTCGTCCGCCGCCAGCTCCACACCGACTGAGGCTCAGGGGTACATCGTCAGCGCCGGATCGAGGACGATGTCGATGAGCTGCTGTTCGGTGAGCGGGGTCGGCTGACCCGGGGTCCGCGAGCGGGTCAGCGCCAGCAGCAGCACGCCGTCAGGCCGCACCGCCCACACGTCGATGCCATATTCAGTGCTGCTGCGGATCAGCAGCTCGGCGCCGCCGATCGTGGCGGACCGGCAATGCGCCTCCGGGATCGCGCACTGCTCCCGGGCGAAGGGCCGGTACTGGGCGGGCGTCTCCTCGGACGCCTCGATCTTCACCGACATGACCCCGTTCTGGACGTTGAACCCCGCGTTGTACGCAATCGCCGGAGGCCCCGACCGCTCGACGTTCGCCGGCAGCGGGCTGCCGTCCCGAGCGTTGGTGAACGTCGCACCCGGCACCAGCCCCGGCAGCAGCGCCGTGAGCACGTCGCTGAGCCGGGCGATCGCGGCACCGCAGGATTCCGTGACCGGCACCACCGGCCTCGGCTGGACGGTTTCCTTGCCGCCGGGTGGCACGTTCACCGTCGGCGATGGCGTGACGCAGGCGGCCGGCGACCGGGTCGCTCTTGTCGCCGTCGACGGCGGGGCCAGGCCCGGGCTCTGGCCGGAGGGCTTCTGCGGCAGCAACTGCGGCAGTGCGACCATCCCGGCCGCCAGCGCGGCGGCGACCGCGACCCCGGTGACCGCGTGCAGGCGGCGGGTCCGCCGGCGCTCGCCGGTGATCAGCTGGTCGACGTCGATGCCGGTGGGTGGCGGATTCGCGGTGGCGGCGAGCATGGCCTGGGTCAGATCCACAGCGGGTCTCCCTCCTCGAGGCCGGCCCGCAGCGACTCCAACGCCCGGGCGGCCTGGCTCTTCACGGTGCCCTCGCTGCAGCCGAGCGCCTGTGCGGTCTCCTCGACGGACAGGTCGCAGAAGTACCGCAGGACCAGCACGGCCCGGCGGCGCGGGGGCAGCCCGGCGAGGAGGGAGAGCACGTCGAGCCGCCGGTCGGCGTCGGCAGCCGCGGCGGTCCGGTCCGGCAGCCGGTCGGTGGACGACTCGCGCCGCCACGGGCGCCGCCGCTCGTCCAGCCAGGCGGACATGAGCATGCGTCGCACGTATGCGTCGCGGTGCTCCATCGCCGCCGCGCGCTTCCAGTGCCGCAGCAGCTTGACCAGCACCGTCGACGTCAGGTCGTCGGCCAGGTGCCAGTCGCCGCACAGCAGGTAGGCGGTGCGGCGCAGGCGGTCCAGGTTGCCCGCGACGTAGTCGCGGTAGGCCTGCTCGGTCGACATCCGTGCTCCCTCCCCGTTCGGGTTCACCGGGTGAACGGAGGCGGAGTCACGCGGGGTTGCCTACTTCGCGGGAATCACGACCCTGTCCTGCAGGGCGGCCAGGGCGATGTCGGTGCGGTGCTGCTCGCCGTCGAACGTGACGCCGTCGACGATGCGATACGCCGCTGCGCGCGCCTCGGCCAGGGTGTCGCCGGTGGCGGTGCAGGTCAGCACCCGGCCGCCGCCGGTCACCAGGGCGCCGTCGGCGCGGCGGGCGGTGCCGGCGTGGATGACGCCGGGGACACCGTCGGCGCCGGTGATGACGTCACCCTTGCGGGCCGACTCCGGGTAGCCGGCGCTGGCCATGACCACGCACACGGCCGAGCCCGGGCGCCACGCCAGCGGCGGGTCCTCGGCGAGCCGGCCGACCGCCGCGGCGTGCAGGATCCCGGCGAGGGGCGTCTCGAGGCGGGCCAGGACGACCTGGGTCTCCGGATCACCGAAGCGGCAGTTGTACTCGATGACCTTCGGACCGTCGGCGGTCAGCGCCAGGCCGACATAGAGCACCCCGGAGAACGGCGTGCCGCGGTGGCGCATCTCGGCCAGGGTCGGCTGGACAACGGTCGCCATCACCTCGTCGACCAGGCCCTCCGGAGCCCACGCGAGCGGCGAATACGCGCCCATGCCGCCGGTGTTGGGGCCGGCGTCGCCGTCGCCGATGCGCTTGAAGTCCTGGGCCGGCTGCAGCGGCACCGCGGCGGTGCCGTCGGTGACGACGAACAGGGACACCTCGGGACCGGCGAGGTACTCCTCGACGACGACCCGCTCGCAGGCGGCGCCGTGCGCGAGGGCCTCGTCGCGGCTGTCGGTGACGACGACACCCTTCCCGGCGGCCAGGCCGTCGTCCTTCACCACGTAGGGCGGGCCGAACGCGTCGAGCGCGCCGGCCACCTCCGCCGCGGAGGTGCAGACGAACGAGCGGGCGGTGGGCACGCCCGCCGCCCGCATCACGTCCTTCGCGAACGCCTTCGAGCCCTCCAGCTGCGCCGCGGCCTGCGACGGGCCGAAGCACGCGATGCCCTTCGCGCGGACCGCGTCGGCGACCCCGGCGACCAGCGGCGCCTCCGGGCCGACCACGACGAGGTCGGCCGCCAACTCCACGGCGAGGGCCGCCACCGCGTCCGGGTCGAGCGCGTCGACCTCGGCATTCGTCGCGATGGCGGCCGTGCCCGGGTTGCCCGGGGCCACGATCAGGTCGGTCACGGCGGGGTCGGCGGCCAGAGCTGCGGCGATCGCGTGTTCACGACCGCCGGAGCCGAGCAGGATTACGCGCACGCGACAGATTAAAGCAGGCTGTGACGGACCACGTTCTCGTCCCGGCCAGGGCCCACCCCGACGATCGACACGCGGGTGCCCGCGAGTTCCTCGATCCGCTCGATGTAGCGCTGCGCGTTGGCCGGCAGGTCACCGAACGCCCGCGCCTTCGAGATGTCCTCCCACCAGCCGGGAAGCTCCTCGTAGATCGGGGTCGCGTGGTGGAACTCGGTCTGCGTCATCGGCATCTCGTCGGTGCGCTTGCCGTCGACCTCGTACGCCACGCAGATCGGCACCGTCTCCAGGCCGGAGAGCACGTCGAGCTTGGTGACGACCAGGTCCGTGATGCCGTTGAGCCTGGTGGCGTATTTGGCGACGACCGCGTCGTACCAGCCGGTGCGCCGCTCGCGGCCGGTCGTGGTGCCGTACTCCCGGCCGACCTTGCGCAGGTGCACGCCGAAGTCGTCGAACAGCTCCGTCGGGAACGGGCCCGAGCCGACGCGGGTGGTGTATGCCTTGGTCACGCCGATCACCTGGGTGATCGCGGTCGGCGGCACGCCCGCACCGACGCAGGCGCCGCCGGCGGTCGGGTTGGACGAGGTCACGAACGGATACGTGCCGTGGTCCATGTCGAGCATCGTCGCCTGGGCGCCCTCGAGCAGGACCGTGCGGCCCTCCTCCAGGCCCTTCCACAGCACCTGACGGGTGTCGGTGATGTAGGGCCGCAGGCGCTCCGCGTAGGTGAGGTACTCCTCGACCGTCGCGTCGACGTCGATCTCCTTGCGGTTGTACACCTTGAAGAGGACCTGGTTGCGCTCGCGCAGCACGATCTCGAGCTTCTTGCGCAGGATGCCCGGGTCGAGCAGGTCCTGGACCCGGATGCCCATGCGGGCGACCTTGTCGCCATAAGCGGGACCGATGCCGCGGCCGGTCGTGCCGATCCGCGACGAGCCCAGGTAGCGCTCGACGACCCGGTCCAGGGCCCGGTGATGCGGCATGATGAGGTGTGCGTCACCCGATATCATCAGGCGGGACACATCGACGCCGCGCTCGGCCAGCCCGTCGATCTCGATCAGCAGGACCTTCGGGTCGATCACGACCCCGTTGCCGATCACGATCGCCGCGTTGGGCCACAGGGCCCCCGACGGCATGAGGTGCAGCGCGAACTTCTGTCCATCCGGCGTCACCACGGTGTGACCCGCGTTATTGCCGCCGGAATAGCGCACGACGTAGTCGACGTCGCCGCCAATCATGTCGGTAACCTTGCCCTTGCCCTCGTCGCCCCACTGTGCGCCGATGAGCACGATCGCTGGCATCGTCTGTTGCCCTCTCCAAAGGGTCGGGCGCCCCAGCGGGTCGCCCGGGGTGCCAGGCTAACAACCGCGTGAAAGGCAGGTTGACAACGGTGGTCGACGTGGTGGTGCTCGCGCTCGGCGAAGGCACGTCCTGTGCCTGCGAAAACGGGCACCTCGCTGCGCAGCCCAGTGAGGCGTCCCTTGCCGATTCGTCTCCGCGCGCGTGCGGCACGCGTACTCCCATTCTTGCCTGTCGCGACGCGCTTCGCACCGCAAGCGCTCAGGTCGAGACCGTCGTCGCGCACACGGACGCCGAGATCGACGCCGCGCTGAAGGCCCTGCCCGACGTGCGGCTGATCGTGGCCACCGCCGCCGACGGGCAGCTCCGGGCGGTCATGCGGCGCCTGGTCAGGATGTACGCGCCGGCGCCCAGCAAGCGGTCGCTCGCCGAGGGGACGATCCCGGACGACCGGACCCTGCCGGACCTGCCACCGATCGGTGTCCTGCCGCTGGGCCCCGACTCGACCGACCTCGTCACCCGGCTCGGCCTGCCCCGCAGCCCGGCCGACGTCGCCGCGGCCGTCCTCGGCGGCAACGTCCGCCGCCTCGACCTGCTCCGCAACGACGCCGGCTCGGTCACCCTCGACGGCGTGCTGGTCGGCGGGGTCGACGCGAGCGGCTCGGCCAGCACGTTCCTGGCCCGGGTGGAGGTCGACGACGCCGTCCTCGCCGACGGCACCGAGCCCGTCCTCATGTCCGTGGTCGCCAACGCCTCGCGGTATGCGACCGTCGACGGCCTGCCGCTCGTGCTGTCCCCCGACATGAGCGACGGTGTCCTGGACGTGGCCGTCGCGGTGCCGCGGGCCTCCCGGTCGCTGTTCCGCCGCCCCCGGGTCGAGATCGAGGTCCGGCGCGCGCACGGCCGCGCGGTCGCGATCACGCCCCGCACCGATGTCCCCTTCATCGACGACGGCGCCGAGGGCACCCTCACCAGGAAGCGGTCCTGGTGGATGGAACGCGCCGCTTGGGCTGTCCACGTGCCCTGATGGCGCCGCCTACGCATACTGTGCGGACTCGCATACGGTGGGGAGCAGCGGGAGGGGACCAACTGTGAGCGACGCACTCTGGCCGCCGGACGAGATCATCTCGGGGCGGCGCACCGAACGGCCCGTCAGCGCGGGCCCGGCGCAGTCCGCGAACAACGCCGACGGCACCGAGGTCCTGCACGTCCAGGAGCCGACCACCGGCCCGCCGACCAACGCGGGCGCCGTCGCCGGCCCGCCCGACGCCACCGGCCCCGACCTGCCGGGTGACCCGCCGGTGGATGGGGCCGAGCATGTCGGCTCGCCGTGGTCGCAGCCGCCCGGCCGGCCCGGTCTCGTCTGGTCCGGCCCACCGGCGGCGCAGCAACCCCACGGTGACGTCGGACCTCCCGGGCCGTGGCTCGAGTCACCGCCGGCGTATGGCGACCAGCACGGCGGCGGGATCCAGCACGGCCAGCCGGTCCCGCACGTGCCGGTGTCCGGCGCCCCGGTCCGATCGCCGGCCTCCGGGACCGCTGCTGCGGTGCCGCTCTCCGGCTCGACCGCCGTCCCGGTCGCCGGTGCCGCGGCCGTTCCCGTCCCGGGCGGGCCCGATCGGGACGGGACCTCCCTGCCCGGGGCGGCCGCGCCGCCGACCAACGGTGTGCCCGTGCCCCGGCCGCCGGTCATGCACCCCCCGCAGCCGGCGCCGCCCACACTGCCGCCACCGCCGGCACCCCCGCACGCCGCGCCGAACACCTACGGTCCGCCGTCCGCGTACCCGCCGTACTCCGCGCAGCCGGCGCCGCCGACGCACGCGGCACCGCCCGCGCACCCGACGCCACCGGCGTACCCCGGACCGGCGCCGACGACCGGATACTTCCCGCCGCCGGTCCAGCCCGCGCAGCCGGCCTATCCGACCTATCCCGGTGCGCCCGGCCCGCCGGTGCCCGGGGTGCCGCCGGCCGAGACACTGCCGGAGTTGACCTGGTCGGACGGCAGCACGCCGACCGCGGAGGAGTTCGCCCGGCGCCGGCAGAACCGGCCGGCCGACCCGAGCGCCGCGCGTGGCGTGCGTGGCGCGGTGTCCAAGGGCACGTTCGGCATGCTGTCGTTCGGCCCGGGGCGGCGGGAGCAGGAGTACCGGCTCGACGTCGACCTCGTGCGGCGCAACTTCGGCGGCCTGCGGCAGGTGACCGTGGTCAACCCGAAGGGCGGCGCCGGCAAGACCGTCGCGGTGCTGCTGCTGGCGATGACGTTCGGGCAGAAGCGCGGCGGATACGTGCTGGCCTGGGACAACAACGAGACCCAGGGCACCCTCGGCATGCGCGCGCAGCAGGACTTCCACTCCCGCACGGTGCGCGACCTGCTGCGGGACCTGAACCATTTCAAGGGCGCGCAGGGCCGGGTCGGTGACCTGTCGCAGTACGTGCGGGCGCAGGGCGAGGGCATGTTCGACGTGCTCGCCAGCGACGAGTCCGCGACGGCCGGCGAGATGCTCACGGCGCTGTCGTTCGGGGAGATCCGGGACGTGGTCAGCCGGTTCTACAAGCTGATCGTGGTCGACACCGGCAACAACGTCCGCGCGGAGAACTGGCAGGCCGCGATCGACGCGACGGACCAGCTGGTGGTGACGATGTCGGCCCGCAACGACTCCGCGGAGACGGCGTCGAGGATGCTGGACCACCTGGAGCAGCACGGCCGGCAGCGGCTGGTCCGGCAGGCGGTGACCGTGGTGTCGATGCCACCGAGCCGCCGGCACCTCGACGTCCCGGCGATCACCCAGCACTTCGCGGCGCGGACCAGGACGGTGCTGCTGGCGCCCTACGAACGCGTCATCGACTCGGGCGAGCCGATCCGCTACGCGGGACTGTCGTCCGCGAGCCGCGACGCCTGGTTGAAGGTCGCCGCGGCCATCTCGGAAGGACTCTGAGTCAGCGGAGGGCGGCCGTGGCGGCCGGGTCGCTGTCGTTGAGGAACTGGGCGCAGCGCTCGGCCTCCTCGAACTCCCCGATCGACTCGGCGGCCAGGCCGAGCGCGCTCAGGGCCCGCAGGAAGCCACGGTTGGGCTCGTGCGACCACGGCACGGGACCGGCGCCGCGCCAGCCGCTGCGGCGCAGCTGGTCGAGGCCCCGGTGGTAGCCGGTGCGGGCATAGGCATAGGCCGTCACCGGCTCGCCGTCGGCGAGGGCGATCTCGGCGAGCTCGGCCCAGGCGGCGCTGAACGAAGGATGGGCCGCGGCGACATCCTTGACGTCCTTCTCGGAACCGGCGGCGGCGGCGAGCTTCGCGGCGGCCTCGGGCTCGGCGGGAAGCAACGTCGGTGATGGCTGTGGCAGCAGGTTCTGCATGCAGCCATTCAACCAGGTTGGCTGAACGGTGGAGGGTACGTCCCGCGACCGGGGGGTGTGCCCGGTTCATGCAGGTACTAGAAAGGGAAGTCCGGAGCCTCCCCAGGACCCGGTTACGCGATGGCCCGATCTTCATGGTCGGGTCATCGCCCTTTCCTCCGGCTGGCAAGATGACTGGGTGCCCACACCGCCCCCGCCAGACGTGGTAGCGCTGCACGATCACTCGCCGGACGAGATCGAGTCGCCGGAGGAGCTGCTGTTCCATCTGCGCACCGGTTCGCTGGCCACCAAGATCGTGCAGGGCCTCGACCTGTCCACCGTCGACCTGTCCGCCGTGGACGTGCAGGACACCCTGTTCATCGGGTGTCACTTCGCGGCCCTGGACGCGGTTGTCGACCTGTTGCTGCGCCGGGCCGTGGTGGTCCCCGAGTTCGCCGGCGTGCCCTATCCGACGCACCCGTCGCAGCTGTACGTGCCGGACGACCTCTCCGCCGGGTTCGACTCCGACGGGTTCGCCGGCATGTTCGACACGCTGGTCTATGAGCACTTCCGCTCGACCGGGGGAGCCACGCCGGAGATCCGTGAGGCGATAGTGCAACGGATGCACGACTCCGGCATCGACAACGCGCTGGCCAACGTGACCGCCGGCTGGATCGGCGCCCGGGGACCGGCCGCCGCGATCGGCATCATGGGCGGCCACGCCGTGCCGCGCGGCGCACCCGACTACCGCAACGCCGCCGAGCTGGCCTGGCGGCTGGCCCGCGCCGACCGCCTGGTCGTGACCGGGGGCGGCCCGGGCGTGATGGAGGCGGCCAACCTGGGCGCGTTCCTCGCCGACCGGCCGCTGGACGTCCTCACCGACGCGATCGACCGGCTGTCGGTGGCGCCCGACTTCCACGACCACGACCCGTTCACGCGGGCGGCGCTGGACGTCCGTGCCGCGTTCGCCCGGCCGGTCCCGCCGACCCCGGACTCGGTCGAGCCCGCCGACCAGGTCGCGGTCGACCCGGTGACCTGGGCCCGGCGGGGTGGCCTGGCGATCCCGACCTGGCTGTATGGCCACGAGCCGGCCAACCTCTTCGCCGCGAAGATCGCGAAGTACTTCTCCAACGCCATCCGCGAGGACACGATCCTGCGCCTGTCGCGGGGCGGGATCGTCTTCGCGCCGGGCATGGCGGGCACGGTCCAGGAGATCTTCCAGGCCGCGACGAAGACGTTCTACGCCACCGACGGCGGGAGCGGCCCGTTCGTGTTCCTCGGGGTCCAGCACTGGACCGAGCGCCTGCCGATCCGTGGCCTGCTGGAGCCGCTGCTGGCCGCATCCCCGCTCGGCGACCTGCGCGAGCTGCTGCACATCACCGACGACGTGGCCGAGGCCGCCGAGCTGCTGACCGCCTGAGGCAGACGGAAAAGGCCCGGCTCCATGAGCCGGGCCTTTTCCGACGGAACTACTTGGACAGCGTGGTGCCGGTCGAGCGGAGGTGCTCGCAGGCCTCGACGACGCGCGCGGCCAGGCCGGCCTCGCCCGCCTTGCCCCAGGCGCGCGGGTCGTAGGCCTTCTTGTTGCCGACCTCGCCGTCGATCTTCAGCACACCGTCGTAGTTGTTGAACATGTGGGCCGCGACGGGGCGGGTGAACGCGTACTGCGTGTCGGTGTCGATGTTCATCTTGACCACGCCGTAGTCGAGGGCCTCGCGGATCTCCTCGAGCAGCGAGCCGGAGCCGCCGTGGAAGACGAGGGACAGCGGCTTGTCCTTGCCGTACTTGGCGGCGACCGCGTCCTGGATGGTCTTGAGGATCTCGGGTCGCAGCTTCACGTTGCCCGGCTTGTAGACACCGTGCACGTTGCCGAAGGTCAGGGCGGCCATGTAGCGGCCCTTCTCGCCCAGTCCGAGGGCGTCGACCATGGCCAGGCCGTCCTCGACGGTGGTGTAGAGCTTCTCGTCGATCGCGCCGACGACGCCGTCCTCTTCGCCGCCGACGACGCCGACCTCGATCTCCAGCACGATCTTGGCGGCGGCGGTGAGGGCCAGCAGCTCCTCGGCGATCTGCAGGTTCTCACCCAGCGGCACGGCCGAGCCGTCCCACATGTGGGACTGGAACAGCGGCTCCTCGCCCTTGGCGACGCGCTCCGCCGAGATGGCGAGCAGCGGCCGGACGAACTTCTCGAGGTTGTTCTTCGGGCAGTGGTCGGTGTGCAGGGCCACGTTGATCGAGTACTTCTTCGCGACCTCGCGGGCGAACGCGGCGAAGGCGGCCGAGCCGGTCACCATGTCCTTCACGGTCGGGCCCGAGAGGTACTCGGCACCGCCGGTGGAGACCTGGATGATGCCGTCGCTCTCGGCCTCGGCGAAGCCGCGCAGCGCCGCGTTCAGCGTCTGCGACGACGACACGTTGATCGCCGGGTAGGCGAACGCGCCGGCCTTGGCGCGATCGAGCATCTCGGCGTAGACATCGGGAGAGGCGATGGGCATGACGGCGCTCCTTGGCTGTTTGGATCGTGCGGTGTTTGGAGCCGGGCGTGCGCGGCTCGTCGAGGACCGCGCTGTCCTGCAACGGAGTATCTCGCAGCGCTCGCGGCACGTGTACGGCGGGAGGGTGGGCACGAGGTGAATTGCCCGGCTCAGCAGCGTTACGGCCGATTCGGTCGTACGGTGGGAGAGACCTGAGGGAGGACCCGTATGACTCAGCCCGACGAGGATCTGCTGACGTTCGACGACCGGCTCGACCCCGACGTGCGTGACCCGGAAGCCTCTCCCGCCGACGCCGCGGAGCAGGCACTCCCAGCCAACCCGCAGGACCTCGGGCAGGTGGTCAACCGCACCCACCCGTGGGATGCGAACGAATACGACGCGGTCGAACAGGACCGCGAGGTGGCGATCGACGACGAGTACCGCTGACCGGGGCGCCTCAGCCCACGTACTGCGGGTGGGCCGCGGCCCAGGCCGGCACGGTCCCGTCGTGGAGCGCGCCCACCAGGCCGTCCCCGGAAGGCAGGAGCGTGCGGTCGTGGCCGACCGGCAGTTTCAGCCCGGGCACCCGCGAGTGGTCGAAGCCGGCCAGCATCCCGGCCAGCATCGGCAGTGACATGTCATCGAGGTGCAGGTCGATGGCGCTTCCCGCGACCGGCAGCGCCTTGGCGAGCTTCACCGGATCGGCGAGCTGCCGGGCCAGGGCGGCGAGGTACTGCCGCACGTGCGCGTCGCGGTCCTCGACGCCGTTGGCGAGCGACTGGCGCTGCCGGACGTAGTCCAGGGCCTGCCAGCCGGCGAAGTGCCGGCAGCCCGGCTCGTAGATCACGGGCTGCATCCCGGACCGCAGCGGCACCACACCCTCGGTCGACTGGTCGTAGCCGAGGTGGATGGAGACGGTCTGCTGATCGACGCACAGGTCGACGCCGCCGACGGCCTCGGTGACCCGCTGCATGCCGGCGAAGTCGACGACCGCGCCACCGTCGATCTGGACGCCGAGGAGGTTGCCCACGATGCGGGAGGTCAGCTCGTATCCCCCGAAGACGAACGCGGTCCCGACCTGCTGCGTGCCGAAGCCGGGCACCTCGACGAGCAGGTCACGGGGGATCGACAGCTGATACACGGTGCGGGTGTCGGCGTCGACGTGCAGCACCAGGATCGCGTCGGCACGCACGGTGTCGCCCGCCGCCTCCGGCCGCCGGTCGGTGCCGAGCAGCAGGAAGTTGCCGACGTCGGGGCTGCCCGCCGCCAGCAGCGACTCGGTGTGGACCGGCGGCACCACCCGGTCCGGCAGCGCCAGCGGCATGGAGCCGGCGAGCGCCAGCACGAAGGCGACCGCGCCGGACAGCGTCCAGCGGCGGCGGGTCCGGCGCTTGCGGACCCCGGCGGCGATCGCCGGCCGCAGTGCCGCGGCGACGGGCACATCCTGTTCGTGGCGGGCGAACGCGGCGGACAGCGCGGCCGAGAACGCCGAAGGCTCGGGTGCGCTGCTCATCGGACGTCGCCGATCAGCTCCGGGACGACCTCCGCGCGGAGCGTCACGAGGGCCCGGGAGATCAGTGAGCGGACCGTGCCGATCGCGCAGTCGAGGACCTCGGCGATCTCCACGTCGCTGAGGCTCTCGTAGTACCGGAGCACCAATGCGGCCCGTTGCCGCCTGGGCAGCCGGGCGAGCCAGAGCCACATCTGGTCGCGATCCGCGGACACCTCGGCGTGGTCGGCGACCGGCGGTGGGCCGAGCTGGTCCGGGAGTTCGGCCCGCAGCACCACCCGACGCAGCCATGAGCCGCGATGCAGGTCGATGTAGGCATTGGTGAGCATGCGCTTGACGTAGTGCTCGGGCACGCTGGCGGCGGCGATCCGGCGCCACTTCACCTGCGCCCGGATCATCGTCTCCTGCACGAGATCCTGTGCGGTGTGCGGATCTCCGGTGAGCATGACCGCATAGCGCAGCAGCGCCTGCAACCGCGCCTCGACGAACTCCTCGAACGTCAACCCAGACCCCCTCCCCTGACCCTAATGACGAGTCAAGGGAGGGAACTGTTGCGACGCTCAGGGAATCAACGGTGGGTGATTGGGATCCAACAGTCCGCGGTCGCGCAGCGCCTCGTACAGCGGCGTGGTCTGCGGGTAGTGACCCCAGTGGTGGTCGCCGTCGGTGCCGTTGTCGTGGCCGTGCCCGCCGCCGATGGTGCCGACGCCGCCGAGCAGCTGCTGCTGGACCGGGTTGAGCCCGGACCACCAGGGTCGGTCCGGCAGGCCGGCGACGTCGTCGCGGATCGCGATCCAGCGATACGTGTACCCCAGAAACACGCACTTGCGCGTGATCTCGGAGAGGTTGTCCGACCGCGCGTGCCAGATCCGCCGGTCGAAGAACACGACGTCACCGGCGTCGACGGCGACCTGCCGCGCGCCGTCCGGCGTCGGCCACGGCACGTCGCGGGTCGGCGGGCCGGGCAGCCAGTTGGTGCGGTGGCTGCCGGGGACCAGGGTCAGGTTGCCCCGGCCGGGCGCCGAGACGTCGGACAGCCAGTAGGCGAGCTTCACCGACAGCCGGGGCCGCGGGTCGGTCTCCAGCTCGCGGTTCTGCCGTCCGCCGTCCTGGTGCCAGTGCCACCAGTTCGGCTTCGGCGCGGCCAGCGGCGGGTGCACGTCGAGGTGCGAGTGGTAGATGTGCACGTTCCACCCGAGGATCGACCACACCAGCGGAAACGTCGCCGGGTGGTCGATCAGGTCGACCAGGTCCGGGTAGTTCGTGACCGGGCTGAGCAGGTGCAGTGAGCCGTCGGCGGCGCGCGGGTGCTGCTGGTGCGCGGTCTCGAGCACCGACGCGTAGTGGCGCACCTCGTCCGGGCCGAGCACGCCCTTGAGCACCAGGTAGCCGTCCGCGTCGAACTGTTCGCGCTGCTCGCGGGTCATCGGCGTCCAGGTCGCGGTGCCGTTGTCCGGCGCTGCCGCAATCGCTGACATCCCCGTCTCCAGTTCCGGCGCCGTGCGCAGGCGCCCTCACCGCACCAGACGTGATCCGCCTCCACGACCGTGGTCGACCGTTCGTGTCGCAATTTCTGGACATTCCGCGTGCAACGGTCGAACCCGCCACGGCCGTCTAGAGAGAGATACGGAACGCCGGATAGCCGACGACCCTGTCCTTCGGCCCGCCGGTGTCCGCGGACGTGTCGAGGGCGAGCCGCTCCACCCGCGGTGCCCGGTGCCGGGCCCAGGCGAGCAGCCCTCGCAGCGCGTGCCGGCCGCAGGCGTCGCCGTCGCCGATCCGCTCCGGGGCCAGCTCGCCGATGGCCGCGGCGGTCGCGGCGTCACGCCGCCGGGCCTGTGCCTCGTCGAGGTAGTGCGACAGGTCGGTGCTGCACAACACCACCGTGCCGGGTCCGGCGACCGCGTCGAGCAGCGTGGCGGTCGCCGCCGGATCGCCCGGCCCGACCAGGATCGGCAGCATTTTCCGGATGTGTACGGCCAGCAGCAGCGGCACCTGCACCTCGATGGAGTGCTCCGGCGCGTGCGGCCCGTCGTCGGCGACGGCGAGCCCCCGGTCGACGAGCAGCTGGGCGCCGTCCAGGTCGATGTCGATCGGGCCGAGCGGGCTGGCCCAGGCCTTCGTGGTGGGCACGGCGGCGCCGCGCAGCGGGACGTGGTGGGCGGGGCCGAGCACCACGGCCCGTTCGCAGGGCTCGGCCCGGTCGCGCAGCTCGCGGTACACGTGCGCGGCGGTGGGGCCGGACCAGCGGTAGCCGGCGTGCGGCACGACATAGGCCGCCGCCGTGGTGGCCGGCGGAGGCGCTGGGGCGCCGTCGAGCAGCGTGTCGATCAGCGTGGCGAGCTCGTCGCGGTCCGCCGGGTAGAACGTGCCCGCGACCGCCGCCGGGCGCGTCATGAGAGCGCCACCGGCAGCCGCCGGCGGCCCCAGTCACCGGCCGGGCCGTCGAACACGCCGGGCAGCTGCGCTCCACAGTGGACGCAGTGGCCGTCGTCGGTCAGGTGGTAGGCGCGCAGGTCGTACCAGTCGCGGACGACGACCGGCGCGGCGCAGCCCGGGCAGCGCGTGGTCTGGCCGTCCGGGTCGTGGACGTTGCCGGTGTAGACATACCGCAGGCCGGCGTCCAGCGCGATCCGCCGGGCCCGGGACAGCGTCTCCGGTGGCGTCCGCGGGATGTCGCGCATCTTGAAGTCGGGGTGGAACGCGGAGAAGTGCAGCGGGACGTCGGTGCCGAGGTGCTCCAGCAGCCAGTCGCACTGGCGGTGCAGCTCGTCGTCGCCGTCGTTCTGGCCCGGGATGAGCAGCGTCGTGATCTCCAGCCACACGTCCGTGCCGCGCAGGTAGTCCAAGGTGGACAGGACGGCGTCGAGGCGGGCGAACGTCACCTTCTCGTAGAACTTCTCGCTGAAGGCCTTGAGGTCGATGTTCGCGGCGTCGATGTGCCGGTAGAACTCCTCGCGCGGCGCGGGGTTCATGTAGCCGGCGGACACCGCGACCGCCTTGATCCCGACCGCGCGGCAGGCGTCGGCGACGTCCATCGCGTATTCCATGAAGATGACCGGGTCGTTGTAGGTGAACGCGACCGACCGGCAGCCGAGCCGTTTCGCGGTCTCGGCGAGCTGCTCCGGGCCGGCCGCCGCGGCGAGGGTGTCGATCTCGCGGCTCTTGGAGATGTCCCAGTTCTGGCAGAAGCGGCAGCCGAGGTTGCAGCCGGCGGTGCCGAACGACAGCACCGGCGAGCCGGGCAGGAAGTGGTTGAGCGGCTTCTTCTCGACCGGGTCGACGCAGAACCCGGAGGAGCGGCCATACGTGGTGAGGACGATCTCGTCGCCCTCGCGCTCGCGGACGAAGCAGAAACCGCGCTGGCCCTCGTGCAGCCGGCAGGCCCTCGGGCAGACGTCACACTGCACCCGGCCGTCAGCCAACCGGTGCCAGTGCACGGTCGGCACCGTCGCCATACAGCCGACTGTACGCCGGGCAAAACCGCCTGACCCACCGATAATCCGGACGCGACCATGACGGCGTGCTGCTCACCATCACCACCACCCACCGTCCGGCGACCGACCTCGGTTACCTGCTCGTGAAGCATCCCGACCGGCTGCAGTCGTTCGAGGTCAGCGGCGGCACGGCGCATGTCTTCTATCCGGAGGCGACCGCCGACCGCTGCACCGCGGCGCTCCTGCTGGAAGCGGATCCGGGTGCGGCGCGGACCTCGAAGCAGCCGGACACCTTCACGCTGCGGCAGCACGTCAACGACCGGCCGTACGCCGCGTCGAGCCTGCTGGCCGCGGCGCTGGGCCGGGTGCTGCGCACCGCGCTGCGCGGCGACTCCCGCGACCGGCCGGCGCTCGCCGCCGGGCCGATCCCCCTCGAGCTGCGGATCCCGGCGCTGCGGTGCAAGGGCGACGCGGCGGCGTTCTTCGGGCCGCTCGGCTGGACCGTCGAGGCGACCCCCATCCCGCTGGACGCGGCGCATCCCGAGTGGGGTGCCAGCCGGTACGTCGACCTGACGCTGCGCGGGACCCTGCGGCTGGCGGACGCGCTCAACCACGTCTACGTGCTGCTGCCGGTCCTCGACGACGCGAAGCACTACTGGGTGTCCTCCGACGAGGTGGAGAAGCTGCTGCGGGCGGGGACCGGTTGGCTGGCCGAGCATCCGGAGAAGGCGGTCATCGCCCGGCGGTACCTCGCGCACCGCACGTCGCTGACGAACGAGGCCCTGTCCCGGCTCTCGGAGGCGGTCGACACCGACTCCGTCATCGAGCCCGCACCCCGGCCCGAGTCACTGGCCGCCCTGCGGCGCACCGCGGTCGTCCGGCAGCTGGCCGAGGCCGGCGCGGGCCGCGTCCTGGACCTCGGCTGCGGCCCCGGCGCGCTGCTCGCCGAGCTGATGCGGGACCGGCGCTTCACCGAGATCGTGGGCGCCGACGTCTCCACCGTGGCACTGGACATGGCGGCCCGCCGGCTGCGGCTGGACCGGCTCCCCGAGCGGCAGCAGGCCCGGATCCGGCTGTTGCAGACCGCGCTGACCTACCGCGACGACCGGCTGCGCGGCTTCGACGCGGCGGTCCTCATGGAGGTCATCGAGCACGTCGACCCGCCGCGGCTGCCCGCCGTCGCGGCGAGCGTCTTCGGCCACGCGGCGCCGGCGACCGTCGTCGTGACCACCCCCAACGTCGAATACAACGTCCGCTATCCGGGCCTGCACGAGCACGGCCGGCTGCGCCATCACGACCACCGCTTCGAGTGGGACCGGGCGCAGTTCGGCGCCTGGTGCGACGAGGTGGCGGCGCGGTACGGCTACACCGTGACGCGGCACGGCATCGGCGAGGAAGACCCGGAAGTCGGCACATCCACCCAGATGGCGGTGTTCAAGAAGTGACCACGGTGACGATCCCGGACCTCTGCCTGGTGGCGCTGGTCGGCATCTCCGGCTCCGGCAAGTCGACCTTCGCCCGGCGGCAGTTCGCCCCGACGCAGGTCCTGTCCTCCGACGCGTTCCGCGCGCTGGTCGCCGACGACGAGAACGACCAGTCCGCGTCGGCGGAGGCGTTCGACGCGCTGCACTACATCGCCGGCAAGCGGCTGCGGGCCGGCCGGCTCACCGTCGTCGACGCGACCAACGTGCAGGCGCACGCGCGCAAGGCCCTGGTCGACCTGGCCCGGGCGCACGACGTGCTGCCCGTCGCGATCGTCCTGGACGTGCCGGAGAGCGAGTGCTGGGCGCGCACCGAGCTGCGCCCCGACCGCGACTTCGGCCGGCCGGTCCTGTCCCGCCAGCACCGCGACCTGCGCCGCTCGCTCAGGTCGCTCGGCCGGGAGGGTTTCCGCCAGGTGCACGTCCTGCGGGACGTGGCCGAGGTCTCGTCGGCGGTCGTGGCGTATCAGAAGCTCTACAACGACAAGAAGGACCTGACCGGCCCGTTCGACGTCATCGGTGACGTGCACGGCTGCCGCGAGGAGCTGGAGCTGCTGCTGGACCGGCTCGGCTACCTGCTCTCGCGGGACGCGGCCGGACGGCCCGTCGACGCGCATCACCCGGACGGCCGCACCGCGGTGTTCGTCGGTGACCTGGTCGACCGCGGCCCCGACTCCCCCGGCGTGCTGCGCCTGGTAATGGGCATGGTCGCGGCCGGGCACGCGCTGTGCGTGTCGGGCAACCACGAGGCGAAGCTGCTGCGCAAGCTGCGCGGTGGCACGGTGCGGGTCGCGCACGGCCTGCAGGAGACCCTGGACCAGCTCGACGCGGCCGACCCTTCCCTGGTCGAGGCGGTGCCCGCCTTCCTGGACGGGCTGATCAGCCACTACGTGCTGGACGGCGGGCGGCTGGTCGTCGCGCACGCCGGGCTCAAGGAGGCCTACCACGGGCGGGCGTCCGGCCGGGTGCGCTCGTTCGCGCTGTACGGCGACACGACCGGCGAGACCGACGAGTTCGGGCTGCCGGTGCGCTACCCATGGGCGGAGGAGTACAAGGGCGCGGCCACGGTCGTCTACGGGCACACCCCCACCCCGACGGCGGAGTGGGTCAACAACACGATCTGCGTCGACACGGGCTGCGTGTTCGGCGGCTCGCTGACCGCGCTGCGGTATCCGTCCCGTGAGCTGGTCTCGGTGCCGGCCATCCGGGCGCATTACGAGCCGGTGCGGCCTCTGGTCGTAGCGACTCCGCAGGAACGAGGACTCGACCTCGCCGACGTCATCGGTCGGCGGAGCCTGGTCACCCCCGCGGGGCGGGTGACGGTCGCGGCCGAGAACGCCGCGGCGGCGCTGGAGGTCATGAGCCGGTTCGCGGTCGACCCCCGCTGGCTGGTGTGGTTGCCGCCGACGATGGCGCCCGCGTCGACGTCGAAGGTCGAGGGCTACCTGGAGCACCCGGTCGAGGCGCTCGCCGACTACGCCGCGGCCGGCGTGCCGCGCGTGGTGTGCGAGGAGAAGCACATGGGATCGCGGGCGGTCCTGGTCGTGTGCCGGTCCGCTGCGGCGGGTCTGCGGCGGTTCGGCCTCGAGGCCGCAGGGGTGATCTACACCCGGACGGGCCGGCCGTTCTTCGCCGACCTGTCGCTTGAGACGTCGATCCTGGATCGGGTCCGGGCGGCGGCGGACGCGGCTGGGCTGTGGGATGAGCTCGGCACCGACTGGCTGCTCCTGGACGCGGAGCTGCTGCCGTGGTCCGCGAAGGCCGAACCGCTGATCCGGGAGCAGTACGCGAGCGTCGCCGCGGCCGCCGGTGCCGCGCTGCCGGCCGCCCATTCGGTGCTGTCGGCGGCTTTGCAGCGAGGCATCGACGTGGCCTCGCTCGCGGCCCGGTTCGCCGGCCGCGTGTCGTCGATCGAGGCGTTCACCGATGTGTACCGGCGGTACTGCTGGCCGACCGACGGCCTCGACGGGCTGCGGCTGGCGCCGTTCCACGTGCTGGCCGCCGACGGCGCCTCGTATCTGCGCCAGGACCACGAGTGGCACCTGGCGCTGGTGGACCGGCTGGTCACCGCCGATCCGTCGCTGTTCGCCACGACCCGGCGGCTGGTGGTCGACCCGGCGTCCCCCTCGGATGTCGCGTCGGCGGTGCGGTGGTGGCTGGAGCTGACCGGTGCCGGCGGGGAGGGCATGGTGCTCAAGCCGGCGGTCGACGCCGGCCCACGGGTCCAGCCGGCGCTGAAGTGCCGCGGCCGGGACTACCTGCGGATCATCTACGGCCCGGACTACCTCTCCCGGCTGGACCAGTTGCGGGGCCGTGGGCTGCAGCGCAAGCGCAACCTCGCGCTCCGTGAGCACGGGCTGGGCCTCGCCGCGCTGGACCTGCTCGCCGCCAGCGGCTCCGGGCGAGCTGTGCATCAGCTGGTATTCGCCCTTCTGGCCTGTGAAAGCGAGCCGGTCGATCCCCGTTTGTAGCCGGGCTCACGTACCCTAGGTCGCCATGGAAGAAAAGACTCGCGCCGTCGGCGAGCTGCTCGCCTTCAACCCGCTCGACGCGAAGGGCCTGCTGAACACGTTCGGTGTGATCGGCGTCTGGATCATCATGTTCGTGGAGACGGGCCTGCTCGTGGGCTTCTTCTTCCCCGGTGACTCCCTGCTGTTCCTGGCCGGTGTCGGAGCGTCATCCGTCGCGCAGGAGCTGCTCGGCACGAAGCTGAGCCTGACTCAGCTGCTCATCGGCGCGCCACTGTG
Organism: Dactylosporangium siamense; assembly: GCF_016862795.1. GTDB lineage: Bacteria > Actinomycetota > Actinomycetes > Mycobacteriales > Micromonosporaceae > Dactylosporangium > Dactylosporangium siamense. The sequence continues at coordinate 83,364 of NZ_BONQ01000071.1, read as the reverse complement.
TGCGATCGCCGGTGCGCAGCTGGGTCACTACCTCGGTGCCCGGTATGGCCGCCGGATGTTCGACCGGCCCAACTCGAAGCTCTTCAAGAAGGAGTACGTCGAGAAGGCCGAGTACTACTTCGTGAAGTTCGGCCCGGCGAAGGCCGTGGTGCTCGCCCGGTTCATCCCGATCGTCCGCACCTTCCTGAACCCGGTGGCCGGCACCATCGGCATGTCGGCCAAGCAGTTCTTCCTGTGGAACGTGGTCGGCGGCATCCTGTGGACCGACGGCATCCTGCTCGCCGGCTGGGCTCTGGCCAAGCAGATCAGCGACCTGATCCCGCCGGAGAAGATCGACACGTACCTGCTGCCCGCGGTCCTGCTGATCGTGCTGATCTCGGCGATGCCGATCTTCATCGAGATCTTCCGCGGCTGGCGCGAGCGGCGCCGGAACAAGGGGCTGGCCCCCGTGGCGGCCGAGGACGGCCGCGCCGGCGCCCACCGCGCCGCCGACTGACCTCGTTTCGACATCGGACCCGGCCGCCCCTGGCGGCCGGGTCTTTTCACGTCCTCAGCCGGTCCGGGTTGGTGACGGCCTGCCTCAGCTGGTCCGGATCAGGGCCTGCAGGAAGATGTTGCCGATCTGCTCGGGGTCGGTGACCACGAACGACCGGCCACCGGTGGCGGCGGCGATCTCGGCCAGCTCCTGCTGCCGCACGTCGGGCCCGACGCCCAGCAGCACCACGCGCACCGGCCGGGTCGGGTCGGTCGCCCGCTCCAGCTCCAACTTCAGTGTCTCCAGGCTCATCCCGGGCTTGGAGTTGGAGCCGTCGGTGAAGACGACGACGGTGTTCGAGCGGCCCTCCTTGTAGCCCTCTTTCAGCGTCTTGTACGCCGCCAGCACCGTCTCGTACAGGCCGCAGACGTCCGTCCCGACCGCCTTCGCCCCGGCGACGGCCCCGGTCAGCCTGGCCCGCTGCCCCTGGCTGAGCGGGTTGAGGGGGACGACCTCCTGGTAGTCCTTCCCGCCGGGCAGGCCGGACGCGTAGGCCCACAGGCCGAGCTCGCTGTCGTCGGTGAAGAGGCCGAGCCCGTCGGTGGCCGTCTTGCGCAGCACCTGCAGGCGCGCGGGCGAGCCGGCGCCGGCCATCGGACGGTTCATCGAGGAGGTGACGTCGACCAGTGTCAGGACCCGGGACGGTGCGGTGGTGGCGTTCCAGTACCCGAGGATGTCGTTGATCTTCTGCGCTTCGGCGAGGGGCTTGACCGTGACCGGGGCGGTGCCGGCGCCCCGCCCGGCCGGGTAGCCCGCGCTGGTCGAACCGTCGGCGGCGCGGAAGCCCAGCTTCGCGAACAGGTCCCGGTTGCCGTCCGCCGTGAGGGCGGCGCGGAACAGGCCGGCCGCTTCAAGGTTGGCCCTCGGTTTGCCGCTGATCGTGGCGTACGGGTAATCGAGCGTCACCGCCGGATCGATCGGAAGCACGGTGAGCGGCACGGCCGGCCCGGTGGCGTTGTAGGCGATGACCGCCTGCTCGCTCATCGGCGCGACCTGGGCGGGGCCGGTGCTCTTGTTCAGGGCGGCCTGGTCCGCCGCGACCGCGATGGACCGGTAGGCCTTGACCACGTCGACGAGCTTCTTGGGCTCGGTGACGATCGAGTCGTAGAGCAGGCCGGCGCCGGCGAGGCCGGCGGTGCTGCGGCGGGGGTCGATCGCGGCGAGCTGGGCCTGCTTGCCGGCGACCTTGGCGAGCAGCGCGGCGATCTGCGGTGCGCCGGCCGTGCCGGCATTCGCGTTGAGGGCGGCGGCGAGCTGGTCGGGCACGGCCAGGGCGACCGGGCTGGCGGCGACGGACGTGGCGTCGGGCTCGAACGCCTGCCGGCTGACCGCCTGCATCCGCACGATCCACGCGGTCGAGTCGGGGATCCAGACGGTCGGCACGTCGGCGTCGGCGGGCGAGGGCAGGACGGTGGCGGCCACGTTGATCGCGCCGCCGGCCCGCGCGGCGAGCTGGTTGGCGACGTCGGCCGGCTCGGCGGCGCGCACCTGCACCTGGACGCAGTCGCCGCTGACCTGAGGCTTGGTGGCGCTCCAGCGGGCGGCGGCGTCGCGGACGGCGGGCGCGATGTCCGGCGCGGCCGCCACGACGAGCTTGACGCCGCCGGCGCAGTCGCCGTCACCACCGGCCACGGCACGCACGGCGACGACTGTCCCGCCGATCAGGCCCAGCACTCCGACGATTGCCAACGGTGCCCGTAGCGAGCGTCCCCGGCGTTGCGCCACGTGCCCTCACCCTGCCCTTCGTCCGCGCGATCGGACGCCATCGTCCGCGCGATCGGACGAGTGTAGGCGCAGGTCAAGCGGTTGCGGCGGGGCGGTCGAGCCAGTCGGTCGGCACCGGCTGCAGCGTGCGACCCAGGGTTAACGCTCGGTAAGTCAGCTGCGCCGCCTCTTCGAGATAGAAGGCGCGTTTGTGTGCGAGCTCGACCGAGTCGGCGATCACGGAGCAGCCGTGATGGGAGAGGATCACGCAGTTGACGCCGCCGGCGCACGCGGCCGCGGCGAGTTCACCGACCCGGGCATCGCCGGGCGGGCTGAACGGCGTGGTCACGACCTGCCGCAGGTAGAAGGCATGGTCGGTGGTGACGAGCCGGACGGGCTCGCCGATGGCGTCGAGCAGGAGCACCGTCTGTGGGTGCAGGTGCACGATCGCGTTCGCGTCGGGCCGGACGCGGTAGGTCGCGAGGTGGAGCCCGATTTCAGAAGATGGCGCGGCCGTTGTGTCAAGCACCGCGCCATCGCTGATTCGGACCCGAACAAACGAGTCCCGGGAGAGTCCGTCGAGCCAGGTGCCGGCGGCTGTCACCCAGCACTCATCGGAGCCGGGTGCTCGGGCGGACAGGTTGCCGCCCGAGCCCACGACGAGCCCAGCCTGCACGACCGCCTGCCCCAGGAGGGCAAGCTGGTCGCGCAGATCGTCGGGCCGATGCAGCAAGGCCCTACCGAGGAGCCTTCTTGGTCGCCCGCTTGCGCGGCGGCGTCAGAAGGTCGGCGATGGTGCCGATGGCGGCGGGCACCAGGCGGTAGAACGCCCAGACACCCCGCTTCTCGCGCTCCAGCAGCCCAGCCTCGGTCAGGATTCGCAGGTGGTGGCTCACCGTGGGCTGCGAGAGCCCGAGCGGGGCCGTCAGGTCACACACACACGCCTCGCCGTCCGGCGCCGACTGGATCAGGCTCAGGAGCCGGAGTCGGGCAGGGTCGGCAAGTGCCTTCAGGACGCCGGCAAGACGCTCGGCATCGGCGCGGTCAATCGGCTCGCCAGCAAGCGGCGAGATCTGGGGCAGGGTCATCTCAGCCAGCGCAGTTCCCACGTATTCCATCCTTCCACCAACACCATCGACCCGCCTGCATATACGCAGGTCCGAATCGACAATTTTTCAGCCCTATTGGCCGAGGTCGGCCAACGAAAATGCTGAGCGATAGCTCAGCCCCGCGGCGCGGACCGCCTTTTCCGCCCCACGGTCGACGATAACCGCGACACCGACAACTTCAGCGCCGGCCTCGCGCAACGCCTCTACGGCAGTCAGAACGCTTCCTCCTGTCGTGGAGGTGTCTTCGACCGCCAACACCCGCCGGCCTTTGACGTCGGGTCCTTCGACCCGTCGCTGCAGACCGTGAGCCTTGTCACTCTTCCGCACGACGAACGCGTCGAGCTTGCGACCCGTCCCCCGTGCGGCGGCAGCGTGCAACATCGCGGTGGCCACCGGATCGGCGCCGAGGGTCAGCCCTCCCACAGCGTCGAAATCCCAGTCGGCGACCAGATCGAGCAGCACCCGGCCGACGAGCGGTGCACCAGCATGGTGCAACGTCAAGCGACGTAGGTCCACGTACCAGTCGGCTAGTTGTCCGGACGACAGCGTGACTTGCCCTCGGACCACAGCCAGGTCGAGCACGAGTTTCAGCAGGTCGTCACGGTCGGTCATGACCGAAGCGTACGCGCTAAATCTCCCGAGCGAATCGATGACCCGCACTCTTGCAGAAATATAGGTCCGTCAAGGGGACGAGGAGGAATACGAAGGTGATCGCAGCGATCACCACGAGTGACGCGAGGGGTGACGGTGACATGGGTCAACGAAGCACACATGAGGGAGATTCGCGTTGGTTTCGCCGAATCTGTACCCCTCGGCCGACCTGTCACATAGGCCCTGACCTGCGCAAATGCCTGGATGCAGGGTCGGCTGCGCAAGGACTCAGCCCTTCGCCGTCGATTTCCAACCGTTCGGCGACCCCGTGACCTCAATCATGTTCGATGCTCGTCCTACTCAATGATCACCGCGGCCGATGCGGGTCCTGGTGTTCCTGGCGACCCGCCGCACCAGCGCCTGCGGCGCGTGCCGCACCCCGAAGACCACCATCTTGTACTTCCAGTCGGGCACGCTGACCAGCTTGCCCTTCTTCAGATCGCGCAGGCCGTCGCGCACCACGCGGCCGGCGTCCAGCCACAGCCACGACGGGGTCTTGGACGCGTCGATGCCGGCCCGCTCGTGAAACTCGGTGCGCGTGAACCCGGGGCACAGCGCCATCACGCGGACCCCGGTCGAGCGGACCAGCAGCCCGGTCGACTCGCTGAAGTTGGTCACCCAGGCCTTGGTGGCCGGATACGTGGAGCCGGGCATCATGGCGGCGAACCCGGTCACGGACGACACGTTGATGATGCCTCCCCTGCCGCGGGCAGACATGGCGGGCAGGGCCGCGAGCGTGAGCCGCATGACCGCGTTGACGTTGAGTCGCAGCAGGAGCTCCTCCCGCTCCACGGTGGAGCGGGGGAACGGCGTGTTGAGGCTCATCCCGGCGTTGTTGACCAGCAGGTCCACGGCGGTGGCCAGCCGGGCCGCGACCAGGTCGCAGCCCTCCGGCGTCGACAGGTCCGCGGGCAGCACCTCGGCGCCGCCCAGCTCGGCCGCCATCGCCTCGAGGCGGGCCTGGTCGCGGGCCACCAGCACCAGGTCGTAGCCCTGGGCGGAGAGCTCGCGGGCGAACGCGGCCCCGATGCCCGCGGTAGCGCCGGTGACGAGTGCGACTGGCTGGTCGGTCATGCCCGGCACCATACGCGGCAGGGCCCCGGTTGCCCGGGGCCCTGCGTCGTTCAGTGCAACTGGTTCACATCGTTGGCGGCTGGTTCGGGCCGCCCGCCGGCGGCCAGTTCGGGTCGCCGCCCGCGCCCGGCGCCGGCGGCTCCCACTGCGCCTCGACCTTGCGGAAGTACGGGTGCGACGGCGGCAGCGCCAGCGCCACGATCGCGCCCAGGATCGCCAGGATCAGCAGCACGCCCAGGATCGTGGTGACCGGCTGATACCAGCCCGGCACCTCGGAGTAGAGCAGCTCGTTGTACTGATCCCAGGTCGGAAGCTTCGGGTCGTCCTTGCGGAGCGTCTCCCACGAGCTCTTGACCAGGACGCTGGAGCCGAACGCGGCGACGGTGCAGCACGCCGCGATGCCACCGAGGACCCAGGTGAGGATCCGGGCGACCTGCTTGCCCTTGCCGACGTAGACCGCCAGCAGGCCCAGCAGCACGATGATGAGCACGCCGACGATGACCGTGATGGTGCCGGTCGCGCCCTGGCCCAGACCTGCGCCCTCTTGCGAGGTGCCGGCGACGGCCTTCTTCGCGCCGTCGGTGAGGGCCCCGGCGTAGGCCAGTGAAATGATGATGTTGATAAGTTCGATGCCGGCCGCGGCGTAGAGCAGGTAGACGGCCAGGTTGACGGTGGACGGTCGGGCGCGCGGCCCAGACGCTGGGTCGGCGAATGCCATCGGATCTCCTCCCAGGAAACCTTGAGGATCAACCGTATCGATGTGGCGCCGTTCCCGCAGCTACAGTCCTCAGGTGTTGAGACGATCTTGCGCATATCGGGTGAGCGTGGTGGTGCCCATCATGCAGCCGCTGAACGTCGTGACCTCGGCATCCTGCCGGGCGAGGCGCTGCCAGGCGGCCCGGCCCGCCTCGGCGTCGACGTGGGTGAGCAGCTCGGCCGCATAGAGCCGGCCGGCGGGTTTGGCGCGGTCGAGGAGCGCCTCCAGCTTGGGCCTCAGCTCGGCGCCGTGCTGGCGCAGACCCTCCTCGACCGCGAAATAGGCCTTGGTGGCCGGCAGGAGCGTGCCGGCGATGCCGACCCCGCCGAACGCCAGCGTGTCGGCGTCGGCGAGTTGGCGCAGTTCCTCATCGAACGCACCGTTCTTCTTCCACAGCATCGCCCTCGTCCTTATCCGGCGCTGACCGTGAGCGCCTTCTTCTCGTCCGCCAGGTCCACGACGACGCGGTCGCCGTCGCGGATCGTGCCGGCCAGCAACGCCTTGGCGAGCTGGTCGCCGATGGAGGTCTGCACCAGGCGCCGCAGGGGGCGGGCGCCATACACCGAGTCATACCCAAGACTGGCGAGCCAGTCACGTGCCGGATCGGTGACCTCCAATACCAGCCGCCGGTCCGCCAGGCGACGGGCCAGGGCATGCAGCTGGATGTCGACGATCGCCCGCAGGTCGGCGGGCGACAGCGCGTCGAACACGACCATGTCGTCGAGCCGGTTGACGAACTCCGGCTTGAAGTGCTGCCGCACCGAGGCGACCACGGCGTCGCGCCGCTGCTCGCTGGTCAGCGTCGGATCGTCGGCGAGCACCTCGGAGCCCAGGTTGGAGGTCAGGATGAGGATGGCGTTGCGGAAGTCGACCGTGCGGCCCTGCCCGTCGGTGAGCCGGCCGTCGTCGAGCACCGCGAGCAGCACGTCGAACACGTCGGGGTGGGCCTTCTCGACCTCGTCGAGCAGCACCACCGAATAGGGGCGGCGGCGGACCGCCTCGGTGAGCTGGCCGCCCTCTTCGTAGCCCACGTATCCGGGCGGCGCGCCGACGAGCCGGGCGACCGTGTGCTTCTCGCCATACTCACTCATGTCGATGCGTACCATAGCGCGCTCGTCGTCGAAGAGGAACTCCGCGAGGGCCTTGGCCAGCTCGGTCTTGCCGACACCGGTCGGGCCGAGGAACAGGAAGCTGCCCGTCGGGCGGTCGGGGTCGGCGATCCCGGCGCGGGCGCGGCGCACCGCGTCGGAGACGGCCTGCACCGCGGCCTCCTGCCCGACGACCCGGCTGCGCAGCGACTCCTCCATCCGCAGCAGCTTCGCCGTCTCGCCCTCCATCAGGCGGCCGGCGGGGATCCCGGTCCAGGAGGCGACCACCGCGGCGATGTCGTCGGCGGAGACCTCCTCCTTCAGCATCGACCCGGCGGACTGCAGCTCCTCCAGCTCCACCTCGGCCGTGCGCTGCTCCTGCTCCAGGTCGCGAATCCGCCCGTAGCGCAGCTCGGAGGCCTTGGCCAGGTCGAGGTCGCGCTCGGCCCGGTCGGCCTCGCCGCGCAGCTGCTCCAGCTGCTCCTTGATCGTGGAGACCGCGGAGATGTGCTGCTTCTCGTTCTGCCAGCGCTCGGTCAGCGCGGTCAGGTGCTCGCGGCGGTCGGCCAGCTCGGCCCGCAACCGCTGCAGCCGCTCAGCGGAGGCGGCGTCGGGCTCCTTCGCCAGCGCCATCTCCTCGATCTCCAGCCGGCGCACGATCCGCTCGACCTCGTCCACCTCGACCGGCCGTGAGTCGATCTCCATCCGCAGCCGGGACGCCGACTCGTCGACCAGGTCGATCGCCTTGTCCGGCAGGAAGCGGTCGGCGATGTACCGGTCGGACAGCGTCGCCGCCGCGACCAGGGCCGCGTCGGTGATCCGCACGCCGTGGTGCACCTCGTAGCGCTCCTTGAGCCCGCGCAGGATGCCGATCGTGTCCTCGATCGACGGCTCACCGACCACGACCGGCTGGAACCGGCGCTCCAGCGCCGGGTCCTTCTCGATGTGCTCGCGATACTCGTCCAGCGTGGTCGCGCCGACCATCCGCAGCTCGCCGCGGGCCAGCATCGGCTTGAGCATGTTGCCGGCGTCCATCGAGCCTTCGCCCTTGCCGGCGCCGACGATGGTGTGCAGCTCGTCGAGGAAGGTGATGACCTGGCCGTCGGAGCTCTTGATCTCCTCCAGGACGGACTTCAGGCGCTCCTCGAACTGGCCGCGATACTGCGCGCCCGCGACCATCGCCGCCAGGTCCAGGCTGACCAGGCGCTTGTCGCGCAGCGACTCGGGCACGTCGCCGGCCACGATCCGCTGGGCGAGGCCCTCGACGATCGCGGTCTTGCCGACCCCGGGCTCACCGATGAGCACCGGGTTGTTCTTGGTGCGGCGCGACAGCACCTGGATCACCCGGCGGATCTCGGAGTCCCGGCCGATGACCGGGTCGATCTTGCCGTCGCGGGCGGCCTGGGTGAGGTCGACGCCGTACTTCTCCAGGGCCTGGAAGGTCTGCTCGGGATCGGCCGTCGTGACCCGCCGGTCTCCGCCTCGGACCTGCGGGAACGCGGCGACGAGGGTCTGCTCGGTGGCCCCGGAGTCCTTGAGCCGGGTGGCGACCGCGCCGCCGACCCGGGCCAGGCCGGCCAGCAGGTGCTCGGTCGAGGTGTATTCGTCGCCGAGCGGGCGGGCGATCTGCTCCGCGGCCGCGATCGCGTTGGCGAACTCGCGCGCCACGTTGGGCTCCACGACGCTGGATCCCTTGGCGCTGGGCAGCCGGTCGACGGCGTGCAGCGCGGCGCGGCGGATCTCGGCGGGGTTGGCACCCACGGCGCGCAGCAGGCCCGCGGCGGTCGATCCGCCCGTGTCCAGCAGCGACAGCAGCAGGTGCCATGGTTCGACGGTTGCGTGTCCGCGCTGGCTCGCCGCGTCAACGGCGGCCTTGATGACCTCGCGACTCTTGGTGGTCAGGCGTTCGGCGTTCATCGGCTCCTCGTTCCGGTTCGTACCCGTGCAACAGATACGACAGTTCCGAGGTTGAGTCTATTCCACTCAAGTCTTATCGCGCAGTGACAGCGACCTTCGACCAGTCACAAATCTTGTCTTTCACCTCGCACAGCCACACCTCACCCGACTGCTGCGCCGGGTAGCCGAGGATCGCGGTGTCCGACAGCCGGCGGAGCCGGAAGACCAGCCGGCCGCCCTGGTCCCGGGTGCGCTTCTCGTTGTCGACGGTCCAGACGCCCTGGCCGCTGGCGACCAGCAGGATGCCGCCGGGCAGCACCTCAGCGCTGTACACCTCGGCGATCTCTCGCATCGCGTCCGCCTCGACCCAGGTGCCGGCGACGCTGCGGCGGGCCGCGTACTGGTTGCCCGCGAGCCACACGTCGGACCCGTCGGGAGCGACGACCACGTGCGGCTCCACACCACTCTGCTGCGGCAGCCGGGCCGCGCCCTCGGCCCGCCAGGTGCGACCGTGATCGGGGCTGCTCCAGACGCTGACCGTGATCATCGGGGCCACGGTGCTGGAGGTCTCGACGGCCTGCGCCGTCAGCCACAGCTTGCCGTCGGCCTGCGCGACCAGGCTGGTGAAGCGCTGGTTGCCGGCGGGATGGGCCGGCAGCGCGACCCGCTTGCCGTCGTCGGTGATCTCGATCGGCTGCCTGGCCGCACAGTCGACCGTGCCGTCGAGGCACCCGATGCTGAAGCGCGGCTCGGTGAGGTTGACCTCCGGCGGTGCCGGGATGAGCGGGTGCTGCTGGAAGGTGCGGCCGGTGTCGCGGGAGACATACCAGCCGCCGGGCACCGTGCGCAGCAGCAGCACGTCGCCCCGGCCCAACCGCATCTCGACCTCGGTGGCGTCGTCGAAGGGCACCTTGCGGGCCACCCACGACTGGCCTCCGTCGAGCGTGACCACCAGGCCCACCTGGCAGGCCAGGCCGTTGACGCACGTGCTGAACAGGGCATAGCCGGTGTCGGCGTCGGCGAACTCGACCCCGCGCGGCGAGGTGCCCTTCGGCACCTGGACCACCGACTGCCGGTTGTGCGGATCCTCCGAACCGGCCGGCGCCGGCGCCTCCTCCTGATAGGAGACGTCCGGTGCGGGATCCTCGACCGGATCCTTGTCGGGCATGCAGGACCCGGCGGTCAGCGTCATGGTGAGCACCGCGGCCAGCGCCGCGGCCAGGACTGCCCGCTTCACCAACGCCACCGCCAGAACTTCCGCTGGTAGCGCACCTTGACGTTGCTGCTCTTGACCGCGCCGCTGATGTGGAACGTGATGCCCTGGCCCGACGGCTCGACCCGGGACCGCACGTTGCTGGCGTGGGCGTCGACGCCGTCGAGGTCGGCGGTGGACCCGGCGGGCAGGATCAGCTCGACCGAGCTGGACTGCGCCTCGAGCACGATGTCCACCACGTTGGTCCCGAAGATCGCCTCGGTGAAGTCGAGCTTCACCGAACCGACCTGGGTCGAGATCGACAGCCGCCGGGGAACCGTCCAGCGCCCGTGCCGCTTCAGCGACGACGTGCGGTTGCGGATCTCTTTGAAGTCGGGCGCCTTGTACTGCTGCACGGGCAGGTCGCTCACATACGGCTCGATCTCGCCGAACGTGCGGGAGCGCAGCACGCCGTCGACGCGCTCCTCGAACTCCGCGAGGGTGAGGCGGCCCTCCGACACGGCCGTGTTCAGCTGGGCCACCACCTGCTCGCGCTCCGCGTCGGAGATGCGCATGCCGCGATGGTCCGTGCTCACGACGACACTGTAGACCCAGCCGGAACCCATTGATATAGCCCATATCGCGGGCGACTAATCACCATAAAGGCGTTCGTATGGCAGTATCCGGAGAGTAACCGGTCCCTTCGGCTCTTCCGCTGTTGCCAGGTGGCGGGCTAAGTTGGCGCCGACTCCAGGACCTCTGGCGATCACATACCCGCTGGCCACGGGAGCTGACGGTGAGCGTGCAACAAGCGGGATTCCGAGGCTTTGCCAACCCGGTCGACCCTACTCCAGCAGAGCTGCGTGCGTGGGCCTACCACCCTGACGCGTCAGTGCTGCAGACCATGCCGCCGGACTGGGACCTCCTGGTCGCCGGCGACCGGCTGATCGGCACGCTGTTCGACCTGGCGATGGACCCGGCCTGTCCGGCCCGCCGGTTCGCGCTGCACTGCCTGTACATCTACGCCGCCGACGGGATCCGCACGCACTTCCGTGCCCACCCCAAGCGGCGCCTCCGCAAGTTCGTCGAACAGGCGGAGGAGCAGGGCGACGACCAGCTGACGACCTGGGCGCACAACGCCAGGATGCTGCTGGCCCGGCCCGAACTGTTCGAGTATCACGACTGGTGTGAAGGCGGTCTGGTCCGCGCACCGCGCCGGATCAGCTGAAAGGGCGCCGTCAGCGACGGCGCCCTTTCATTGACCACACCCTGCGAACATCCGGTCAGCCCTCCGGATGACCACACCATTCCCTGCCCAGCTGATGCCCGGCCGCGGGGAACGGCAAACACACTATTTCTGGCTGGGCCGCCAGACCACCAGCGCGGTCTGGTGCTGGTGCGTCGGCACCAGGTCCCGGCGGGGAAAGCCGGTCGCCTCCAGGTGCGCCAGCCGGGTCCGGGTGCGGATCAGCTCGTCCTCCAGGTCGGCGACCCGCTGGCGCAGGTCGCTGACGAACCCTTCGAGCTCGATGATCCGCTTGATGCCGGCGAGGTTGACGCCCTCTTCCTGACTGAGCCGCTGCACCTCCCGCAGGAGCGCCACGTCGCGCTCGCTGTAGCGGCGGCCGCCGCCGGAAGTGCGGCCGGGCTGCACCAGCCCCATGCGGTCATACTGCCGCAGGGTCTGCGGGTGCATCCCGGCCAGCCGGGCAGCGATCGAGATGATCAGCACCTTGGCGTCGGAGACCGCCTCGAAGCGGATGAAGACCTCGTGCTCCTCATCATCGTTCATAGCTGCTGCGCTCCCGTGCGATCGCCTCGAGCCGCTCCCTCGGAGCCGGCGGCGCCGCGGCCGCGTAGTCGGACAGTGCCTGCCGGGCGGCGTCGGAGAGCTCCGCCGGCACATGGACGTCGATCGTGACGAGCAGGTCGCCGACCTTCCCGTCGCGCCGGGCGACCCCCTTGCCGCGCACCCGCAGCGTCCGCCCGCTCGGGGTGCCCGGGGGCACCCGCAGCGTGACGGCCGCGTCGAGGGTCGGCACCCGCAGGTCGGCGCCGAGCGCCGCCTCCGCGAAGGTCACCGGCACCGTCAGGGTCAGATCGTCGCCGGTCCGGCCGAAGACCGAGTCGGGACGCACCCTGATCAACACGAACAGATCGCCGGCCGCACCGCCACGCGTGCCCGGCTCACCGCGACCGGTCAACCGGATCCGCTGACCCTCGGCGACCCCCGGGGGGATGCGCACGTTGATCGTGCGGGTCTTGGTCACGCCGCCGCTGCCCACGCACTCCGGGCACTTCTCGTCGACGATCGTGCCCACGCCCTGGCACTCGCGGCACGGCTCGGTGAAGCTGAACGAGCCCTGGTTGCTGCTGACGACACCCTGACCCCGGCAGTTTGGGCAGGTCCGCGGCGTGGAGCCGGGAGCCGCGCCGTTGCCGTGGCAGGTCTCGCAGGTGCCGGGCGTGCGCAGCGTGATCGGCAGCGTGGCGCCCTGCACCGCGTCGGCGAAGTTGAGGACGACCTCGGTCTCGACGTCGCGGCCGCGGCCACGGCGTCCGGGCGGCGCACCCGTGGGTCCGCCGGCTCCACCGCCACCGGAAAAGATCGAGCTGAACAGGTCCGAGAAGCCCGCGCCGCCGAAGCGGCGGTCACCACCGACACCGGCGCCCTGCCCGGCCGCTCCGCCCTGCGCGCCGTTGGCGAACAGGTCGGAGAAGTCGAAGCCGGGACCGCCCGGGCCGTGGTTGCCGGCCCGTGCGTTGCGCCGGAACGCGCCCGCGCCGAAGAGCGACCGCATCTCGTCGTATTCCTTGCGCCGGCCCGTGTCGGAGAGCACGTCATACGCCTCCGACACCGCCTTGAACTGCTCCTCGGCCGCCGCGTTGTTGGGGTTGCGGTCGGGGTGCAGCTCGCGCGCGAGCTTGCGGTAGGCCTTCTTGATCTCGTCGGTGGAAGCGGATTTGGTGACGCCCAGAACCGCGTAGAAGTCCTTTTCCAACCAGTCCTTCGAACTCATTGCGCCACCTCCTCCAGGCGTCTCTTACTCCGGGTCGGCAACGGCGACCAGGGCCGGTCGCAGCAGCCGCTCGCCGAGGAGGTAGCCGCGCCGCATCACGTCGATGCAGGTCGGCTCGGTCACCTCGGCCGAGGTCAGGTGGGCCACCGCCTCATGGCGGGTCGGGTCGAACGGGTCACCCTTCGACCCGAACACGGTCAGCCCGAACTTCGTCAGCGCCGCGGTCAACTGCTCCGCCACCGCGCCGAACGGGCCGACCAGGTCGCCGTGATCCCGGGCCCGGTCCAGGTCGTCGAGCACGGGCAGCAGGGCGCCGAGCACGTTGCCCGAGGCCTGCTCGACCACCAGCGCCCGGTCACGGTCGACCCGCTTGCGGTAGTTGGCGTATTCGGCGGTGACCCGCTGCAGGTCCCGGGTGCGCTCGTCCAGGTCGGTGCGCAGCGCGGCCAGCTCGGCGCCGAGGCCGTGCTGGTGCGCGTCGTCGGTGGTGCCCTGAGCGGCGGCCTCGCCCGGTGCCCCGGACGGAGGTGCGTGGACCGTGAACGCCTCGTCCACGATCTCGCCCTCGACCGGCGTCTCGTCGGTTTCCTCCGCCGACGACCCTGCCGCCGACCCAGTCGCCTCGTCCTTTTCGGCTACGGTCTCGGTCTCCTCGACCTCCACGCCGGCCTCCTCCGCGGTGTGTCCGGCGTCAGGTGCCCCCTCGGGCGAGCCTTCCGGCTTGCCGTTGGCCGACACCTTCCGCTTGTCCTTGATCACAACGCGCTCCGCCGGCCCTTCCGGGCCGGCGGCGCGGGCTTCGTCGGTCACTTCTTGTTGTCCTCGTCGATGATCTCGGCGTCGACGACGTCATCCGGGCCGTTGCCCTGGGCGCCGGCCTGCGTGCCGGCCGAGTCGCCGCCACCGAACCCGGCACCAGGGGTCTCGCCGCCGGCGCTCTGCTGACGCTGCTGCTCATAGAGCGCGCTGCCGGCCGCCTGCGAGACCTGGGCCAGCTTCTCGTGCGCCGACTTGATCCGCTCGGTGTCGTTGCCGCCGAGCGCGCTGCGCAGGTCGCCCAGTGCCTCGTTCATCTGGTCCTTGGCGTCGGCCGGGATCTTGTCGCCGCTCTCGGCGAGGAACTTCTCGGTCTGCCACTGCAGGGCCTCGGCCAGGTTGCGGGTCTCGGCCTCCTCGCGGCGACGCTTGTCGTCGTCGGCGTGGTCCTGCGCGTCGCGCATCATCCGCTCGATGTCGTCCTTCGGCAGCGCCGAGCCGCCGGTGATCGTCATCGACTGCTCCTTGCCCGTGCCGAGGTCCTTGGCGGACACGTGCACGATGCCGTTGGCGTCGATGTCGAAGGTGACCTCGATCTGCGGCACGCCACGCGGCGCCGGCGGCAGGCCGGTCAGCTCGAAGGTGCCGAGGCGCTTGTTGTAGGCCGCCATCTCCCGCTCACCCTGGAAGACCTGGATGAGCACCGACGGCTGGTTGTCGTCGGCGGTGGTGTAGACCTCGGAGCGCTTGGTCGGGATGGTCGTGTTGCGCTCGACCAGCTTGTGCATGATGCCGCCCTTGGTCTCGATGCCCAGCGACAGCGGGGTGACATCGAGCAGCAGGACGTCCTTGACCTCACCCTTGAGGACACCGGCCTGCAGGGCGGCGCCGACGGCGACGACCTCGTCCGGGTTGACGCCCTTGTTGGGGTCCCGGCCGGTGAGCTGCTTGACCAGCTCGGTCACGGCGGGCATACGGGTCGAGCCACCGACCAGGATCACGTGGTCCAGCGTCGAGACGCTGAGGCCGGCGTCCTTGATCGCGCTCTCGAACGGGCCCTTGGTGCGGTCGAGCAGGTCCTGCGTCATCCGCTGGAACTCGGCGCGCGACAGCTGGGTGTCCAGGTGCAGCGGGCCGTCGGGGCCGGCGGTGATGTAGGGCAGGTTGATCGAGGTGGTGGTCGCCGCCGACAGCTCGATCTTGGCCTTCTCGGAGGCCTCACGCAGCCGCTGCATCGCCATCTTGTCGGCGGACAGGTCGATGCCGTGCTGGCCGCGGAAGGTCTTGACCAGGTGGTCGATGACCCGCTCGTCCCAGTCGTCGCCACCGAGGTGGTTGTCACCGGAGGTCGACTTGACCTCGACGACACCCTCGGCGAGCTCCAGGACCGACACGTCGAACGTGCCGCCGCCGAGGTCGAAGACCAGGACGGTCTGCTCCTTCGGGCCCTTGTCCAGGCCATAGGCCAGAGCGGCCGCGGTGGGCTCGTTGACGATCCGCAGCACGTTGAAGCCGGCGATCTCGCCGGCCTCCTTCGTGGCGGTGCGCTGCGAGTCGTTGAAATATGCCGGCACGGTGATGACCGCGTCGGTGATCTGCTCGCCGAGGTAGGCCTCGGCGTCGCGCTTGAGCTTCATGAGCACCCGCGCGGAGATCTCCTGCGGGGTGTACTTCTTGCTGTCGATGTCGATGGCCCAGTTGGTGCCCATCTCACGCTTGACGGAGCGGATGGTCCGGTCCGGGTTGGTGACGGCCTGCCGCTTGGCGACCTCACCGACCAACACCTCGCCGTTTCGCGCGAACGCGACGAGGGACGGCGTCGTGCGCGCACCTTCGGCGTTGGCGATGACGCTGGGCTCGCCGCCCTCAAGGACACTGACCACCGAGTTGGTGGTTCCGAGGTCGATGCCGACCGCACGTGCCATAGCTGCTTGACCTCCAGGATGCAGTCGGTGCGAACGCCCCGGCTGCGAAGTTGAGTGACTGTCACTCAATAGTGCCACGCAACGCTCGATCGTCAAGTCGAACCTTGAGTGAGTCCGGCGCAACTTGTCACACCCACCGGTCCGCTGTGGGAGGTCCTGGGTGAGATTGCGCTGGGTGACATCGATGCTTACGGGCATTGCATGGCGCTGGACAGCGACATCGTGCACGCTTTACCCGTGACCACACAGGGCGAGTCGGTGTCCGCCCGGTCGACGGCCGCCAGCCCTTCGGCGGATGACCCGTCCACCGGTCGGCCTCCACGCGCCCGGGAGCCGGAACGGTCCCCCGTCGCCGACCTCGTCCAGGCCCTCGTCGATCTCCGCGACCTCGGCAAGGCGACCCGTTATGCCCTGCCGCTGCCCAGCGCCGAGCGGGCCACCGAGGTCGCCGCGGCCATGGTCGGCCAGCTCGACGACTATCTGCTGCCCAGGCTCGACCGGCTCGACGCGCCACTGCTGGTCGTCGTCGGCGGCTCGACCGGCGCGGGCAAGTCGACGCTGGTCAACAGCCTGATCCGCACGCCGGTCAGCCCGGCGGGCGTGCTGCGGCCAACCACACGCGCTCCCGTCCTGGTCTGCCATCCCACCGACATGTCCTGGTTCTCCAAGGCCAACGTGCTGCCCTCGCTGACCCGCACCAGTGGCGCCAGCAGCGATGCCCGGACCCTGCAGGTGGTGTCCGCCCCGGCGCTCAGCGCCGGGCTCGCCCTGCTCGACGCGCCCGACATCGACTCCGTCGTGGACGCCAACCGGCAGCTCGCCTCGCAGCTGCTCGCCGCCGCCGACCTGTGGCTCTTCGTCACGACCGCCGCCCGCTACGCCGACGCCGTCCCCTGGGGGATGCTGCGCACCGCCCGCAACCGGGGCACCGCCATCGCGTTGGTGCTCGACCGGGTGCCCGGCGGGGGCGCGGCCGACGAGATCGGCCCGCACCTGACGTCGATGCTGCAGGAGCAGGACCTCGGCGGGGTGCCGCTGTTCATCCTCCCCGAGGCCCGCCTCGACAGTCAGGGCCTGCTCAGCGAGGCGCAGGTCGCGCCGCTGCGGGACTGGTTCGGCAAGCTGGCCCGCTCCGCGGAGGCCCGCGCCGCCGTGGTCCGCCAGACCGTCGGCGGCGCCGTCGACGCACTCACCATGGACGTGGGCGTGCTGGCCTCGGCCGCCGAGGACCAGGTCACCGCCGGCAAGGCGCTCGACGACGCGGTCCGCGGGTCGTATCGGGCCGCCACCTCGTCGGTGGAGCAGGGCATCCACGACGGCGCGCTGCTGCGGGGCGAGGTGCTCGCCCGGTGGCAGGAGCTGGTCGGCACCGGCGACATCATGCGCGCGCTGCAGGCCCGCGTCGGGCGGGCCCGCGACCGGATCATCGCGGCGCTGACCGGCCGCCCGGCGCCCGGCGAGCGGTTCCAGGAGGCGATCGGCTCCGGGCTGGCGATCCTGCTCAAGGGCGCCGCGACCGACGCCGCCGAGCGGGCCGGCGTCGCCTGGAAGGCCCATCCGGCGGGGGCCGCGCTGCTGGACGCCGCGCCCAACCTGACCCGGCCCTCCGACGACCTGGACGATCGGATCGCCCGGCTCACCCGCGACTGGCAGCGCTCGGTCCTCGACCTGGTGCGCACCGAGGCCGGCGACAAGCGGGTGCTCGCCCGGGCCAGCGCCTATGCGGTCAACGCGACCGGCCTGCTGGTGATGGTCTCGGTCTTCGCCGCCACCGCGTTCATCCCGACCGGCCTGGAGATCGTGGTCGCCGGCGGCACCACCGTCACCGCGCAGAAGGTGCTCGAGGCGATCTTCGGCGACCAGGCGGTCCGGTCCCTCGCCGAGCGGGCCAGGCAGGATCTGCTGGAGCGGGTCGGCGCCCTGTTCGACGAGGAAGCCGGCCGCTACCGCAGCGCGCTGGCCGGCGCCGGGATCGACGACGACTTCGCCGGTCGCCTGCGCGCCGCCAGCACCGCAGTGCAACTCGCCCGCGCCGATGTCCGGCTGGAGTCCAAAAAGTGAGCCTGGTGGACAAGATCAAGCAGGCGATCCCGCGGCAGGGCGGCGCGGTGGACGCCGACCGCCTCGCCGACCGGGTCGACGGGCTGCGCCGCTTCGTGCAGGCGACCGAGGACCATGTGCCGGACGCCCAGCTGGTCACCGCCCGCACGGTGATCGACCGGGCCGGGGAGCGGCTCGCCCTGTCGCGGGCGCACACCGTCGTCGCGCTGGCCGGTGCCACCGGCAGCGGCAAGTCCAGCCTGTTCAACGCGTTGTGCCGGTTCCAGCTGTCCCGGGTCGGGGTGCGCCGCCCGACGACCGGCGTCGCGCACGCCTGCGTCTGGGGCCCGCAGGGCGCCGGTCCGCTGCTCGACTGGCTCGGCGTGCCGCCCAACCGGCGCTTCACCCGGGAGAGCGCGCTCGACGGCAACGACGAGGCCGGCCTGCGCGGGCTGGTCCTGCTCGACCTGCCCGACTTCGACTCGATCGAGGCCCGCCACCGGCTCGAGGTCGACCGGCTGCTGCGCCTCGTCGACCTGGTGGTGTGGGTCCTCGATCCGCAGAAGTACGCCGACCGCGTCGTGCACCAGCAATACCTCACGCAGTTCCAGCGGCACCGGGACGTGACCGTCGTGGTGCTCAACCAGGCCGACCGGCTCAACCGGACCGACAGCGAGCGGCTCGTCGCCGACCTGCGCCGGCTGCTGGAGGCCGACGGGCTGGGCGGGGTCCCGGCGTTTCCGACCTCCGCGAAGGGCCAGCCGGGCCTCGACCTGCTGCGTGCCACGCTGGAGCGCACCGTCGAGCGGCGCCAGGCGGCGCTGCAGCGGCTGGCCGGCGACGTGAGCGGCGCGGTCGGCGACCTCGAGCCGCTGGTGGCCGCCGAGGTCCGCGGCGAGAAGATCCAGCCGGCCGCCGTCCATCGGCTCGCCGACTCGCTCGCGGTCGCGGCCGGGGTGCCGATCGTCGTCACCGCGACCGAGCGGACCTACCGGCACCGCGCGACCGGCGTCCTCGGCTGGCCCGTCGCCCGCTGGGCCCGCAAACTCCGGCCGGATCCGTTGCGCCGGCTGCACCTTGATCAGCCTGCCGGCGGTACACCTGCCGCATCGTCGTTGCCGGAGTCGACGGCTGCCCAGAAAGCCGCGGTCGCCCTGGCCTCGCGTGAGGTCGCCGAGCAGGCCGGTGCGGGGCTGCCGGAGCCGTGGCCCGCAGCGGTCACCGCGGCGTCCCGGGCCCGCCTGGACGACGTGCCCGACGCGCTCGACGTCGCGGTCGCGTCGGCCGACCTCGGCATGGACCGCAAACCGTTCTGGTGGCGGCTGGTCGGCGGCCTGCAGTGGCTCGCCGCCGCCGCCGCCCTGGCCGGGCTGCTGTGGCTGGGGGTGCGGGCGGTGTTCGCGTTCCTGGGCCTGCCGGGCGTCGACACCCCGCAGGTCGGACGGCTGCCGCTGCCGACCACGCTGCTCGCCGGCGGGCTGCTGTTCGGCCTGCTGCTGTCGATCGTCGTCCGCCCGATCGTCGGGCTGGCCGCCCGCCGGGCCAGGGCACGCGCCGAGCGCCGGCTGCGGGCCGCGATCGCTGAGGTGGCGGACGTCCACATCGTCGCGCCCATGCGAGGGGTGCTGCGCTCGTACGATGACGCGCGTGACGCGCTGCGAACCGCCGCCCGCTGAGTGGGCGCGCTGATGGACCTGCAGTACCTGAAGGAGCATCCCGCGCAGCTGCCGGTGTTCATCAAGCACCAGCGGATCCGGGAGACCCCGGTGCCGGGCGGGTCGATCTGCACCGCCCAGCGGCTCACCCTCGACGACGGCAGCTCGATCTTCTGCAAGTCCCTCGCGGACCCGCCGGTGGGATTCTTCGCCGCCGAGGCCGCCGGGCTGCGCTGGCTGCGGGAGTCCGGCGCGGTGCCGGTGCCGGACGTCATCGCCGAGCTGCCGGAGCTGCTCGCCCTCGAGTGGATCGAGCACGGCGAGGCCACCCCGGAGGGCGCCGAGCGGCTCGGTCAGCGGCTGGCGGCCCTGCACCGGGCGGGTGCGCCGGCGTTCGGGGCGCCCTGGACCGGGTTCATCGGCACGGCGGCGCTGCCCAACGACGCCTCGGACGGCCCCTGGGCGCCCTGGTTCGCCGAGCGTCGGTTGCTGCCGTTCCTGCGCATCTCGATCGACAACGGCGCCCTGACCGGTGCGGACGTCGCCGGCGTCGAGCGCGTGATCGCCGACATCGAGGGGTACGGCGGCGCCGAGCCTCCCTGCCGCATCCACGGTGACCTGTGGCCGGGCAACGTGCTGTGGGACCGCTCCGGCGACGGCTGGCTCGTCGACCCGGCCGCGCACGGCGGGCACCGCGAGACCGACCTGGCGCTGCTCGGCCTGTGGGGCGGCGCTCCGCACTACGACCGGTTCCTGGCCGCTTACGGCGAGGCGTGGCCGCTCGCGGACGGCTGGCAGGACCGCGTCCCGCTGCACCGGCTCTACCTTCTGCTGGTGCACACGGCGCTGTTCGGGGCCGCATACCGTGAGTCGGTCCGCTCCATGCTTCGAGCCCTCTGAACTGTCATACCGCTGGGGTACCGTTTCGGGCATGACGCTTTCGGAGCCGCCCGGTGCCGGTCTCGCCGACCGTCACGGCCGCGTGGCGACCGACCTGCGGGTGTCCCTGACCGACCGGTGCAACCTGCGCTGCACGTATTGCATGCCCGCCGAGGGGCTCGACTGGCTGCCGAGCCCGACGCTGCTCACCGACGACGAGGTCGTGCGGCTGATCGAGGTCGCGGTCACCCAGCTCGGCGTGACCGAGGTCCGCTTCACCGGTGGCGAGCCGCTGCTGCGCCGGGGACTGCCCGGGATCGTGCGGGCCGTCGCCGCGCTGGAGCCGCGCCCGAGCACCATGCTGACGACCAACGGCGTCGGCCTGGCCCGGCTCGCCGGGACGCTCGCCGAAGCGGGGCTCGACCGGGTCAACGTCTCGCTGGACACCGTCGACCCGGCCAGGTTCCAGGCGTTGACCCGCCGCGACCGGCACGCCGACGTGCTCGCCGGGCTCGCCGCCTCCGCCGCGGCCGGCCTGGTGCCGGTGAAGATGAATGCGGTGCTGCTGCGCGGGGTCAACGACGACGAGGCGGTGCCGCTGCTGCGGTTCGCCCTCGAGCACGGTTATGAGCTGCGGTTCATCGAGCAGATGCCGCTGGACGCCGGCCACACCTGGCGGCGCGAGGAGATGGTGACCGGCAAGGAGATCCTCGGCCGGTTGCAGGAGGCGTTCGACCTGCGCCCGGATCCGGCGCTGCGCGGCGGTGCGCCCGCCGAGACCTGGCTGGTCGAGGGGCATTCCGGCATCGGTGGCGGGCCCGCCCGGGTGGGCGTGATCGCGAGCGTGTCGCAGCCGTTCTGCGGCGCCTGTGACCGCACCCGGCTGACCGCCGACGGATCGGTGCGCTCGTGCCTGTTCAGCCAGGAGGAGACCGATCTGCGCGGCGCGTTGCGGGCCGGGGCCACCGACGGTGAGCTGGCCGACCTCTGGCGCAAGGCGATGTGGGCGAAGCCGGCCGGGCACGGCATCGACGACCCGAAGTTTCTGCAGCCTGCCCGTCCCATGTCGGCGATCGGGGGATGACCGCGGTGCTGCTCGTGCGCTACTTCGCCGGGGCCCGCGCGGCCGCCGGCGTGCCCGAGGAGAAGATCGAGGCGGCGACGCTGGGCGAGCTCGAGGCCGCCCTGACGGCCGGGCGGCCGAAGCTCGCCTCGGTGCTCACGGCCTGTTCGTTCCTCGTCGACGGCACGTCCTGGCGCGACCGCGACGCGGCGCTGCCGGCGACGGCGACGATCGACGTCCTTCCACCATTCGCGGGCGGCTGAGCACGTGTCCACTGCGCTTTTCCTGATCATCGCGCTGCTCGTCGTGCTGCTCGTCGTGGGCGGAATCCACTGGTATCTGTGGAAACGGCTCGTCAAGGACGTGGTGACCACGCGGCGCGGCCGCAGGGTCGGCGCCCTGGTCGTGGTGCTGCTCGGGGTGCTGATCCCGGTGACGCTGGTCGGTTCGCGGGTGCTGCCGCTGCACGCGCAGCCGGTGCTGGCGTGGCCCGGGTTCCTGTGGTTGGCCCTGATGTTCTACCTGCTGGTGACGCTGGCGCTGCTGGAGCTGCCGCGACTGGCGCTGCGCGGCTGGACCCGGCGGACGCCGGTGCAGCCTGTGGATAACTCTGTGGACAACGGCGTGCTGCCTGTGGACACAGGGACCCGACCTGTGCAGGGGGTTGTGGACGAGGCCGCCGGCGCTGTGGAAAACCGGGCGGCCGGCACGGCGGATCCTGTGGACGGCGCGGTGGCCGTGGACGGCGGGAGCGCCGTCGCGGCGGCCCGGTCCTCGTCGGAGCCGCCCCCGGCCGCGGTGGAGGGCCGGTTCGATCCGTCCCGCCGGCTGCTGCTCGGGCGGTCCCTCGCCGCGACGGCGGGGGCGCTGTCCGTGGCGGCCGTCGGCATCGGCACATGGCAGGCGAAGAGCGCGCCGGTGTTGAAGCGGGTGCCGATCCGGCTGGCGAAGCTCCCCGCGAGCATGGCCGGCTTCAAGATCGCCCTGGTGTCCGACATCCACCTCGGGCCGCTGCTGGGCAGGTCGCACACCGAGCGGATCGTCCGGATGATCAACTCGGTCGACGCGGACCTGGTGGCGATCGTCGGCGACCTGGTCGACGGTTCGGTCGCCGAGCTCGGCCCGGCCGCCGAGCCGTTGCAGGACCTGCGGGCGCGCCATGGCAGCTTCTTCGTCACCGGCAACCATGAGTACTTCTCCGGCTACCAGGAGTGGATCGACGAGGTGAACTCGCTGGGTGTCCGGGTCCTGCGCAACGAGCGCGTCGACGTCCAGGGCCTGGACCTCGCCGGGGTCAACGACGTGACCGGCGAGGACGTCGGCGACGGACCCGACTTCGTCAAGGCGCTCGACGGTCGTGACGCGTCCCGGCCGGTCGTGCTGCTCGCCCACCAGCCGGTGCAGGCGCACGACGCGGCGAAACACGGCGTCGACCTGCAGCTGTCCGGGCACACCCACGGCGGCCAGATGGTGCCGTTCAACCTGTTGGTCGGCCTGGAGGCGCCGGTGGTGGCCGGTCTCGGCACGGTCGACGGCACCCAGGTCTACGTGACGCGGGGCGCCGGTTTCTGGGGGCCGCCGGTGCGATTCGGTGCGCCGCCTGACATCTCGATCATTGAGCTGCGCGGCGCGTAGCAGGCGACGGCCGGTGGGCGTGTGACAGGATGCGGCGTGCCTCCGAACGTCGCCGACCACTCGTTCGTCGCTGATCTGCACATCCACTCGAAGTACTCCCGGGCGTGCAGTCGCGACCTCAGCATCGAGACGCTCACCTGGTGGGCCCGGCGCAAGGGCATCACGCTCCTCGGCACCGGCGACTTCACCCACCCGGCCTGGCACGACCACCTGCGTGAGGCGCTCGTCCCGGCGGAGCCGGGCCTGTTCCGCCTGCACCCGGACCGCGAGGCGGACATCCTGCGCCGCCTGCCCGGCCGGCTGTCCGACGGCGCCGAGGGTTCGCCGGTCCGGTTCATGCTGTCGGTGGAGATCTCCACGATCTACAAGCGCGACGACCGGACCCGCAAGGTGCACCATCTGATCTACCAGCCGGACTTCGAGGCCGCCGCCCGGTTCAACACCGCGCTGGGGCGGATCGGCAACCTCGGCTCCGACGGCCGGCCGATCCTCGGCCTCGACTCGCGCGACCTGCTCGAGATCACGCTGACGGCCAGCCCCGACGGATTCCTGGTCCCAGCGCACATCTGGACGCCGTGGTTCTCCGCGCTGGGCTCCAAGTCGGGCTTCGACGCGATCGCCGACTGTTACGCCGACCTGGCCGAGCACATCTTCGCGGTCGAGACCGGCCTGTCGTCCGACCCGGCGATGAACTGGCGGGTGTCGTCGCTGGACCGCTACCGGCTGGTCTCCAACTCCGACGCGCACTCCCCGCCGGCCCTGGCCCGCGAGGCGACCCTGCTGACCAGCGAGCTGGACTACTTCAAGGTCCGCGACGCGCTGCGCACCGGTGACGGGCTCGCCGGCACGATCGAGTTCTTCCCCGAGGAGGGCAAGTACCACGGCGACGGGCACCGCGCCTGCGACGTGAACTGGCTCCCGGCCCAGACCCGCGACGCCGAGGGCCTGTGCCCGGTCTGCGGCAAGGCGCTCACCGTCGGCGTGCTGCACCGGGTCGAGGAGCTCGCCGACCGCGCCGACGGCTACGTGCCGCCCGGCGCGCCCCAGGTCACCCACCTGATCCAGCTGCACGAGATCCTCGGCGAGATCCACGGTGTCGGCCCGAAGTCCAAGACCGTCGACGCGGCGCTGACCTCGCTGGTCGCCGAGCTGGGCTCGGAGCTGGCGATCCTGCGTGAGGTCCCGGTCGAGGAGATCACCCGCGCCGGTGGCGAGCTGCTCGGCGAGGGCATCGCCCGGTTGCGCCGCGGCGAGGTGCACCGCACGCCCGGCTACGACGGCGAATACGGGATCATCAAGCTCTTCGCACCGGAGGAGCTGCGCTCCCGCGGGGTGCAGGAGGACGTGCTGTTCGACGTACCGATGCCGCAGTTGCCGAAACAGCGCAAGGCGGAGTCGGCGCCCAAGCCCGCCGCGAAACGCCGGCGTCCCGCGCCCGCCTCGTCGCCCGAGCCACCCCCACCGATCTCCGCGCCCGCCTCGCCGCATGAGCCGCTCGAGCCGATGCTGGCGGGGATGGAGGAGGTCGGCACGGGCCTGCTCGACCGCCTCGACGCGCTGCAGCGGGTGGCGGCGTCCGCGCCCGGCGGCCCGCTGCTGATCGTGGCCGGCCCCGGCACCGGCAAGACCCGCACGCTCACGCACCGCATCGCGTACCTGTGTGCCGAGCTGGACGTGTACCCGGAGGAGTGCCTGGCGATCACGTTCACTCGGCGGGCCGCGGAGGAGCTGCGGGAGCGGCTGGAGGGCCTGCTCGGGCCGGTGACCGAGGCGGTGACGGTGTCGACGTTCCACGCGCTGGGGCTGTCGATCCTGCGGGAGAACGCCGCCGCGGTCGGGCTGACCCCGAAGTTCCGCATCGCCGAGGAGGCCGACCTGCTGGCGGCCCTCGATCCGCTGTCGGAGCGCGAGGCCCGGCGGGCCCTCGCTGCGATGGAGCCGTCGACCCGCGAGGCCCTGGCGAAGGCGTTGCGGGCGCGGGACATGGTGTCGCTCGACGAGCTGCTGACGCTCAGCGTGCAGCTGCTCACCGAGTCGCCGGCGCTGGTCGACCGCTACCGGGACCGCTGGCAATGGATCTTCGTCGACGAGTATCAGGACGTCGACCCGGTGCAGTACGACCTGCTGCGCCTGCTGTGCCCACCGGGCGGCAACCTCTGCGCGATCGGCGACCCGGACCAGGCGATCTACTCGTTCCGCGGCGCCGAGGTCTCGTTCTTCCTGCGCTTCGCCGTGGACTTCTCCACGCCGGACATCGACGCCCGGGTCGTGCGGCTCACCCGCAACTACCGCTCGTCGGCGCCGATCCTCGCCGCGGCCGTGCAGGCCATCGCGCCGACGACCCTGGTGCCGGGGCGGCGCCTCGACCCGGCCCGGCTGGACCTGGAAGCGCCGATGGTCGGGCTGTATCCGGCCATGTCCGTCGCCGACGAGGCCGACTTCGTGGTCCGCACCGTCGACGAGCTGGTCGGCGGCCTGTCGCACCGTTCGCACGACAACCGGGTCGACTCCCGGGCGGCGATCGGGGCCATGTCGTTCTCCGACATCGCGGTGCTGTACCGCACGGATGCACAGTCGGCGCCGATCGTCGACGCGCTGTCGCGGGCGGGCGTGCCGGTGCAGAAGCGCTCGCACGACCGGCTGCTGGACCGGCCCGGCGTCGCCGCCATCGCGCGTGAGCTGCGCTTCGCGACCGGTCTCGGCGGGTCTATCGCGGCCCGGGTGCGGCTGGCCGGCCAGGTCGTCGCGGGGCGCTGCGGCCAGCTCGACAGCGATGTGATCGGGCTGACCGAGGCCGACGTGTGGACCGCGGTCGAGCTGATGACGCCGCCGGCGTTGCGGGCGGGAAGCGATCTGGACGAGTTCCTGGGCGCCCTCGCGACCGGCGCCGAGGTCGACGGCTGGGACCCGCGTGCGGACCGGGTGACGCTGCTGACCCTGCACGCGTCGAAGGGGCTCGAGTTTCCGGTCGTGTTCCTGGTCGGCTGCGAGGACGGGCTGCTGCCGCTGCGGATGCCCGGCTCGCAGGGCCGGCCCGGCTCGCAGGGCCGCTCCGAGGACGACATCGCCGAGGAACGCCGGTTGTTCTTCGTCGGGCTGACCCGCGCGCAGGACCGGCTCTTCCTTTCGCACAGCCGGACGCGCTTCCGGCACGGGTCGGAGCGCGACATGGCACCGACGCCGTTCCTGTCCTCCATCGACCCCGGGCTGTTGGAGCGGCGCGGTCCCGCGGCCCCCCGCAAGCCCAAGGATCGGCAGCTCCGCCTTATCTGAACCCCGACCTGTCGTGAATCCGTGAGGTGGAAGTGTCGGGGGGTGGCGCTACCGTGGCAACATCGACGCAACTAGGCTGCCTGGAGCTTCGCGGAGCAGGAGGATCATATGTCGGGTTACGGACCGCCGGGCCCGTATCAGGGCCAACCGCAGGACCCCTGGCAGGGCGGCCAGCAGGATCCCTATGGCCAGCCGGACCCGTATGGTCCGCCGCCCGGGCAGTACGGACCGCCTGACCCCTACGGTCAGCAGCCGGATCCTTACGGCCAGCCACCGCAGTGGGGTCAGCAGCCACAGTCCGGTGGACCCTACGGGGGCAACTACCCGCAGACCGGGACCTACCAGCAGCCCGCCTACGGCCAGCCGCCCGGTCCCGCCCAAGGCGGCACGCAGCAGTGGGGCCCGCCGGTCGCGCCGCCCCGCCGCAGGGGTGCCGGCGGCACGGTGGCGCTGGTCGTCATCATCGTGCTGGTCCTGTGCGGCGCCGGTGGCTTCGGCATCTGGTATGTCACGAAGGACAAGAAGTCGTCCCCGACGACCACCTCACCGACGACGAAGACCAGCACCTCCGCCAAGCCCTCAGGCAGTGCGGCGCCGAGTGGCGCGTCCTCATCGGCGCCCGGTGGCGTGCAGGCCGGCGACGCCAAGACGGTGAAGGTCGGCGAGTGCCTGGTCAACCAGGGCACCCCGCAGGCGCCCAAGATGGTGAAGGCCACCTGTGCGCCGGCAACGTTCGAGGTGCTCAAGCGCATCCCGAACACGACGGACAAGTCCAAGTGCAACGGCGTGACCGGTTACACGCACGACTACTTCTACGACAGCACCCTCGACAGCGAGGACTTCGTGCTGTGCCTCAAGCTGAGGAACTAACCGCTCCCGGACGCGTTCGTGGGCCATGGTGGGGTACCCCGCCGTGGCCCACGTTCGTTTGCACGGTAGGTTGACTCGAACGTTTGTTTGACCCCCCTTGCGCGGCGCCCCCGAGGGCGTGTAGTACATTAGTTCGAGCGTGGCGGACAGGTGTTCGATGGCCTGATCTATGCCTCTCTTGCGTGTGCCCTAGACTTTGCTAGATAAGGCACGACACGCCACAAGGGCTCTCTATGCGGTTCTAGCGTTCTGGCTAGAGACGCCGATACTCTGCGATCGTGGATCCTGTTCGGAACCCGTATGCGCCCGGCGCCGGGCAGCGGCCCCCTGAGCTGGCCGGCCGCGACCGTGAGCTCCAGGCATTCGAAGTTGTCCTCGAGCGCGTCGCCCGTGGACGCCCCGAGCGCTCACTGATGCTCACCGGCCTGCGTGGCGTGGGCAAGACCGTGCTGCTCAACACGCTGCGCTCGCAGGCGATCTCGCGCCTGTGGGGCACCGGCAAGATCGAGGCGCGGCCCGACCAGTCGCTGCGCCGGCCGTTGTCGGCGGCGCTGCACATGGCCATCCGCGAGCTCGCCCCGCACCACCGGGCGCCCGACCGGATCGACGAGTTCCTCGGGGTGCTGAAGGCGTTCGCGGTCCGGGAGGACCCCAACAAGCCGCCGGCGAAGCTCCGGGACCGGTGGCAGCCCGGGATCGACGTCCCGGCGACCACCGGCCGCGCCGACTCCGGCGACATCGAGATCGACCTTGTCGAGCTCTTCACCGACGCCGCCAGCGTCGCCACCGATGTCGGCACCGGCGTGGCGATCTTCATCGACGAGATGCAGGACCTGTCGGCCGACGACATCTCGGCGATGTGCGCGGCGTGCCACGAGCTGTCGCAGACGGGTGCGCCGCTGATCGTGGTCGGCGCCGGACTGCCGCACCTCCCGGCCCTGCTCACCGCGTCGAAGTCCTACTCCGAGCGGCTCTTCCGCTACCAGCGCATCGACCGGCTCGACCGGATCGCGGCCGACCTCGCCCTCACCGCACCCGCGTTGCGGGAAGAGGTCGAATACGAGGCCAAGGCGCTCGACGCGCTCTACGAGGCCTCGGGCGGCTACCCGTACTTCGTGCAGGCCTACGGCAAGGCGACCTGGGACCACGCGCCTCACTCGCCCATCACCGCCGCGGACGTCCGGGTGGCGGCCCCGGAGGCCGAGGCGGAGCTGGCCGTCGGCTTCTTCGGCTCCCGCTACGAGCGGGCCACCCCGGCCGAGCGCGAATACATGCGCTCGATGGCGACGCTCCTGCCCGCCGTCGACGTGTCCGAGGCGGTGCCGACGGCGGAGATCGCCCGCTCGCTCGGCCGCCGCCCGGCGAGCCTGTCACCGGCCCGCGACGCCCTGATCAAGAAGGGCCTCATCTACTCGGGCGAGCGGGGCACTGTCGCTTTCACGGTGCCGCACTTCGCCCGCTACATCCGCTCGCAGCCGTCCGACTAGGTCTTCTTGCCCGCTTCCCCGCTTCGGCGCCGCTCGCCCTCTCGGTCTTCGGCCGCTCGCCTCTTCCCTTCTTCTTCCCTCTTCTTTCCCGCTCGCACGCTCGGCCTTCGACCCGCTCGGTCTTCGACCCTCCCGCTCGTCGGGTGCCGTGTTCTCCCGCTCGTCGGGTGCCGTGTTCTCCCGGTCGTCGGCGCTGTGCTCTCCCGGTCGTCGGCGCTTTGCGTTCGATCTAGGCTTTTGCTCGTTCGATGACGCCTCGCAGGTCCCGGCGTTCGATGGCGGCGGCCATCAGGTCGGGGAAGACGTCGGGCGTGCAGGCGAACGCCGGCACCCCCAGCGCCGCGAGCGCCGCCGCGTTCTCGTGGTCGTAGTCCGGGGCGCCCTCGTCGGACAGCGCCAGCAACGCGATCACCTGCACGCCGGCGGAGGTCATCGCGGCCACCCGCCGGAGCATCTCCTCGCGCACGCCGCCCTCGTACAGATCGCTGATCAGCACGAAGATCGTGTCGCGTGGGCGGGTGATGAGCTGCTGGCCGTACGCGATGGCGCGGTTGATGTCCGTCCCACCGCCGAGCTGGGTGCCGAACAGCACGTCGACCGGGTCCGCGAGCTGGTCGGTCAGGTCAACCACGGCGGTGTCGAACACCACGAGCGACGTCTTCAGCGACCGCATCGAGGCGAGCACCGCGGCGAACACCCCCGAGTACACGACGGACGCGGCCATCGAGCCGGACTGGTCGACGCACAGCACGACGTCACGCTGCACCGACTGGGCCCGGCGGCCGTACCCGACCAGTCGCTCCGGGACGATCGTGCGGTGCTCGGCCTGGTAGTGCTTGAGGTTCGCCCGGATGGTCCGGTTCCAGTCGATGTCGTGGTGGCGGGGCCGGTTGATCCGCGCGGCCCGGTTGAGTGCCCCGGCCAGCGCGGTCCTGGTCGGCTGCGCGATGCGCCGCTCCAACTCGGTGACGACCTTCGCGACGACCTTGCGTGCGGCCCGCTTGCTCTTGTCCGGCATGACCCGGTTGAGCGACAGCAGCGTCCCGACGAGATGCACGTCCGGTTCGACGGCGTCGAGCATCTCCGGCTCCAACAGCAGCCGGGTCAGGTCGAGCCGCTCGATCGCGTCCGCCTGCATCACCTGGACGACCGTCGACGGGAAGTACTGCCGGATGTCACCGAGCCAGCGAGCGACCCGTGGCGCCGAGGCGCCGAGCCCGGCACCGCGTTGGCTGCCGGTGCCTTCGCCACTGTCGTACAGTGCGCCGAGCGCCGCGTCG
Organism: Dactylosporangium siamense; assembly: GCF_016862795.1. GTDB lineage: Bacteria > Actinomycetota > Actinomycetes > Mycobacteriales > Micromonosporaceae > Dactylosporangium > Dactylosporangium siamense. The sequence continues at coordinate 53,475 of NZ_BONQ01000071.1, read as the reverse complement.
ATCGACACGTCGGCGCCGGTGAGGCTGTGACCGGTGCCTTCGCCGCCGGATGCCCCACCCAGCGCCAGCCGCCACCGGCGGAGGCGCTCGTCGTGCTGGTCTTCGGCGTGGTCGTCGTGGCTTTGACCCGGGCTATTGCCGTGGCCTTTGCTCTGGCCGTTGTCATGACTCAGGCTCTGGCCGTGGCTCGCGCCGTGGCTCGGGCTCGCGTCGTGGCTCTGGCTCGCGCCGTGGCTCGGGCTCGCGTCGTGGCTCGGGCTCGCGTCGTGGCTCGGGCTCGCGTCGTGGCTCGGGCTCGCGTCGTGGCTCTGGCTCGCGCCGTGGCTCTGGCCGTTGTCATGACTCGGGCTCTGGCCGTGGCTCGCGCCGTGGCCGTGGTCGTGGCTTTCGCTCTGGTCGCGGCTCTGGTCATGCATGGTGCGGCTCCTTGCCCAGCAGCTGTGCCACAACCGGAAGCAGCAGCGCGCCGCGGTCCGGGTCGACCTGGTCGTCGTGCTCGCCGGCTCGGGGGCGTCCGCCGGAGCCCAGGTGCGCGGCCCGTTCGCCGATCATGCGGCGCTGCGGTGCGGGGTACCCGCTGAACGTCCGCCGGAGCAGCGGCAGCACCTCGACGAACCCATCCGCCGGAATGCCGGTCAACCAGGCGTCGACCAGTGCCAGCAACCGCTCGTCGTGGACCAGCAGCAGCCCGTCGCCGGCGAGGAACCCTTCGATCCACGCGGCGGCCTTGGCAACCGGCACGCCGACGGTCAGCACCAGCGCCATCCTTGCGCCGATCTCGTCGGCGTCCACGGTGCCCGCATCGAGCAGCAACCGGCTCATCCGCCCGGTGAGCAGCCCGTGCAGGTCGTCACGGGTGGACAGACCGCCGAGCAGCGCCTGCCACCGCTGGCTGGCGTCGACGTCGTCGATCAACGCCAGCGCGCCCTGCACCCCGTCGATCCGGTCGCGCATCACCGCCGCCGCCGCGTCGTCGAGCCCACCGACCGCCGCCGGCAGGCCGACACAGACCCGCGTGATCATGCCGTGCGTCACCGAGCGCAGCGCTGACAGGTCGGTGCCGCGCACATCGCCGTACCGCAGCGTGCGAGCGAGCGCGGGCAACGCGTCCATCAGGTGCGCGACGTCGGCGTCGAGCGCCATCCGCTCGTCGAGCGCGTCGAGCACTCCCGGCAGCGCGTCCGGCAGGTCCGCCAGCAGGCACCGCTCAACCAGCGCCGTCACGTCGGCAAGGGTCTCGGCCTCGGCGGCCTGCTCAGCGACCCGGGCGGTGGCCGCCTCACGGACCGTGGTCCCGTACACGCCGGCCTCGACCAGATCGACCGCGAACTCCGGCTGCCACGCGATCTGCCACGACTCCCAGAACGTGCCGCGCCCTTTCCGGTTGGCCAGCACCTGACCCCAGTCCACCCCCAACAACCGGAGCCGGTGCAGCAACTGGCTGCGCTGCAGGTCCAGGTCGCGCCGCAGGTCCAGGTCGATCTCGCGGCTGCTCACCGCCGGCTGGAGCCGCAGCCGGCGCTGGCTGCTGGCCACGTCCCGCGCGATCGGCACCCCGGGGGTCTGGTCCGGCACCCGCCCGAGCCGGTCACCGACCACCAGCCGCCGGTTGATCAGGCTGAGGCGCAGGTCGTCGCCGTCGCAGAGCACCGCGTGCGCCGCGTCGGTGACCTCGGCCAGCCCGGCGAGCGGCCGCCCGCGCATCGTCGCGAGCGCCTCGGCCAGCCGGGTCGCCTCGATGACGTGCGCGCTGGACACCGGCACGCCGTCCTTGCGCAGCACACCCGCGGCCCGCACCAGCCACCGCGCCACCACGTGCTCGTCCACCGCCGTGAACAGATGGTGATACCAGCCGGGCGAGCGGACGCCTGCGCCGTACCCCTGCCAGGACGCCAGCCGCGCATGCGTCCACGGCACCCAGGTCATCGCGACCTTGACCTTCGGCAGCCCCTTGAGCACCGCGGCATCGGACGACGCACTGGGCAGCGGCGCGGTCAACGCCGGCACGTGCCACGCCCCGCACACGACGGCCACCCGGTCGAACTCCTTCGTCGCCGCCCGGAGCGCCTGCCGCATGTGCGCCTCGCGCCGCTCCTCGTCGACCCGCTCGGCCTCGGGCGGCGCCGGCGCATGGGCCCTGACCACGGCCATTGCCTCGGCGATCGCCGCGAAAGGTGCGACCGCCGCCGCCAGCCGCTCCTCGTCGATGTCGGGCTCCGCGGCGAACAACGACCCCGGCCCACCCAGCCCTTCGGCGGCAACTCCCCCGGCACTGCCCCCACCCGCGGTCGCCCCGCCGCCAGCACCTCCGACCCCGGCCGCACCAGCCCCGGCCGGGCCAGCGCCTCCAGCACCAGCCCCACCGTCAGTGGCCATGCCTGCGGTTACCCCGCCCGCGCCAGCACCTCCGACACCAGCCATACCCGCGCCAGCCCCGCCCGCGGTGGTCCCGCCCGCACCGACGCCTCCGGCACCGGCACCGGCACCGGCCCCACCGTCACGGGCCCCGCCCGCGGTGGTCCCGCCCGTGGCTGTCCGGCCCGTCGACCTGTCCGTGGTGCGGCCGAGGTCGTGGGAGACGGGAATCCCGGTGGTGTCGGTGACTGTGGTCGTCCATGCCGGCTGGGTCTCCTGCCGGTGCTCGACGACGTCCTCCCACCACCGCTCTGGATCGTCATACCCGGCCGCCTCGGCCAGGGCGCCGATCGGGTCGATGCGCACCGTGTCGTCGGCCGGAGTCGGGGCGGCCGGGGTGCCGGAGGCCAGCCGGACCGCTGCCGGCAGGTCGATGAAACGCACCGGGATCTCACACGCGACCGCCCAGCGGATCGCCTGCCACTCGGGGGAGAACTCGGCGAACGGCCAGAACGACGCGCGGAGCTTCGGGTCGGGGTTGTCGGCTGGGTACGCCAGCAGCGCCACCGGAGCACGCATGTCCTCGTCGCCGGCGAACGGCACCAGCGGGTCGGCCTCAGGGGGGCCCTCGATGAGGATCACGTCGGGCTGGAACGCGGCGAGGGCACGGCGGACCGCCCTCGCCGACCCGGGCCCGTGGTGGCGCACCCCGAGCAGCAGCGGCTCACTCACCGCGACGGGCCGCCCGGTAGAAGTCGCGCCAGCCTTCTCGCTCTCTGATGACGGTTTCCAGGTACTCCTGCCAGACGACCTGATCGGAGACCGGGTCCTTGACGACCGCGCCCAGGATGCCGGCGGCGACGTCGCCGGCACGGAGCACCCCGTCGCCGAAGTGTGCGGCGAGTGCGAGGCCGTTGGTGACGACGGAGATCGCCTCGGCCGTCGACAGCGTGCCGCTCGGTGACTTCAGTTTGGTGCGCCCGTCCTCGGTGGCGCCGTTGCGCAGCTCGCGGAACACGGTCACGACCCGGCGGATCTCGTCGACCGCGGGCGGCAACTCGGGCAGCTCGAGCGCCTTGCCGAGAGCGGCAACCCGGCGGGACACGATGTCGACCTCTTCCTCGACCCCGCCCGGCACGGGCAGGACGACGGTGTTGAACCGGCGGCGCAGCGCGGAGGAGAGCTCGTTGACGCCGCGATCGCGGTCGTTGGCGGTGGCGATGACGTTGAACCCCTTGCGGGCCTGCACCTCCTCGCCGAGCTCGGGGACCGGCAGGGTCTTCTCCGACAGGATCGTGATCAGGCTGTCCTGCACGTCGGACGGCACGCGGGTCAGCTCCTCGATCCGCGCGATCCTGCCGTCGGCCATGGCGCGCAGCACCGGGCTGGGCACGAGCGCGGCCCGGCTGGGGCCGTCCGACAGCAGGCGGGCGTAGTTCCAGCCGTAGCGGATCGCCTCTTCGGGGGTGCCGGCGGTGCCCTGGACCAGCAGCGTCGAGTCCCCGCTGACCGCCGCCGCCAGGTGCTCGGACACCCAGGTCTTGGCGGTGCCGGGGACGCCGAGCAGCAGCAGCGCCCGGTCGGTGGCGAGAGTCGCGACCGCCACCTCCATCAACCGGCGTGAGCCGACGTACTTCGGGATGATCACGGTGCCATCGGCGGCGGCCCCGCCGAGCAGGTACGTCACCACGGCTGCTGGGGACAGCAGCCACCCCGGCGGCCGCGGGCGGTCGTCGCCGGCGGCCAGTGCGGCCAGCTCGGCGGCGAACTCGTCCTCGGCGTGCCGCCGCTGGACTGCCTGCGCTTCGACTGTGCTGGTCACGCGAGCTCCTCGAGCATGTCTTGTCGGAACCGGAGGGTGTCGGCGAAACGGCCGACGATGGAGGACATCGGATCATCGGACGCCAGGCCGGCAGCGAACTTGACCGCCCGGTCCGCGGCGTCCGCGGGCAGTCGCAGCGCGGCCAGCTCGCACAGCCCGGCCAGCCGCCACCCCGCCGAACGACGTCCGCCGAGGTCGTCGAGCGCGGCGAACACCGCCTCGACGAGCGCCGGTGGCCACGGTCGCGGGCACAGCTCCAGCACGTGCTCGACGCCGACCGCGGCCGCGCCGGCGAGGCCGCGACGCAGGACTTCGACCGCGATCGCGGACAGCGCGTCGGACGGCAGCGCGTCATAGAGCGCCTCGAGCAGCAGCCGGTCGTCGGGCCGTCCACCGGCCGCGACCTCCTCGGTCAGCTGGCCGGTCAGCGCGGTCGCCCACCGCGCGTCACGCTGCCCTGCGGCGGCCCGGGCCAGCCCGCGGCGCAGGACCGCGGCCCACTCGTCGGTCACGGGCAGGCGCAGGAACGCGTCCGGCTCGCCCCACACCCGCAACGGGGTCCGGGTGAGCAGCTCCTCCAGCCACCAGGCCCGCTCGCCGACGCCCACCGGCGGGCGCGGCGTGATCCCATCGCGGCGCATCGCCTTGTCGCACGCGGCCGGTGGCGCGACCACGATCCGGCCACCGTTGACCAGCACGCAGGCTGTCGAACGCTCGGCCATCCGCCGTGCGTAGGCACTGTCGGGCAGGAGTGCGAGCAGCTCGACCGCGGCCGCCCGCACCTCCTTGCGCCGGTCGTCGAGGGCCGTCTCCAGGACGGCCTCGTCGGCGTTGGACAGCCCGGTGACCAGGGCGCCGAGCAGCGCCGCCCGGTCGTCGGGTGTCTCGGTCGGCCAGGCGGTGCGCAGCAGGTCGCGGGCCGCGTCGGGATCCCGGCGCCGCAGCGCGGTCAGGAACCCCACCCGCCGCCCGATCGACCCCAGCTCCCACGCGCTGCCGTCGTCGGCGGGCCCGTCGATCGGCGCGGTGACGAGGTAGCCCCAGTCGGGTCGTTGGGCGGCCAGCCACTCGGCCCGCGGCCCGCCCACCGCGGCGATCAGCGTCCGCAGAATCCGGTGCCGCCGGCCGACCTCCAGCAGCGCGGGCAGCAGGTCGCCGGGCACCCGTCGCGGTCCGACCGCGCCCAGCCACTCCGCGAGCAGCTCCAGCCGGCCGTCGGCGTCACGCACCGGTGTCGCGTTGCTGGAGCCGTAACCCGCGGCGTCCACCGCGAGCAGGTCCGCGGCGCGGGCCGACGCCGGCCATGGCACCAGCGGGATCCCGGAGTCGTCGGGTGCGGGCTGCGGCACCGTGACCCCGGAGCGGGCGGCCACGCCGGCGCGTCGATACATCGTCAGGGCAGCCGCGGCGTCGAGCAGGACCTCGGCGGGGTCGCCGTCGCCTGCCGGAAGATGCCGCCGCTGCGTCCCGACCAGCGCCGTCGCCAGGACGTCGCCCCAGTCCGGCAGCTCGCTCACGCCGTCACCTCCGCTGCGCTCCGACACCGACCCGAGTTCCGCCGGCGTCCATGACCGCCGGCGGGCGTTGCGTGGCGGTGTGAGTGGTCCGGCACATCGTGGCGGCGCCGCGCCCCATCGACAGGGCGCACAGCCAACCGCCGACCGCTGAAAGACGACTCGCCGCACTGCGACCAACGCCGGCACCACGCCCCGCCAACAGCGATCGAACCCTGCGCACCCAACCAACGGCCACTGAAAGACGACTCGCCGCGCCGCGACCAACGCCGGCACCACGCCCCGCCAACAGCGATCGAACCCTGCGCACCCAACCAACGGCCGCTGAAAGACGACTCGCCGCGCCGCGACCGACGCCGGCGCCACGCGTCGCCACCGCACCCCGAACCGCTCGCGCCGCCACGCTCCAGCGCGAACCGGCCGACGCAACCCTCTACACCGCTCACAGGCGCACCAACCGCCCTTCGGACCAGGCGCCGAGAGGGCGCAGGCCCCCCGCGGACCACTCGCCGGTGACGGTCGTCGGGCGGCCGCCGGTGATGGCGAGCAGGCGCCAGGGATCCCCGGAGGCGGGGTCGAGCGGCAGGGCGAACCCGTCGGCGTCGACCAGATGCCAGGTGCCGCCGTCGCGGGTGGGGCAGACCCCGTCGACGGTCATCGGCCAGTAGTCCAGCCACGGATCCTCGGCGAGGGCCGCGGCGTGGGCACGCAGGTTGGCCTCGATGCCGGTGGCGCCCGCGACCGCGGGCATGCGGGCCGGGGGGCCGTGCCGCTTCGCGATCAGGGCGCGGGCCGGCTGGCCGCCGGGATAGAGGCAGATGTCGGCGTCGATCTGGGTGCCGGGAAGCAGGTCGATCGGCAGGGACTGTCCCGCGACGGCGAACGACAGCACCAGCACGGGCTTCGAGGTCGAGGCGCCGCGCAGCCAGGCCCGGCGGACGGTGAGCTGGTCCTCGATCTCGTCACGGACACCGTGGACCTGCCAGCGGTCGCGCAGGACGGGCCCGGCGAGGACGGTCTCGGTGGCGATCGGCAGGCCGACCCGCATGCGGACGCTCGCGGCGAGGTCCTCGGGCAGGTCCGCCATCCGACGGTAGCCGCCGACCAGCAGGTGGAGCCGGGCCAGCTCGCCGAGCAGCCGCTCGGGGGAGCTGGTGACCGCCGAGGTGCGGCGCAGGATGCCGGCCGCGCCGGCCGCCTGGGCGTCGACGAGCCGGGCGGCCATCGTGTCCCAGTGCGCATAGCCGCTCTTGGCGACGCTGGCCAACCCGGCGCGGGCCTGGTCGGCGAGCCAGCGGTCGAGCTCGTCGAGCCCGGCGGAGATCCGGTCGGCCCGGCGGGCCTGCGCCTTCTCGCCGGGGGCGGCCCGACCGCCGCCGCCACCACCGCCGTCAGGCGCGGTGGCCGAGGTCGGTGCGGGTGCCGTGCGCCGGGCGGCGCGCGAGGACTGCCATTCCTGGACCCAGCCGGGTGCGGTGGCGTCGTTGACGCTCCCCGCCGACCAGCGCAGCAGCAGGGCCAGGGCGTGCTTGCAGGGGAACTTGCGGCTCGGGCAGGTGCACTTGAACGCGGGCTCGGTGAGATCGACGGCGGTCTGATAGGGCGTGCTGCCGCTGCCCTGGCAGAGGCCCCAGATCGTCGGCGGGACGTCGTCGGTGGCGCTGAGTCCGGACTCCAGCCATGCGCGGTCGCCGGCCATGCCCCTGGCCGCCCGCTGTGCGGACGAGTCGGGTGCGAGTGCCATGACCTGGTCGGTGGTCCAGACCGTCGTCTCCGTCGAAGTTTCGGCCATGCTGCGAAGCGTAGTGAGGGGGTACGACATTCCGTGGTTGGGTATGAACCCGGCATGAGACCCGTGCGCACCGCGGCCCGCTCGATGCTTGCCGCGATCTTCGTTATTCAGGGCTGGGCCGCGTTCCGTGACCCCGCGAAACTCGCCGAGAAGGCGCGGCCGGTCACCGACCGGTTGGAGCCGACGTTGAAGGCGGTGCATCCGAGCCTGCCGACCGACGCGGAGACGCTGGTGCGGGTCAACGGTGCGGCCCAGGTCGCCGGCGGGCTCCTGCTGGCGACCGGGCACGCGACGACCCCGGCGGCGCTGGTGCTGGCCGGTTCGCTGGTGCCGACGACCCTCGCGGGGCACGCGTTCTGGGAGATCGACGACCCGGCGCAGCGCAACCAGCAGCGGATCAACTTCCTCAAGAACCTCGGCCTGATCGGCGGACTGCTGTTCGCGGCGCTGGACAACGAGGGCCGGCCGAGCCTCGCGTGGCGCAGCCGCAACACGGCCCGCGTCGCCCGCCGCGGCGCGGGGCACACCGCCCGCACCGCCCGCCGGGAGGCCCAGCACGTGGTCCACACCGCGCAGCGGGAGGCCAGGCACGTGCTGCGCGACGCCAGGATCGCCAGGATCGCCGCCCAGGCGGGACGCCGTCTGCCGTGACGGCTACGGACAGTTGACCCATTCCTCTTCGCCATCGGTGAAGACCTGCCGCTTCCACACCGGCAGCCTGGCCTTCACCTCGTCGACGAGCCGCGCGCACAGCAGGAACGCGTCCGCCCGGTGCGATGTGGAGATCGCCGCCGCGAGTGCCACATCGCCGATCTCCAGCCGGCCGACCCGGTGCGACACGGCGAGCGCGTGCACGGCGGGCTCCGCGGCGATCTCCGCGGCGATCTCCGCAAGCACGTCACCGGCGCTCGGGTGGCCCTCGTATTCGAGCTCCACGACGCCGCGCCCGCCGTCATGATCACGCACCACGCCCGCGAATGACACGACCGCACCCGCGGCACGGTCGGAGACCGCCAGCTCGTGGGAGGTCACATCGATCGGCTCACCGGTCACCAGCACCGTGATTCGGTCGGTCACACCCGCTCCCCATCCAGAATTGGCAGTGGTACGAGCAGCGCCGGCGTCCCCGCAAGCCCCCGCCCTCCGGGCGGAATGATCGCGAAGCCGATGGAGTTGGCCAGGCCCCTGAGCATCGAGGAGCCGGCATGGGCCACCGGATATCCCATCCCGTCCAGTGGATCGCGGCGAACCAGCGCGAGGTGTGTGTAGTCGCCGCGGCCAGGGATGTCGGCACCCAGTTTGATCGTGGAGTGGGCCGGTTGGGCACGTCCCGTCAGTCCGGCCAGCAGTGGCAGTACCAACGACACCAACGCCACGAACGTCGACTGTGGATTGCCGGGCAGGCCCGCGACGAACTGTCCGCCGGGCAGCTGCGCGACGAGCATCGGGAAGCCGGGCCGGACCGCGACGGTGTTGACGATGTAGGTGGCGCCCAGCTCGGCGAGCGCCGGGTGCAGGTGGTCGACGGGGCCGTGCATGGTGCCGCCGGTGGTGCAGATGACTTGGGCGCCGGCGTTGACGGCGGCCCGGAGCGCGGCGACATGCTCCTCGAGGGTGTCGGCGACGGGCGCGCGGTGGTGCACGACGTCGGTGCCGGCCCGGCGCAGCCACGACGGCAGCGACGGGCCGAGCGCGTCACGGACCCGCCCGCCGCCGGGAACCCCGTCGGTCAGCAGCTCGTCACCGAAGACCAGCAGGGCGCTGCGCGGCTTGGGGCGGCACGACAGCGTGTCGTAGCCACAGGCGGCGGCAAGGCCGATGACACCGGGCGTGATCGGCGTGCCGGCGGGCAGGAGCTCTTCGCCGAGGGCGGCCTCTTCGCCGGTCAGCCGCCAGTCGGGGATCTTGCGGGGCTCGCCGGAGACGACCCGCCGACCCTCGACCGTGGAGTCCTCGGTGCGCACGACGAAGAGGGTGCCCTCGGGCACCATGCCGCCGGTGGCGATCTCGACGCAGGTGCCCTCGGCGGTCAGCGGCTCGGCGTGGTCGCCGGCGAGGACCCGGCCGACGATCTGCCAGGGTGCCGGGCCGCGGACGGCCCAGCCGTCGACGCTCGAGGTGGGAAACGCGGGCAGTGCGGTGAGTGTGGTCAGCGGCTCGGCGAGCGTCAGCCCGTCGGACTCGACGAGGGGGACGGGCACGGGGCTCGACGCGACCGCCGAGCCCGCCTCGAACACCGCCTCGCGGGCATCGGCCCACGCGATCGGTAACGTCACGCGTCGAGCCTAGACCGTGGGGACGTGGTCGCCGCCGCGGAGTTGGTCGACGGCGTGGGCGAGCACCGGACCGAGCACGGCGAGACCATCCTTGGCGCCACCCTTCGAGCCGGGCAGGTTGACGATCAGCGTGCGGCCGGCGACCCCGCTGAGCCCGCGGGACAGGATCGCGGTCGGCACCTTTGCGGCGCCGGCTGCCCGGATGGCCTCCGCGATGCCGGGCACCTCGTAGTCCAGCACCCGCCGGGTCATCTCCGGGGTGGCGTCGGTAGGGGTGACGCCGGTGCCGCCGCTGGTCAGGATCACGTCAGTGCCGGCGGCGACCGCGGCGCGCAGCGCCTCCTCGACCGGCGGGCCGTCCGGGACGACGACCGGGTCGCCCACGTCGCAGCCAAGCTCGCGCAGCCCGGCGACCAGCAGGGGCCCGCTGGTGTCGGCGTAGACACCGGCCGAGGCGCGGTTGGACGCGACGATCACGACGGCCTTCACGAGGCACGCTCCCAGAGACCGGTCTTGCCGCCTTCCTTGCGGAGCACCCGAACCCCTTCCAGCGAGGCGGCCGGGTCGACCGCCTTGATCATGTCGATGAGGGCCAGACCTGCGGCGGCGACGGCGGTGAGCGCCTCCATCTCGACCCCGGTGCGGTCGGCCGTGCGGGCGGCAACCTCAATGTCCACCGAGTCGTCACGCAACGTAAGGTCGATCGTCACCCCATGCAGGGCGATCGGATGACATAACGGGATGAGATCGGGCGTGCGTTTGGCACCCATGATCCCGGCGATCCGCGCGACCGCCAACGCGTCGCCCTTAGGTAACGCACCGTCGTGCAGCAACGCTATTACTGCGGCCGTCGTGCGGACGGAACCAGCCGCAACCGCACGCCGGACGGTGATTTCCTTGCCGGCGACGTCCACCATCCGGGCGGCGCCGCTCTGGTCGACATGGGTCAGCTCGTGTGCCACGACATCACCTTATCGATCGTGCAGTGGAGATCTGTTTGATCATGCACGCTAGTGGGAACATGCGTCGATTCAGATGCACGGAGAGTAACTTTCACGTTACCAAAATATGACAAGCCCTGCCTTTCTTCGCAAACTATGAGTCGACAGACAAATGGGTATAGGCAACTTGCGATATGCACCCTAGGCTTCGTTCAACGCAAGGGAATTCGATATGTATCGATGCCCGAGCGCCACGGGGGTCGTTAACCGCGAAAACGACCTTGGGGGCAGCAATGCGCATTCACGAGTGGGGCTGAAAAATCCGGCCTTGACAAAGGCACACGACCATCGGCAACGATGAGCAGACCGCGATGCAAAGACCATTGGGTACCGACGACGCGACCGACCGGCGCCTCTGGCGTCTTGTTGGTCCCGTCGTCGTCGGTGCAGCCTTGGCGGTCCTCGTAGCACTTTGGCTGATCAAGGACCAGGGCCGACTGACCTTGCTGCTACCGCTGCCGACACTGCTCGTCGCCAGCGGGAGATACATGCGGGTCCAGATGCGGATCCGATCGGCACTGCACGTCTCGACGCCCGTATCGGCCGTCATCATCGCCGCGTCGGTGTTCCTGCCGCCGTCGTTGGTGATCCTTTCCATCGCGATCGGGAAGCTCACCGACCAGTTCCTGAATCCGACACACGTGCCGGTGAAGATCAGTTTCAACGCCGGCAAGGAAGTGCTCGCCGGCACTGCGGCAACCGCAGCCGTCGCCCTCGCCGGATTTACTCCGATTCTGACCGATTCGCACCACATCGGATCGGCTGGTGCCGCACTCATCGCCACTGTGGTCGCCTGGGCTGCGTACACCATCGTCGACGAGCTCGTGTCGCAAGCGTTGTTCGCCATGCTGACCGGGACGCCCTACCACCAGCGGCTCGTCGCGGACTGGGGCATTCTCACCGTCGTTCGCGCAGGCACGTTCGGCATCGCCGTCGTCACCGTGATCGCGTACGACATCAACTACTGGCTCCTGCTGCTCCTGCCGCTGCTGCTGTGGTGCATCCACCTCGCCTCCGGCAACCGGGTCCGCGCCCGCCAGGGCAATGAGGCCTGGCAGCGGCTGGCCGAGGCCACCGACGAGTTCAACTCCGTCGACGAGACCGCCGTGCTGCACGCCGCCGTACGCAAGGCCGCCGAGCTCTTCTCCACCGACGAGGTCGAGGTCCAGATCCGCCCGCAGACCGGCGAGGAGCGCCTGGTGCGCAGCAACGGCCGCGACATCCTGTTCGACGGCCACCCGAACGACGCGCCCGCCGCGACCGGCTTCGTCATCCCGATCGGCCTGGAGAGCTACCGCGGCGACGCCGACCTGGGCGAACTCCGCCTGCGCTTCCGCGCCCCGATCAAGCTCTCCGAACGCGAGGGCTACACGCTGCACACGTTCGCCGCGGCGCTGTGCACCGCCCTGCGCAACGCCGCCACGTTCGCCGAGACGCAACGCCTCGCCGACAGCCACGCCCGGGCCGCCGCCCAGGACCCCCTCACCCGGCTCGCCAACCGGCGCAAGCTGCAGCAGTACGGCGACGAGGTCCTCGCCACCGGCATCGTCGGCGTCCTGCTCATCGACCTCAACCACTTCAAAGAGGTCAACGACACCCTCGGCCACTCCGCCGGCGACCGGGTCCTCATCACCGTCGGCGAGCGGCTCTCCGCCGCCGTCCGCGAAGACGACCTGGTCGCGCGGTTCGGCGGCGACGAGTTCGCCGTCATCCTCGCCAACCTCAGCGCGCCCGCCCTCGCCGAGATGCGCGCCCACACGATCCTCGACGCCCTCGCCCCACCCATCCAGCTCGACGACATGCGCATCAGCGTCGAGGCCAGCTGCGGCGTCACCACCGCCAGCGGAGGCACCATCGGCGAGCTGCTCCGCCGCGCCGACGTCGCCATGTACCAGGCGAAACAGGACGGCCAGCGGGTCGTCGTCTACGCGCACGCCCGCGACACCGCCGACATCGGCACCCTCACCCTCGGCGGCGACCTCGCCCGCGCCGTCGCCGAAGACCAGTTCGTCGTCAACTTCCAGCCGATCGTCGACCTCGCCACCGGCCAGGTCATCGGCGCCGAAGCACTCACCCGCTGGAACCACCCCGACCGCGGCGACCTCGCCCCCGACCGGTTCCTGCCCGCGATCGAACGGTCCGGGCAGCTCTCCGCGTTCGCCGACGCCGTCCTCGACCAGGCGCTGACCGCCGTCTCACAATGGGCCGACGCGGGCCACGCCATCCCCGTCGCCGTCAACGTGTCGCCCCGCAGCCTGCTCGACCCGTCGTTCCCCGACGCGGTCGCCCGCCGCCTCGCCGCCCGCGGCGTCCAGGCCTCGTCGCTCGTCATCGAGCTCACCGAATCCGTCACCCTCAGCAAGCTCGAGGTCGTCGACGACGTCCTCGCGGCACTGCGCAACCAGGGCATCCGGCTCGCCCTCGACGACTTCGGCACCGGCTTCTCGTCACTGGCCACCCTCGCCCGGGTCGCCGTCGACGAACTCAAGATCGACCGGAGCTTCGTCGCCGCGATGAACGCCTCCGCCCCCGGCGCCGTCGTCCGCTCCACCGTCGACCTCGGCCGCAGCCTCGGCCTCATCGTCGTGGCCGAAGGCATCGAACGTGAAGACCAGCGCCAGCAGCTGTGGGAGCTCGGCTGCCCCGCCGGCCAGGGCCACCTCTTCGCCCGCGCCATGCCCGCCGACCGGCTCCTCGCCGCACTGCGACGCGGCCACGACGGCCAGCCGGGCCTGCTCGCACCGCCACTGCACGACACCGACACCGTCATCCGCCTGCCGCGCAACCGCCGGTCCCGCCGCGCCGGCATCGGCGAGCCCGGACAAGAATGGGTGCCATAGCCACCTCATCACGCGCCCGGACCAGCGACGCCGTCCTCTACGGACTGTCTGCCGTGTTCGCCGCGATCACCGCGTTCACCTCGACCCTGCTGCCGCACCGCGCCTGGGGCGAGATCGCCTGGTGGGGCTACGCCGCCGCGTTCCTGATCACGCTCGTCGTGCTCCGCCGGCTCCTGCTCACCTTCGCCGTCTTCGCGGCGGTCACGCTCGTGCCCCTGATCACGCAGGCCGTGCAGCGCGCCGGCGGCCGCACCGACCGGGCGCAGGAAGAAGTCCTCGTCGTCGAGCAGATGGGCCGGCGGCTCCTCCACACCGGCACGCCCTACCTCGACCGCCCCGACATCGCCGCACTTCCGGCGGAGGACCGGTTGCTGGGGTATTCGCCGTACCAACCCGGCATGTCGATCTTCGGCATCCCCCGAGCACTGTTCGGCAACCACTGGTGGACCGACGCCCGCATCTGGTTCGCCGTCGCCACCGTCGTCGCGCTGCTCTGGACCCTGCGACTGCTCACCGACCTGGTCGCCCCGCCCGGCCTCGTCCTCGTCGCCCAATCCGTCGCCGTCCTGCCGATCTGCACCCTCACCCTGACCACCGGCGGCGACGACCTGCCAGTGGTCAGCCTGTCACTGCTCGCCATGGCCTTCACCGCCAGACACCGCTGGGCCGCGGCCGGCATCGCCATCGGACTGGCCGGCGCACTCAAACTGTTTGCTCTTCCTGCGGCGTTGGTACTGCTGGTGCTCGCCTGGCGCACCACCGGCAGCGCTGGTGATTCCGAGCGGCGCGGAGCCGCTGTTGCAAACCTGCGCAACGTCGCTGTCTTCGCCGCCGGCGCGTTCGGCCTGCCGATCCTGGTGATGCTGCCCGCCCTGGCCGTCGCCCCCTCCGCGTTCGTCGAAAACGTCCTGCGCTTCCCGGCCGGCCACGGCCTCGTCACCAGCCCCGCCCAGTCGCCGTTGCCCGGGCAGCTCATCGCCTCCTCGGCGGACGCGGGGCGCACCATCGCCCTGTCGCTCCTGCTCATCGCGGGCATCGCCATCGGCGTCTGGCTCCTGCGCCGCCCACCTCAGGACACCCGATCCGCCGTGCTCGTCGTCACCGTCGGCCTCACCGCGGCGATCCTGCTCATCCCGTCGACCCGCTTCGGGTACCTCCTCTACCCGGCCGCCTTCGCCGCCCTCTGGTGGGCGCTGCGCCCACCGTCCACCGCACCGCCCACCGCACCCGGCTCCCCCGGCGGGCCCGCCGGCCGCCGGTCAGCATCCTCAGGAGCGGCGTAGCCCTTCCGCAGGAGTGGCGTCGCCGCGCATGATTCGTCCCGGCCGGTCCGTCAGTCGCTGGTCAGCGTCCTCGGGCACGGCGTAAACAGGAAGCATGGCCTTCCGGGACCGCCAAGAAGCCGGAGCCGCTCTCGCCGCGCTCCTCACCGGCTACGCCGACCGGCCGGACGTCATCGCCCTCGGCCTGGTCCGCGGCGGCATGCCCGTCGCCGCCGAGGTCGCCAGCCGGCTCCGGATCCCGCTCGACGCCATGGTCGTGCGCAAGCTCGGCGTCCCGTGGGCACCCGAGGTCGCCTTCGGCGCCATCGGCCCCGGCGGCGTCCAGGTCCTCAACACCGAGATCCGCCTCGAACCGCACGAGATGGCCCCGATCATCCGCCACGAAACCGCCGAACTCCGCCGCCGCGACCGCCTCTTCCGCATCGGCCGCGACCCGCTGGACCTCACCGGGCGGGTCGCCCTCATCATCGACGACGGCCTGGCCACCGGTGCCACGGCCGGGGCGGCGATCGCGGTCGCCAAGGCGCTGTCGGCCGCTCGCGTGGTGCTGGCCGTCCCGGTCGGTGCGACCCAGGCCCTCGAACGCCTGGCCCACACCGCGGACGAGGTGGTCTGCCCTTTGATGTCCGAATACTTCGGTGCGGTCAGCCGCTACTACGACGACTTCCACCAGGTCCCGGACGCCGAGGTCGCCCGCCTCCTGAGCCACCCCTGACCCTCGCCCACCGCGCACGCCCGATCCGGCATTTCCCATGCCCGAACAGGGCTCTTTGCGAGCTCGCTCCGCGCTGTTGTGGCAGATCGAAGTCGTCCCGTGGTCGTCCGGACGGCCGGTCCCCATCACGATGGGCTGGTGAACGCCCCGGGCCGGCGGCCACAAGCCCAGGACCCGGTTGCGCTGGGCGGGGCGATCTTGCGGACATGATCGAAGGACGGCACTGATCGAAGCGCTGCTCCGCAGGTGGCGCTGCTCCGCGAGTGGCTGCGACAGTTCGGTCGTGATCCAAGGCGCGACGCCGCCGGACGTGCACCAGCGGGCGCAACCCACCTTCGATCAGCCCGGCGATTGGTCGCACCCTGCACAGCCGCAGACCCCCACCACCAAACCACCACGAGGCAGACCACCCACAAGGCAGACCACCACAAGGAGGACCGCTCGGCGCACCGCGTCGAACGCCTCGCGGCCGAGCGCCCCGGTCCAGCGACATCAGCTGGTTCTGCGCGCCGTGCCCCGCAGAACCGTGCCCAACGCACCCTGCCCCGCACACCCGTACCCCGCACAGCCATACCCAGCACAGCCATACCCAACGCAACCGTGCCCAGCACAGCCATGCCGCATCGGCGATCAGCGGCGATCGCGGCTCAGATGGCCATGTCGACGAAGCGCGACAGGTGCAGCTGTGCGGCGACCGTGATCGTGTCGGTCGGGCCGTTTCGGTGCTTGGCCACGATGAAGTCGGCCTCACCGGCGCGCGGGGATTCCTTGTCGTAGTAGTCGTCACGGTGCAGAAGAATGACGACGTCGGCGTCCTGCTCGATCGAGCCCGACTCACGAAGGTCGGACAGCTGCGGTCGCTTGTCGGTGCGCTGCTCCGGGCCACGGTTCAGCTGGCTGACCGCGACTACCGGGCACTCGACCTCTTTCGCCAGCAGCTTCAGACCACGCGACAGGTCGGCGACCTCCTGCTGCCGGCTCTCGGTCCGCTTCGGGCTCGTCATCAGCTGCAGATAGTCGACGATGATCAGCTTCAGGTCGTGCCGCTGCTTGAGCCGCCGCGCCTTGGCCCGGATCTCCATGAGGTTCATGTTCGGCGTGTCGTCGACGAACAGGGGCGCCTCGCTGATCTCGCCCATCCTGCGGGCCAGCTTGGTCCAGTCGTCGTCGGACAGCTGCCCGGACCGCAGCACGTGCAGCGGCACCCGAGCCTCGGCCGAGAGCAGTCGCATGACGATCTCGACCTTCGACATTTCCAGACTGAAGATCGCGCTCGCCATGTTGTGCTTCACCGACGCCGCCCGGCTGAAGTCCATTGCGGCGGTGGAGTTGTGGGTCGGGATCATTGAGCGCCCTGCCAGGTAGAGGTGGGCGTCGTTGTCGACCTGCACGCACCGGACCGGGACGCTTGCAGTGGGTCTGACATCGACGATGTACCTGGCACCGGTCCTCGACGTGCTGAGGCTGCGCCGCCGGTCCTGATGCGCGGACCGCTTCCGCTCCAACCGGAACAGGTCGTCGACCGTGGTGAAGTTCAACGTGTAGGCGATCGAACTGGCCGGAGTACGGCCTTTTACCTGCTTGATCGTCACCGTGCACCGGTATCCGAGGCTGACGACCAGTTCGCGTACGTCACCCGCGAGCCGCGCCGAGGTGGACGTGAACTGCGCGTTGCCAGTGCTCGTCACGGTGCCGTCGGTGTCCAGCAGGCCGGCGAGCAGCGCTCGTCGTTGCCGCTCCGAACCGCGCAGATACACGGATGGAATGTGCTTGTTGTTGAGAACGCCGAGCACCCGAAGGCTGCTGACCAGTGCGGGTCCCCGCTCGCCTGAGCGGCCGATGCCATACAGCATCGGGTGCGCGGAGCTCGGCCTGATCTCGAATCCGTCATCGGCGATGTTGGCAACGATCTGAGGGTCGGCTGTGGTGATGCGGCCGGCCGCGGAGTGGCCATCTCCCAGCCACGCACCGAGAGTGTAGGGCGGCACGAGCAGATCACGCTCCGGCAGCTGCAGCGCGCGGCAATTTTCTACGGCGTGGTTGAGGCGGCCGTCTGTCGGATGCCGGAGGGTGTTCGCAATGTCCTTGGTGGTCACGACGCCCTCGTGCCTGGCGGTCGTCTCGGCGTTCATGGTTCTGTTGAGCCGCCGGTGCAGCGTCGTGAGCAGCGCGTGCGTGGAATAGGCCTGAATTGAACGCCGCCATGACTTGCCCGCTCGCTGATACTCGCGGACGACCTGACCCGACGTTCCGACCTCGCTGCCCACAACGTGGAGCACATGCCGGAATTCGGGTCCGACGAGCTGAACTGCCTCGCCGAAGGTCACCAGCGAGTCTCGCTGCGTCGTGGAATGAGCCAGCACCGATGCCACCTGGTTGCGCGCCGCGGCGGGCCATTGCGGTGACTGTGTGGTCTCGGAGCGCTGTCGTCGGGCAGCTCTCGTTGTGGTCTTCCAGAGATGTTCGGCGTCGGCGACGATCACGCTGCCGTCGGAGAACTCCACCTCGAAGCAGGGGC
Source organism: Dactylosporangium siamense (assembly GCF_016862795.1). Classification (GTDB taxonomy): domain Bacteria; phylum Actinomycetota; class Actinomycetes; order Mycobacteriales; family Micromonosporaceae; genus Dactylosporangium; species Dactylosporangium siamense. The sequence goes on along the minus strand of NZ_BONQ01000071.1, from coordinate 35,359 downwards.
GATCGTGCAGCACGTCGAACGCGTTGACGACGGTCGTCGGCCGGCCGGCGGCGTCGAGCAGCTGGTCACCCGCCTTGACCTCGCCCATCGTTGTCCAGCCGTCGGGCGTCGGCAGTGGCGTGTTGAGCGCCAGGGCCTTGCCCAACCCAGGTCGACCGGCAACGATGACCAGCTGGCCGGGGTGCAGGCCGTTGAGCAGGCGGTCGAGGTCGCTGAAGCCGGTGGGGACGCCGGTCATGACGCCGCCTTGGGCGCCGACGGCTTCGATCTCGTCGAGGGTCGGCTGCAGCATTTCGGCGAGGATGGCGAAGTCCTCGCTGACGCGCTTCTCGGTGACGTCGTAGATGGCCTGTTGGGCGAGGTCGACGACGTCGTCGACGTCCCGGCCGCCGGGGCCGGCGGAGCCGTAGCCGAGCTGGACGATGCGGGTGCCGGCTTCGATGACCCGGCGCAGGACGGCCCGCTCGGCGACGATGCGGGCGTAGTAGGACGCGTTGGCGGCGGTGGGCACGGCCGCCATGAGGGTGTGCAGGTAGGCGGCGCCGCCGACCTTGGCGATCTCGCCCGCGTCGGTCAGCGCGGCGGCGACGGTGACGGCGTCGGCGGGCTCGCCGCGGCCGTAGAGGTCGAGGATCGCGTCGAAGACGACCGTGTGGTTGGGCCGGTAGAAGTCGTGGGACTTGAGGATCTCGACGACGTCGGCGATGGCGTCCTTGGACAGCAGCATGCCGCCGAGGACGCTCTGCTCCGCGGCGACGTCCTGCGGTGGGGTGCGTTCGAAGGTTTCGGCGCCGCCGGAGGGCCGCTCAGATCCCTTGGACTGGTCCTTGGGGGGTTGCCGGCGCGGCTCGGCCGGGGTCGCGTCGTCCCAAGGGTCGCCGCCCTGTATGTCTTCGGTGATCGACACTCGCCCCTCCAACGTCATACCCGCACCAACCAGTAGACCTCGCGGGTATGACAAAACCGCTCTGAAAACAGGGGCGCCCTGCGCAACGGTATGGAGCGGCAGGCGTTCGTCAAAACCGGCCGGTGGACAACCCTCGGGACAACCTGTGGACCACGGCCCACAAACGGGGGATCAGCTGTGCACAGTCCTGTGGATAACTCCACGTCCGGGATCCACAGATGGCCCCTGAGCTGCTTGTTCGTAATCCACAGCCTGTGTGCGAAAAATAGTCGCCCAATCGAGTGATGTGACGGGCCGGTGTTTTCCGGCTGGACGGACGATGGCGGGCTCCGCACGGGCGAGTGACGCTGCGGCCGTGGGTTACCCGGAGTGGGACAGATCACGTGAGCCGGGTCGTCGTGACCACGCTCCGCGGTCGGTCCGACGACAGGACGAGGAAGAGGACGAGTCCACCGACTATGCGGGGGCGTTCATCGCCACCGGTTGCTGGTACGTCGTGCCGCTCATCGGCTACGTGATCTGGGCGGCGACACTGTCGTCGGAGCCGCGGCCGGGTTGCGTGGACGCGTTCGGGGCGCAATGTCCGGCGCCGCGGTCCGAGGCGTTCACGAATCTGCTGGACGGGGTGCCGCAGATCGCCCTGGCACTCGCGCTGGGGATCACGGTGGCCATGTTCCTGGGTTGGGCGACGTCCGGATGGCGGGCGTGGACCATCGGTTTCGCCTCCGCGGTGCTGGGTGCGGGCATGTCGACGGTGATCTTCGCGGTGCTCGCGACGCAGTTCTGATCCGATCGGTTCCCGTCGAAGGGTCACAGCATCCTTGCGAGATGATCACCGATGCTCACGCTTGGGTCTCTGTCCGGTTACGCTCGGAGCCGATCACAGGCGGGTCGGCGTCTGACTGGCCAAACACCTTCAGGGAGGCCCCCATGGTCAGTCAGTACCGTGTCGCCGCCGTCGCCGTGATCGCCGCGTTGTGCCTGACCGCGTGCAGTGCGTCCGAAGACGGTCCCAGTTCCGGTGCCAAGGCGCCGGCAAATGCGGAGAACGGTAAGCCCGGTCCGCCCGTGACCGGTGAGCTGGCGGATGAGGCTCCCGGCGAGCAGTCGGCGTCGAACCAGCCGGTGTCGACGTTCGCGGTCGATGTGGACACCGCGTCCTATGGCTACGCGAAGCGGCAACTGTTGTCGGGGCAGCGGCCCTCGGCGAGCACGATTCGTCCGGAGGAGTTCGTCAACTCGTTTCGGCAGGGGTACCGGCAGCCGACGGGCGACGGCTTCGCCGTGTCTGCTGACGGTGCGCGGCTGCCTCGGACGCACCTCAACCCCAGTGATTCGGCGCGGTTGCTCCGGGTTGGGCTGCAGACGAGAGCCGAGCCTGAGGGGCAACGTCTCGACGCGTCGCTGACGTTCGTCGTGGACGTGTCCGGTTCGATGGCGGAGCCCGGCAAGCTCGACCTGGTCAAGAGCGGTTTGCATACGCTGGTGGATCAGTTGCGGACCACGGATTCGGTGGCGTTGATCGCATACTCCGACGAGGCCGACGTCCTGCGGCAGATGACGCCGGTGCGGGACCGGTCGGCGTTGCACAGTGCGATCGACCGGTTGCGCGTGTCGGGGAGCACGAACCTGGAGGCGGGGCTGCGGCTCGGGTACGAGACGGCGCGCAAGAGCTTCCGGTCGGGTTCGACCAATCGCGTCATCCTGCTTTCCGACGGCCTGCCGAACGTCGGCTCCACGAACGCCACGTCCCTGGTCCGTGAGGTGCAGGAGGCGGCGGCCAAGCAGATCACGATGATGGGCGTCGGGGTCGGCAGTGACTACGGCGACAAGTTCATGGAGGAGCTGGCCGACAAGGGCGACGGCTATGTCGTCTACGTCAGCGACACCGCCGCGGCGAACAAGGTGTTCGTCGAGCAGTTGCCGGCCACGCTCGCGGTCCGGGCGTTGGACGCGAAGGCGCAGGTGGAGTTCGATCCGGCGGCCGTGGCGTCGTACCGGCTGATCGGTTATGAGAACCGGACGCTCTCGGCGTCGGCGTTCCGCAACGACAGGGTCGACGGCGGCGAGGTCGGCCCGGGCCATGCCGTGACGGCGCTGTACGCCCTGCATCTCCGGTCCGGCGCCGAGGGGCATCTGGCGGATGTGCGGGTGCGGTGGCAGGACCCGCAGACGCGGGAGCCGAGCGAGCAGAACCTGTCGGTGACGGTGGCGTCGCTGGATCGCGAGTTCACGTCGGCGGCGCCGCAGCTGCAGGTCTGCTACACGGCGGCGTACTTCGCCGAGGTCCTGCGGGCCAGCCGCTACGCCGAGGAGGTCCGGCTCGACGACCTGCTGCGGCTGGCGAAGGGCTTGTCGGAGGAGGACAAGCAGGTCGCTGAGCTCGCCGACGTGATTCAGGCGGCGGTGAAGTTGTACCGGTAAGAGACAGCAAGAGAGGCTCGCTTCACCTGCGGGCCCTTGTCCCGGCGGCGGCGAGGTTCTGCCGGTAAGCGACGGCAAGGGGCTTGTCCCGGCGGCGGGGAGTTCACCGGTAGGAGACAGCAAAAGGGGCCCGCTCCACCTGCGGGCCCCTTTTGTCTGCAGCGGTGTTACTTGGCGGCCGTGACCTTCAGCGTGAAGGTGGCAGCGACCTCGGGGTGCAGCTTGATCTGCACCTTGTAGTCGCCGACCGACTTCACGTGGCCGGGCAGCTCGAGGCGGCGCTTGTCCAGGGACGGACCGCCGGCCTTCTGGACGGCGTCCACAACCTCGGCCGGAGTGACCGAGCCGTAGAGCCGGCCGCCTTCGCCGGCGCGAACGGCCAGCTTGACGGTGAGGTTCTCCAGCTGGGCCTTGACCTCGTTGGCGTGGCCCAGGTCGCGGATCTCGCGGGCCCCACGGGCACGCTTGATGGTCGCGATCTGCTTCTCGCCGCCCTTGGTCCACGGAATCGCGTAGCCCTGCGGGAGCAGGTAGTTACGCCCGTAGCCGTCCTTGACCTCAACCACATCGCCGGGGGTCCCGAGACCGGTGACCTCCTGCTTCAGGATGATCTTCATGTCAGCCTCCCCTTATCGCGCGGTCGCGGTGTAGGGGAGCAGGGCCATCTCGCGCGCGTTCTTGACGGCACGCGCGATCTGCCGCTGCTGCTGAGCGGTCACGCCGGTCACCCGCCGAGCGCGGATCTTGCCGCGGTCGGAGATGAACTTGCGCAGCAGCGCGGTGTCCTTGTAGTCGATGTAGGCGATGCCCTCCTTGTCGAGAGGGTTCACCTTCTTCTTCGGTTTGCGCAGGGCCGCAGCCTTCGCCATTGCTCTTGCTCCTGATGCCATTAGAACGGGGGCTCGTCGTCGAAGGATGAGCTCGACCTGCCGCCGCCGCTTCCAGCGTTCGCCGGCTGCGCGCTGGCCCACGGGTCGTCAAACCCGCCGCCACCGCCTCCGCCGCCGCCACTACCGCCGGATGAAGCGCCGAAGCCTCCACCGCCACCGGAGCGCTGCATCTTCTGCACCTTGGCAGTCGCGTAGCGCAGCGAGGGGCCGATCTCGTCGACCTCCAGCTCGATGACAGTGCGCTTCTCGCCCTCGCGCGTCTCATAGGTCCGCTGCTTCAGGCGGCCGGAGACGATCACGCGGGCACCGCGCTGCAGCGACTCGGCGACGTTTTCCGCCGCCTGGCGCCACACCGTGCAGGACAGGAACAGCGGCTCGCCGTCCTTCCACTCGTTGGAGGCCTTGTCCATGAACCGGGGGGTCGATGCCACCCGGAACTTGGCCACGGCTGCTCCAGACGGAGTGAAGCGCAACTCGGGGTCGTCGGTCAGATTGCCGATGACCGTGATCGTGGTGTCTCCTGCTGCCATATTGAGTCAACTCCTCGCGCACTGGGGTACGGCCCACCTTGTCACAGGGGTATGACAATTCCCGGTGACGTGTGGCCGGCGAAGCAGGTCGATCTCGCCCGGATCCGCTTAGCGGACCTCGGGCCGGATGACCTTGGTGCGCAGCACGGACTCGTTGAGTCGCAGCTGACGGTCCAGCTCGGCCACCGACTCCGGCGATGCCTGGAGGTCGATGACGGCGTAGATGCCCTCGGTCTTCTTGTTGATCTCGTACGAGAGGCGCCTGCGGCCCCACACGTCGAGCTTCTCCACCGAGCCACCCGACGTCCGGATCACGTTCAGATACGTGTCGAGCGACGGTGCGACGGTGCGCTCCTCGAGACTTCCATCGAGGATCACCATGATTTCGTAATGACGCAAGACGTTCTCACCTCCCACGGGCTAAGCGGCCGCGGTCCATCCGCGGCAGGAGGTCGTGCGTCGTCTGCCCTCCGATGGACGGCAGACCGAGCAAGAGTACACGGTGTGTGTACACGCAAAGACCGCGGGGCGCGTCATCCGCTTCTCTGGGTGGGACCTGGGGAGGAACGACCACACCGGTGCGTTGGATGACGGCGCCCCGCGGAGCTACCTAATTGTACCTTAAGCGAAGCTAGCGCGCGATGACCGCTGCGCAATAATAGCCCGAATTGCGGCGATTCCAACGCCCACCACGCAGACCGTCGCGACCAGTGCCAGCAGGCCCGTGGGGGCGTTCGTGGCCGGGCCGCTCGCGGCGACGGGCTCCTCGACGTATACCCGCTCGTCCGTCGACGCACTCGGGTTGACATTGGCCCCCGCAGCCGGCGACGCGGTCGCGTCCGGGCCGAGCAGCGACGGGTCGACCGGCTCGGTGCCGGTGCCGTCCGCCTCACCGGTGCTGCCCGACGCGGTCGTCGACGGCTTCCGGGTCGAGCGGCCGGTCGGCGACGGGTTGATGGCCTGGTTGGCGGCCGCTGCCGCGGCGCCGGCCGGCCCGCTCGTGCTTGCCGGGCGGCCCGCCTGGCCCGCGCCCTGCCCCGCCGCGGGTGCGGCGGGCGGCGCGGTGACCCCGACGGAGACCGGCTTGAACTGCTCGACCACGCCGACGCCGCAGGAGAACGTCATGGCGACGTTGACCGGGCCCTTCTTGAACACGACCGGGACCGCCTGGTTGGGCTCCACCGTCGAGACGGCCTTGCCGTCGACCTTGAGGGTCGCGCCCTGGCCGAGCCGGTTGACGAAGTTGACCCGCGACTCGGCCGGCACCGAGACGCTGCCGGTGCTGGGCTCCGACTTGCACACCAGCAGGCTCAACACGCTCCCGCCGCTGAACTCGACGGTCGGGGTGGAGGGTGCGGCGTGCACGGGGCTGGCGCCCACGGTCAGGGCCGCGGCGAACAACGCGGCGGCGGCTGCCGCCACGCGGAAAGCCGGTCGGTGTCCAGACAAGGTAGCCATCCAAGGTTGAGGATTGATCAGATGCCGTTCCATCGAGGCCACGCGATCACGGGCGGCCCAGTTGCGTAACGACGCGGCCGACTGGACGGTGACGGAAGCCTGGCATTCCGGACCCTTCGGTCGGGTTACCCGCCGGCCCAGGGGGCCGGGTCGCGCAAACTGTCGGTCCCACGTCGTAGGCTCTGCGGCATGCGAATCGGTGCTCACGTCGACCCCGCTGAGCCACTGGCCGAGGCCGCGGCGCGCGGTGCTGACCTGGTCCAGTTCTTCCTGACCGACCCGCAAAAATGGATCGACCCCAAAGACCGTCCCGACGCGGAGGCGCTCATCGCCTCCGACGTCGACATCTACATCCACGCGCCGTATCGGATCAACGTCGCGTCCTCCAACAACAGAATCCGCATTCCCAGCCGCAAGCTGCTCTTCAGCCATGCGGCGGGAGCCGCGAAGGTCGGTGCCAAGGGCCTGATCGTGCACGGCGGGCACGTGGAGAACGCCGACGGCCTGGACGCGGGCTTCGACAACTGGCGCAAGACCTTCGCGTATGCCGCCGAAGAGGGTGGCTTCGCGACGCCGGTGCTGATCGAGAACACGGCCGGCGGCGACAACGCCTGCGCCCGCCGCTTCGACGCGCTGGCCAGGCTGTGGGACGCGGTCGGCGAATACGAGGTCGGGTTCTGCCTGGACACCTGCCACGCCCACGCGGGTGGTGAGGATCTGCTGGACATCGTCGATCGGGTCAAGGCCATCACCGGCCGGATCGACCTGATCCACGCCAACAACTCGCGGGACGGGTTCGACTCGGGCCGGGACCGGCACGACAACCTCGCGGCCGGCGAGATCGACCCGGAGCTCATCGTCGCGGTGATCCGGGCCGCCAACGCGCCGGCCCTGGTCGAGACGCCCGGCGGAGCCGACGGGCAGACCGCCGACATCACCTACCTGCGGGAGCGGCTGGCGTGAGCAATGTGTCCGAGACCGAGAAGGACCCGGAGGCGGAGCCAGCCGCCACCAGATCCGAGAAGCCGGAGCCAGCGGTGACGGTCCGCGAGGAGTCGGCCTCCGGCAACGGGAAGCCGGCAGCCAGGGGCACGGCAGACCCCGAGGAGGGGGCCCCGACCGCGGACGCCGAGAGCACCGCGAACGCCGAGAGCACCGCGGAGGCCGAGAGCACCGCGAACGCCGAGAGCACCGCGGAGGCCAAGGGCACCGCGGACGCAGCCAGCACCCCGAAGACAGCCCCCAGCACGGACGCAGCCAGCAGCACGGACCCGGCCAGCACGGACGCGGCATCCAGCACGGATGCGGCGACCGGGCCGGTTGGGGCAGCCGGCGGCAAGGAAGGCGAGAAGGGGGCCGCGCAAGACGGGAAGGCCGCCGCGACGGCCGACCAGCGGGTGAGCCTCGTCAAGGTCAAGGCCGAGGATCCGTTCGGCTCCTTCGCGCCCGTCCCTGAAGCGGTGCCCAGCCGTGCCCGCCGGGTGGTGGCACGGGTCGGCAACGCCGTCGGGGGCTTCCTCGGTCACGAGTGGACGATGGCCGCGGTCGGTTCGGTGCTGCTCGCCGCGGTCATGACCTGGCCGACCCTGCAGCACCCGGCGACCACGATCCCGGAGGACACCGCGGACCCGACGCTGCAGGCCTGGCAGATGTCATGGGGCGGGCACATCCTCACCACCAACCCGGCGCAGCTGTGGAACGCCAACGCGTTCTTCCCCGACAAGTACAGCTACGCGTTCTCGGACACGCTGCTCGGCTACGCACCCGCCGGCATGATCGGCAGCGGACCGATGGCGGCGCTCGTGCGGTACAACATCATCTACGTGCTGATCTTCGCGCTCGCGTTCTTCGGTGCCTATGTGCTGGCCCGGCAGTTGGGCGCCAGGCCGACCGGTGCGGTCGTCGCCGGCGCCGCGTTCGCTTATGCGCCGTGGCGGCTGGGGCAGGCGGGTCACCTGCACGTGCTGTCGATCGGCGGGATCGCGCTGGCACTGGCGATGCTCGCCCGCGGGCACGGCTTCTCGCTGCGGGACGGCTACCAGCCGGACCGGCGGCGGTGGGGCTGGGTGCTCGCCGGCTGGCTGGTCGCGGCCTGGCAGATCAGTCTGGGCTTCGGCATCGGCATCCCGTTCGTCTATGCGCTGCTGCTGATCGTGGTGGTCACGGCGGTGTCGTGGGGTTACCGGCACGTGCGGAAGTGGGGAGTGACCCGGCCGTTCGGCTGGAAGCTGTTCTTCGCCAATCTCGGCGGCGGGGCCATCTTCGCCGCGGTCGGCGGGCTGATGGCGTATCCATACCTGCAGGTGCTGAAGGAGCATCCGTATGCGCGACGCAGCGAGGAACTGGTCGGGCTGTTCTCCCCGCCGTTGAAGGGGTTCTTCATCGCCCCGCCGGAGTCGTGGCTGTGGGGCGAGGCGTACCGGGCCGCCCGCGGCACGCTGACCTGGGCGCCGGAGATGGCGCTGCTGCCGGGCTTCTTCCTGTACGGGCTGGCGTTCGCCGGGCTGTTCGTCTCGACGTGGCGGATCAAGCACCGGATCTGGATGCTGGTCGGCGTCGTGGGCACGATCGCGCTGGCGATGGGGACCAACGGCTTCGGCAAGGGCGAGTTCGGCTACCTGGCGCTGTATCGGGCGCTGCCGGGCTTCGACGGCATCCGCACGTCGGGGCGTCTGGTGGTGTGGACGACACTCTTCCTGGCGCTGCTCGCGGCCGGGGCGGTGAGCGCGTTCGCGGAGCGGGCGGTGGAGCTGTTCGCCGACCGGACGCAGACGGAGCGCCGCGACCGGGCCGGGTTCTTCCCGCGCCTGGCCACGTTGATCCCGGTGATGCTGGTGCTGTTCGAGGGCACGCACAGCACCCCACATCCCGTGGTGCCGACGGCGCCGGTGGCTATGAGCACGGTGCAGGGTCCGTTGATGGTGCTGCCGAGTCATGAGCTGTTCGACATGAACGTCATGCTGTGGAGCACCGACGGGTTCCCGAAGATCGTCAACGGTGGCAGCGGCTTCACGCCGATGGACCAGCAGGAGCTGCGGCTGACGATGCAGCAGTTCCCGGACGAGGGGACCGTCGCGTTGCTGCGGGAGCGGGGCATCCGCACCGTGGTCGTGGTTCGCAGCCAGGCGCTGGGCAGCGCCTATGAGCGGGCAATCGACGCGCCGATCGACGGTCTGGGCCTGACCCGCACGGAGCAGGGCGACGTCGTGCTCTACCAGGTCGAGGACCGCTGACCAGGGGCAGGACGTAGCAACACGAAGGGCCGGCGGAATTCCGCCGGCCCTTCGTTCGATTTGCTACAGCGTCTTGACGAGCGGTGGCGGAACGATCAGTGGTGGCTCGACCTCATCACGGTTGAAGACCCCGCCGTCGGGATCCTCGCCTTCGTAGGTCTCCCGCACGACATCGAACTCCGGGTGCAGGATGTCGCGAATCACGTAGCCGACCAGGACCGCGAGCGTGACCAGCCGCAGGATCGAGGCGAGCACGAACACGCCTTCCGGAAACACCTGCCGGCCCGAGGCGCCCATGAGCTCGCCGTAGAACGACACGAAGTAGAGCACCTCGGCCGCCTGCCAGGCGAGGAACGCACCCCATCGGGGACGGGCGAGCACCGCGAGGGGGATCAGCCACAGGACGTACTGCTGGGACCAGACCTTGCCGGTGATCAGGAACGCGGCGACGATCAGGAACGCGAGCTGGGCCAGGCGCGGCGGGATCGGCGCCCTCAGGCCGATGATCAGGATCCCGACGCAGGAGAGCAGGAACAGGCCGAGGTACAGCACGTTCAGGGTGGCGTGCTCAGGGTCCAGGTCGAGGTTCTGGAAGTAGGGGAACCCGTACTGCCCGGAGCCGCGCGGGAAGTGCGCTCCGATGTACCAGAGGGTGCCCCAGTCGATGCCGCGCTGGGAGTTGAAGTCCCAGAACTTGATCCACGATTCCCAGTAGAGGATCGCGACCGGCACGTTGATCGCCAGCCAGGTGGCGGCGCCGACACCGAACGTGGCGAGGGCTTCCTTCCACTTGCCGGTGCGTATGCACAGCACCAGCAGGGCGCCGAGGATCAGCACCGGATAGAACTTCGCGGCCGTCGCCAGGCCGAGGAAGAGACCGGCGAGCAGTGGTCTTCGTCTGGCCCAGAATGTGATCGAGATGGCGGCGAGGCCGACGCAGAAGAGGTCCCAGTTGACGGTCGCGGACACGAACAGCGCGGGTGCCGCGGCGAACATCGCGGCGTCCCAGGGCCTTCGTCGGCGCACCGCGATCGTGGCGGCGACCGCGGCGATGCCGAACGCGCTGAGGACCACGGCGTTGAGGTCGTAGAAGGTCTGGCCCGGGTTGTCGATCGCCCCCTGCTGGCCGAGGGAGTGCACGGGCAGGCCGAGGACGCCCATGAACGCGCCGGTCAGGACCGGGTACTCGACCTTGTGGTCGGCGTAGGGGACCTGGCCTTCGTTCAGCCCCTCGGCGTAGTACAGGGCCAGCACGTCGGTGTAACAGAAGTACTTGTACTGCTTCATGTCCGCCCAGGCGCCGTCGCGACAGGGGGACTTCTGCATCCAGGAGAAGCTGAGCATGGCGCAGATCAGCAGCAGGACCACTCGTGCGGGGGTCCAGAAACGGCTCGACGTCCGCACTGCGTGACTGCCCAGGGGCCCACCGATCGACTCGGAGAGGCCACCGACGAAGCGGTCGGAGGTGGCGGGCTCGTCACTCAGGCGGTGCTCGGGTCGCACAGTCGGCGGCATCGCATCACCGTACCGTCGCTACCTCGGAGGCGGGTGCACCACCCGACGTGGTTTGCCCGTCGATCCGCCGGATCGGCAGTGCGAACAGCAGCACCGCGGCGAGCAGCACGTACCAGTTCTCGATGAAGAAGCCCAGGACGCCCTTGCCCCAGGGGTCGACGGGCAGGCCCTGGTCGTACAGCGACACCATGCCGACGCCGACGGTGACCGCGATCAATACCGCCAGCCATCGCCGGCCCGCGTCGACGAGGACGACCAGCGCCGGCACGAACCAGTACAGGTGGTGGATCCAGGTGATCGGGCTGGCCAGGCAGCCGACGAAGCCGGCGATGGTGAGCCCGACGAGCTCGTCGCCGGCGAGCGCGGCCCGGCGGGCGCGCCAGAGCCCCACGGCGACGACGGCCAGGACCAGCAGCACCCACAGCCACCCGGGCGCGTCGTAACGGGCAAGGAGGCCACGCAGCGACTGGTTGGGGATGTAGGCCTTGTTGCCGATCCCGTCACCCTTCCACAGGGTGTCGCTCCAGAAGTCCCACGAGGCGCGGGGTGCGACCGCGGCGGCGAGGAGCGTCGCGACCGCGGCGCTCACGATCGCCGTGATGCCGGCCCGGTATCGCCGGCTGACCAGCAGATACACGATGAAGATCGCCGGGGTCAGCTTGATCGCGGCGGCAAGGCCGATGAGCACACCTGCCCACCGGCTCTCCCGGGGCAGCAGGATCAGCAGGTCGGCCAGGATGAGCACGATGAGCAGCACGTTGATCTGGCCGAAGCTGAACGTTTCACGGATCGGCTCCAGCGTGCTGAACACGACGGTCGACAGCACCAGCATGAACGGCAACGACCAGCCGTGCCGGCGCACCACCGGGGCGACCAGCCAGTAGCTGGTGACAAGCAGCCCGGCAACGGCGATGACGGCGTAGACGGTCACGGCGGCGTTCTTGGTCAGGAGCGCGAACGGGACCAGCACCATCGCGCCGAACGGCGGATACGTGAAGCCGAGCGCGCCCTGCGTGTCGTCCGGTTTGGTGAACGTGTAGAGGTCGTGCCCGTCGAGCCACCAGTCGATGGCCAGGCGGTAGATCGTGAGGTCGTAGAAGTGGTGCCGGATGCCATACCACCAGTGCGCATAGGCCACCAGCGCCACGAACAGCGCGAGCAGCCCCCACCGGACGGCCTTCAGCCTGCCCGCTTCCAAGCCACACCCCCAACGACAGCGGCCACGGTCCCGGCGAACATACCGCCGTTACCGTGGCCGCACATCTTCGGCCCGCCCCGATCAGCGCCTTCGGGTCGGCGTGACCGTCGGGATGATGCCGCCGCCGTTGCCGCCGCCGCCGTTGCCACCGTTGCCGGGGGTCTGGGTGTTGCCGGGGCCCGGGAAGCCGGGACCGCCGCTCGGCAGGTTCGGGTCGACCGGCATGCTCGGCTGCGGCGAGACACCGGTGCCGACCTCCAGGTTGCCGACGTTCTTCGGCCCCGGGAAGTTGATCTTCGGCTGCTTGATGATCGCCTCGGCCTTGTCCATGTAGTCCACCCAGATCGGGCCGGGCAGGCTACCGCCGATGACGCCCTTGCCGTTGCCGTCGACGATCTTCTGTTCCTCGGCCTTGTTGCCGACCCACACCGCGGTCGCCAGGCCCGGCGACTTCTTGCCCGGGTCGTAGGCGGTGTAGCCGACGAACCACGCATGCGCGTTGGAGGTGGTCTGGCCCAGCTGCCAGGTGCCGGTCTTGCCGGCGATCTGGCGGCCGTCCTTGAGCTTCAGGCTGTAGTGCTTCGGCACGCCCTGCAGGACGGTGTTGAGGTCGTCGGCCATCTGGTCGGTGAAGCCCGGAATGCGCTTCGGGTTGATCACCTCGCCGTAGGTCTTCTTGCCGTTCTCCCACACCTCCTTGAGGAAGTGGGTCTTCGCCGCGACGCCGCGGGCGGCGAAGGTGGCGATGCCGCCGGCGTGCTCGAGGACGGTCACCGGGTACTGACCGAAGGCGACCTCGGTGTTGAAGTACTTCGGGAACACGTCGGAGCCCTTGTTGGCGACCAGGTCGATCTTCTTCGACTTGCCGTCGACGTTGGCCCACATGTCGGTGATGCCGGCCGCGCGAGCGGTGTCGATCACCTTGGCCGGGCCGACCTTCTCGGCGAGCGCGAAGAACGGCACGTTGAGCGACATGACGGTGACCTCTTCCAAGGTGCACCACTTGCCGTCGCCCGACTTGCACTTCGGCGAGGAGACGTTGCCCTCACCGGCGTTCTTGACCGGGTTCTTCGCGGTTCGACCACTCGCCGGGAACTGCTGCGGGGAGTCGCCGTTCCAGTAGGAGTCGATCCGGTAGCCGTTCATGAGACCGGTCGCCAGCGTGTAGACCTTCATCGTCGAGCCCGGCGGGTGGCCGCCGCAGCAGCTGTCCTCGCCGTTGCTGAGCACCGGGTCGTTGTAGTAGCCGGCGAAGTCACCGCCGTTGCCACTGTCGCCGCCGTAGTAGGCCTTGACCGCGCCGGTGCCCGGCTCGACCGACACGAGGGCGGCCTGCAGGTTGCCCGGATACTTGTTGATCCGCGACTCGGGGTTGCGGCTGGCCTCCTGAACCGCGGCCTGCTGCAGCTTCTGGTCGATCGTGGTGACGATCTTCAGACCGCCGTTGGCGATCTTGTCGAAGTTCTTGCTGCCGTCGGCGTCGACACCCTCGTAGAGCAGGGCGCCGGTCTTCGGGTCGGTCAGCTTGGCCACCTCGTCGAGGACGTGGTGCACGATCAGGCCTTCGGGCTTGTCCATGCTGCCCTGGGTCTTGATCGCGTTGGCCCTGGACTCGGCCGGCGTGATGACCTTCGCCGGGTAGGCCATCTTCGCTTCGGCCTCTTCGGACTTCACGAAGTTCAACTTGATCATCTGGTTCTTGATGTAGTTGAAGCGGTCCGTGGCCTGCTGCTTGTCGACGTTCGGGTCGAAGGGGCTGCCCTTGCCGCCGGAGCTGTCGGGGCTCTTGATGATGCCGGCGAGGACCATGCCCTCAGCCATCGTCAGGTCCTTCGCGGGCTTGTTGAAGTACGCGATGGAGGCGGCCTGGATGCCGTATGCCCCGCGACCGAAGTAGACGATGTTGAGGTACATCGTCATGATCTGGTCTTTGGTGTAGTCCTGGTTGAGCTTCAACGCGATGACGGCCTCGCGCAGCTTTCGCGCGTAGGAGACGCCCTCGAGCTCGGCCCATTTCCTGGCGTACTGCTGGCTGATCGTCGAGGCGCCCTGCCGGTCCCCGCCGGTGACGTTGTTCCACGCCGCGCGGACGACGCCTTTGTAGTCGACGCCGTCGTTGGTGTAGAAGGTGTTGTCCTCGGCCGCGACGACGGCGTGCTGCACGTCGGGCGGAATCTGGTCGAACGGGATGACCGTCCGGTTCTTGTCGCCGATGCGGCCCATGGGCGTGACGCCGTCGGCGTAGTAGATCGTGGTCGACTGCTCCATCGCCAGGTTCTCCGGCAGGGCGACCTGGTCGAAGTAATACGTGCCGCTGACCATGCCGATGCCGGCGATCATGATGAACGCGGCGACCGCGGCGATGACGATGTTGCGGCGGCGGCGGCGCTTCGCCTTCGCGCTGCCGCTCTTGCCCCTGCCACTGCCGCTGGAGCCGTCGGGACCACCAGGCCCGCCGGGGCCGCCAGGGCCACCGGGTCCGCCCGGACCGTCGCCGAAGCCGTCGGCACCGGAGGACATGGAGACCGATGCACGGCCGACCGTCGCGCGGCCGACCGTCGCCCGACCCGCCGGGGATCCGCTGCCGGGCACCGACGCGGAGCCGGACACGGAGGCCGAACCGGAGACGGACGCGGAGCCGGACACCGACGCGGAGCCGGATGCACCCGGCACGGGCACGGAGGCCCGCCCGGTGCGCGGCTCGTCGCCGGGGCGGCCACCTATGCTCGCCCGACCAACCGTCGCCCGGCCCGCCGCACCGCTGCTTGCGCTCGGCGGTGGGGGCAGGGGAGGAGGCGGCGGCAGCGGGGGGCCACCGAAGGGGTCATCACCGTCTGGTCCCGGAAACGATCCAGGAACCTGCGCCCGGCCCGAGGGGGAGTTGGTCGGGTCACCGTAGTTCATTCGTCCCACCTTGCCGGTTGCGTCGTTGTCGCATGCTCCGTCGCCACCATGTCTGTGAGCTGAGCCACTCGTCGGTCAGGTCTCAAGTCTGCGGTCTGTGCGGTCAAGTGGCCGTGAGGCCGCTGGCCGCGCCGGCGGTGGTCACCGCCGGTGAGGGCTTCGATGCAAATCGACCCGCCACGATTGCGGGCCAGGTTCACTCGGCCGCCCCTCCTCGGACCCGCGTCGACGACCGACCGCCGGCTCCATCGTCCGATCCGGCCGCAAGGCCGTCCCGACCCAGCAGATACTGCTCCACGAGGTGATTCCAGCCGCAGTCGCGGCAGACCTCCACCACGTAGACGTGAAACTCACTCAGCGTCATCGCCAGGAGTGGCAGCTCCGTCAGGCGGCGGGCCTGACCGGACGACTGCCGCAGCTCATCCCCATAGATGTAATGCACATGGGTGAGGTTCTCCCGGCGGCACACCGGGCACAGCTCGTCCGTCGGCTCGCCGTGGAATTTCGCTGCGCTCTTCAGGTATGGCGACGCGTCGCACACCTCATAGGTGCCGACGCGCCCGGAATGCACCTCACGCAGCAGGGCGCGTCTCCGCAAGGAGAAGTCGACCACCTGACGCTGGGTACGCATGCGCCCGAGGGTACGCGGTCCCGCGCCGCTCGGCGACATCGGTCACGATCGGTAACCGTCGGATAGACGATCAGCGCTGTGGCCTAGGCCACTTGGTCAGCTCCGTTGCGCCCGTTCGGTCATGCGCCTACCGTTGCGATGTATCGGACCGATACATCGGCCGGGTGAACGGAGGGAGGCTGGGAATGCTCGAACTGGCGATCCTGGGCCTTCTCCATGAGTCCCCGATGCATGGCTATGAGTTGCGCAAGCAACTCACCACCAAGCTGGGCGCGTTCCGGGCCGCGATCAGCTACGGATCCCTCTACCCAACGCTGCGTCGGCTCCAGACCGACGGCTGGATCTCCGAGGGTGCGCCGCCGGCGGGCATGCCGGCGTCAGCCGACGAGGTCCCGCTGCTGACCGGTAAGCGTGGCCGCGTGGTCTACACGATCACCGCGGAAGGCAAGGAGCGCTTCCAGGAGCTGCTCACCGCCGCCGGCCCTGAGACCTATGACAGCGAGGCCGGTTTCGGGGTCCATTTCGCGTTCTTCGCGCGGACCGACCCGGCAACCAGGCTGCGGATCCTCGAGGGCCGCCGCCGCCGGGTCGAGGAGCGCCGCGAGGGCATGCGTGACGTGCTGAGCCGGGCCGCGGAGCGGCTCGACGCCTACACCCTGGAGCTGCAACGCCACGGCCTGGACGCGTGCGAGCGCGAGGTCCGCTGGCTCGAAGAACTCATTGCGAACGAACGCAATGGCACCACCCCTCAGCCGCCTTCGGCAGATCCGGAGCGGTCATCGTGAACAACAAGAAGGAGGCATCCGCGATGGGCTCCGTCCGCGTTGCCATCGTCGGTGTCGGCAACTGCGCCTCGTCCCTGATCCAGGGCGTGGAGTATTACCGCACCGCCGACCCGAATGACCGGGTACCGGGTCTCATGCACGTCAAGTTCGGCGACTACCACGTCGGTGACGTGCAGTTCGTCGCCGCGTTCGACGTCGACGCGAAGAAGGTGGGCCAGGACCTGGCCGCCGCGATCAGCGCCAGTGAGAACAACACCATCCAGTTCTGCGACGTGCCGCCCACCGGCGTGACCGTCCAGCGTGGCCCGACCCTCGACGGCCTGGGCCAGTACTACCGCGAGATGGTCGACGAGTCCGACGAGCAGCCGGTCGACGTGACCGCCGCGCTGCGCGACGCGCAGGTCGATGTGCTCGTCTGCTACCTGCCGGTCGGCTCGGAGCAGGCGGCCAAGTTCTACGCACAGGCCGCCATCGACGCGGGCTGCGCCTTCGTCAACGCGCTGCCGGTGTTCATCGCCTCCAACCCCGAGTGGGCGCAGAAGTTCACCGACGCCGGGCTGCCGATCGTCGGTGACGACATCAAGAGCCAGGTCGGTGCCACGATCGTGCACCGGGCGCTGGCGAAGCTGTTCGAGGACCGTGGCGTCGAGCTGCTGCGCACGTACCAGCTCAACTTCGGCGGCAACATGGACTTCATGAACATGCTGGAGCGCACCCGCCTGGTCTCGAAGAAGATCTCGAAGACCCAGTCGGTGACCTCGCAGATCCCGCACGAGATGGCGAAGTCCGACGTCCACATCGGCCCGTCGGACCACGTGCCGTGGCTCGACGACCGCAAGTGGGCCTACATCCGGCTCGAGGGCAGGTCCTTCGGCGACACCCCGCTCAACGCGGAGCTGAAGCTCGAGGTCTGGGACTCCCCCAACTCGGCCGGCGTCATCATCGACGCGCTGCGCGCCGCGAAGATCGCCAAGGACCGGGGCGTCGGTGGTCCGATCCTGTCCGCGTCGAGCTACTTCATGAAGTCGCCGCCGGTGCAGTACAACGACCACGACGCGCACGCGTCGGTCGAGCAGTTCATCAAGGGTGAGATCGAGCGCTGAGCTCGTTCCTTATACCTGCACGCAACGCCGAACGCCCCTTCCTCCGGAGGGGGCGTTCGGCGTTGTTCCACAAACGCGCCTAAAGCAGGCCGAACTCCCGCTCGATGCGGACCTTCGCCTCCAGCTCGAGCAGCACCTTCTTGCGCCAGATCCCGCCGCCGAAGCCAACCATCTTGCCGTCGGCGCCGACCACCCGGTGGCAGGGCACGATGATCGGCAGCGGGTTGCGGTTGCAGGCGACCCCGACCGCGCGGGCCCCGTCCGGCTCGCCGACGGCGGCGGCGATCTGGCCGTAGGTGCGCATCTCCGCATACGGGATGGCCCACAGCGCCCGCCAGACGGACCGCTCGAACTGCGAGCCGCCGGACACGGACAGCGGGACCGTGAACGGCGCCGAGTCGCCGGCGAAGTAGGCGGTCAGCTCCTCGACCGCCCGCGCGAGCACCGGGTCGCCGCTGGCCAGCGGGCCGGCCGCGCCCCCGAAACGGACCGCGCACACGCCGGTGTCATCCACCGCGATCCCCACCGCATCAATCGGTGCCTGCATCTCCGCCCAACGCACGCAACCAATTGTGCCCGAAAACGTGAGTGTCAGATTTGCGTCGTATAGATACCCTCCAGTTGCCAGCGGGACGGGGGAGGGGGCCGGCAGTGGATGTGCTGTTTCTGATCATCGGTGGGCTCGGTGTCCTGGTCCTGGCCCTGTCGCTGCTGATCGGCGACCTCCTCCACTTCGATGTCGACCACCCGGACGCCGGCGGTGTGTTCTCCCTGCCGGCCATCGCCGGGTTCATCGGCGCCTTCGGGTTCGGCGCGGCCATCGTGTCGGCGCTCGGCGTCCCCGGGGGCACGATCGTCGCGGTCATCGGTGGCGTCGCCGCCGCCGTGCCGACCGCCTGGCTGGCCACGCGCCTCGCCCGCATGGCGATGAACATGCGCACCGACGCCACCCCGACACAACGGGACATGATCGGGACCCTGGGAGTCGTCGTCACCCCGATCACCGTGAACGGCTTCGGCGAGGTGCGGATCTCCCTCGGCGGGCAACCGGTGAAGCTCAGCGCCCGTGCCGACCACCCGATCCCGCTCGGCACCCGGATCCTCGTGATCGAGGCAACCAGCTCCACGAGTGTGATTGTCGAAGAAACCCCTTTATAGAAGGGACGGACATATGAATACGGTCCTGCTCATCGCAATCGGTGGCGCTGTCCTGCTGGTCCTCTTCCTGATGCTGTTCGTCGTGTCGCGGATCAAGGTCGCCGGTTCCAACGAGGCGTTCATCATCACCGGCCGCAAGGGCAAGTCGGTGCAGGGGCTCGACGGGTCCCGCTCCACCGACCTGTCCGGCCAGAAGGTCGTCATGGGCGCCTCGGTGTTCGTGGTGCCCATCGTGCAGAAACTGCAGGTCCTCGACCTGTCCAGCCGCCGCATCCACGTCGAGATCACCGGCGCGGTCAGCAAGCAGGGCATCCGCGCCAACCTGCAGGGCGTCGCGATCGTCAAGGTCGGCGGCACCGAGGACGCGATCCGGGCCGCCGCCCAGCGCTTCCTCAACCAGCAGCAGGGCATCGACCTGTTCACCAGCGAGGTGCTCGCCGGTGCGCTGCGCTCGATCGTCGGCCGGCTGACCATCGAGGAGATCATCCGCGACCGGACCGCGTTCGCCAGCGCGGTGGCCGAGGAGGCCGAGCACTCGCTGACCAACCAGGGTCTGGTGCTCGACACCTTCCAGCTGCAGGACATCTTCGCCGAGGGGTCCTACCTGCAGGACCTCGGCCGGCCGGAGGCCGCCAGGGTGCTCCGCGACGCCGCGATCGCGGAGGCGCACGCCCGCCAGGCCGCCGAGTCGGAGCGGCTCAAGGCCGAGGAGGCCATCGCCGAGGCCAACCGCAACCTGTCGCTCAAGCAGGCCGGGATCCAGGCCGAGATCGACGCCGCGAAGGCCCGGTCCGCCGCGGCCGGTCCGCTCGCTCAGGCGGAGCGGGAGCAGATCATCCTGGCCGAGCAGCAGAAGGTGGCCGAGCGCAACGCCGAGCTCAAGCAGCGCCAGCTCGACACCGAGGTGCGCAAGCCGGCCGACGCCGAGCGTTACCGGGTCGAGCAGGAGGCCGAGGCGGCGAAGAACGCGGCGATCTTCAAGGCCGAGGCGCAGCGGCAGTCCGTCATCGCCGCCGCGCAGGGCTCGGCCGAGCAGGCCCGGCTCACCGGTGAGGGCGAGCGGTCCCGGCGGGCCGCGCTCGCCGAGGCCAACGCGATCGAGGGCGCCAAGGAAGGCGAGGCCGAGCAGCGCCGGCGCGTCGCGATCGCGGAGGCGCTGGAGCGCGAGGGTGCCGCCGAGGCGTCGGCGATCCTGGCCCGCGGCCAGGCCGAGGCCGAGGCGATGAAGCTCAAGGCCGACGCGTTCGCCACCTACGGCGAGGCCGCGATCCTGGACCTCCTGGTGCGGGTGATGCCCGAGGTGGTCAAGGCGGCCAGCGAGCCGATGGCCAACATCGACAAGATGACCGTCATCTCCACCGACGGCGCGTCGTCGCTGACCAAGTCGGTCGCCGGCAACGTCGCTCAGGGTCTGCAGCTCAGCAACGACCTGACCGGCATCGACCTGGCGAAGCTCCTCGGCCGGCTCAGCGGGATGGCCGTGGACGAGCCGGTCAACGGCCGTGCGGCGGTCGAGCCACCGAAGGCCTGACAAGCTCTGGGCAGGTGCACCCACAGAAGGACGGGTGCACCTGCCTGAACGGGCCGTAGGCTTTTGCCGTGTCCACCGTCACCGCCGCCGCCCATCCGCAGTCCCATTTCGTGCGGGCAGTCCTGCGGCAACGTGGCTTCCGCCGCCTGCTCGGCGTGCGGATGGTGGCGCAGATCGGCGACGGGCTCTTCCAGGGCGCGCTGGCCGGCACGGTGTTGTTCAACCCGGAGCAGCGCGCCGACGGGATGGCGATCGCCGCCGGCTTCGCCGTGCTGCTGCTGCCGTATTCGCTGATCGGGCCGTATGTCGGGGTGTTCCTCGACCGGTGGCGGCGGCGCACGATCATCTCCCGGACCAACCTGCTGCGCACGGTCCTGGTGCTGCCGATCGCGCTGTACATCTGGCAGGGCCACGAGTCGCCCACACCGTTCCTGCTGGCACTGGTGGTGACCGGGTTGAACCGGTTCTTCCTGGCCGGGCTGTCCGCGGCGACCCCGCACGTGGTGGACGATCACATGCTGGTGACCGCCAACTCGTTCTCGGCGACGCTCGGCTCGCTGAGCTTCTCCGTCGGCATCGGCACCGGCGCGGCACTGATCAAGACGGTGCTGGCCACCTCGTTCCACGGTTACGCCCTGGTCGCCGCGATGGCCGCCGGCTTCTACCTGGCCTCGGCGCTGCTCGGCAGGTCCTCGTTCACCGCCGACGAGCTCGGGCCCGACGCCGCGCAGCAGACCAAGAGCTCGATCCGGCAGGCGGTCGGCGAGGTCAACCGCGGCACGGTCGCCGGCGTCCGCCACCTCGCGGCGAAGCGCGGCGCCGCCTATCTCGTGCTGGCGCAGGCCGTGTTCCGGTTGCTCTACGGCGTCGTGCTGCTGGCCTGCTTGTTGCTGTTCCGCACCGTGTTCAACACGGGCGACGAGGTCAGCGACTCGTTCAGTACCATCGCCAAGGCCTTCGTCGCGGGAGGAGTCGGCATGCTGCTGGCGTCGTTCGTGACGCCGCCGGTGGCCCGCCGGATCGGCGGCTGGCGCTGGGTGACGGCGGTGCTGGCGACGACGGGCGCGGCGATCCTCGGCTTCGGACTGCCCTTCGACCCGTCGCTGCTGCTCGGTGCGGTCTTCGTGACCAGTGTGGCGGCGCAGGCCATCAAGATCGTCACGGACACGTCACTGCAGCACGAGTGCGCGGACGAGTTCCGGGGGCGGGTGTTCAGCATCAACGACACCGCGTTCAACATCATGCTGGTCGCCGGCATCTACATCGGCGCGCTCACCCTGCCCTACACCGGGCAGTCGGCGGTCGTGCTGGGCATCGTCGCGGTGGGCTATGTGCTGGCCGCGGCCGCCTACGCGGTGCTGGGCGGCCGGTGGGCCCGCCGGGTCGGCGACGACATCGCGCAACCCGACGGGACCTCCGTGGCATTGATCAGCCGCTAGACGTGCGCTTCGCGGTCGCCTGGATCTGCGTGCCGCTGAACGTCAGGCTGTCACCGTTGCAGGTGTACTTCGCCGGGTTGTCGTCCGCCTCGAACGGCTCGGTCTCGCTGTAGCCGATCGACGGCGCCGTGGTCAGCGTGTTGCCGCTCGTCTTCACGTTGGAGTAGACGATGCTGCCGCTGGCGGTCTGGATGTCCGAGTTCACGGTCGCGTTGACGGTGATCGTGATCGGCACCTTCTGGCCCTGGATCGTCGGGCTGCCGCTGTACACGCTGTCCTGGTAGGTCTCGGTCAGCTTGCCGTCGGGCGTGAACTTCAGCGTCGAGCCGTTCTTGGTCAGGCTGATCGACACGCCACCCTCGACGCCGGCCATCGCGGCGGTCTGGGTGAAGGTCGAGGTCTGCCAGGTGCCGACGAGGCACTTGTCGATCTTGGACTCCGCCGGCGTGCTCGCTCCGCTGGTCGAGCCGGCGGACTTGCCCGGGTCCGCGCTGGTCTTCGGGTCGTCCTTGCGCAGGGCGACCACGGCGACGATCGCGATCACGAGGACCACCACCACACCGGACAGCGCGATCAGCGGCACCATGAAGCGGTTCTTGCGCGGCGGGGTCGGCGACGCGCCGTACTGCCCGCCGTAGGTGGTCGGCGGGAACGCCGGCGGGCCGCTGACCTGGCCCGGATAGCCGGGACCGCTGGTCTGGCCGGGGTAGCCGGGGCCACTGACCTGCTGATCGGGGAACGAGGGTCCACTGGCTTGGTAGCCGGCATAGGGCGCGCCACTGTACGGGTCGCCACTGTATGGCGTTCCGCTCACCGGCGGTTGCGGCGCCTGCGGGACGCCTCGATAGGTGCGGCACTGCGTGCAGTAGCCGTTCATATCAATGCCCATGCCGCCGCAGGTAGGACACGGCTGCATGTCTGCCTCCAGATTTCAGGGGTGGCCAACCCAGGTGCTCGGTGCGGCCGTAAGGGGGGATCGTGTAGCGACGGTAGCTGACCTCGTCTACGCGCAGAACCGACCGAATCGCCACATGCACGACGCAACGGTGGTCAGAGTTCCGACAGCGTTGAACCGGCCACCCACCCTCCAGGAGAATGAGCGCCGTGCCTCAGCCGCTGGTCGTCGTTTTCGCCGGAACGTCGTGGGACGGGGTGACCGGCTCTGACCGGCTGCTCGCCGCCGCTCTCACCCCTCACGCCGACATCCTCTGGGTCGATCCGCCGATCTCGGCGGCCACCCCGGACCGCTACCGCTACGGCGCATCCCGCCTGGGCGTCGCGCCGCAGATACGTCTGGTCTCCGACGGTGTGACCCGGCTGACCCCACGGGTGCTGCCACTGCACACGCGCCCGTACATCAAGGTCAGCACCGCGGCGCTGATCCGCTCGCAGACCCGCTGGGCGCTGCGCAAGCTCGACCGGCGTCCGGTCGCGGTGGTCGCCTGCAACCTCGTCGACGTGCTGCGCAGCTGGGGACCCGGTGTGTCCAAGGTGCTCTACGGCACGGACGACTATGTCGCGGGCGCGGAGCTGATGGGGCAGGACGCCGCGCGGGTCGCCGAGGACGAGCGCCGCCAACTCGACAACGCCGACCTGGTGGTGGCGGTTTCCACGGTACTGGCAGAGCGTTGGACCGCGCTGCGCGCCAAGCGGGTCGAGCTGATCCCGAACGGGGTACAGACGTCGGCGTACCGCGTCCCGGGCGAGCCGGCCGTGCTGCCGAAGCCGCTCGCCGGACCGGTCGCGGGAGTGATCGGCCAGTTCTCCGACCGCACCGACTTCGAGCTGCTCGCCGCGCTGGCCGACGACGGCATCTCGCTGCTGCTGGTCGGGCCGCACGACGCACGCTGGGAGCCGGAGCGGTTCGCGGCGCTGACCGAGCGACCCAACGTGGTCTGGGTCGGCCGGCAGCCGTTCGAGTCGCTGCCGTCCTTCCTGCGGCACATCGACGTCGGGGTCACGCCGTACCGTGACACGCCCTTCAACCGGGCGTCGTTCCCGCTCAAGACGCTGGAATACCTCGCGGCGGGCAAGCCACCGGTGAGCACCGACCTGCCAGCCGTGCACTGGCTCGACTCCCCGCTCGTGCGGGTCGCCAGCACCCCGAAGGAGATGGTGGCCGCGGTGCGTGAGGCCGCCGCCGAGTCCGGCGATCCGACGCAGATGGCCGCCAGGCAGGCGTTCGCCGAGCAGCACTCGTGGGCGGAACGGGCGAAGGCGTTGGCGGCAGCGCTACCACTTTGAGCTGTATGTAATCGTATGATCACATAATGTCATCACCTCCACCACCTTTGTCTGCTTCGTCGCCGGATCCCGATTCCAGTCGCCGCGCCCAGCGCAGGTTCGAACTGGAGTCGGGGCCGCCGGCACGACCTTCGTTGCCGTCCCGCGCATACGAACCGCCGGCTTCGGAGCCGGGCTACGGCGACTTCGAGACGGGCTACGAGCACGCGAGCTACAGCGAGCCGCCGGACTACGAGCCGCCGCGGCCCGGAGCACCGCGGCCGCCCGAGCTGGCCGAGCCGTTGCCGCCCTCGGCGCCCGATCCGACCCTGCCGGCCTGGCTGCGGCCGGCCGCGCCCGCGGGAGAAGACGTGCCGGACTTCCACCCGCCGGGGGAGTCGACGTTTCCCGATCCCGACGACCCGGGCGTGGGCCGCGCACCTCAAGGCCCACCTCAAGGCCCACCTCGTGGCACGCCCCCGAACGCCGGGACCGGCTTTCCGGCCGCGCCCTCCGGTGCGGCGCCGGTCCAGCGCAAGCGGCGGTGGCTGCTTCCCGTCGCCGGCGGGATCGCCGCGCTGCTGATCCTCAGCGGCGCCGGCACGGTCCTGCTCTACCTGCGGGCCAACGACGCGGTCGACACCTCCGCGGGGCCGGTCGTCTCGGTGGCGGCATCCACGGCCGAGACCACCCCTGGGGCGCCGGCGAGCGCCGACAACGGCACCAGTCGCGGTCCCGCGGCCGGCCCGACGGGCGCGATGCCACCCGCGGGGACGGGCGTGCCGTGCGCGTACTCCCCGGCCGACCGTGGCGGTGGCGATCCCCGCCTGGTGGCGACGCCCGCGCCGCGCTCGACGCTGACCGGGAAGCCGACCGCGACCCTGGAGACCAACCTCGGCGCGATCGGCATCCAGCTCTACGCGGACCGGGCGCCGTGCACGGTCAACTCGTTCGTCCATCTGGCCCGGGACGACTTCTACAGCGACACGCCCTGCCACCGGCTGACCACCGAGGGCCTGTGGGTGCTGCAGTGCGGCGACCCCGGCGGGACCGGGACCGGGACGCCGGGCTACCAGTACGGCGAGGAGAACCTGCCGACGACGCTGCCGCCGTACCCACGGGGCACGCTCGCGATGGCCAACGCCGGGCCGGGCACCAACGGCTCACAGTTCTTCGTCGTCTACAAGGACAGCGACATCCCGCCGGACTACTCCGTGTTCGGGCAGGTGACCAGCGGGCTGGACCTGCTCGACCGGATCGCCGCCGCCGGCACCACCACCGGAGGTGCCGACGGTCCGCCGAAGCTGGCCGTGCAGATCACGGAGATCAGGGTTTCGTGAGGCCCTCGGCGGCAGCCCAGCGCAACAGCTCGGCCTCGGCCTCGTCCCGGTCGAGCGGCCCGCGCTCCAGCCGCAGCTCCTTGAGGTGCCGCCAGGCCCGACCCACCACGGGGCCGGGCGGCACTCCGAGCAGTTCCATGATCGCGTTGCCGTCGAGGTCGGGCCGGACCCGGGCCAGGTCCTCCTCGGCGGCAATCCGCGCGATGCGGGTCTCCAGCGCGTCGTAGTCGGCCGCCAGCTGCGCCGCCTTGCGCCGGTTGCGGGTCGTCACGTCGGAGCGGGTCAGGCTGTGCAGGCGGGTCAGCAGCGGTCCGGCGTCGGTGACGTAGCGGCGCACCGCCGAGTCGGTCCATTCGCCCCGGCCGTACCCGTAGAACCGCAGATGCAGCATGACCAGCTCGGAGACGTCCGAGATCACGTCCTTGGGGAACTTGAGCGCCTTCATCCGCTGCTTGGTCAGCCGGGCACCGACGACCTCGTGGTGGTGGAAGCTCACCCCGCCGTCCGTGCCGACCGCCTTGGTCGCCGGCTTGCCGACGTCGTGCATCAGGGCGGCCATGCGCAGCGTGAAGTCCGGCCCGTCGGCCTCGTGGCCGATCGCGTTGCGGACCACGATCAGGGTGTGCTCGTAGACGTCCTTGTGCTGGGCGTGCTCGTCGATCTCCAGCTTCAGGCCGGTCACCTCGGGCAGGAACGTGTCGGCCAGTCCGGTGTCCACCAGCAGCCGGAGCCCGGTGATCGGGTCGGCGCCGCACATGAGCTTGACGAACTCGTCCCGGATCCGCTCGGCGGTGATCCTCGACAGGTCCCCGGCCATGGCGGCCATCGCTGCCCGCACCTCCGGCGCAACGCTGAACCGCAGCTGTGCGGCGAACCGGGCGGCCCGCAACATGCGCAGTGGATCGTCGGCGAAGGAGTCCTCGGGCGCGCCCGGGGTGCGCAGGATCTGCTCGGCGAGGTCGTTGAGGCCGCCATACGGGTCGGTGAACTCGTGCCCGGGCACGGACACCGCCATCGCGTTGACCGCGAAGTCGCGGCGGCGCAGGTCGTCGACGAGGTTGTCGCCATACCGCACGATCGGGTTGCGGCTGACCCGGTCATACGCGTCCGCGCGGAACGTCGTGACCTCGATGCGCAGGCCGTGGCGGGCGAGCCCGATCGTGCCGAACTCCTGACCGGTGGTCCACACCGCCTCGGCCCAGCCGTCGATGATCCGCAGCGTCTGCTCGGGCAGCGCGTCGGTGGTGAAGTCCAGGTCGTCGCCGAGGCGCCCGAGCAGCGCGTCGCGCACCGAACCGCCGACGAGGTGCAGCTCGTGCCCGGCCGCTGCGAACCGGCGGCCGAGTTCGTCGGCGACGGGAGAGACGCGCATCAGCTCGTGCACGGCACGGCGCTGGGCGTCGGTGAGGGCGCGTGTGGTTTCGGACATCGGTCGGTGAGCCTATCGCGAGGAAGTGAGCGGCCAGCGCAGCGGCTCGGGCCGCTCACCAGCATTTGCAGTTGTTGGCTCAGGCCGACGCCGCAGCGCAGCGGAGGTGGCGGCCTGAGCGGCCAGCGCAGCGGCTCGGGCCGCTCACCAGCATTTGCAGTTGGTGGCCTGAGCGGCCAGCGCAGCGGCTCGGGCCGCTCACCAGCATTTGTAGTTCTTGGCTCATGTAGTTCTTGGCTCAGGCCGACGCCGCAGCGCAGCGGAGGTGGCGGCATGAGCGGTGAGCAAGGAACGGACACCCGAGGGTAGTGGCCGGGTCGGCATCGGGTCGCGCGATTTGTCGGTGCAACGGTGGGACGGCGGAAATGTCGGGGGGTGCCACTATGGTCTGTGCTGCGAGCTGAAGCACGGCCGAGTTGGGGTGTGGCGGATGGACCCGGCAGACGACGGGCGCTGGAGCAACGAGCCGACCGCAGTGCTGCGTCCGGTCGGTGAGGGCGCGCACCGGGCGCCGGATCCGCATGGCGAGCTGCCGACGCAGCCGCTCGACCCACGGCTGACGGACCCCGCCAACGCGCCGACGGTCCACCTGCCGCTCGTGACGCCGCGGCCCCAGGTCGTGGCCGACGCGCCGAGCGTCGAGCAGACGGCACCGCCGCCGGGGCCCGGTGACGACGAGAGCACCGGCACGGTCGTGCGCAACAGCAGCACGATGGCGATCCTGAGCCTGGTGAGCCGGGCCACCGGTTTCCTCCGCGCGGCGGCGATCGCGGCCGCGATCGGCGGGTTCGCCGTCGGCGACGACTACACGCTCGCCAACAACCTGCCCAACCAGATCTATGAGCTCCTGCTCGGCGGCGTGCTCGCCAGCGTGCTCATCCCGACGCTGGTGCGGGCCCGCAAGGAGGAGCCGGACCGCGGCGAGGCATATGCGCAGCGCCTGCTGACCCTGGCCGTGGTCGCGCTCGGCGCGGCGACGCTCCTGGTGGTGCTGGCCGCGCCGCTGCTGACCGCCGTCTACACGCTCGGCAACGACAAGGTCACCACGACCGACCGCGACCTGATCACGTTCCTGGCCTATCTGCTGCTGCCCGAGATCTTCTTCTACGGGTTGGCCGGCATCTTCGCGGCGATCCTCAACGTGCGAGGCCACTTCGCCGCGCCGATGTGGACCCCGATCCTCAACAATGTCGTGATCATCGCCACGGCCGGCGTGTTCTTCCTGGTTCCCGGCCCCGCGCTGCCGACGCCCGACAAGATCACGCTGGCGCAGGTCCTGGTGCTCGGCATCGGC
This sequence comes from Dactylosporangium siamense, assembly GCF_016862795.1. Classification (GTDB taxonomy): domain Bacteria; phylum Actinomycetota; class Actinomycetes; order Mycobacteriales; family Micromonosporaceae; genus Dactylosporangium; species Dactylosporangium siamense. Next base: position 7,367 of record NZ_BONQ01000071.1, on the reverse strand, counting down.
ACCACGCTGGGCATCGTGGTCCAGTCGCTGGGGCTCTGGCCGGCGCTGCGCAAGGCCGGCTTCCGCTGGAAGTGGCGCTTCGACTTCGGCAAGCTCAACCTGCGGGAGCTCGGCAGGCTCGGCTCCTGGATGCTGCTCTACGTCGGGGTCAACCAGATCGGCATCACGATCGTGATGGCGCTGGCGAAGAACAACGCCGTGCGCGGCGGCGACGGCCCGGCCGTGTTCAACAACGCGTTCCTGATCTTCATGATGGCCCACGGCATCGTCGCGGTGTCCGTGATCACCGCCCTGATGCCGCGGATCTCCTCCGCCGCGGCCGACGGTCGCTTCGGCGACGTGACCGACCAGTTGTCGCAGGGCACCCGGCTGGCCTCGGTGATCCTGATGCCGGCCGCCGCGGTGTATGTGGTGCTGGGCCAGCCGCTCGCGGTGACGCTGTTCGACTGGGGGCAGTATGACTACGACACCGCCCTGGCCACCGGCTGGGTGGTGAGCGCGGCGGGCCTGGGCCTGCTGCCGTTCGCGTTGAGCCAGATGCAGACCAGCGTGTTCTATGCGATGCGCGACACCCGGACGCCGGCGCTGGTCAACATCGGTGTGGTCGGTATCCGGCTGCTGCTGGATGTCGCGTTCTACTTCATCTTGCCGATCGCGGCCGTGACCGCGTCGCTGATGCTCGGCACGGCGCTGTCGTTCGTGGCGGCGCTGGTGATGGGTTACTGGCTGCTGCGGGTGCGGCTGGGCCGGCTCGGCCTCGCGAAGATCGCCGACACCCTGACGCGTCTTGCGGGGGCGGCGGCGGCCGGCGGCGTCCTGGCGTTCGCCGTCTCGTGGGGGATCGGGAAGGTGCTCGACCCGGGCAAGATCCTCGGCGTGGTGCAACTCATCACAGGCAGCGCCGTCCTTCTGGTGACCTACGCGGCGGTGGCGCTGGCGCTGCGCGTGCCCGAGGTCCGCCAGTTCGCCGGTCTGATCAAGGGCAAGCTCGGCCGATGATCCGGACAGCATGCTCTGACGCGCCCGCGCGGGGGGACGGCGGGTTCACCGCCGCACCCGGCCGCGGCTGTTTCCGCTCCGACGGACGGCCCGTCCGAGGAACCGGCGAAGCAGTGGAATATGGGTGAAAGGTATATGACCGCTATGTCCTGGCATGGGTGATCAATTGGCATCGCCCCGGGTGGTCCGGAGAAGATGACGTGTCGGAACCCGCAGAGCTGACCGGTAAGGTCAACCTCGACGCCCCGCCGGAGCGCTTAGGCTTAGTGACTGCGACTCGCGTTACGACGCACGCCTCAGGTGAGCACACGGATCGGAAGGGAGGACGGGTGGCTGAGCTCGACGAAGGGCTGGAGACCTCGGGAGGAATTCCGCAGGTCCTGACCTTCGGCACCCCATCCGTCGGTGAAATCCTTGCCGAGCGATACCAGCTCGAAGAGCACATCGGCAACGACTCATTGGGTCGCCAGCTGTATCGCGGGATCGACGTGATCCTGCGGCGGCCGGTGGCGGTCGTCCTGCGCTATCCCGGTGGGGAGAGCGCCAAGGAGATGCTGGGCGCGGCCGTGGCCGCCAGCCGGATCGTCCACCCGCACCTCGTCGGTGTCTATGACGCGATCGACGAGGGTGGCCGGGCCTATGTGGTCCGCGAGTGGGTCGACGGGATCGCGCTGCGCGACATCGTGGCGTCGGGCCCGCTGGACGCCGGCCGGTCGGTGGCGATCGCCTGGGCGGTCACGGACGCTGTGGCGTCACTGCACGGCACCGGCATGGCGCACGGCAACGTGCACCCCGGCACGGTCCTCGTCGCGCACGACGGGCGGGTCGTGCTGACCGACGCCCGGGCCGACGACCTGGCGACCCCCGAGACCGACATCCGCTCGATCGGCGCCGTGCTCTATTGCGCGCTGACCGGCTACTGGCCGCACCGTGAGGCGGGCACCTATTCGGTGCCGGACGGTGTGCGCGACAACTCCGGCGCACTCGCCGCGCCACGGCAGGTGCGCGCCGGCGTGCCGACGCACCTGGACTCGCTCGTGACCGACCTGCTCAACCCCGACCTGCCGCTGCCGTCCGCGGAGTCCCTTGCCGGCGAGCTCGCCTCGTTCGGGCAGTTCGAGGACGGTGACCTCGCCGAAGCCGGATCCGGCGGCGGGGACAGCGCGCTCGACTTCGAGGCCTTCGACGCGGCGTCGCAGTCCACCGCGCCGCCGAAGCCCGCCGGGCGGAAGCTGGCCGTGGGCGTGGTCGGTCTGCTCGTGCTGGCCCTGGCGGGCACCCTGGCCGCCGCGAAGGTTCTCGGCGACCCGGCCGTGCCCGGCGAGACCCCGCCGTCGGCGACCAGCAGCGGCGCGCCGCAGCAGGCCAAGCCGGCCGGGCAGCCGAGGGTGCTGCCGATCACCCCCGCGCAGGTCCGGATCGTGAGCCCGAAGGGCCAGCGGGACAACACCGAGGACGCCGGGAAGGTCGTCGACGGCAACCCGGCGACGGTGTGGAGCACCGACCGCTATTCCAACAAGGCCAACTTCGGTGGCCTCAAAGACGGCATGGGCATCTGGATCGACCTCGGCAAGGCCGAGCAGGTGGTCTCGGTCCAGGTTGACCTGGCCACCCCCGGCGCCAGCGGTGAGCTGCGCACCGGCACGGCCGACCTGGGCAGCGGCACCGATCAGGACAAGCAGACGGTCGAGCAGTACAAGGTGATCGAGGGCACCACCAAGGACGGCATGGGCCCCACGAACCTGTACTCGGGCCCGGCGGAGCCGACCCGCTACCTGCTCGTCTGGATCACGAAACTGCCGAAGGAAAGCAGCAGCGGTCGCTACCGGGTTTCGGTCGCGGAGATAACCGTTCGAGTCCAGTAGCCCCCACAAGTCGCTCGCGGTCGATAAGGTGCCAGCCGTGGAGGCGGAGCCGGGCGTGCGTGAAACGCCGGATGACACCGCCCTGCTGCATGCCCACGCCGCGGGTGACCCCTATGCGTTCGCCGAGATCGTCCGGCGGCACCGGGACCGGTTATGGGCGGTCGCCCTGCGGACGCTCGGCGACCGCGAGGAGGCCGCTGACGCCCTCCAGGACGCGTTGCTGTCCGCGTTCCGGGCCGCGGGCAACTTCCGGGGCGAGTCGGCCGTCACGACCTGGCTGCACCGCATCGTGGTCAACGCGTGCCTCGACCGGATCCGGCGCCGCCAGTCCAGACCGACCGTGCCGCTGCCCGAGACCGACATCACACCCGCTCCGGTCACCGACCGCGACACCGCCATGGACGTGCAGCAGGCGCTGCAGCAACTCGCCGTCGAGCAGCGCTCCGCGCTCGTGCTCGTCGACGTCCAGGGGTATTCCGTGGCCGAGGCCGCAGTGATCCTCGGCGTGGCGGAGGGCACCATCAAGAGCAGGTGCGCTCGCGGGCGCGCCCGCCTCGCTGTGATGCTCGGCCACCTGCGGAACCCCGTCGGCAGCGGCGGCGTCCCATCACCGAACAGCGCTGAGGCAGCGACCGGGGCGGCAGCGAACAGGAAGGAGGGCGGCGCGTGACGACCTTCTCCGACGCCGACTTCGACCTGCTCGCCGACTTCGTCGGCGGGGCGCTCGACGGCACGCCCGAGGCCGACGACGTGCGCCGCCTGGTCAGCACCGACGAGGCCTGGGCCGAGGCGTATGGCGCGCTGGTGACCGCCGAAGTCGCCGTCCGCGACAGGTTGACCGCACTGGGCGCCGAGCCGCTGCCCGTGCCCGCGGATGTGGCGCACCGGCTGAACGCCGCACTGCAGGACGCGGTGGTCGCCCCCCGGCCGGGCGCTCCCGTGCTGGACCTCGCCCGCGCCCGCGAGGCCCGCCGGCATCGCCGGCAGCGGTGGGCGATCGGCCTGGCGACCGCGGCCGCCGTGCTGATCTGCGGTGGGTTCGGCGTGCCCCTCGTCGTCAGCGGGCAGCACGACAAGGGAGACACCGTCACCTCGAACGCCGACGGCGGCGGCAAGGGCGAGGCGGCCCCGCAGTCGGCGCCGTCCCCCGTGGGGTCGGGTGGCACCAGGTCGTCCATACGGTCCGACGCCGCCCTGGTGGCCTCCGGACAGGACTACGGGCCGGGCACGGTCGGGCAACTGGCCAAGGTGTCGCCGCCGGCCGCGGCGATGGCCGGCGAGGGCAGCGGCAACGCGGACACCAGCAAGAGCGGGAAACCCGAGGACGTGCCCGCGGAGCTGCGCCGCCTGAGGGACCCCGTGGCCAGGGCCGCCTGCCTCAACGCGGTGGTCGGGGAATACGGTGGGCAGGTGGCACTGGTCGACTACGCCCGTTTCGAAGGCCAACCGGCCCTGGTCGTCATCGTCGACGGCACCCGGCTGGGCGCGGGCAAACGCCTGGTCATCGCGGTCGGACCGGACTGCGGTATCGGTGGGGCGATCGCCGACGAGCTGTACCGTGGCGTTGCCTGACCGTAGTGGTGATGTGGCACACGCGTCACCCCGCACCGGGAATCATCGGTTCGTAGGATGACGTTTTGCTGGCACAGGCTTAACTCGAGGAGTCGACCGTGGACGAGGTCCGCAACCTGATCATCGTGGGGTCCGGCCCCGCCGGGTACACGGCTGCCGTCTATGCGGCCCGGGCCAACCTCAAGCCGCTGGTGATCGAAGGTGTCACGTCCGGTGGTGCGTTGATGACGACCACCGAAGTGGAGAACTACCCAGGCTTCCCCGACGGCATTCTCGGCCCCGAGCTCATGGACAACATGCGCAAGCAGGCCGAGCACTTCGGGGCGGAGTTCGTCACCGACGACGCCACCCGGGTGGCCCTGGAAGGCCCCGTGAAGAGCGTGTGGGTCGGCGAGACCGAATACCGGGCCCACGCCGTCATCCTGTCCACCGGCTCGGCCTGGCGCCCGCTCTCCGTCCCTGGGGAGCAGGAGCTGCTCGGTCGGGGCGTGTCGTCCTGTGCCACCTGTGACGGCTTCTTCTTCCGCAACGAGGACATCGTGGTCGTGGGCGGCGGTGACTCGGCGATGGAGGAGGCGACGTTCCTCACCCGGTTCGCCAAGTCGGTCACCATCGTGCACCGGCGGGACTCGTTCCGCGCCAGCAAGATCATGGCGGAGCGGGCGCTCACCAACGAGAAGATCAAGGTCCGGTGGAACAGTGTGGTGACCGAGGTCCTCGACCGCGGTGGCCGCGTCGGCGGCCTGCGGGTGCAGGACGTCAACACCGGCGAGGACACCGACCTCGAGGTCGCCGGCGTGTTCGTGGCGATCGGCCACGACCCGCGCAGCGAGCTGTTCCGCGGTCAGGTGGAGCTGGACGACGCCGGCTACGTGAAGGTGGCCGCACCGAGCACCCGCACCAACGTCGAGGGCGTCTTCGCCGCCGGCGACCTGGTCGACCACACCTACCGGCAGGCGATCACCGCCTCCGGCACCGGTTGCGCGGCGGCGCTGGACGCCGAGCGCTACATCGCGACGCTGTAGTTTCAACACAGGTAGAGGGAGTGCGTATGGGAGCCATCCAGCCGGTCAGCGACAAGACCTTCGAGGCTGACGTCCTCAAATCCGATATTCCGGTTTTGGTGGACTTCTGGGCTGAGTGGTGCCAGCCGTGCCGGAAGATCGAGACGATGCTGAACGAGATCGCCATCGGTGACCTCGCCGACAAGGTGAAGATCGTCAAGGTCGACATCGACAGCAACCCGGAGACGGCCCGCGCCTACCAGGTGCTCTCCGTCCCGACACTCACCGTCTTCAAGGACGGCGAGCCGTTCAGGTCGGTCGTCGGCGCGAGCCCGAAGAGCGCCCTGGTGCGCCTGATCGAGTCGGCGCTCGAGCCCGCCTGAGCCCAGCTCCAAGCATTGACGCGCCCCGCCTTCAGCCAAGGCGGGGCGCGTTTTGTACAAAGGCCGCGTGATGACGCGTCTCTGAGCCGTGAGCGGTACGCTGCGGTGCAATCGCAGGCACTTTCAGGAGGACACATGCGGGCAATCCGGCGCGGGGCGCGGGGCGCGGCAGTAGCCGAGATCCGCAGCATTCTTGTCGTGCTGGACCTGCTGGTCGACGCACCATCTCCCGGGATGAACACCGATCCCGAGTTCGATGCCGACACGGAGCGTGCGGTCCGCGCCTTCCAGCAGAGCCACGGGCTCACCGTGGACGGCGAGGTCGGCGACGAGACCTGGCGGTCGCTGGACGCGGCCCGCTGGCGGCTGGGGCAGCGGGCGTTGTTCCACACCGTCGGCGACCCCTACATCGGCGACGACGTCCGGCAACTGCAGGAGCGGCTGCTGGAGATGGGCTTCAACCCCGGCCGCGCCGACGGCATCTACGGCAGTCGCACGGCGCACGCCGTCGCCCAGTTCCAGCGCGAGGTCGGGCTGCGTCCCGACGGCGAGTGCGGACCGGCGACCGTCGGCGCGCTCCGCCGCCTCGGCCGCAAGGTCATCGGTGGCCGGCCGCAGCTGCTCCGCGAGGCGGAGACCTTCCGCGACTCGGGTCCGACGCTGCTGGGCAAGCGCATCGTCATCGACCCGGGACACGGCGGACCCGACACCGGCAACGTCGTGCCCGACGGTCCGCTCCGGTGGACCGAGGCGGACCTCGTATATGACCTCGCAGCCCGTCTGGAAGGCCGCCTGGCGGCCGCGGGGATGCGGGTGAACCTCACCAGGGGTCCGCAGCCTTCAGCGGCTCTCAGTGACCGTGACCGGGTTCAGCTGGCCAACGAGCTCGGCGCCGACCTCCTGATCTCGATCCACCTCGACGGGCACCGCAACCCCGAGGCCGGCGGCGTCGCCACGTATCACTACGGCACCGTCTCCGGGCCGACGTCCATCGTGGGCGAGCGACTGGCGAAGCTCGTGCAGCGCGAGATCGTCGTGCGCACCGGCCTGCGGGACTGCCAGACGCACGCGAAGACGTGGGAGCTGCTGCGGCTCAGCCGGATGCCGGCCGTCCGGGTCGACGTGGGCTACCTGACGTCGCCGTCGGACCGGGAGCGGCTCATCGACCCCGCGTTCCGCGAGCGGGTCGTCGAGGCCATGATGGCCGCGGTGCAGCGGATGTATCTGCCCGTCGAGGCCGACGTGCCGACCGGCTCGATCGACGTCAGCCTGCTGCGGGCGCTGACCAACAACGCCGTCTGACCCTCTGGTCGCCCGGCTGACCTTCTGGCCTTCTGCCTGACCTTCTGGTTCGAACAGCACCGGTTCGAACAGCCTTGTTTCGCCGAGCGCCCTGGACACACTCGTCCAGGGCGCTCACACGTTTCAGTCGCTGCATGCTCCAGTGCTCGCGCGTTCAGCCGCTGCATGCTCCAGTGCTCGCGCGTTCAGTCCTGGCACGCTCCGGGCCGGTCGCACAGTCAGGGCTGCACGCTCCGGGCCGG
>NZ_BONQ01000070.1 GCF_016862795.1 Dactylosporangium siamense | reverse complement strand
TCACACAGTCGAGGCTGCGCCCTCCGGCCGGTCGCACGCTCAGGGCTGCATGCTCCGGGTCGCGGGCCGGACCGGCAGCACGGGGCGGAGCAGCGACTCGGGGCTCATCGAGCCGAGCAGCTTCTCCAGCGCATACTCCACGTCCGACTTCCACGACAGCGCCGTGCGGAGCTCGAGCCGCAGCCGCGGATAGCGCGGATGCGGGCGAACCGTCTTGAACCCGATCGACGTGAAGAAGTCCGCCGGCGCGAGGCAACCCTGCTCGTTTCGACCGGCCTCGTCGACCTCGCCGAACTTCGCGTCGCCGAACGCCTCGATCGCCTTCACACCACGCTTCGTCAGGTCCCGCGCCACGCCCTGGACCAGCATCCGCCCCAGCCCGCCGTCGGCGAACGGCTGCACCACGTGCGCCGTCATCAGCAGCACCGCGTCGGGGGAGACCGGCGACGTGGGGAACGCCATCGACCGCGGCACGTACGCCGGGGGAGCGAACATCACGAACCCCGCCGGCATGCCGTCGACGTAGACCAGCTTGCCGCAGGAGCCCCACTCGAGCAGCGTCTGCGACACCCAGGCCTCCTTCTCGAGGCCCGGGTCGCCGTTGGCGCACGCCCTGTCGGCGGCGACCGGATCAAGCTCCCAGAAGACACAGGCGCGGCACGATCGAGGCAGATCCTCGAGGGTGTCAAGCGTCAGACTTACGAGACGTCGCGACATTGGCCCATCTCCGCGCGCTGCTTACGTTCGGTCAACCGTCCTGATGGTACGCACCCATCATCGGCCACGGGAGTCATCCCACCAGAGTTCCTCACTCCGCGTGGCCGCCGCTGCTCATCCACCCCACCCGCATCGTGCGATGCGCCGCCGTCAGGGTGTGTCGGATGCTGTGTCCTTGGTCAGTGTGGGTGCCTCAGCCACGACCGGCTCCGCCGGCGCGGGGACGGCGGCCGGCTGCACGGCTGGCTCGGCTGGTCGGCTGTCCGCACCGCTGCCGACGCCGCCGTCCGTGCCGGTGTCACTCGCGGCCGGCTCCGGTGGTTCCACGTGTATCCCCGCGTCACCGAGCGGGGCGTCCGGGTCGACCGTCCGCGCTTCTTCGCGGAATCGTGCCGGCGCCGTCCAGTTGATCCGCGGCGGCTCGGCGAGCGGCCGGCCACCGAACTCCGCCAGCCACGCGGCGACCAGCGCCAGGTTCTCCCGCCACTGGCCCTCCGGAATCGGCGGCAGGATGTCGTCCCACAGCGCGAGGAACGTGCCCTGCAACTGCAGTCGCCCATACGGTCGCGCCAGGAACCACAGGTGCAGATGCGCCGCGCCGTCGCCCCACCGGTTCACGTGCACCCGCGCGACACCGTCGAGCGATCGGATCGCCCGCTCCAGCCGCACCGTCATCACACCCAGCTCGGCCGCAAGCATGTTCGGCAGGTCACCGAGGTCCAGGTGCGACCGCGACTCGAGGATCAGCACCGCCGGCAGCCCGGTCGGCCGGTCGAGACTGCGAACCCGCCACCGGTCGCTCACCCAGATGTATGCCTCGTCGGGCGCCCCGCATGCCCGGCACTCGGCCGGATTGTCACCGTGCCGCGGCGGCTCGATCGGCACGGGATCGAGCAGGCGCTTCACCCGGAGGTCACCCTCGAACGGGAACGTCGGCCAATAAGTAAACGAGGGCAGCTGCGATGGCGTCTCGGGCACGAGCCGACCCTAGCCGAACCCGGCCCCGGTGTCCGCACCCTGTGGACAGTGCACCCATCGAGACCTTCATCCACAGGCACTCAGGCCTCCTACCACGTGGTTTCACGTGAAACGGCGAGCCTGTGGATAACCCCTGTGGATAAAGTGCGCCCAGAACCATCCTGAGAGCAAAACGAAACGGCCGGACTTTGACCGTCCGGCCGTTCTGATTCGCCTTTTTCGCCTTGGTACGACCAGCGAGCGCCTACTGCTCGCGCTGACCCCTCTGGTCGACGCCGATGATGCCCACGATGCGCTCCAGATCGTCGACGGTCGCGAACTCGATCGTGATCCGTCCCTTGCGCTGACCGATGTCGACCTTGACCCGGGTGTCGAACCGATCCGAGAGTCGGTCCGCCAGATCCGACAGCGCCGGCGCGTGCGGCTTGGCGCGTCGCTGTGCCGGAGCCTTCTTCGTCGCGCTGCCCTCCGACACCGCGAGCGACACCATCTCCTCCGTGGCCCGGACCGACAGCCCTTCGGCGACGATGCGGTGCGCGAGCGTCTCCTGCTCCTCGGAGTTGTCGAGGCCGAGGAGCGCGCGGGCGTGCCCGGCGGACAGCACACCCGCCGCGACCCGACGCTGGACGGGCGCGGGCAGGTTCAACAGCCGGATCGTGTTGGAGATCTGCGGTCGGCTCCGGCCGATCCGCCGGGCCAGTTCCTCGTGCGTCGCACCGAACTCCTCGAGGAGTTGCTGATACGCCGCCGCCTCTTCCAGCGGGTTGAGGTTGGCGCGGTGGATGTTCTCCAGGAGCGCGTCGCGGAGCATCGCATCATCGCGCGTCTCGCGGACGATCGCCGGGATGACGTCCTTGCCGAGCGCCTGGGCGGCACGCCACCGACGCTCACCCATGACGAGTTCGTACTTCTTCGTCGCGCCCGCTTCGGCTTCGTCGCCGCCGGCCTCCACGGGCTCCGGAAGCTCACGGACGACGATCGGCTGGAGGAACCCGACCTCCTGGATCGAGGTCTTCAGCTCCTCGATCGCCTCGTCGTCGAAGACCTGCCGCGGCTGCTTCGGGTTCGGCACGATCGAGGTCACTGAGATCTCGGCGAAGCGCGCACCGGGGACCGGGGCGAGTTGCTCTGCCGGCGCCGCGACGACGCCGTTCGTGGGGGCGTCCGTCGTGGCCGGGGGAGTAGCCAGCGCGGTGGCGGTGCCGCTCGCCGCGGTCTCGGCCGGCGCGGCGGTGGGGATGAGAGCGCCGAGCCCCCGTCCGAGACCTCCACGTCGGTTGGACTTCATGCCACTCCTCCCACCTGCGCGTCATGCGCACCGCGCAGCGCGATTTCCTGCGCCGCCTCGAAGTAGCTCACCGCACCGCGGGAGCCCGGGTCGTACGTCATCACCGACTGGCTGTAGCTCGGCGCCTCGGACACCCGCACGTTGCGGGGGATGACCGCGTTCAGGCACTTGGGTCCGAAGTGGTTCCGCACGTCCTGCTCGACGAGGTCTGCCAGTCGGGTGCGCCGGTCGTACATCGTCAGCAGCACCGTGGAGATATCGAGCTTCGGGTTCAGGTGCGACCGGACGAGCTCGATGTTGTTCGTGAGGGCCTGCACACCTTCCAGCGCGTAGTACTCGCACTGGATCGGAATCAGCACCTCCTCCGCGGCGACGAGCGCGTTGACCGTGAGCAGTCCGAGCGACGGCGGGCAGTCTATGAAGATGTAGTCGTAGTCGCTCCCGCCGGCCTCGATGGCCCGCTTGAGGCGCGACTCGCGGGCCACAACGGAGACCAGCTCGATCTCGGCGCCGGCGAGGTCGATCGTCGCCGGGACGGCCCACAGGTTCGGGATGCCCTCGACCTGTTGGGTCACCGCGTCGAGGGGAGCGCCGTCGATCAGGCAGTCGTAGACGTCCGGTACCCCGGAGTGGTGCGGGACGTTGAGACCGGTGGAGGCATTGCCCTGCGGGTCGAGGTCGATCACCAGGACGCGGTTGCCATGCAGCGCCAGGGCGACGGCGATGTTGACCGCCGTGGTGGTCTTACCCACCCCGCCCTTCTGGTTCGCCACGCACATTGTGCGCCGCCGTGGTGGGCGGGGCATGGTGATCTCCCCGCTCGGGTTGAGGATCTCCACGGCGCGCTTGGCCTCCTGTGCGAGCGGGGGGTCTTCGGTTTCACGTGAAACGTACGCGTCAGTCATTGCGCCCTCGGTATCCGCGGTGACGACGGACGGGTGTGGTCGGGGGGACGGAGTGGTCCGTCGCTCTGACCTCATGTCGGCTCTCGTCTCGGCTTTCGCTTCGTCTGCAGCGGATTGTGAATCGGCTTTGGGCACGACCGGTTTTCCGCCCCGGCCGTAAACAGTACCGGTAGATGTGCGATCGACCTGCCCGCTGACGTGAAACTCCACCGTGCCGCCGCGTGTCGTGCTGGACGGGTTCTCCGCGCGGGGCTGAGGAACGGGCCGAGCCGGCGGGCGGACCCCCCAGCCCTCCATTCCCTCGGCGCTACGGGTCTCCGCCTCTGCTCTCGAATCAGTCCCCGGCCCTCGTGTTTCACGTGAAACATGAGGGCCGGCATCGCCGTAGTCCGGGCTATCACCGCTGTCGCGCACCATGTCAGTCCCGTCCCGCTCGGAAAGATGTGCACTATTGGCCGTCAGCGACGCGGTGCCCACCTCCGGAGCACCGCCCGACGCGAAGTCTTGATTGGCCGCGGTGACCGGCGCCGGGAACGCAAGAACGGCGCGCGGCCAGCCTACGGCGCACAGGCGACCTGAGCTATGGCTCATCGGCGCGTCGTCGGGCTTGTCACTCTCACCCGGCCCCAGAAAGACCAAAAAGCCGTCGACTCGGCGAAGGAGTCCGCCGAGTCGCTTCGCCGGCGCGATCGGCCAGCCACTGCCACAGTTTCTGATGTCCATCGTCGAACCCCCGCGTTCCCCGTGTCCGGGGACGCTTTCGGCCCGCCCCCGGTTTACCGCCCGCGCTTGCTCTTCCGGCGTTGCGCGACTTCCCGTTCCCGCACGATCTCGACGACCGTCGTCGGCTCCGCGAGGACGGTGTCCCCGCACAGGCGTACCGACGCCGCACCCGCACCAAGCCGGCTCAGGGTCTCCGCATGCTCGGCGATCTCGGCCGCAGCGGAGGCTCCCTTGAGCGCGAGCAGTCGCCCACCAACGGCGGTGAGGGGGAGACACCAACCGGCAAGCCGGTCCAGTGGTGCGACTGCTCTGGCGGTGACGACATCGGCGAGGGGAAGCTTCCCGACGCACTCCTCGGCCCGCGCGCGGACCACTGTGGTCCGCTCGAGGCCGAGCGCCGTCACCGCTTCGGAAAGGAACGCGGTACGTCGTGCGAGCGGCTCGACCAACGTGACAACCAGGTCGGGACGAGCCACTGCCAGCACCATACCGGGCAGTCCGGCGCCGGAGCCGACGTCAACGACCGTGGCGTCCGACTGAATCAGATCGCCGAGGACGGCGCAGTTGAGGAGGTGGCGTTCCCAGATCCGCGGCGCCTCGCGTGGCCCGATCAGCCCTCTGATCACCCCGTCGGTGACGAGCAACTGAGCGAACCGCTCAGCCAACGGGAGCCGATCTCCGAACACCTTCTCGGCAGCCGGTAACACCTCGAGCGGAACAGCACCATCCATGCGCTCAAGCAAATCACGCCCACCCCGCCCATTGGGCCGCCGGGCTCGGGGGAGCGCCGTAAGAAGGTCTCGGGCCACGCCGGATGCGCGGCCCGAGACCGATGTTTCACGTGAAACGGCGCTCGACGTCGGTGGTGGCGTGCGTTCCCAGGTTCGCGGTGGCGTGTGTGGTGGCGTGCGCCTGCGTGGTCGCGTGCGCGTGCGTGGTCGCGGGTACGGCGCGAGGCTTCACACGTTTCACGTGGAACGGAGCTCGGCGGCCGCGACCGCGTTGCGGAAGAGCATGGCGACGGTGGTGGGGCCGACGCCGCCGACCCGCGGGGTGATGGCGCCCGCGACGGCGGCACAGGACTCATCCACGTCGGGCAGCAGCCGGCGGCCTTCGTAGCGGACACCGCCGCCGATGACGACGGCGCCGGGCTTCACGTGCTCGGGCTGAATGATGCCGGGAACGCCGGCGGCGGCGATGAGGATGTCGGCTCGCTGGGTGTACCGCGGCCAGTCAGCAACACCGGTGTGCACCACGGTGACGGCGGCGTTGGCCGTCGGGCGCTTCTGCGACAGCAGCATCGCGAGCGGCCGGCCGAGCGTCGCACCGCGGCCGAGGATCACGACCTCCCGACCGCTCACCGGAATCTCGTAGTGCGCGAGGAGCGCCTCGATGCCAGCGGGCGTGCAGGGGAGCGGTCCGGGCATCCCCGCGGCGAGACGCCCGAGGTTCAGCGGGTGCATGCCGTCAACATCCATGTCCGGGTCGACGCGCTGCAACGCCGTGTCGTAGTCGATGTGCCGCGGCGTCGGGTACTGGATGAGCAACCCGTGCACACCAGGGTCCTCGTTGAACCGGTCAATCACGGCGTGCAGGGCGTCCTGCGTGGCATCGGCGGGCAGGTGCTCGTGCGGCGACGCGAACCCGAGCTCCGCGGCCTGGCGCTGTTTGATGCGGATATACCCCGCGCTCGCATCGTCATCGCCGACGAGAATCGTCGCGAGCGACGGGACAACGCCACGCTCGCGGAGTTTCGCGACCCGGGTCGCAACGTCGGCCAGGATCTGCTCGGCCACGGGAGCACCGGGCAGGAGAACAGCAGTCGTCGTGGACATAAGACTCCTCGACGTGAGGACCCAGGCGGTCGACCCTCACAACTCGAGCTCCCCGATGGTCCGTCCCATCCCGGTGCCGCCAGTCGCGTCTTCGTCCATTGTCCCCGATCCCCGGACCGCGCGCCCAGGCGGGGACGAAGCCCAGCCAACCGATTCGGAGCACCGCGCCCGCAGGTTCAACCGGCCGCCTTCCTCCGCTCGGGTTCTGCGCCGTCGACGCTCAGCGGAACGCCTGAACGACCAACTCTCGCCTTCGATCCGCGAGAGCGCCGAACCGTCGGATGCCTTCGCCGACCCCGGCCTTCAGGCGTTCAGATGCCGTCTCTCGTCGGTGCGACTCCGCGGCTTCGATGACGACCCCGTTGATCGAAGCCGCCCGCGGCCGCCCACACGACCAAGGCACGCCTTCGATCACCACCACCCGCGAAGGTGCTCAGCCCGCGGAGCGGTTCGCGGAGATCGCTGGCGCCGACGAGTCAGCGAACTGAACAGGTTGACCGTCGCGGTGCGGGTTCGGTGCCCCGGCACGGTGTGGCCCGCAGCGCGTAGGTATCAGGTGAGGTCGTAACCGTGCGAGCCGGTGCCCTCCACCAACCATCGCAGCCGTTCCCCGGCCAGGCCCGCAATGACCTGGACCTTGGCAAGGACCGCGCCGAGCTGGTCCACCAGCGCCGCGTCGTGAGTGTCGGTGTGGGTCTACCCCGACCGTCCATCCGGACGGCCGCGCGATGGACTGGTCACGACAAGACGCACGTCACCGCGGTCAGATCGAAGTGGAGTCACACCCACACGACCAGCACCGAACCTAACGGTTCCACGAACCCTCCGGGCCCGATCACCACCCCCATACAGAAGCGTCACCACCACGCGCCCGAGTAGACGATCAGACAGCGCCCTCGATCACCACAGCCATCGGCGAATGACAGCCGGGGGAGCGCCGATGACGCCTGGGTGCTATCCGGCGCCATACCACAGACCACCGCCGACAATCACGTCCACGCATCGCCCCCCGCGCAGCGACCGCTCCGCGCCTTCGATCACGACGACGTTGATCGAAGTCGCCCCGCGGCCGTCCACACGACT